>DYJT01000020.1:17546-37674 GCA_020722965.1 Brachyspira murdochii | reverse complement strand
TGGATTGATGCAGTTTTTCATGATAGCAGGATATGAACCAAATAACTAATTCTTAAACTAAAGCTTAACTTTCTGAAAAATTTTAATAATGGTGGCAAAAAAAGCCACCATTTTTTTTAATATAAAAACCAGATAGCCCTATAAATTTGCAATATTTTAGAAATTAATGTAGAAAGTTCTAAATGTATCTCCCAGCATTTTTGTTTTTCTTCGTTAAAGTTATCATTAAATCTAGATAAAAAATCAAAAAATCTATAAAAACCCAATACTGTTGTATCAAATAGATTTAATCGATAATAAAATTCATAAACTTTGACTACCAGAGATTTTTTTTGAGACAGAAACTTAAAAATATCAGATGGAGTTAGGTTTCCTTTTAACAATTTAAAAATCAACGATTCTTTAGAAAAATTCCTAGCTTCATTAATCAAATTAGCAACTAACTTTACTATATTAAATAAATTTTTTATGACAAATTCAGATTTTTCCTGAGAATTCTGTTCAAATTGATTATTTCTATCGGTTAACCAAGATTGATTATCAAAAGACCCTTCAGAAATTTGTGGAGGAGAATCTATCTCTGTTACACAATATTGATTCTGGCTTATGTTCAAAGTTTGCCCATTCTCTTCTTTTTGATAGGCAACTGTTCCTTCTGTAACAACTACACTGGTATCCAATGTATCACTTACACTTACTGAAAACTCTGTTCCTCTAACAGATGCTGTGCCATTAGGTGTTTGTATAACATAAATAGTAGAACCAGTCAATTGTTGTACTAATGATGTTATTGAGCCAAAAAAAATCGAAATAATCGTCTGTTTTTTCTTTTCAGGATTTAGTAATGATGAAAGCTTTACTCTGGTTTTCCCCATTATTATTACTTTTGTTTTATTATCAGTTAAAAGTATTTCTGCCTTTGATTCTTCAAATGTTTCAATTGTGTCACCAAGTAGAATTATCGTGTTTATTTTTAAATCTTGATTTTCATCACTGCCTAGTTTTTGAATTGTAACTTTTCCAGTCACGAGAATTACCTTGCCAAAAGTATCTGTATCATTTTTCTCTTTCATAGAGAAGAAAATTATAAAGCAAATTATAAGAAAAAAGGAAGTAATTAATTTTATCTTTTTTGTTTTTATCATAAAAAACCTTTAATTTTCAATGTTTATCTAATTTATATTGCAAATATAGAAAAATTCAACTATACTATTTTTGATAAAACATATACGGGAATTAAAAATGAATTACTATATCGGAACGGCTGGTTTTAGTTATAGAGACTGGGAAGGGATATTTTACCCTAAAGCTATAGATAAATTAAACTATTATAGTTCCATTTTCAATTTTGTTGAGATTAACTCGACTTTCTATGAAATACCTGAAAAACATTTTTTTAGCTCATTTGCGAGCAGATTAAGAGAAGATTTTAAAGTCTCCATTAAGGCAAATAAGCTTTTTACACATCAGGAAGATCTTGATATTGATAAAATAAAAAAATTTATAGATTTAGTAAAAATTTTGAATAAAAACTTATTAACAGTATTATTCCAATTTCCCTACTCTTTTCATAATAACGCAAAAAATCTTAAAAAGATTGAACTAATAAAGAAAACTGCTATTGATATAGATATTGCGATAGAAGTCAGACATAAATCATTTTTAAATGATAAATTTTTAAAATTTTGTCAACAGCAGGATATTATATTTGTCAATATTGATCAACCTATGATTTCGTATAATCTACCTTTAACAAGTTTTTCTACTAACGAAAAATTATCCTATTTCAGGTTTCACGGAAGAAAGGAAAATACCTGGTTTGAAAATAATATCGAAAGTTTTAAAAGATATGATTATCTATATAATGATCAAGAGATTGAAAAATTGAAAGAGACAATCCTGCAAAGTAAATCAACTTCGGTTATTATAAGCTTTAATAACCATTATAGGGCAAAAGCAGTAATAAATGCTCTTGAAATAACTGAAAAATTGGGTGAGAAATGCAAAATATCATCGCAACAAATTATAAAAGCAATGAATAAAAAAGATAGCGATCTATTACTATGAAGTTTGCTGCATTAATTCATTTAAAAGTGCGATTAATTCCTCTAATTTATTAAGTAAATCCATATAAATCTCATTAAATTCTTCATCGTTTAACTGGTGAATCTGCGATTCCAGGGCATTAATTTCAGTTAATAAATCCATGCATGCTTTTAAAAGATCTGAGCCTGCAAAAAAATTTGAATCCATCGATTTAATAGTTTCATACTTTTTTTTCAGTTCTTCTATTTTTTCATTCAAACTTTTAATCTGCTGCTCAAGATAACTTTTTAATTCACTCATCTTTGAATCAATATCTTGCGGATATATCTTATCAGAGGTTTGCTCTTTTACTTCGGTTGCTTGTGAATCCTCTTTTGATTCTGCTGTTTTGATTGGATAAAAACCAAGAACAAAAGAAACACTTTTAGCTTGATTGTTGTTTATGAAAGATTCATCAAATACATACCCCACTGCTGCATCTAATCTTTTATAGGTCGAACTAAAACTCCTACCTTTCATAAAAGAAAAATTCCAGAAATTGTTTAAAAGCTCATCGTAATTAGCAATAATAATTTTGTCTGGGATAGTCATCCCGGTTTTTTTGGGATAAAAGATTAAACCTACTACCGGATTGTTAGGGTTATCCAAAGAATAGATCGACATTGGTATCGATGATTTTTTAAAATATTGTTCAGTATCGATAATACCAAGATTACTTATTTGAAAAGGTTTATTATAGTTTTCCCCAAAATAAGTATCAAAAAGAATTCCAATTCCAACAAAATGACCTTTAACATCAAGATTTGTTACTTCAATCTTTACTTCAACTCCAACATTCAAATCATCGAGTTTAATAAAATTAATTGTCTGGGTTAAGCTTAAAAATTTGGTTCCCCATTTAAATGTCAATGAATTGTTCTCGACTGTAAAATCCTGAATTACTGAACCGGTTGATTCTAACAAATATTGAAAATTATCGTACTTTATTAAGATTTTTGACGAAGATGGAATACTATAAAATAGAGAATAAGAATTAAATTTTTTAATATAAATATTAATCATTCCAGTTTTTGAATCAGGAACAATTTTATAAAGATCGTTTTCTAAATAAGCAAGTTGCGCCTTTATGCTTTTCAAATCTATGTTTGTTATTAAGAATATTAAAATTATTACGACTATAATAATATATCTCTTATTATTTTTCATATTATCAATTCCTTATATTTTTTGAATGATTCTATTGAAGAAATTTTGAAATCAAATCATTGAATAACTCTATTTTTTTCACTAGAAAATTAACAAGAGCTTCTACCAATCTAATTTTCATATCTAGAAGCATAGAATATCTTTCTAGCTTTTTTTCCCATAAATTTATTTGCTCTTCCTTAGTTTTTAATTGATTTTCAAGTTCGGTTAAACTTTTTTCTTTTTGGGTTAACTGTTCTTGAAAATTTTTTAATTCAGTTTCCTTTTTCTTTAACTCTAAAAACTTAACTTCATATGCCTTGACAAATTCATCTTCTCCTGATTGAAAAATCTGGTCTATTTTTGATTCAAGTTCTGTAATCTGTTGATTTAATTCATCTATTATTTTTTGTTTGTTATCTAACTCAATTTTTAAAGATTGGTTTTCCTCTTTTAATTTTTCTAGTTCTTGTGAAGATGTTGTTGAATCTATTGATAAAATCTTTTGGTTAAGTTCATTATACTTGTTTAATAGATCATTGTAGTCGGAAAGTAATTTGTTATATTCCTTCTCAAAATCAGACCCTTGTGAAATTTTAGTTTGTAAATCATTATATTTGTTATTTAAATCTATATAATTTTTATTAAGGTCTTCATATTTTTTTTGAAGTTCATTATATTTTTTTTCTAACTCTTTGTAATTCAATAGACTCTGTTCGTATAATCCTCGATATTTTTCTTCAACTTCATTAATAGGTGGCAAAAGATTACCATCTTCAAGCTTTTGTACTAGTTCAATTATTATCTCTTTGTATTGATCTATCAAAGTTTGATTTATATATAGCATTTCATAAATTTCTGCATATTTTGCAATATCCTGATAACTTTTGTTTCCTTCTTTTGTTATTGAAAAATAAAGAACTTCACCTTTGGCTACTTCATTTTCAAATAGATTTTTGTATTTTTTTGAGTAGGTTAAATCCCTTTTTTCACTATATGATTGCCATAAAAAGAAATAAGCGTTGATAATTAAAGATTTATTTTGATTGATATCAAGAAAATTCTTAAAATATGAAATTGCGTAATCATATTTTTTCTGAAGATATTTTATTCTACCCAAAAAATACAAAGAGATAGATTTCTGCTCAATTGTAATAACTTTAGATAGTGCATTTAAAAAATAATTTTCACTTTCTATTAAATTCCCCAAGAAAAAATATGATATAGCTATATAATACATAACGGAAGATCTATTTTCCCCTGTCAAATTTTGATCCAAATAATTTTTAAAGAGTTCTATTGCCTTTTTATAGTCCTGTTTTTCAAAAGATTGTAAAGCCATTAAATATATGGAATCTGCCTGAGTGTTACTTTGCGCAAACAAAATGTTTTTATCGACAATTTGGAAAACCATTAATATTGATATAAGTAACATTAATAAGATTAATAATATTTTTTTTAATACCATAAATAATATCCTCTTTAACAATCCTCTTAAACACCAAAAGTTTACAAATGAATCAAATAAATATTACTAACAAATAATCAGTATATCCAATCTTCCAGTTGAATTAAAATTCTACTGGTATTATAAAATTAAGCTTCTAAAATTATGTTAAAACTACTAATAATATCGGCTAATTTCTTTTGAGTTGAAAAAATGTTAGATTCTATCTTTGAAAGATTTTAGTTCTTCTTTTGAAAATAATTTATCGATATCTATAAGCATAAGAATGTTTGTATCATCTATCTTAGAAATGCCAGTCAGATAATCTTTATTGATTCCAGTATTTAAAACAGGTGGTGATTGTATTTCGTTTTCATCAATCTCATAAACCATTTTAACTTTATCTATTAATATGGCTATTTCCATTCCATTTGTTTCAATAAGGATTATGGTATCTATTTTAGTTTGGCTTTCATCGAATGTAAACCTTTTTTTCAAATCAACTACAGGAACTATCGAATTTCTAAGTTTAAAAACACCCCTAATGGTTTTTGGCATATTTGGAACAACATATATGTTTTCGACTTTTTCAATACCCTTAACTTTCATTATATCTATGCCATATAATCTATCACTTAAAAGAAATGTAACAAATTTTTTCTTCATAATTAAACCTTAATCTATAAGATTTTTAATTTTCTTTTGTCGCTACATTTATTTCGACAAGACCATAAGGCATTCTAAGAGGGACTACAAGTGCTTCTAAATCTTTATCTGTTATTTCGACATCCGATCCCTTAATTATCGTTGGAGGTGTTAAATCTAGATCATATCCCCTGTTATGAAGTTTTGTTATAGCATTTGCTGTAATCATATTGGCTATTTCGGTGATTACATTTATTACCATATCGTCAACAGTATCGTAATTTTCACCAGTCATCTTGGAAGCAATCTGAATAGCTGTATTTGGAGACATGTCCAGTAAAAGCCTTCCCTCATTATACCCCAAAATATGAATAAGAGCAGATATACCTTTAAGATCAGATACTCTGCTTTTTAAATATATATCTTCTCTTTTAATCTCAACCTGCAATATCTCTTTGAATATCTCATAAGAAGCTTCAACAAAAGGATTAATAAAGTCTATATTCATCATTACCTCCAAGTTTAATTATTTAATATCAACCTCAGAAATATCTGCTCTTGTCTCATTTGAAACCATCTGATTAACATCTATTATTAGGGCAATTGCGCCGTTTCCCAATATTGCTGATCCCGCTATTGAAGGAACCCTTGTGAATGCATTCTTTAATGGTTTAATAACAATATCCTGACTTCCAATAAGAGAATCGATTACAAGCCCAACTTTTTTATCTCCGACCCCAACAATTACAAGATAATTAAAATCTTTTGAAACATCCTTTTTTAAATTAAATACTTCATTTAAGTAGATTACTGAAACATACTCATTACGAATTTTAATAGCATCTTTCCCTTCAATCTGTAAGATTTCATTTTCATAAATTCTTTTTGTTTCATAAATATTGTTTATTGGTATAGCATAAATTTCGTTAGAAACATAAACAAGTAAAGCCTGTATTATAGCGAGGGTCAATGGTATTTTTATTGTAAATCTAGTAAATTTGCCAATTTCGCTTTCTATTTGAACGGTTCCATTTAAATTTTCTAATGATTTTTTGACAACATCGAGTCCCACACCTCTACCAGAAACATCAGAAATCTTTTCAGCCGTTGAAAATCCTGGGGTAAAAAGCAAGTTGTAAATATCCTGAAGAGAAAGTATTTTGGTTTCGCTTATTAAATTTTTTTGTATGGCTTTTTTTCTTACTTTTTCGGGATCAATACCAGCCCCGTCATCCTCAATTGAAATTTTAATAATATTACCTTCATTTTTCGCAATAATCTTTATCGTACCTTTCCTTTTTTTGCCAAGTCTTTCTCTAATATTTGCATCTTCTATTCCATGGTCCATGCAATTTCTAAGAATGTGCATTACTGGATCAGTAAGCTCTTCAATAATGGATTTATCAAGCTCTGTATCTGACCCTTCTGCTATCATTTCAACATCTTTGTTTAGTTTTTTAGATAAATCTCTTATTATTCTTGGGAACCTGGTCAACATCTGTTCTATTGGCACCATTCTGATTTTCATGACACCTTCTTGTAGAAGGTTAATTGTTCTAGAATAAACCTGTAATTCATTTGACAATAAATTGGTACTGGTTTTTATAGAATCAACAATATTGTTGGAATAGTTTAATAAATTTAATATATGAATTACCTGGTTTTTAGAAATTTCAATTTTATCTTCTTGCGTATCGGCTAAAGTTGTTAAATAACTTATTAAACCAGCTGCATCAGAACTAATATTGTCAAACGAGATAATATTATTAGTTATTTTTGAAGAATATTCTATTAATGCTGCCTTATTTATTACTATTTGCGAAACAAGATTTAATAGCTCATCTATCCTTTGAGAATCTACTCTTAAAATAGTCGATGCCTTAACATTTTGTTCTTTGATCTCATTCTTCCGATTTGTTTGTTGGTGTTCTGTATCTTTTTCTTGAGTATCTTCTGCTGCTGTTTTTTCTTGTGCCTCTATATTTGATGGTAAAGGGTTTTCATTAATTGTTGATAAATTTTCTTTTTCTTCTTTTTCTATGTGATTTTCTAAATCATTAAAATTTAAAACCTCTGTATCAATATTATTAATAATATCTGGTACATTTATAAATTTTTTAATGGAATCAATGCTCTTGTCCGAAAGTAGTAAATAGATTGTATATTTATAAAACTGATCGAGATTCATCTGCTCTAAAGTTGGGTTTGTTTTTAATATTATAGCTAAATCCCTTAATGAAGAATAAACCTGTAATGGACCTATAGTTGCCATAGGGTCATTTTCATTGAATTCAACTATTATTTTATATAAATTGAATCCTGGTTTAGTTTGATTTTTAAATATCTGTAATTCTGATGGAAGAATTTTGATTTCAGGTTTTGATGAGATAGTATCGACTTTATTTTCCTCTTTCTTCTTTTCGGTTTTACCTGAATTACTTGAAATTATTTCTGGGATGCTTAATACCTTCTGTTCTATTTCCTTTATCCCTGAATCGAAATATTTACCTTCATTCCTAAGCTCTATCATCTGTTTCAAAATATCTATGCTCTCTAAAAGTATATCAATTACCTCTGAATTTAATTTTATATCTTTTAATCCTCTTAAATAATCAAAAGAATCTTCTATACTATGAGAAAAATCGGCAATTTCCTTAAATTCCATTGAGGCTGAAGAACCTTTTAATGTATGAACTGCTCTGAATATTTCATTTATAGTCTCTGCATTTGAAGGATTTTTTTCAAGTTCCAAAACTGAACTTTCAAGTTGAGTAATTATCTGATAAGCCTCTTCAAAATAATATTGAAGCAATTCTTTCATATTTTCATCATTCATAAATATACCTTCAACGATTCATCACTTTTAATATCTTATAAAATTGTTCGTTTGTCAAGATTTCTATATTGAAAAAAAAAATAATGAAGTTAATTTAATTAAAAATTAAGAGGAAGATATGGAATTTATAAAATCAGAAGCCGGCAGTCTTGAATCATCAGATTGCCTTGTTTCGATTGAACCTTCAAATATATTTTCTCTTGAATTAATCTCTACAGTAGATAAACAGTTTCATAATATAATAAAAGAAGATATCGAAAAAACAGTTGATAAATTTAAGCAAATTCATAATATTTCTGATTTACCCATTAAAATCATGGTAGACGATAGAGGAGCTCTTTCTTTCGCATTAAAAGCAAGAGTTATGACTGCTTTGACAAGATCTTTGAAAAACAATAATTTGAAAAATACTAAATAGATTAGAGGTTAAAATGAAACAAATAATAAAGAGAAGAAGTCAGCTTTATGTCCCAGGCAACTCCCCATCAATGCTACAAAACTGTATGGTTTTTGGGGCAGATGGAGTTTTATTAGATCTTGAAGATTCTGTATCTATTTATCAAAAAGATTCGGCTCGTTTTCTTGTCGCAAATGCACTTTCTTTTCTTGATTTTATGGATTACGAAGTCGTAGTCAGGATAAATTCAATTGATACACCTTTTTGTCAAAAAGATCTTGAAATTATAATTCCATTAAAACCAGATGCTATAAGACTTCCTAAAACATCTTCCCCAGAAGATATTTTAAATTATGAAAACAAAATAGCTGAGATTGAAGAGAAAAACAATATACCTATCGGCACGACAAAAATCGTCCCAATGCTAGAAACAGCTATAGCAATTGAAAATGCATATGAAATTGCAAAGAGTTCCCCAAGAATTATCGCGATAACTATCGGAGGCGAAGATTTAACGGCAGATTTAAAAGTCGCAAGAACAAAAGAGGGAAATGAGCTTTATTGGGCTAGAGCAAAAGTTGCACTTGCGGCCTCCGCAGCAAAGGTTGCTGCTTTAGATACTGTTTATTCAGATGTTAATGATCTTGAGGGTTTACGAAAAGAAACCGAGATAATAAAATCCCTTGGCTTTGATGGAAAAGCATGCATTAATCCAAGACAGATTCAAGTAATACATGAAGTCTTTAATCCTACACAGGATGAAATAGAAAAAGCTATTGAAATAATCAAGGCTTCTAAGGAAAATGAGGGTGGTGTTGTTAGCTTAAATGGAAAGATGATAGATTATCCCGTTGTTAAAAGGGCACAGATGACCTTGATAAGAGCAGGACTAAATCCAGAGGAAATATAATTTATTTAAGGGAGAAAACTAATATGCAAAAAAATGCAGTTGGAAGATATATACCAGATTCTATAAAGGGGTATGGGAACTTAAAACCATTTAAAGGTAGTGATGCTTTCTATCCTGAAAATATTCAAAAAAATTCTGGTATCTTAAAAAGATACTCTCATGATAACAATAAGATTCTTCCTTCTATTGAAGATGCTATCAAGGCATCTGGATTAAAAGATGGGATGACTATCTCCTTCCATCACCATTTTAGAAATGGTGACATGGTTTTGGTTCCTGTTATAGAGGCTATTGCCAAACTTGGCATTAAAAATCTTACCTTAGCTCCGACAAGTTTAACAGAGCCTCATGATGCAATAGTTAATTATGTTCAACAGGGGGTAATTACAAAGATAATAACTTCTGGACTTCGAAAAAAACTTGGTGATCTGGCTTCTAATGGGGGAATAGAATATCCTGTCTTATTTCACTCACATGGAGGAAGAGCCAGAAGGATAGAAGAAGGAAGCACAAAGATTGATGTCGCTTTTATAGCTGCTCCAGGTTGTGATTTTATGGGTAATATCAATGGGACAGATTCAAACTCACCTTGTGGTTCATTAGGATATTCAATTATAGATGCAAAATATGCCAATAAAGTTGTGGCAATTACAGATGAAATTAAGCAAAAACCTTTAAGCAGAATATCTATCCCTCATTATCTGGTTGATTATATTGTAAAAGTGGAAAATATAGGTGATCCTAAAAAAATCGGAACTGCAGCTACCAGGATGACCAGTAATCCAATGGATCTACTTCTTGCCAAAATCAGCGCAGACATTATTTCAAAATCACCTTATTTTTATGATGGTTTTTCATTCCAGACAGGCTCTGGAGGAGCTGCATTGGCTACAACAAAGTTTTTAAAAGATCATATGTTAAAAAGAAATATTAAGGCTAAATTTGCAACTGGTGGTATTACTAGCTATCAGGTTGAGCTTTTGAAAGAAGGTTTGATTGAAAATTTATATGATGTTCAATCTTTCGATTTAACTGCCTCTTTATCTATGAAAGACAATCCAAATCATGTTGAGATGGATTCCTGTTTCTATGCAAATCCTTTCACTACTGGTCCAATAGTTAATTATCTCGATGTTGTTGTGCTTTCTGCGCTGGAAGTCGATACAAAATTTAATGTAAATGTTGTCACAGGTTCTAATGGTGTTATCAGAGAAGCTTCTGGCGGACATTGTGACACAGCATATGGCGCAAAATTAACCATTGTAATAGCTCCATCTTTTAGAAGTAGAATACCTATTATAATCGATGATGTCACCACCGTTATAACACCAGGTGAAGATGTTGACATAATAATAACCGAAAGAGGAATAGCCGTTAATCCTCTAAGACAGGACATTAAAGATTGGATTAAATCTACGGGATATCCTGTTTTCGAAATAGATGATTTGAAGAAAAAGATAGAAAAACTCACCGGCAAACCTGAACCAATAAAGTTTACTGATGATATTGTGGCTCTTATAGAATACAGAGATGGAACGATAATAGATACTGTGAGGAAAATAGCTAAATAATATTAATTCTTATGGAGAATAGGTGAGCAAATTTATTGTAAAATTCAGGATATTGATTGTCATAATATTCATAATTCTATCGATTATTTCTATAAAACAATGGTCAAAAGTCATTATAATTAAGGAACTTTCAAGTTTTTTACCCGATGAAATCGATAGTATAAAGGTGCAGAAAATACTATCTGAAGCATTCGGAAGTTCGGCTTCAGCAATTCTGTTTTTTAAAAACATTGAGGATAAAAACGCATATTTCGATGTAATAAAATATGTTAGGAATCATCCTCAGATAAAAACTGCTTTAGGTCCAGATCAGGTAGGTATCTTTACTGTTCCCCAAGGATTTCTTCCGGAAATTGCAAAAGAGCTTTTTTATCAAGGCAAAGGAATCTTTGTAACAGTCGAATTTAAAAAAGGTGATAATGATCCAGAAACACTTGATGCTATTACTGATATAATAAATTATACCCAAAAATATCCCGATATTATCTTCACTGGTTCATCTGTTATGAACTGGGAATTTCATAAGATATTTAGAAGCAGCGCATTTCCGTGGTACTTTATAATTTCCTGTGTCTTGATGATCGCAATGCTAATTATTACGACAAAGACTCTAATCCCACCTTTTTTATTTTTATTATCTCTGAGTATCTCCTATAGTATCAACATGGGAACAAATGGTTTTTTACATTCAATTTCCTATATGACTAACGCAATAACTGCTGCCCTGCAATTTGGCGTATCTATGGATTACTCCTTATTCTTGTTTCATAGATATTTTGAAGAAAAACACTTACATAAAGACAATGAACAGTCAATGATTTTGGCTATAAATCGAACATTTACCTCGATTTTAGGTTCATCCTTAACGACTTTCATAGGATTTTTAGCTATTACGATAATGACGATTAGGATAGGTTTTGATCTTGGTGTTGTTGTGGCGAAAGGAGTGCTACTATCTTTAATTTGTTCTGTTACCTTGCTTCCTTCTCTAATATTAATATTTGACAAATTGATTGATGCAACCAATTTCGAAAATTTAATTAAAATTAAATCGAATTTTATTAAAAAGTTGGATAGAATCAAAAACAAAGTTAGAATAAGTGAAAAATCTAAGTCATTTACACTTACAAAAAAATATGGAATCAAAGGTCTTATAATTTCGATTGGTTTGATTTTCTGTGTTTTAATTCCTTTTGTATTCTATCAGGGTTTTCATCTTCCAATTTCATACAGGTTAGACGATACGATGCCAAAAAATTTAAAATCATTCGAGAATTTAAACCAGATAATGAATATTGCCAGAACTGGCGATTTAATAAACATAGTTTTACCAGCACCTTCTCTAATCTCTTTCAATAGATTTAAGCTTCAAAAGGCTTTAAATGAATTAATTAAAATAGATGGGATATCTCTTATTTTTTCTATAAACAGTTATGCTCATCCATCTGTACCTATTTCATTTATTCCTTATGATCAAATTGAAAATTTCTATAAAAAAGGATATATGAAGATTTACTTAAAAATACTATATCCTCCTGGAACAAAGGAATCTGTTCAATTGTTAGAAAAAATAAGATATGTTTTTAAAAATTATTATAGCACATTTTATATCAGTGGGCAATCAGAACTACTATATGATTTTATTAAAATAGCAAAGATCGATTTTGGAAGAATAAATATTGCTTCTTTAATTTTTATTTTCATAATTTTACTATTTCTTTTTACATCCCCCGTTTTTGCTTTGATTCTTCTTGTAGTGGTTGAATTTGCCGTTATGTTAAATCTCTATCTGTTCTCTATTTTTTCAAACGAAATCTCATTTATCGCAAACATGATTATCGGCTCTATACAGCTTGGTTCAACAATAGATTATGCTTTGCTTTTTGTTACAAGATTTCAAGAGGAATATAAAAAAGATAAGGATTTGATCGCCTCGATAACAAGAACCGTAAAATCCACGACCAAAACTCTTTTTAGTGCATCTTTGTGCCTTTTCCTGGCGACAGTAGGTTATAATTTATATGATCCTGTAAATGTAGTTTCAAATATAGCGGGACTTATAGGTAGAGGTGCTTTAGTCAGTTTTATTGTTATTGAGCTTTTCATGCCTTTTATCGTTCTTGTTTTTTCTAAATTAATTATTAACATGGATAATAGAAAAAGAAGAATATATTCTTTGTTTTTTAAATCTAATCTATCTTAATCTATTGCAAATTATTTATTTCTTATTATCTTTTTATTGTATATTTTCAATAATTTTAGTTTTATATAGGTATTTATTTATGAAAAGAAAATTAATAATTGTCACTTTTATTCTTATCTTAATTTTTACTCTTAACACATATGCTCAATCTTCAAAGATCATAAAAAGCGAAACTATTTATGTTACATTAAATTATAAAGGACAACCCACAAAAATAAGGATTTCGTATGCTTTTAAGTGGGCGGCAAACAAGATTATATCATTTTTAAATAAATT
Organism: Brachyspira murdochii; assembly: GCA_020722965.1. Taxonomy (GTDB): domain Bacteria; phylum Spirochaetota; class JAAYUW01; order JAAYUW01; family JAAYUW01; genus Exilispira. The sequence continues at coordinate 24,158 of DYJT01000020.1, read as the reverse complement.
TGGTCTTACAAATTTTAGAATAGATGATGGAATAGATAAAATAAATCAAAACAATCAAAAAGTCGAAATTAGCACCAAAGATAAACTGGTATATTTTTATGTAGAACCATCTACCAATGATTTAAAATTTCCAATTTCCTTCAATATAAATTACATTTTAAATGGAAAAGAAGTCGCTCCAGAAAATATAATAAATTCAAAGGGTACTTTAGAAATACGCATCAATGCTATTAATAATTCACTGGTCAGAGATAGGATAGAATATCAAACTTTCCCTGATAACAACACAATAAATGAACAGGTAGATCTTTTATTACCATATTTTGTGCTAATCACCACGGAAATACCCAACACTCTCTATGATGAAGTAGATATAGACCTTGGGATAAAAGTTTTTAAAGGCGAAAATTATTCTATTACAATTCCCATTTTCCCATATCCAACAGGTACCAGTTCAATATACCTAACTGGTAAATTTACAAAGTTACCTACAATATTTATCAGTACTCAGCTTTTATCTTTTAAACTTCCAGAAATCCTGGGACAAAACTATAATCAAATAAATCAAATGGTAATAGAAAACTTTAACAATTACTTTTCTATAAAAAATAGTGTTCTTTCAATATTAAATCTAGAAAATGAAGTAGTTCAAAAAATCAAAGAGTTCAGATCAGGTCTTACAAAATCAGTTGAGACAATTATACAGGCTCAGGATTTGCTTAATCTTTATATTAGAAATCTTGAGGCTGTGATGAAGATGAATAACCTTTTATATTCAATACTTCAAGACATGAAAACAGTTCTGGGTTTTGATGATACAAGCATAAATTACATTAAACAATTTATTGAATTTAATAATCAGCTAATAGACATGGTTCTATCTGGTGGTGAATTTGACAAATATAATTTCCCCGGGTTATATGGATTCCCCGATTATATAGTTCAGGCCGAAGATCTTTCAAGAGTAATAGATTCCCAATTAAATTTGTTTTTAAATGGTCTTGAAAAAGTTGAGATAATGATAAATTCTGTAAAGCAAATTCTCGAAACCTATGAAAAGCAATCGATCGATTTTATAAACATCTTAAGAAGAGATTACGCAAAATATACAAGATTATTGGATATTTCGGTTAATTTAGCTAAAGATTATTCTTTAATCCTAGATAAGAGTAATTTACCAAAGGATATTCAAATAGAACAAACATATTCATTTTTTTATGTTGTCGAATATTTTCCCCAAAAGGAGTAGGAATGGATTACTTTAACAATGCCGAATCATTCAAGATTAAAGTAGTTGAAAATATTAAAAAAACCACCAGAGAATATAGGATTAAAGCTATTGAAGATGCTGGTTTATCACTTTTCGCCTTAAAGGCTGAAGATGTGTTCATAGATTTACTTACCGATTCTGGTACTGGTAGCATGTCTAATAATCAGTGGGCAGCGATGATGAGAGGTGATGAGAGTTATGCAGGTGCATCATCATTTTTTGAACTTAAAGATAGTGTAATTAAAATAACTGGTCTTCCCTATTTAATACCTACACATCAAGGAAGAGCAGCGGAGAATGTTCTTTTTTCCGCCCTATTAAAAGAGGGGGACATTGTCCCGGGAAACAAACATTTTGATACTACATTGGCTCATATAGAGCTGCGTAAATCCAGAGAAATTTCTCTTTTAATCGATGAATCAAATGATTCTGAAAGTGATTATCCTTTCAAAGGAAATGTGGATTTAAATAAGGTAGAAGATTTTTTCAAAAAGACTCCAAAAGATAAGATTCCACTATTTATTCTTACTTTAACATGTAATTCAAATGGTGGGCAGCCTGTATCTATGGATAATATCAAAAACTTAAAATCTTTATGCGATAAATATGGAATACCTTTATTTTTTGATGCCGCAAGATTCGCTGAAAATGCCTATTTTATAAAGATTAGAGAAAAAGGCTATCAAGACAAAACCATAAAGGAGATAGTAAAGCAGATGTTTTCATACGCAGATGGTTGCACTATGTCATCAAAAAAAGATGGACTTGTAAATATCGGCGGTTTCATTGCGGTTAGGGATCCAAAACTATATGAAAAACTTCAACAATTTTGTATATTGTTCGAAGGTTTCATAATGTACGGTGGAATGGCTGGAAGAGATATGTCTGCATTAGCTGTTGGCTTAAATGAATCTACAGAATTTGAATATCTTCACGACAGAATATCTCAGGTTGAATATCTTCATAAAAGATGTAAAGAATATGGTATACCTCTTATCAATCCAGCAGGAGGTCATGCTGTCTTTGTAAATGCGACAAAAATGCTTCCTCAGATACCACACTATCAATTCCCCGCTCAAGCCTTAGGTGTCGAACTTTATATAGAATCTGGAGTTAGAGGTGTTGAAATCGGAACACTTTTGGCAGATAGAGATCCACAGACGAAAGAAAATAGAAAACCACCCTTTGAGCTTTTAAGATTAGCTATCCCAAGAAGAGTCTATACAAATAGACATATGGATGTTGTTGCTCTTTCTCTTTCCGAGATAAACAAGCGAAAAGATAAGATTAAAGGCTTAAAATTAATTTATGAACCAAAGATTCTTAGACATTTTACTGCAAGGCTTTCCTGGATAGATTAAAATAAAATTTAATATAAAATATTGTTTTTAAAAAAACATTTTTGGAATAATCAAATATGGAAATAGATGTATTAAAATTTGGTGGCACATCTGTTGCTACTAAAGAAAAAATAATAGCAATTGCCTATCAGATAAAGGAACTTTACCTGAAAGGCAGAAAGATAGTAGTTGTAGTTTCTGCTATGGGTAATTACACAAATGAATTACTGAAACTTGCATACGATATTTCACCAAAACCATTAGAAAGAGAGGTCGATATCATTCTGACAACTGGTGAAAGAATCTCTATGGCTTTACTTTCGATTTCCTTAAATGATTTAGGGATTCCAGCAGTTTCTTTTACCGGATCTCAGGCTGGAATAATTACCAGCAATTCTCATATGAAGGCAAAAATCGAAGAATTAAGACCTTACAGGATAGTTGAGGAACTTTTGAAGAATAAAGTAGTCATAGTCGCAGGCTTTCAGGGTGTTTCGAGGGAAAAAAACATTACAACTCTGGGAAGAGGAGGTTCTGATTTAACAGCGCTAGCGCTAAGTGCATCCTTAAATGCAAAAAATTGCGATATATGCACCGATGTCGATGGAATATATTCTATAAATCCTAAATTTTTCCCAGATGCCAGGCCATACATAAAATTACCCCATCAAATAGTTTATTTTATGTCTAAAACAGGTGCAAAGGTAATGCATGACAGAGCTTGCTCGCTTGCCCTGAACTATAGGATTAATTACAGGGTAAGATCTTCATTTGATTCTAAAGGAGGAACAATGGTTACAGATTACATAGAACAGATTAGCGAAACTCCATCAATATTATCGATAAACTATATACCAAACCTACATTTAATTAAAACTCAATCTTCTAATTCCAGACTAATACTCGAAAGCTTAGCCACAAAAGACATCAATATACACAATCTTTTAGTACATGAAGGGAAACATCTACTCTTTATAAAAGAAGAAGAATATATCAAAATTAAGGATGACTATCAATTTGAACCATATTTGACCACTATACTTTATATTATATCATCTGGTTTTAATGATTTCTCTGGTTCTTTTTATCAACTACATAAAAAAATTGAAGATATAGGAGAGATACCGTATCATATTGAATCAAATGCATTTGTTGATTCTATCTATTTTAAACAAAGTTTTGATCCAGTAGAGCTTTACAAAAAAGTTGTCGAGACTCTATCGCATGATTATAAGATAATGAATTATAATTGATATCATAAGAATTTAAAAATTTCTTGATTTAATTTAATAAGATAAAAGAAAGAATTTCATATTCTATTTTTTTAAGTCTTTTTTTCAATAAATTCGCAATAGCATTTTTTATATATTTCTCTGTTACTAGATTATAATCAATTTGATCAATTTTTATATTATCAAAATATGAATTTTCTATTATATTATTAGTCAAATAATTGCATAAGCTATATAAAATCAAGGTAAATTGATCTTCCTGATTGGGTTTTATATCTTTTTCTTTTTCTACAATGCTTTTGTAATATCCAAGCAGTAGTTCATTTGAAGAATATTTTAAAAACAAGCTTAAGAGCAAGGATTCAGAAAAAGAAATTTGCGGAACAATATTTATTTTATCACCATTTTCATCTTGAAAACTTGTAAAATAAACTTTAATAATCTTTTCAAAGCTTATTTTATCGTTATTAATCGCCAATTTTGAAATTAATTGATGAAGAAGGTTAAATATATTATATGTTATATCTGGATTATCCAATTTTAAATATATGTTTCCACAATAGAGATGATGATAGAATGAATAGATATGTAATCTGCTATAAATTTCATCTGAATATACTTCTACAAGGAATAAAAAATCTACATTAATAAAGTCTTCAATAGATTTGATCGAATTTTTGTTTACACTTTTAATCTTCTCCATTTGCTCATCTAACAAATTAATCTTAGTTGCCCATTTTAATTTACCTATTAAATTTTCATCTATCAAATATTGAGGTAGAACACCAGAAGAATTTAATGGAAATACTAAAATACCAAAAGAATAAACGATTGATAAACTTGCCAAAAAAAGCAGTAAAATAATTAGAAAAATTATTAATTTTATCTTTTTCATTTAATATAATTTTTCATAGAACTTTTTGAAATTTTGTTGAAAAGATCTGCATCAAAATTATATAAATTTCTTTTTTTTTCATCATATAATCTTACAGCAATATCCAGTATCTCATCAATCAATTGTTTAAAATCTATATTTAAAGGTTGCCACAGATAAAATGAAATTGATCCTGGAATAGTATTGATTTCATTAACATAAATCTTATTATCGTCTTCAAGGATAAAATCTATTCTGGCAACTCCAGAGCAATCTATAGCCATAAATGCCTTTTTTGAATATTCCTCGATTTTTTCTCTTATATCATCAGATATTGGAGCAGGAATTTTTCTACTAAAACCTTTGGTTTTACTATTTGATCTAATGTATTTATCCTCGAAAGAAAGTATGGAATCCATAGAAACAGGCTCTTCGCATATTGAAACCCTTAATTTATCATGGAAACCAATTATAGAGCAGTTTATCTCTCTTATATTTACTATTGCCTTCTCTATTATTATCTTGGAATCATATTGCATGGCAACTTCAAGAGCATTTTTTAATTGGACTCTATCATTTGCCTTTGTAATTCCTATGCTTGAACCAAGATTTGATGGTTTCACAATCATTGGATAATTAAGATAACTTTCTAATTCATCCATTTTTTTATCTATATTATTTTCAATATCCTCTCTGTAATACCATAGATATGGTACAATTGGTAAATCATGAAATGAAAATAATTTTTTCATAGTAACTTTATCCATCCCATTTGCACTAGCACCCACACCTGCCATGGCGTATGGAATATCCAGTAGTTCAAAGACCCCCTGGATTGTCCCATCTTCTCCATATGTCCCATGCAAGGCTGGAAATATTATATCCACTTCCAATGATATCTTCCCATCGATTAAAAATCTTCCTTTTTCGTTTTGGGAAAAGGAAAGATATATTTTTTTAGCCTTTTTAAAATCCTTTTTCTTAAAAGTTTCAATCTCTTTTAACGACTCGCCTGTAAGCCACTGCCCTTCTTTGGTAATATATAGAGGAATAGGTTCATATTTGGTTTTATCTATATTTTCAATAATCTGAATTCCTGTTATCACAGAAACCTCATGTTCAACACTTTTACCACCAAAAACTACAAGACATCTTTTTTTGCTCATAAAACCTCTTTATCTAGAATTAAATCATCATTCATAATTATCTGGTAGATCATTTTCAAATAAGACTACAGAGCTTCTATCTATTAATCCCGATAAAAATTTTGTTGCTTCTTCTAATGTTTTTGCAAAAAGAAAATTTTTATCACCATTAGTCATTTTAAAGCCTTCTATCAATGCATCTTTATTTGTTTGCCCAACAAAAATTGCAAAATCTACAATTTCCGAAATCTGTTTACCAAATTCCATATTTTTTTGATATTGTAATTTACCGAGCTCGATAAATCCTGGTGTAATTATTATCTTCTTCCTATCCTTAAAACCTTTTAATACATTTAATGCAGCAGAGGCTGAATCGGGATTTGAGTTAAAAGCATCATCAATTATTAAAAGCATTTGGTTAGGTTTTATTAGTTGAAGTCTATGTTCAACCGGTTCTATTTTCTCTATAACCTCATATATATCTTTATAATCAATATTGAATAAAAATCCCAAACCTATTGCCACACTAAGATTTTCTGCAGAATGCATTCCGAGCAAGCTTGTTTTAAAATTATAACTTTTTTCATTTAAAATCTTTATATTAAATAATGTTTTGTCTTCTTCAAGTTCAATTTGCTCCACAAGAAAAACTGGGTTTCTCTCTTTTTTATAACCATAGGTAAAAATATAGGTTTTATCTCTAATTAAATTTAAAATATTCAAATCTAATTTATCAGAATCTAATTTATCA
>DYJT01000020.1:8558-17446 GCA_020722965.1 Brachyspira murdochii | reverse complement strand
AATCTAATTTATCAGAATCTAATTTATCAAAATTTAAATTATAAAAATCCTGTTTGCCAACATATACAAATTTAGGATTATCTTTTGTCTCTTTAGCCTTTTGATATATATAATCGTTATCTATATTTAAAAAAGCAATTTTTGAGTTTTCTATAAGTTTCCATTTTTCATTTATTATGTTTTCGATATTTTTAAAAGTCTGCAAATGTACAGGGCCAATTGATGACAAAACGCCTATATCTGGTTTGCAAAGTTTTACAAGGTCCTCAATATCTTTTTTATATCGCGCGCCCATCTCGGAAATAAAAATCTTGTGATCCTCATTTAACTTATCATTAATGTTTTTAGATATACCCATCAAGGTATTATAACTTAAATCTGAAGCAAAAAGATTATATTTTATTTTTAATACATCTTTTATATAATTCTTTATCGATGTCTTACCATAACTTCCGGTTATCCCTATTATTATAAGTCCTTTTTCTTTCAATCTTTCTATCTTTTTTTTTGCCATTAATAAAAATTTATTATTTAAAATATTTTCTACAGGATAGATAATAAATTGGCTTATGAGCATAATTAATGGTGTAATATTGTAAATAAAAAAGATAAAAAATGAAAATAAAAAAAGATATAATATATAAATAATCCTGTTCTTATCCGAAAAGATTAAATTTAAATTTTTTGGATATAAAAAAATAGTTAGAACCAGTAGATTTGAAAATAAAAACAATGAAAAATATAGAATTTTAAGTCTTATCGCCCTTTTGGTATAAACAAGAGGTTTTTTTATCTTTCTTTTTCTTTTTATTGTTATAAAAAACAAAAATGTAATAATTGCCAAAGAAAAAAGAATAGAAAGAAAAAATATAAAATCATTATTTAATGTTGAGAAAATTCTAGAAAAACCATCATTTTTACATATAAAAAGGAGAAAGAAAAAGATTATACCTAAAATGAACTGAAGTAAAACCTTCTTTAAGGTATTCTTTATATTATCTTTCTCAATAAGCCATGTAAAATATTCAAAGTGTCTATAATTATAAAGCTGAGAGATATGAAGAAGATAATCTTTTTGCAATATTTCTGAAACTATGCATAAAATTACAATATAGATAAAAGTTAGAATAAATATAATCATAAAACTCCAGATAATTAAATTTATAATCAATCTAATTTAAACCAATAAAATAATTAACAACCTTAATGAATTTTTGGAAATTTTCTAAAAAACTAAAATGCCCGGCATTTTCAAGTATTACAATACCAGAATCTTTAATCAACTTTTGTAATTTTTTAGCCATATAAATCGGTGTAGCATCATCTTTTTCACCCCATATTAAAAGTGTTGGTTTTTTTATCTTTTTTGCCTCATCTTTTAAATCCTGGTTTACAACTTTTAAAAATATCTCTCTTAATTGACCGGATTCCTCATAGTCCTTGCTACCTTTTATACCCAATCTTTTTTTTAAATTTGAAAAATAAGTTTCAAAATCTATTTTTTTTATCTTACAAAAAATTTTGGATATAAGTTTTATTAATTTATATATATAGACCTTGAAATAATATTTTACCGTTCTTTTTGGCCTTAAACCCGCAGAATCTACCAAGATTAGTTTATCCACGAGTATAGAATATTTTGAACCAAGAATTATCGCAACCCTGCCACCGAATGAATGTCCAATAATTGTAGTTGGATAGAAATTTTTGAATTTTATAAAATCATATACTAAATCTGCATACTCGTAAATCCCCCAGGATGATTCAGGGAGAATGGACTTCCCAAAGCCAGGAAAATCGATTGCAAGAACATCAAAATTCAAAGATAAATTCTCAATAACTGGTTTAAAAACATCGATATTTGACATCCAACCATGTAAAAGAAGGACTTTTTTGCCACTACCCTTTTGAATATAGTTAATTTTATTTAAATCATATTTAATTCCCATTTTACTTCCCATTTTTACCTGATTAAAATTTTTATCTAACAAAAAATGGTAAAATATTGCTGGCAATGAATTTTAATTGAATTATATAATACCAAAGTGGTAATGTAATCAGCGATAAAAGGGTTGAAATAGTAAGAGTTGATGCCAAAAGCTGTTTATCCATATCTATAAAATCCGAAAAAAAGGCTGTCATAGTCGCCGTGGGCATAACTGTCTCAAGAAGAATTACCTTGAATGTTAACTCATCAATTTTGAAAATTCTGCTAATAATAAAAACTGTAAAAATTCCTAAAATAATCCCGAATAAGAGTCTAATAAAACTTGAGAGAAAAGCTATTTTTATTTTTTTTCTATCTATTTTAAAATTTAAATCTAATCCTATTGAAAATAATATCATCGGTATTGTGAATGAGCTAAATGTAAAGATGAAATCTTTTAACACAGGATGAAACTCGATTTTCATTATGTTAAAAACCAAGCCACCAATAGCAGAAATTATTGGAATAGTAGCGTTTTTTAAAAGTATTTTCATAAAATTATCGAAAGAAAAATTCTCTTTTGTTTCTAAGTAAATCATTAAGAACCCAAGTAGCAAAAATACTGGCCAGAAAAACATTGAAAAAAATACCGCTCTTGTAAAACCACCATCTTGAAAAAAGTAAAACATTATACCCCAACCCAGGTATCCATAATTGCCAAATTGTGTTGCAATCGAAAATGCCCTGGATTCTCTGATATCTTTAGATACCATTTTTGAGATAATTTTAGATAAGATAGTATATAATATTGAAACGAATATAAATGCCAATAAGTTTGGAGCAATTTGCGCAAACACAGAAACATCGGCTGTATATAAATTTTTGAATATTATAAATGGTACTGACGCCTTTACTATAAACTTTCTAAGGGTAATAGCATCTTCAACATATAATACCTTTATTAATTTCAAAAAATATCCGAAAAAAATAGGTAATAAGACAGAAATAATAATTTCAAAAATATTCATAAATTAGAAAAACCGAATTTATTTTGAATTAAAGCTAAAACAAGAATATTGAAAATAATTATCCTGTCAATCTTATTTAAATTAGACTGCTTAGCAAAGGTAGATTATCATCTAAAAAATAATACTCGCCAATTTGAACCTTATGTTCATTTAAATTCTTTTTAAATAATATCGAATTTAAAAATTCAGATCTTGTGGAAGGTAAAAGATTTAATCTATATAAAATAGAGGTTATTGCATATTCGGCAATAGGAATTGAACCATCAGATATTTTTAGGGCTATTCCAATAGAATTTTTGGTAATAAAATCATTTATCCCGATACAGTAAACACCGCCAGCCCCAACTTTGGCAATGGCTGTTCCACCATAAATCGAGGTAAGCAATGTACAGAGTCCAGAATTTCCAGCTATCATTTCTGGATTAGAAAGCATCGAATTTCTAATTATTTTTAATGCAGATTCAAATTGATCTATATCAAAACCATATTCTTTGGCAAACTCTCGTTGGACATTGTTTAATTTAGCCATTATTAAAGTCTGATAACTTTTTGCCATGGATTCGAAAGGAACTGCAAAAACAGGAGCAGAGCAACCATCGACTCCCAATTTAATATCTTTGGTAGCATAGATTACAGAAATTATTTTTAATATTTCTTTTTGTAGAGGATGAGATGGATCAACATAATTTTTGATAGGGTAACCTTTTGTCAGGCATACCGAAAGCATCCCGGAATGCTTACCACTACAATCACTAAAGATTTTTGATGGTTTTATCCCTTGCGATATCTGCAAATCTCTTATGTCATTGTTTCTAGAATAGACAGAAGGCGTTAAAAGATCCTTTTCTGATAAACCTATTTTATTTAATATCGAATTTACCTGCTGTATATGTTCATCCTGGGCAAAATGTGAGGAACAGATTACCGCTATCTCTTTTGAGGTAAAGTTGTATCTGGTATAAGCCCCACTCAAAATTACAGGCAATGCCTGAAAAGGTTTTGCAGTTGATCTTGTAAATACAAACATTGATGGGTCACCAAAAGAATATAATATTTCATTCGATTTACCTGCAATGCAATAAGCCCCATAATGAGTGTTTTCTACTATTTCTCCTCTACTTACAGCTACTATTTCTTTGAATTTCTGTTTTTTATCTTTCATCGGCTTTCCCATACATAAGATCTTCTATTTGTTCTACTAAATAATCTACCTTATATGGCTTTTCTATTATTTTATCAATTTTAATAGATTGATTTTCACTTAATCGTGGATCATCTTTAAACCCTGTACAGACAATCTTTTTCCCATTAAAACCTTGAAAAATTAAATGTTCAAGAAGTTCTATTCCATTGATTTCTGGCATAACAAGATCTACAATACAAAAAGATATTTTATCTTTATTTTCTTCAAAAACATTCATGGCATCGTTCGGATTTGTAGATTCAATTACATTGAAACCTCTTTTCTCTAGATTTTTTTTGGTCACTTTTAGTACATTTATATCATCATCTACAAGTAATATTGTATTTTTATTTAATTCAATTTTTTTATTATCTTCGAAGTTTAAAGTATCATTAATTTCAAAGTTTTTAATAGTTTTAATTGGTAAATAAACTCGAAAAACAGTTTTGGAATTCATTCTGGATTCAAAAGATATCTTTCCACCATGATCTTCCACTATCTTTTTAGCTATTGTTAAACCTACTCCGACACCCCTACCCTGCCCCTTTGTTGTAAAAAAAGGATCGAAAATTTTTTCTGAAATTTCTGGCTCTATTCCAATTCCATTGTCTTCTATATCTATCTCGTAATAGTTTTCAATCTTTTTTAAATAAACATTTAAGACTTTATTCTCTTCTACCTCTTTTTTTTCTAATGCTTCAAAAGAGTTGATTAAAAGATTTAATATTACCTGCATTATCTGATTTTCATTTCCTTCAAAATTTGCTTCATCTAATTCGGATAGGAAATTTGCATTTACTCTTTTTTTGTATTTCATCTCAAAAATATTTATTGAATTGCCTATAACATTTAAAAGATTAAATCTACTTTTTTGCTCAGTACTATCTCTAGAAAAATTAAGCAATGAGGAAACTAAAGAAGTCCCTTTTAAGGCAGATTTTTCAAGAATTTCTGCATATTCAAATAGATTATCTTTTGAAATATCTTTTTCATCTAACATCATTTTAATTAAAGAAGAAACACTTAATGTGGAATGTAAGACATTGTTAATATCGTGTGCTAAGCCCGAAGCCAAAGTTCCGATAACTTCGAGCTTTTGTTTCTGTACAATGCTTTTTTCTATATATTTTTTCTCCGTAATATCTCTTGCTAAAAGCAGTATGAGATTGCTTTTGGTCTGGATGATTCTTATATCAAGAAATATTTTAGAAGTTAAAGTATCAAATTCATATTCAACTAAAAGATAATTATCTATTAAAAATTTTGGATTATTGATCCATTCGTTTTTAAATTTATCCAGTAATGTTGATTTAATATCTTCGTTGTTTTTAATAAATGAATCGGGGATAAAAGAAACAATCTCTTTTAAATCATTATTTAAGCCAATTATTATATCTGGGAAAACTCGAAATAATGCATCCATGAAATTTTTCTCTTTTTCAATTTGCGAATATGCAAGCGCAAGCTCATTTGTCCTTTTTTTTACCATTCTGGAAAGAAGATAAGAGTTCAAGATTAAATAAAGTGTAAAGACAAAAAATATAGAAAAAATGATAATAATAGTTTTAATTGGAAGCTGCTTTTTAAAGGCTACACCAAACCATTTTGCTCTAAGTTCATCATATTTTTTTTTAGGAATTAATTTAAATCCTTCTTCTACATATGATAAAATTGGTTCATCCCCTTTTCTGACTGCCCTATGAAACTGCCCCGTATAAAGATTAAATCCAATTTTAAAATTCTCTAAAATATTATATTTATTAAGGTAAAATATTGCACATGGTTCATCCACTGTAAAAATTTTAACTTTATTCTCTTTTGCGGCTAAAATAATATCTTCATAATCTTTAAATAGAATTAGATTTGAAACACCATTTTTCCTTAAATATTCCAAAGCTGCATCACCTTCTTTAGCCGCTATTAAAAAACCTTTTAATGATTGATAATCAGTAAGACCAGAGATAGAGCGATGAAAAAAAATTGGGACTTTAATATTTTCATATGGCTTAGAAAAGGAAAATATTTTTGATCTTTCTTCTGTAAAAAATATAGTATCTATAAGCTCTGCTTTACCATTTTGTATCGCATTTAAAGCTTCACTCCAAGCAACTGCATATAAAAAAACAGATGTTCCTGTTACTTTTTCCCACTCTTTCCAAAGATCTACAAGATATCCTCTTAAAATGTTATCTTCACCTCTAAAAACATATGGAGGGTAGTTATGGTCAATTGCTACAATCAATTTATTGATTAATTTTTTTTGAGCAGAAATAGAATTATCGATAAAAAATAATAAAAGAATTAAAAAGATTAAAACAACTAATTTTATTTTCTTTTTCAATAAAAATTTTAAATTCATCTTGTTTTTATTATCTTTATTAAAATTAAATTTATTAAATAAAATTTCCCTCATAACTATTAATAATAAAACTTTTTTAATCGTCTTAATTATAAAACAAAAAAAATCATTTTCAAGTCAATAAAGATCAGATAATTTATAAAAATTATAAAGGAAATTTAATATAGAGAGAAAATATTAAAGATTTTTTGGATTTGGGCCCATCAGGACTTGAACCTGAAACCCATTGATTATGAGTCAATTGCTCTAACCGATTGAGCTATGGGCCCTTATTAAATGGAATCTTAGCTAGAATCGGGAGTGACGGGGCTCGAACCCGCGATCTCAGGTGTGACAGACCTGCGCGATAACCAGCTTCGCTACACCCCCAATGCCCTTTTTAAATATACTATTTTTTTCTTTTGTCAAGTATTTTGAATAATTTTCTTTTTCTTCCAGTTCCCCTTTTTATAATATAGAAAAGCTAGAAGAGCGCCGAAAAACCATGCAATAGGTATACCCCACCAAATCCCCATTGTTCCAAATTTTTTTGATAACAAATAAGATGAAGGAATCCTTAAAATCCAGAGTGCAAGTAAAGAATTGAACATAGGTATAATCGTATCTCCAGCTCCTCTTAAAGCACCATTGAAAGTAAACATAATGGAAAAAAACAGATAAAAACTGGCAACTATATTTATATATTCTTTTCCAATTCTTCTAACTACAAAATCATTTGTGAACAAACTTAAAAGTTGTTCTTTGAATATTATTATAATAATACCCATAACGGTTGAAAGCAAAGCAGAATATAGAAATGTTTTGTTAACCCCTTCTTTTACCCTATCAAAATTATTTGCACCAATATTCTGTGCGACAAATGTAGTTATTGCCATTCCAAAACTCATTATAGGCATGCTGGCGAAAGTATCTATTCTTCCTGCGGCAGTAAAAGCTGCTATGGCATCGGTTCCAAAACCATTAACAATTCTTGTAAGTGCCATAAAACCCAATGCTACAAGAACCTGCTGGATTCCTGTCGGAATTCCCAATTCTACACTTTTTGTAAAGATGCTAAAACTAAACGAAATACCTTTTATTCTTGGTGCAATAATAAGCTTTTTCCTTATGGAAATGACTATCCCCAAGATAAAAGCGACTGCCTGGGCTATTATTGTCGCAACGGCTACGCCTAAAACTCCCATTTTAAGTTTTAATACAAATAAAAGGTCCAAAATAACATTTATAATTGTTGCAACTATCAATAAAGTAGTCGGGGTTCTACTATCTCCTATCCCTCTCATTAACGCAGAAATCCCGTTATAACCAAAAGTAAAAATCATACCTATAAATATGACTTTAAGGTATTGATAAGCCATATCGAATATATTTTGAGGAATCTTTATTAGTAATAATATATACTTTGCAAAAAATAAACCAAATAATGTAACCAATATTGATGAGAAAAATAAAACTATATAAGCAGTGTCAACTGTCTTATGCAGATTCTCTTTATCTTTAGCACCAAAGTACTGTGATATGATTATAGAAATCCCGAGTGCAATCCCCATTATCAATGCAACCATTAGAAAAATTATCGGGAAATTCGCACCAACTGCTCCTAATGCCTCTTTTCCGATAAATTTACCAACAACTATTGAGTCAACAACATTGTATATTTGCTGGAAAAAATTACCAAAAAGCAAAGGTAATGTGAAATTAATTATTTTTAATCCAACACTTCCTTGTGTAAGATCATTTTTATCCATAGATTATTTTTCCCCTTTTTTAGTTAAAAAATATCTTCTGTAAAAGTTGATAATTTTCTCCATCAATAAGCATAAAAACTGCAGGTTTCCCCAGGGGAGCTTCAACTTCTATATATTTTTTGCCATCATAAATTTCTTTTGAAAATAAATTAAGCCATCTGCCTTTTGGAAGGTAAACCTTAATCTTATTCTTCTTTTCTTTTATTACAGGCGCAACCAGTAAATCATCTCCTATCATAAATTGATATTTGATATCATAAGTTATCTTATCTTCTGGATAATTTAAAAAAAGAGGTCTTATTACAGGAATACCTGTTTTTGACGCTATATCTATAAACAGTTTAAAATATGGTGCTAAAGAATAATGTATTTTTGCAAAATAATTATAGAAATTTGTAGTTTCTTCATCCGATTTAATCTTTATTTGATCTTTTTCATACTGGTAAACCTGCCAATTATTCAAAGGTTGATTCCCTTCATGAGTTCTGAATATTGGTGTAAAGGCTTCAAACTCTATCCATCTTAGTAAGAGTTCTTTACTTCTATGATAGGTCATAATTGGATTCGTAATAGTAGTATAACCACCGATATCGCTATGAATTAAAGGAATTCCACTAATCGAAGCGGTGATCGAACCTAAAAT
>DYJT01000020.1:4366-8458 GCA_020722965.1 Brachyspira murdochii | reverse complement strand
GCGGTGATCGAACCTAAAATAGCCGAGGCAAGTCCATCGTTTAAACCAAAACTTACCATTTGATCTCCAAGCCAAAAGAGGGTTGAATATCTTGTGCTTTGCGAAAAACCTGCTCTTGCAAAGAATACAATCTCGCCCTCTTTTCCTGCTTCTTTTATCGCTTCTCTATTTATTTTAGCCCAAACAACAGGATAAAGATTATGAAATTCTTCTGCAGAAATACCAGAATATAAGATTGCGTCCATTGGTAACCATTCTCCAAAATCCGCCATCCAGCCAGATAATCCACTTCCAATAAGATTCTCTTTAATAATATTTTTAATCCATTCGACAGCTTCAGGATTAGTTAAATCTAATAAATATGCTGGGAATCCGACTGTTTGAATCAGATATGGTTTATTGTCTTTATTCTTTACAAGATAACCCCTCGATTTTGCCTCATCAAGAAGCGGGTTAATAAAATCATCATCAATTTTTTTATTATCTTTATCTGCTAAAAATGGATTAATATATCCCAAAACCCTAACACCTTTCTCATTCATTTGCTTAACAAAGTTTTTAAAATCGGGATATGACTTTTCATCTGCATACCATCTCCAGTTTAGCTGGTCTCCAAATGAAGTCACTCTTTTTCCACACCAATCCTGGATCCATATCGCTTTAATAGGATTTCCTTCTTTTAAAAGTCTATCTACTACTAAATTAACTTTCTCTTTTCCTCCCTGTATACCAAGTATTGTCCCATATGACCAATCGGGCAGTGGGCTCATTCTACCAACTTTTTCGGTAAACAAAGATATTAAACTTTTATATGATTCTGCTTTAAAAAAGCTTGCATAAACTTTTTTTTCTTCGGTATTTAATGCTATTTGATTTTTTATAGAATTAGATTCTGTAAAATCAAAAATCTGATAAGAACTATTATCAAAATGAAATGCTCTTAAATTTGATGTAAAGAAAAAGGGGATTGGAAAATAAGTGGTAAATTTATTACCACCTGCTTTTTGAGTCAAATTAGCACCAAATGTAATAGGCTGATCTCCTCTTCCGGCACCCTGCTCTGAAGTAATAATCGGAACCTTTTGTCCTTTTAAATTTAAATATGAAAATTGAACACCACCACCAAATATTTTTTCTTCTTTTGTCGAATTAAATATTAATTCTAAACAATTTAGCTCTTTTTTATCAAAAAATATCTCTATATCTACCCTGTTATTATTTACAGGAATAATTTTCAAAGAATAATTAATATTATTTTCAAAATCTTTACCATCAGAAATTGCCCCTTCTATCAATAAATAATTATCCTCATTTTTAAGTTCAGTTATCTTTTGATATCTATAAGTCTTATCTATTTTTTCTTTAATATCTATCGATGCCATATGATATTTATATTGATAAGATTTTTGAAATCCTATTAAAAAAGATTCATTTAATGAAAATGAAACTATTTCATCATTAGATGAATTAATCGAAAGTCTTTGATTTTCAATTTTCACATTGATTTGTTCTGTTAAATTAAAATACTTTTGGGTTAAAGAAAATTTCATTGTAGAACATGATAAATTGAAAAATATTAATATAGCCAATAAAAATAAAACAAAGCTCTTTTTCTTAAACATAAAAGTTCTTTAAGTAAAATTAATGATTAAATTATTTCCCCATCCAGTATTTTCATTGAAGGTATACCAGAAGAGATATATTTTATGAATAAAAGATCTATAATTTCCTCGATAGATTTAATCGTAAAACCTTTTGTGTCAAATAAAATTAAATTTGCCTCAAAGTCATTTTTAATATAACCAACCTTTCTTTCTGTTATATCATATACAAATTGAGGAAGGATCAATAGTTGATTTTTCAAAAGTTTGAGTGTTCTAATATCTTTAGTAAAATTTACGATTTTGTAAATAGAATTAAAAAGGTTGAAGCTATTAAAACCATTTGAAAGCACAAAGTGCGAATCTATTTTTGAATCCAATATCGAATAGATGAATGAGCTAAAATTATGATCTATAAAAAAATCATCATCTATTATATAATATAAATTTGGCTTTTTAATTATATTGTCAAAATATTTCTCTGGATTTTCATATTTAATAATAAATGTTTTTTCCATATCATTGATTAATTCAATATCTTTTATTGAAAAATCGGAATTATATGGGAACCTTATATATATTATTTTACCATCTTCAATTTGATGTTTTTTATTTAAGAAGTAACCATAATGATGAAATAAATATGGATCTTTCATATTTGAAACATATTCATGATAGGATGAATTTTCCTTGTCAGAAACAAGTTTTTGTTCAGGGTAAACATCATTAAAAAGATATGATAAGGATGATTTAATCCCTATATTTTTAAGTTTCATTGCCATTGTAATCAATGAACTTTTGACCATATGGTAACATAGATGATTTAAAAATAAAAAATAGGTACCATTTTGTGACATCTTTTCTGCTGCAATATCTACCCAAATATCTAAATAATTATATGGAAGTTTATCAAAAACAGGTCCATCGAGTATGAAATCTATAGAAAATGAATTTGTGTATTTATAAGCAAAAAGGTCAAATATCGTTTCCTTAATTAGTGGATAAGATGGAAG
The DNA here is from genome assembly GCA_020722965.1 of Brachyspira murdochii. GTDB lineage: Bacteria > Spirochaetota > JAAYUW01 > JAAYUW01 > JAAYUW01 > Exilispira. The sequence continues at coordinate 5,844 of DYJT01000020.1, read as the reverse complement.
AGCGATAAAATTTGAGCAATCTATTGCTTTTAAATTCTCTTCGTCTGGAACATAATCGACAATATTAATTGTCTTCCTTTTTATCAGGATATTTTTATTATAAACAATATCTTCTCCATCGAAAAAGGTGATATTTTTTAAGGCAATAGTCTTCATCGCCCCTCCAAAATTTTTTGTTTAAATTAAAAATTCTATACAAGTGACTTTAAAAGTTTATCTTCAATTTTCAGATAGCTATTAAGCCCTTCAATAAAAATCATCAATGCTTCTTTCAGTCTTTCTTCTTTTAATACATAAGCTATTCTTACTTCATCATGCCCTGCCGTAGGAGTTTTATAAAATCCTGAAGCTGGTGCTACCATAGTAGTTTTTTTATTTTTTTCAAAATCCGACAACATCCATTGTGCAAAGAGATCTGAATTCTTTATGGGTAACTTAGCGACGAGGTAAAAAGCTCCCTCTGGTTTTTTAAGAACAACATTGTCTACCTGTGATAGTAAATTATAGGAAATATCTCTTCTCTTCTGGTATTCATCTACTATAGTTTGATAATATGAAAATGGTAATTTGTAAGCCGCTTCGGCTGCTACCTGCTCTATTGTTGGTGGACACAGTCTTGCCATAGCGAATTTATTGACTACGCTCATCACTTCCTGATTTTTTGTTATTAATGTTCCAATTCTAGCTCCGCAAGCAGAGAATCTTTTGGAAACTGAATCTATTACTATTACCCTCTGTGGATCATCAAGCTGAAGGGCTGAAAAATGTGGATAATCTGTAAAATTAAACTCTTTATAAACTTCGTCGGCTATAATATAAAGATCATGTTTTTTTGCTATTTCATGAATCTTTCTTACTTCATCCTCTCTAAGTATTGTACCGGTAGGGTTATTAGGAGAACCGATTAAAATGGCTTTAGTTCTTGGGGATATTTTCTCTTCAATGGCTGAAAAATCTTTTATATGAAATCCATCCTCTGCTTTCAATGTGACCGGGATCAATTTAACATTTGCACTTAATGCATAACCATCATAATTTGCGTAAAATGGCTCAAATACAATTATCTCATCTTCAGGATCACAAATTGCATCTATTGCAAACATTATTGCCTCTGACCCACCTATTGTTATACATATTTCATCTGGATTTAATTTAATCTTGTAATTGCTAAAATATTGGCAAACTGCTTCTCGTAAACTCAAAAATCCCATGGATGGACCATATTCCAAAACTGGTTTGTTGAAATTCTTTATGGTTTCCCACATTATCTGAGGTGTTTCTATGTCTGGTTGACCGATGTTCAAATGAAATACTTCAATGCCTTTTGCTTTTGCTTTATCAGCATATGGAGTAAGTTTTCTTATTGGAGATGAAGGCATTAACTGGCCTCTTTTAGATGTTTTCATTTTCTTCCCTTTTAGAAAATTTTTTGAAATATAATTTTTACTATTTGTTTGTCAAGAATATAAAATTTGATT
>DYJT01000020.1:0-4266 GCA_020722965.1 Brachyspira murdochii | reverse complement strand
TGTCAAGAATATAAAATTTGATTTATTTACTTTTAATTTTAAAATTTTAGGTAATAAAAATAAAGAGGAAATTATGATTTTATCTGATTTATTTCAAATTATAACCCTAACACTAAGATTAAGGCTAAAAAGTATCGGTAAAAAGGTATCATTACAAAATTACATCGAATATGAACCTATAAGTTTTCAAGATGAATCCTTGAATTTTTATTTGTCAGATATTGATAAGGATAAATTTAAGATATTAAAAGATTTTTTCATATTAACAAAAGATAGATTATTTAATATATCAAAAGAAAATCCAGATTTTATCTCTTTTTTAATAGATGTTTTAAAAAAAGATAAAATATCTATAAATAATGGGAATAAGCAGAAAAAGAAAGAATTTGAAGATTTTAATATAAGGTTTTTTACAGATAATAAAAAAAGCATGATTACTATAGAGGTTTTAGATGAGTTTGATATTTATGGACTTGGTTTAAAGTTTTCAAAATTCAATAGAAAAGGATCTGTTTTTGACAATTTTAATACCGATAATCCCTATCATTCAAATTTTACGGATAACTTATATTCAACATCAAACATTTTTTATATTTTTAATCCCAAAAACAACATTACATACACTTTTATTTTGGATTTTCCTGGCTTAATCAGGTATGATTTCTGTAAATCTTCAAAAGATAAGATTAAAATTGGCATCGAATCATCCTCTTTTCAATTAATTATTTTAAAAAGTGATGATTTCAAAAAGGCTATAGATAAAACCTATATTTTGATAAATGACCTGTATAAGCCACCTTTTCATTCTTTTGGCTATACCTATTCGCATTGGGGTATAAAATCTTTGGATGAAGTAGAAAAGATATATGAAAGGCATAAGAATGAAAATATCTTATTATCAAATATCTGTCTTGATATCGATTATATGGATGAATATAAAAATTTCACTATAAATAAAAATTTTGGTAGAATCGATCTTTTTCAAAAAGTAAATAAAAAACTTAAAGAAAATAACTTATTCTTAATTCCAATAATAGATGCAGGGATAAAAAAAGAGGCTAAATATAAACCATACGAAGATTTTTTAAAAGAAGGGGTCCTTGTAAAAAATGATAGAAATGAAAATTATCTGGGTAAAGTTTGGCCTGGGTTTTGTGTCTTCCCCGACTTTTTTGAACAGAAGGATAGAATAGTTTTTAGCAATTTGTTAGAAGATTGGATAGATAAAACCGAAACAGTAGGCGCCTGGCTCGATATGAACGAACCTTCAATTTTCTCTGAAAAAGATAGAACCTTACCGGAAAATGCAAGATTTTTAAATGGTAAGATAGATAACCTTTCTATGCACAATATGTACCCATATTTTCAAGCGAAAGCTACCATTGAAGCCTTTTTAAAAAAGGGAATAAGACCTATGCTTTTTTCAAGGTCAGGTTATACATTTATTGGGCAGTTTTGTGGTAATTGGACTGGTGATAATCAACCAAGATATTCTCATTTAAAAAAAGGTTTTGAGCAGATAATAAGTCTTTCCCTTTCTGGTGTGATGTATACAGGAACAGATATAGGTGGTTTCTGGTTTAACCCTTCTGAAAAGTTATTAATAAAATGGTTTATCGCATCACTTTTTCATCCACTTTTCAGAAACCATAGCAGTATATTCGCGAAATCAAGAGAGATATATTCCTATAAACAAGAAATAAAACAAAAGATTAAAAATATAATTAATATTAGATATTTTTTGCTTCCTACTATTTATTCCTTGTTCTTAACTAGCATTTACAATAAAAAACCCTATATAATGCCATATATTTATAAAAAAAATGATAAAACTAAAATATCTGAAGATATAATTGTTATTTCAGATACGATAGCTTATGACCCATTTGAGACAAATATTATAAGTAATAATGAATTTATTAAACATAATTTAAAAGAACTAGGTGATATAAAGATCAATATTTTTATCAAAAAAGGTAAGGGTATTTGCATATCTAAAAATCCTGGTTCACATAAAAATATTTTTGAATCGGCACCATTTAAAGTCCTCGGTGTCTTCGACGAGAAAAATAGTTTTGAGACTATATTATACTTGGATGATGGACAAACTTCTAACTCTATCGAAAATTTTGCAATATTAAATATTAAATTTTTTAAGGAAGATAGAAATATAGATAAATTGAATAAAGAAGTAAAATTAGTCTTTTCAAATTTAAGTAAATCCTATGATGAAAAGATCCAAACAATAGTTGATACTATGGAGGTTGTTCCTCTTAATTAATTTTAAATCTTCCATTCGATCCCAAACCAGATATTTCCATGTGCAATTTGAAAGTTGCTATCCTTTTTTAAGAAAAATAATAATCTATTGTTTAATGAGACAAATAGATAAATTTCTTTATATAGTTTTATATATAGATTATGTGAAAATTTTAAAATCAGATTAAAATCATAATATTCAATATTATTTAAATTCATATATAAAAATCCAATATTCATTGATAAAGTAGCCGAAAGCATCATAAATTTGCTTTTAAAAAATGATATTCGAAAACCAAGAAATCCTCCTAAAGAAGGATAGATAACAGAATCAAATTTTAAACCTCGTAAAATACCGCTTTCATAAAAAAATTCAAATCCATAGATAAATTTTTCATTTTGATATAAAAGGTGAATATTGATAAAATCACAGTCAAGAGCCATTAATTCGTCGTTCGAAATAAAATAAAATATAAGATCACCAAGCGGAGCTGGAATGTAAAAATCTGTTTTGGAAGTATTAAAAGATGTAAGAGTTATTCCAAGCCAGCTATCTATTTGTTGAGCAAAAGTAAGTGTTGAAAATATATTTAATATACTAAAGATTATAAATACCAGGATTATGATTTTTAAATTTTTTATTACTCTCATTTATAATTCCTCTATGATTGAAAACTTTTATAAGATAATTTAAATTATATATTCAAAATATAATGTAAACTGTAAATAATCGGGAGGATTGAAACTTTTTGAATAGAAGATAGGTATCTTTCTTGAATAACTTAAAAATATGAAAAAGTCATTTGTAATTTTAAATCCATATGAAAATTTTGGTTCTATATAAAACTCAAAATAATGAAAGGTTTTTAAATAATATTGTTCATCTTCTACAACAAGTGGCTTGGATGTAATATAGTGATAACCATAGCAGATACCTGAAAATAAAGATATTTTTAAAAAGATAAAATTCTCGATACTTATCTTTTTAAGGCCTATCCCATATTTCAGGTAAAATAGCCATACTGTATCACTTTTGCCATTCTCCTGCCCCAAAATAAATGGAAATGAAGTGCTTAATTCAAATTCAAATAGATGATTAAATAAAGATTTTTCTGAAAATTCCTTTTCATAACCTATAAACCAGGAATATAAAAATACTGGAATGGGATTTTTTAATAGTGAATTTACATAAAAATCATAAACTTGAGGATAATGAACTTCAAAAAAAGAATGCGAAGGAATAGAATAATTGATAAATGGTAGATAAAAAGAATCTGCATAACAATTTGAAAAGGGAATTAATATCAATATTAAAAGCAAGAATATCATAATAAAATATTTTATATTATCTATTTTCATATATTTACCTTTTTTTAACCTATTGAAATAAAAAATACAAGCTTTATATTTTCTAATATATTATACATGGCTTCATATGGGTAGTGAACAGGAGCTACTTCATAACCATTAAATCCTCCTGATTGATAAATATCTGAATTCAATATTAGATAATCTGTCGAAAAATATGTTGTCAAACCCCAGAATATCTTAATGTTTTTTCTCAAAATATAACCTGGTAAAAGAAAGAATTGAAAAACAAGATAATGTCCATGAATAATATATTTTTTAGAGATTGTTTGATCACCATTTAACATTATTAAATTTAAATCATAATAATCATAAAATATATTTACAGAAAATTTAAATATAAAATCATTGTATCTATACTCAATAGATTGGGATGTTCCGATCTTAAGGTTTAACTCATAAGGAGTCTCGGGATAAATTTTCCTATAAATTTCCTCATAATCTTTGTCGGTAATTATCCGTGATGAAAACATAAAATTAAAACATAAACCTGGATAATAAGTAAAATATTTATTTAACGATATTTTTTTTGAGATACTATAAGTCCCAAATTTTATGGTATATGTATAACCAACTATCTTATCATCTTGAAAATAATAAATTGGCTCCAGAAAATTCATATCTGAACCAAGAAAAAAA
>DYJT01000038.1 GCA_020722965.1 Brachyspira murdochii | reverse complement strand
TTTTTAAGTAAATTTAAATTTCTATCAAACTTGAATTATATTAAAAATCAAAACTTAAATATTTTTCTAAAAAAACATACTTTCTATCATACTTGAATTAAAATAAAAAATATATTGAAATTGCTTATTAATTATGTATTTTTAACTTGTAGAAGCTAAATTTCAAGGATTTATAATGGATAATCAATTCTGGAAGCTTATTTTTGGAAAGATTAAAAAAGATGCCGATGAAATGACTCAGTTCGAAAAGGTATCACTTTTTTTAAGAGACATAATATTCATAACAATATTGTTTTTTTTAATCATCAGACCTCTTATAATAGCTGGCTATGTCGTACCTACCCCCTCTATGGAACCAACCATCATGACAGGTACAAAACTAATAGGGATGCCTCTAATCTTTGGTGGTTATATACCATTTACCTCTATAAAGCTACCTGGAATATTACTAATCAAAAGACAATCTATAGTTATTTTCAAATTTCCCCTAAATGAAAAGGAATATTATGTTAAGCGAGTAATAGGCTTACCAGGTGATAAAATTGAAATAATCGGAAAAGATGTTTATGTTAATGATAAAAAGTTAGATGAACCATACACTCAATTTTTAAGTGATCCTCTTTATGAAGAAAATCCTTCTATTGCAAGGCCAAATTATGGACCTGTAATTGTTCCTAAAAATTGTTATTTTGTAATGGGAGATAATAGGGATAATTCTTATGATTCAAGGGAGTGGGGTTTTGTACCTAGAAAAAATATATTCGCCGCCCCTTTGATAATTTACTGGAGCTATGATAAAGATAAAAACAAAGTAAGGATTTCTGAACTATTTAAAATAATAACCCATTAATTTTAGAAAATTAAATTTTAAAAAGTTAGAAATTTAATTAATATAAAATACTTAAAAAATTAAATATCCCATTATAAAATTTCCAATAAAATTACTTAATAAAATTACTTAATAAACTTTAATCTTGCAATAAAAGTTATTAATAAACTCAAAAAGAGGCTAAAAAAATAGATTCAATAAATTTTAAATTAATTACAAGATTAATTACAAAGATATTTAATATTATTTTAAGCTTCCCATCCCTTTTTTTAATCTCTTTTTTGCTCTTCTATAAATCATTCTACATGCTTTTTAATGTTATTTTTTCCCTGATTTTAATCGGACTTATTGTCATAATAATCAAAAATCTTGTTAGAAAAACAAGACCAAATGAACAATTTAATAAACCAAGATTTTTAGGGAATAATTACTCTTTTCCATCCGGACATCTTGCATCAAATATAAATCTTTTCTTCTTGTTAACATTACTTAACAATAAAAATTCTTATATTTTTTTAATTTCTTCAGTAATAATAGTAATTTACAAACTTTTGAACGAAGAACATGATCTTTTTGATCTATTAGCCGCTATTTTGATAGGTTTTATCAATTCATTGATTTCAATCTATATATCTTCTTACCTTATCAGAATTTTTAATTTAATTTCTTGACAAAATTATTTTCTTATTTAATTTCTCTTTACTAGTTCACAATTTTTCTGGAGGCTAATTCTATGTATACTATATGCGAGATCAAGGGCAAACAGTATCAGATAGAAGAAGGAAAAGAATATAGAGTTGATTATTTAAATCTCGATAAAGACTCTGAAGTTATTATAAATGAAATTCTTCTATACAGATCCAATCAAGGCGATGTTAAGGTAGGTACACCTTATCTTCCTTCTGCAAAGGTTCACTTAAAAGTTGTCCAACCTCTTTTCAAAGACAAAAAGGTCTATGCTTTCAAATACAAAAGAAGAAAAGGGTTTAGAAAACTTATTGGACATAGACAAAAATATTCTATCGTTAAGGTTGAAAAAATAGAAGTTTAACCGATTGAAAGATAATGATATCCATCCAAATTTTTAAAAAGCAAGATTCGCTTACAAAAGCGATAATAAAAGGACATTCTGGTTCGAAAGGTAGTAGCATCGAATGCGCTGCCATTTCATATCTTGTTCAATCGGTTTGTGGATTTTTAAGATTAAAAGATTTTATTATTTGTAAAGATAATAAGACCGAATATTTTATTGACTTAAAATTACTCAAAGAATATTCCAATGACATTTTTGAATATTTGGTCTTTTCATTTCAATTAATTGCACGGGATTATCCCGAAAATATTAAATTTGAAATCTTGGAGGAAAATAATGGCTCATAAAAAAGGTGGTGGAAGTTCCAAAAATGGTAAAGATTCTAATGCACAGAGACTTGGTATAAAAAGATTTTCAGGTCAATTGGTAAATGCAGGCGAAATACTTGTCCGACAAAGAGGAACATTATATCATCCCGGGAAAAATGTCAAAAGAGGTGGGGATGACACCCTTTACTCATTGGTTTCTGGTAAAGTTGTATTCGAACCTTCCCGTATTAAATCTGATAGAACTCAAATCTCAGTTTATCCCGAGTCATAAATTTATAAATTAATATAACTAAAATTGATTTAAGTAATTTAATTGTTAAACTAAATATAATAAATTAAATTGAAATACTTTTATAAATTTTACAATATTTATAATTGAGATAATTTGTGTTTGAATTCTGTTTTTTATGTTTATATCCTTACATATTTTATCTATAATTTTATTTTTTTAATCATATGAGTTTTTTTTTAGATGAGATTAATATTTATCTTCATGCCGGAAAAGGTGGCAATGGTTGCGTGAGTTTTAGAAGAGAAAAGTATGTTCCAAAAGGCGGTCCTGATGGTGGTGATGGTGGTGATGGTGGTAGTATATACTTTATAACCTCAGAAAAGGTCTCTACTTTTGGACATTTGAAATACAAAAATAGATTTCGAGCACAAGATGGAGAGAATGGAAGAGGTAAAAACCAGAGTGGCAAAAAGGGGAAAGATCTATATATAGAAGTTCCACCAGGAACTGTAATTTATGAAAATAATCAGTTTATTATAGATTTAAAAGAAGAAAACGAGATTTTTCTTGCCGCAAAAGGTGGTAAGGGGGGTAAGGGAAACCAGCATTTTGCAACATCTGTAAATCAAACACCCAGAAAAGCAACCCCTGGAACTTCTGGAGAAGATAAAGAGTATTTTTTAAATTTGAAAATTATAGCCGATATAGGTTTAGTCGGTTTCCCAAATGCCGGTAAATCTACCTTTCTTTCTGTAGTCTCAAATGCTCACCCTAAAATTGCTCCATATCCATTTACCACACTGAATCCTAACCTTGGTGCATTTAGCTATGATGGTTTAAGATATTTTATAATCGCCGATATCCCTGGGTTAATAGAAGGAGCTTCCGAAGGGAAAGGTTTAGGCCTTAAATTCTTAAAACATATCGAAAGAACTTCATGTCTTTTCTTTATAATAGATGGAGAAGCAGAAGATTATAAAAAGCAGTTAAGTATTTTATTTAATGAATTGGCAAATTTCCAAGAAAACCTGCTCAATAAACCATTTTTAATTTCTATTTCTAAATTAGACATCCCTGAAGTTTCAGAAAAGATAAATAAATTTTATGGTGAAATACCTTTTAAATTAAAGATAAAACCTGATTTAACAATTACTATTGATCAAATCTATCCTTTTTCTTCTTTTTCAAAGGAAGGTTTAAACATGGTTTTACAAAAACTATCACTTTTGGCAATTCAAGTCAAAAGCTAAAATCAAATAGAATATTGACAGTAACTTTTTTTAACTTAATTTGAATTCGAAGATTTGAAAAAACAGGATATTAAACAGGATATTGATGAGAATAGCGATATATTGTGGTAGCTTTGACCCACCACATTTAGGTCATTTGATTCTCTCTTGCTGCGCTTTAGAAGAGTTTAATCTTGATAAAATCATTTTTGTCCCTTCATTTCTATCGGTCAATAAACAAAGTCATTTTGCATCTTCTTATGATAGAGTTATGATGCTTAAGTTGTTGTTAAAAGATTATCCATTATTATCTATAGATCAGTATGAGGTCAATCAAAAAAGGGCGGTGTTTACTTTTGAAACGATTACCTACTTAAAAGAAAAATATAGATTTAAAAAAGAAGATACCTTCCTATGTGTTGGAGCCGATTGGATAGAAAATCTTGATAAATGGAAAAATTTTGATTTTATCCGTAATAATTTGAATTTTTTGGTCTTTAGCAGAAATAATTTATACGATAAAATTTTAGCAAAATTTAACGATTTAGGATTAAACGAAGATGAATTTTTAATATTAAAAAGAAATATTGATATTTCCTCGAGTGAAATCAGAAGGTTAATTAAAGAAAATAGACAATTTTCTCATTTTTTAACAGAATCGGTTTTTAAATATATTATTGAAAAAGGTTTATATTTATGAAACTTCCAAAACCCCTTTTTTACATCATGATCTTAACGATGATCATCTTGATCATATTTATTTTTGTAAAGATCACAAATTATTTTATGAATGCACCAACTATTGTTTCTAATGATCAAAAAGAAGAAAATTTATATACATTCTTAATAGTAGGGTTAGATGAAAATAATAATATTCAAAGAACCGATACAATATTTATCGTTTTATATTCACCAAATACGGGAAAGACTTTTGTATATTATATACCAAGGGATTTAAGGGTAAGATTTCAGTATAAAGGTCAATTGATATACGATAAAATCAATCATGTATATTTCAAAAGAGACATCTATACACTACGAAATCTTGTTGAAACTCTTTTAGGAATTAAAATATCCAATTATTGTATTATCTCATACGAAGCAGTTACCAAAGTCGTTGATTTAATAGGTGGAATTCAAGTTTATGTTGAAAATGATATGTTTTATAACGATAAGGCACAAGATCTTCATATAAATATCCCTAAAGGAATCCAAACTTTAGATGGAGAAAAGGCTCTAGAATATATAAGATATAGAAACGATTCTGAGGGTGATATTGGGAGAGTTAAAAGGCAGACAAATTTTATATTAAAGATTATCGAAAAAAAAGATTATATCTTCTCACTTAAAAACATTCCAAATACTATCAGAATTATATACAATAAAGTTAAAACAGATCTTACTCTACTAGATTTTCAACATCTTGCTAAAGATGAGCTACCAAAAATAAGTATAGATAAATTTTATTACGACATCATGCCAACAAAGCCTTTAAAAATCGATAATATAGATTATCTCGTTACCTTAAATGTTCAGGGGCAGAATTACGCTCAATATCTTATGAAGAAGATTAAGACATTTCTACTTGACGAGAAAAAAGATTTTGATAAAATCATTACAGTCGAAATTTTGAATGGTTCGCCTCAGAAAGGTCTTGCAAAAATTATTAGAGATAGATTGATTCAATATGGAATTAATGTTGTTTACTATGGTAATGCAAAGACTTCGAGCAAGGTTACAAGGATTATAGATAGAATAGGAAACATTGAAAAAGCGCAACAAATTGCAGCCATTTTAAGGACCAAAAATGTGGAAACCATGATAAACACTGCGTTAGCAGTAGATGTGACGATAATTGTAGGTGAAGATTATAATATTTCTGTCTTAAATTATTAGGAGCAAATTATTAGGAGTAATAAAAAATGCAGGAAGAAAAGAAAATTGCTAAAATTGTTATCGATATCTTAAATGATAAAAAGGTTGAAGAGATAGCTTTAATTGATATATCTCAGGCTCTTCCAATAGCCGATTATTTTATCGTAGGAACGGTTGCAACACCGAATCAGATTGGCTCAATAGTCAAAGAAATCGAACAAAAATTGTCTATTTTTGGCTTAAAGCAAATTAGCCGCAATGCTAATGAACAAAGTGGCTGGTTTTTACTGGATTTCAATATTGTAATTATACATCTTTTCACACCAGAAGCCAGAGAATATTACCAGCTTGAAAATTTGTGGAGAAAATATATTATAGAGATTAAAACATTAGATAGTATAAAATAGATATTATTTAAACTACTTTGGTTACTTTGTCGCTTTTCAAACACCTTGAGCATACCTTATAAGTACCAAGTAGACCATTGTAGTAACCTCTAACTGTGTGAAGATTAGGCCTGAAAACTCTAAGTGTTCTTTTATGTGATTTTGGATCATTATTACCAGTTTGAACGCCTTTACCACAGATATCACATCGTCTTGCCATCAATTTCTCCTTGAACTCAATGTGGGTAAATAATTAACATAAATATGGAAAATATCAATAGAAAAATAATTATATTTTTGATTAAACTTTAGTTCAACTATTGACACTTGACTTGGTATTTCATCTAAAAAATTATTTATATTTTTAATTTAAACTCATTTTCTATTGAAACAAAATCTTCGGTAACATTTGAAAGTGCTTTTGAATATTGAGATATTTCCTCTGATATTTGAACTGTCTTCTCAATATTAGATGTGATTTCATCAAGCGATTTAATGACATCCTGATTTGATCTCGATTCCTCATCGGTAGCTTGGGTTATCTGAGAAAATAGGTTTGCTATCTTATTTATTCTATTATTCATTGACGCAAATATTTCATAAGTTTTTTGAGATTTTTCATAGGTTTCTAATATTGATTGATTTGAACCTGTCAAAATAGCTTCGATGTTTTTAGCCACAATGGTGGATTTTTCTGCCAGCTTTTGAATTTCTTTAGCAACAACAGAGAAACCCTTCCCCGCTTCACCTGCTCTAGCTGCTTCAATAGTAGCATTCAGGGCTAATAATGTGGTTTGTTCAGTTATCTCAAAAATTTGATTTATGGCATACATTATTTGAGAGGTAGAGTCTACTAAAATCTGAAAGGATTTTGAAGATTCTTCCATGAAAGACATGCCTTTTGCAGATAATTCCGCAGTGACATTCGTTTCATCCATAGTGATTTTTGCATTGTTTGCTATACTTATGGTAGAACTCGTAAGTTGTTCCATTGTCGATGAAATCTCTTCGACCGCTACGGCTACATCTTTTGAATTTTTTGAAAGATCATCCGAATTAATGGAAATTTTAGTCTTAATATCTGATAAGATATCTATACTTTTAGCTACGGTTTTTATTATCATCTTTAAACTATTTGATGATTGAGTTTGAATTTCATCCTCTTTTATTATTTGAATTAAAAAATCATGAGAAATTTTATTTGTATAAAATAAAAGACCAGAAATCGCAAAATATGCGAAATATACCATAGCATAATTAGACAAAGCATTTTCCTTAGGAAGTAAATTTGGGTTTACCATGTTCTGGGCTAAAGACAGAATAAAACCTAAAACAGTTGTATATATTATAACCCTAGTATTTAAATAAACACTTGCAAATGCAAGTAATAAATAGATTAAAGTATAGCTTCTTGAATTACTTGATCTTGAAAAATAAGAAAAAAGAAGTATTTCTACCGAAATAGTAAATAATAAAAGGTATTTTATAAATTTCGCTTCTGGTTTTTTAAAAACAAAAATTGCTGGAATCCCAATCAAAAACACACCCGTAATAAAATAAAAAAGTACATTTAGCTCATTGCCCAGCCTTTGAACTAAAGAATTTACTAGAAAATCAAGTGCACCAAGGACAAGAATAAGACTTGCGATAAATATCAAAACCCTGTTGAATTGACTTTCAAATTTATTCATCGAATATTTCATTATCTTATTTTCCTTTTATTATTTCTGCTATAATACTTCACAAACTTAAATTTTCAAATCATAAAATCAGTAAATCCAAATAGATGATTATTTTTATAATTTATTTTATAATTTATCTTTATTATCGATT
>DYJT01000019.1:20261-40817 GCA_020722965.1 Brachyspira murdochii | reverse complement strand
AAATTAATAAAATTAAATTAATTAAAATAAATAAAAAATTAACATGAAATTAATATGAAATTAAATTTAAAATTAATCCTTATAAATTTAATATAAAATCAAAAATTAATTTTATGAATGCAAAATATTATTTATAAACGCAACAAGTACATTTATAGCCTGTGCATTGTAGCCACCTTCTGGAATAATAATATCTGCAAATCTTTTTGTTGGTTCAATAAATTCGTAATAACCCGGTCTTACAGTTGAAAGATATTGATCAATAACGGATTCTACTGTTCTCCCCCTTTCCTGTATGTCTCTTCTAAGTCTTCGTATAAAACGAATATCGTCAGGTGTATCTACAAATATTTTTAAATCTATAAGATTTCTTATGGCTTTATTGTTTAAAACCAGAATACCTTCAAATATTACTAATTTTGAGGGTCTTATTTTTATCGTTGTATCCATCCTTCTATGATGAACGAAATCATATTGAGGCATTTCAATTGTTTCATTATTCTTAAGTTTTTTAAGATGATCGATTATAAGGTTATTATCGAATGCATCGGGATGATCAAAGTTAAATTTTGTAATATTTGAATTATCTACTTCTTCCCCTATCAAATCTTTTGCCGATTTATAATAATTATCCTGCGGAATAAAGGTAAAATTCTGGACAACTTCTTCTATTTTTCTTACAATCGTGGTCTTACCGGAACCAGAGCCGCCCGCTATAGCAATGATTTTATTCATATTTAACCTTATGTTTTCTTTAATATATAACAAAAAGATTTAAACTTTCAGTAAAAAAATTCTTTTATTATTAAAAAATTCAGTTAGTTTTTTAAAAAGGGTTAAAGATAAGATGATCATAGGTATCACAGGGCCCATAGCCTCTGGAAAAGATACAATTATTTCTCTATTCGAAAGTGAAAAACCAATTATTATAGATGCAGATAGGATAGGTAAATATATCGTTAGAAGTAATTTTGAAAAAATTTCTAATATTTATAAAGTAAATGACATTTTCGATCTATCAAGGCTTGTTTTTTCAGATTATGAAATTTTCCAAAATTACAATGAATTTATTCATCCTATCCTAATTAAAAAACTTAAAGAACCAATGATTAAAAATAAAGACTCTAATAATGAATCTTTAATAGTGCTGAATTGTGCCTTATTGTTTTTGTTTAAGCTTGAATTTTTTTGTGATAAGATAATTTTTATAGATGCTGATAAACAGATAAGAAAAAATAGATTAATTAATAGAAATGGATTAAGCGAAAAGGAAGCGGCTATTAGAATAGAATTCCAAAATAGGCTTGAAAATTATGAAAAAATCAAGATTAATAAAGAAAAAGTTATTTATATTGAAAATAACGAAGATTTAAGTGCACTTACTAAAAAAATAAAAAATATATTAAGTTATATTTATCATAAAGGATAGAGGGCTTAGATGAAAAAACTTTATTTTCTTTTGATTTTAATTTTTTTACCCTTATTTTTATCTTATTTTCCTGCGTTTACAATACTTGAAAAAATAGAAACAGATCACTTTATTATATATTATGAAAAGAATTTAGGAGAATTTTTAAATCCTGAATACTTAAAATTTATGGAAGATTCATATTCTTTTTTAAGGGATCTTTTTAACAACGATATAAAATACAAGGTATATGTTTATCTTTCGTCCAGAGAAAAGATAGCTAATGGCTTTGATTCTCCTATAGGTAGATCCACAATTTATATTATCACAACACCACCCGAGATAACATCATCGATCGGTTATATGGATCAGTGGTTTAAGCTTGTATTTTATCATGAGTTAACTCATCAATTTACCCTTACCATAAAAAATAAACTTTCAGAATTTTTATCATATCTTTTTGGAAATATATTTTTACCCTCATATTTTAACAATCCTTTTTACATGGTTGAAGGGGTAACAACTTCTCTGGAAGGTAGGGATCTTGAATTAGGAAGAGCATATTCTCCAGCGGTAAAAGAATATATAATGCAATCTATTATTGATGGTAATTTTAAAAGTCCATATGAATTGGAATCGGGTTATGATGAATATCCCTATCATTCTGCTGGATACTGGTATGGGGCGTTTTTCAGTAAGTTTCTTCAGCAAACCTACAGTATGGAATTTTATACGAAGCTATGGCAGTTGACAGGATCTATTCCTTTCGAAATGGCTGTAAAAAAGGTCTATGAAAAAGAGCTAATTGAACTATGGGAAGAGTTTTATGACTGGGTAAAACCAAATTTTGAGCCTTATGTTAATTTTGAATCATGTCTTAAAAATACCGAAAATAAACAGATATTTACAAATGGCAAAATTGCAAAGATAAAAGATAAAACCTACTATTTTTATTATAATGAGACTTTTGAAACAATTTTTAAATATGATATTGAACTTAAAAAAAATGAAGAAGTGATAAAAAATATTTCTTCTTTTTATTCATTTGAAATTGACCAGAATAAAAACCTGCTACTACTTCAGTTTTTAGATTTAAAAGCTGGAAATTATGTTATTAAAAATAAAATTTTTAACCTTGAAAATAACAAATTTGAAAAATCGATAGTTGAAAATTTCGATTATATCAGAGAAATTTCATTTTTTAATGATAGCTTTATTGGAATAGATTTAAGTAGATCTTTTACAGATCTTGTAATGATAAACCAGGATGGTTCGAAACAATTACTTATTTCGGGAAATAAACTCTTTTACATTTCAAATCCGGCGCAACTCGATTTAAATAAAATTGTTTTTTTGGGTATTATAGATGGGAAAAGGAATCTATTTCTTTATGATATATTAAAAAAAACTATCACAAGATTAGAAGTAAATGCTAAATTTATTTATGGTTTCAATATCTATGATAATAAAATTTACTTTGTATACAATGATGATTACACATTAAGTAAATTTGGAATGATTGATGGTGATTTGGAAATTCATCTTGAAAAAAACTATAGCGGTGGATTCAAAGACCCTTATTATCTCGATGGTAAAATCTATTATATAGGATCTTTTTCAGACAAATCTTTATTATTAAAATTATCAATCGATATCCAGTCTTCTATACTTACGCAAAATCAGACTCAAAAAGAGTTTAAAGTAGGAGATCTGGTAATTTACCAGTTAAAAGATGAAAACTATAAGCTTATTAATTTAAATGAAATATTTAAATCAAATGATAAGGATACAGATAATCAAAACTCAAATAATCAAGATAACAATAACAAAGATACAAACAATCAAAATACAGATAATCAAAACACAGATATTCAAGATAACAATAATAAAGATACAGAAGATATAGAATACAAAAAATCGACTATTTTGTATCCGTTTAATGAAAACCTGTTGCCAGATTTCTGGCTTCCTACAATTAGTTTTTATTTCGAATCATTTGAGGATAAATATAATTTTTATTTAAATGGTTATGGATTTAATATAATATGGTTGGATAACATCAGCGAATCTTTCAGTTCTGCCGGTTTTTATCTTTCTTCGCTTGAGCCTTTAAAAATTTCTTGCGATTTTATTTCTCAATTGAACTATTTTAAACCTTTTACTGTAGATATTTTCATCGCCTCTTATTGGATGGATGACATTAATTTACTAGATGATTCTTTACAATATGCTTTTATTTCGAATATAGATATTCATTATAATTATTGGCAAATTTTATCTAATAAATTCCATTATTTTAATCTGGGTTTTTTTTATAAATTTTCTCAAAATAAATTTTTAAGTATCTATTTTGACTATCAATTTTTTTCAAATCTATTTAATTTAAATCTAATTCAATTTAATTTAAATAACCTTTTTTATATATCAAAAATCAATTTTACCGAAGATTACAATTTAAAATATGAACTTGAAATCTCTATTTTTTCAAAAATTTTTAATATTGAACTAAAAGATAATTTCGCAATATCAAAGGATTTTAATCTAACCTGCTATCCCGTAAATGAATATTTTCATAAATCTTTATATGAACCAATTTATGAGATTAATTTTTCGAATCCTGATATTAATTTCAATTTTTTCAATGAAGTAAAGTTAGAAGCCACTATATTTGAAACTAAAAATATGGGGGTATTAAATATTTTTTTGTCTTCATCCACATGGACCCTGGGTCTATACTTAGGTTATAAATATTATTTTATTTCCAATCTGGATTTTAAGAATTTAAATTTCACAAACAATATATCTAACCAATTTATCTATACGAAAATATCATTTATTTTCACAGAAAAGCTTATAGATTTAGGCTTTACAGCAAGTTATTCTATTGATTTGAATAAAACTTATTATTACCTTTATTATACAATAAAAATATAGCCAACAAAATTAATGCTAAATGATAATTTAAGAAAATAATTGAAAAAACAAATATTATAAAAAACTATAACTAAAACTATAACTAAAATTATTAATATAATTATAAATAAAATTAGAACTAAAATTAGAACTAAAATTATAATTAAAATTATTAAAATTTATGACTAAAATTATGACTTAATAAAAATTATAAATTATGAGAAAAAGAAATCTTTATTCAAAATTTAAATTAAAAATTTTCTTAATCTTATTTATCTTTTTACCTTTAACCTTTTTTTACAGCTGTCTTTATTCCATAGAGAAAACAAAATTAAATGAAGATAAAATAGATTCTCTTTTAAGTGAAGTTCGAGATCTTCAAGGCTCATTATTGTACCCCGATAAAGAACTTTTAAAACTTATTGAGGCTATAATTTTAGAAAGAAAAACTGATTATAAAGTAGCATATAATATTTACTTAAAATTGGTTAACTCTCCTTATAGGATCTACGCTGAAAACAGAAAAAATATTATAGAAAAATTCTATTTAACACCATTTCAAACTACACCTAAAAAAGAAAAAGAATCTGAAGAAACCAAGATAACTAAATTTGAAAAAACTCTGCTAGAGTTTCTCTTTTTTGATGATATAAAAGATTTCTTCGATAATTTGTACTCTTTTGTCTTTTATTCAAAAGAAAATGAAACTATTGATCCAAATGTTTACCTAAAAAACCTGGGTGATAGTTTGAAAAATATAAAAGCAAATGATATCGCCCTGCAAAAAGCAACGCAACTTTTAAGCCTATCAAAAGAGATTTTGAAGGAAGACAACCTTCCTTATATGACAATATCAAAGCTATATTACTACCAATTTTTCTTTTATCTTTTTTTAAGTTTTACTGATAATGATAAAGCCCTTATTCAAGATATTAATAATGGCTTATTATCATCATTGTATCTTTCATTTGAAAATGGTGGATTATATTATTATCAGATCTTATCATTTTGTTTAGTAGATCTTATTTGCGAAAATACTCAATTTAAAAATACGCTTAATCTAACCAGTTTAAATTTTACCAGGATAAATCTTTCCTCTTATTTTCCCTCTATTAAAAAACCTTTTGAAGAATTTTCAAATCTGAAAAAAGAAAAATCTGATTTAAGAAAAACCTTAAAAAAAACATTTTCATCTTCTATTTTCAAAAACAATGGTTCGAATCATTTTTATCTGAAAAAACATCTTTTTCTAACAAATTATTTTCTTGAAAATGAACTTTTTTTAGAATTTTTAAGAGGGATATTTTATTTAAAAGATTTAGCCTTAAATTATAGAATATTTAATGAACTTCTAGTAGATTTTTACAATTTTTCCGATGAATATAACAAGGCAATCTATTATCAATGGGATAGTATTTTTAGCAATAATTTCCCATTAAATCCTGAAAAGAAAATTTCTTCATATGCTTTACTTTCAATTTACCCTTTATGGTATATAGATATAATAAAAGAGAGTGTGCAAAATTTTAAAAACCAGCTACAGATGGAATTAAGTGGCGATTCGATTTTTACCGATCCTTTTTTATATCTTTCAATAATTAATGCAGAAAGTAGTTTCTCAAATAAGATTATCTCTTCTGCTGGTGCGATTGGTTTGATGCAATTATTGCCTTCGACAGCAGCGTGGTTAAGAAAAGAAGATGCTTTACTGACCAGACCAAATCTTTTTGATCCTTTTTATAATATAGAAACCGGGTTTTACTATATCATCTTTTTATACAGGAAATTTAAAGGAAATCTCATTTCAGTTCTTGGCGCATATAATGGAGGGCATAATGCCTTTATGAAACTAAAAACTTCATCTATTCATCCTCTTTTAGTAGCAGAGTTATATCCTATATCAGAAACTGGAATTTATATCAAGAAAATTATTAGAAATTATATTTTTTATAAATTTATTTACGAAAATAAGGATTGGAAATCAATACTTCAAAAAATAATTTACTCATCTACCAAAAACTTTTAAATTTATAGAAAAGGATGGAAAATTGAGCAAAATAAAAATAATCTTAATGAGCAATAATCTTCATAAGATGAATGAAATTTATGCCTTTTTCGATGGCAAGATTACATTTATAATGCCAGAAGAAATTGGTATTATAAATTTACCAGAAGAAAATGGTAAAAATTTTGTTGAAAATGCCAGACTTAAAGTAAATGAATTAGCCGATAATTTCGATTTCCCTATTCTTGGTGATGATTCTGGACTTATTGTCAGACCCCTTAGCGATTATATAACTAAAATTAAAAGTGAAAAACCCGATTTTTCTATTTTAGCAAAATCTTTATCCGACTTTTTCGATAAAGAATATAGAGAAAATATATTTAAATTCTGGACCGATTTCTTACCAGATATAGATAAATTCCCCGGGGTATTATCAAAAAGATTTGGATATATTGAGCAAGAAAATGTAAGAAATAGATATCTTTTATCGTTATTAGAATTTATTAATAAAAAAATTGGGAAAGAAAACAGAAGTTTTAAACTTGCATCGGCATATTTTGAAACCTGCCTGGCTTTAAAGTTTCAAAATAAGATATATACTTTCAACGGAAAGACCAGTGGTTTTATTGTCAAAAATCCTAAGGGTAATAATGGATTCGGCTATGATCCAATATTTTTTTATCCCCCACTTAAAAAAACATTTGCAGAGCTTTCCTTAGAGGAAAAAAATAAAGTTTCACATAGATCTAAGGCATTAGAAAAACTTAAAATCTTCTTTGACGATTTAAATATTATTTAAGCGAATTTACAGGAAAAAGATGAACTGGTATGTTATAATTGTTGGAAACGAATTTTCAGGGAATGCTGGACAGATTGCAAGAACTATGGGAAATTTTAATTTTAATAATCTTGTTCTTGTTAATCCTTTATGGGAAGATCCTATTCAGGGATTAGTTTTTGCTCATACTCCAGAAGGTCTTGAGATATTTGATAAAAGAAAAACTTTTAATTCCCTTGATTCGGCTATAAATGAGTTGAATTTAACCACCACCATTGCATTTACAAGAAGAAGTGGGAAAATTAGACAGATAAATTTTAATCACAGGGATTTTTTTACAAATTTTTTTAGCAATCTTACTGCTAATCATTTGAATAACCCTTCACTCAATATAGGCCTTGTCTTTGGAAGAGAAAAAAGCGGATTAACTGCTGAGGAAATTGAAAAATGTAGTGTGCTTGTCTATATTCCAACAAATCCAGAATCACCATCTTTAAATCTCGCTCAATCGGTAGCAATTATACTTGAAACAATTTATCATCATATGACAAAATATGATGTAGCTTACCTTAAAAAGATTAAGTTAATAGTTCATGATCAATCATCCATAGAAGAAAGAGAGGAATTTTATAAAGATATAGTTAACGCTGCTAAAAAACGGAAGTTGTTTATTAAAAACGATGCAAAATCATTTAAAAGACTTTTCGAAAGAATTTTTTCTTCTCCTGTGATTTCAAGTAAAGATTTAAAACTGCTTAAATCTATGCTTATGCGTTTTATCTTTGCAGATTATGATGATAAAAATAAATCAGTAGATTTAAAAACTAACTCGGAAAATGATGAATACAAATAAAAAATTAAAAAAATATAAAAATAATAAAATTAAATAATAAATATAAATAAAAGCATAAAAAGAATAAAAAAACAAATATTATAAGAATTTTAATATATGAAAAGACCATTTTTATATTATTTTAATCTTTTTTTATTACTTTTTTTGAGTAATGTTATTTCTTTAATTATTGCAATAAATCTAAGTATAAAAGAAGTTTTTTTAGAACTTATTTCTAAACTTATACTTTTTTCTTTTTTAATAATTCAATACTTTCTTTATGTTAAATTTAATAAACCAGAAAAACAAATACTGCTAGATAATGGTGTTTCTAAAACGATTGATAAGACTGATTTGTTTATCGATAAGTTTAAAGTATTCTATTCTGGCCCAGAGTCTATCAATTTAAAACCATATTTATTATTTTTGTCTTTACTATTGTTTTATCTAATTGCCCTTATTGCTAACATTATTCAAGATTCTTTAAATCCTATATTAAAAAATTTACCTTTTTTCTATGATAGTAGAATTTTTTATATCAAGGCTTTAAAAATACTAATTTTAAGTGATCCTCTATTAAGTTTCTTTTTAATTGTAATCATAGGTCCTTTCATAGAGGAGCTTACTTTTAGAGGCTTTTCCTTTTCAGTTCATCATAAGAAAAAAACAAGCTTAATTATTACAATTCTTATGAGTTTGATTTTTGCCATAATCCATCTTGATTTTCCAAGAATTATTTCTCTTTTTGCAATGGGATTAGCTCTTGGCCTTATATATAATTTGACTCAATCATTAATCTATCCAATCACTATTCATATATTAAACAATGGAATTTCATATTTTACCTTATTTAAAATATTAAATTCTGATAATTTTTCTAATATCCTATTAGAAAACAACATTAAAAAAGAATTTAATCTAGGTTTTACTATCACAAGAATATTGATAATATATATTTTAATAAGAATAGTTACTTCTATATACCAAAAGTTGAAAAACGAGATATATTATATAAAATATTATAAATATAAACTCTTATAAATATTGTAATTTTCATCATCAAAGCAGCAAAAAATAACTTTTTGTGGGATTTTGTAATCTTTTAAAAATTCAGATACTGTATTAAATGCAATTTTCGCTGCTTCAAGTTTTGGATACCTATAAACACCTGTGGAAATTGCCGGGAATGCAAGAGTATTTATATTATTTTCGAGGGCAATCTTTAAAGATTCAATATAACAGGAACTCAATAATCTTACTTCATCATGTTTTCCATCTATATAAACAGGTCCAACAGCATGTATTATATATCTTGCCTTAAGATTATAACCCTTTGTTAATTTCGCTTTCCCGGTTTCGCAACCACCAAGTTTTTTGCATTCTTCAAGTAAAAGTGGGCCTGCTTTTCTATGAATAGCACCATCCACCCCCCCACCACCCAGAAGAGTCTCATTTGCCGCATTAACAATTGCATCAACATTTAGTTCTGTAATATCTGCTTTAGTAATTTCAATTCTGTTTTTCATTATTTTCGCCTTTAAATCTTAGTATATTTATTTTGCCATTATCATTAAAAGCAATCGCATTCTTTCCACTTTTTTTGGCACTATACATAAGATTATCTGCATATTTAATAGAGTTTTCAATATCGCCTTCACAGGGAACAACTCCTATCGAAAAATATACAAAAGTATCTAATTGCTTTGAAAATTGAATTTTAATTAAAGAACTAAGGTAGTCATTTAAAGCAATAACACCTTCAAAAACTCTTTTAGAAAAATAAATTGCCGTTTCAATAGCATTTGATTTTAGTAATACAACAAACTCATCTCCTCCGATTCTTATGGGAATATCTGAATCTCTTGTGTTTTTTATCAAAATTTTACCAAATTCTTTTAAGATAATGTCTCCTGTCTGGTGGGAATAATTATCATTAAAATATTTGAAATTATCCAGATCAATAAATAAAACTATGTATTTACACTGATTTGCTGCATCATCCAATAATTGGTGTTGTAAAAAATTTTTATTATAACATCCTGTTAAATTATCCACATATGCCAGTGTTTTGAATTTATCTAGCTCTATTTGAAGCCTATTGTAGATGTAAAACTCGGCTGACTCTATTACATTCAGTTTTGCTACACCTGTTTCTGTTGGTTTTATAAAACCAAGTGTTGGGTAAGAATTAAAAAAAGAACTTTCAGAACTGAAACTCCATAAGCCAAGTTTCAATAAATTAAAAAGGATAAAAAGATAGTTTCTTCTTGTTTTTGGATCATACCCTCCTTTTTTAATAAAGATCTGTTCAAATCTATCACTCAGCATTTCATTTTTAAAAGAAATAGGTGATTCAAGCCATTTATAAAAAGGGTTTTCACCCTTATCTTTTTGTTGTCCTCTTCTTTCGGATAAAGATAATATCCTTTCTATTTCATTATAGACATTCTGAATAATCTCGTATATTGGGGTTAATTGAGGATTTAAATTAATTAAACCTGTAAAATGGATAAAAAAATAATTTTTGAAAAAGTATTGCTTTTTGAAGATATTTAGCTCATCTACCATCTTTTTGACATATTCCTGTTCCATCGCTTTTTCATTTTGATCTAGCAATCTTCTAACTTCAATTAAATTTTTAATATAAAAATAATCTACCTGAGATTGAAGTTCACCAAGTAATTTCAAGCTATTGCTTATAATTTCTATCAATGCTGAGTCTTCGAATAATTCAGGATCTATCTCGTAAAAAAATATTTGAAGCAGAGAAAGGTATGCTAAACCATAATTCAACGGGTCCTGATTATTGATTATCTTGTATCTTGATATATTAACAAATCCTTTAGTAATAATTTCTCCTATATAATCAGGATATCTTATCTGATCTTGATAAAATTCAAGCCCTAAAAGATAGTTGATTAGTAAGGCGGATGTTTTAAATTCTTGAGGTATTAGTATAATTTTTTCTTCTTCGTTATTAGCTTCAACCTGATTTTTCTGAGTAACTATTTTTTCTTCTTCTTCGATTAAATCATTACTCGAAATATTAAAAAAGATCGAAAGTTTTTTATCAATAAATTTTCTATCTTTTTTAATAGAATATTTTTGATAACCTAAAAGCCTAAAAACGAGTGGCGAAAAGATTTCAAGAAAATTATTTAATATAAAATTAATTGAATCCATCATATCTATAAAAAGATGTGATGAGAAACCTGGGTCATGACTGAATTTAACCCTACAATACTTTGTAAGAACAGAAAGAGCATATAATATATTATTTGCGATTTCGCCTGATGTCGATTTAGCATTGAAATTCGTAGAAATTTTTAATTTATCCTGAACATCCCATTTTACAAGACCAATATATAAAAAAGGTATATAAATCTCTTTAAAAAAATAAATAAGCTCAAAACAATTAATTTTGTCCTCTTGAAAGGAATTTATAAATTTTGTTAAAGATTCTATGTTGATTTCATACAATAATTTTAAAATTATATAGATCTTTGGATTATGTTCAGCAACATTAGAAAGTGAAGAAAAATCATTTTTTATTAGTTTTTTAAATGAGTTCAAAAAGCTGTTCTGATGAAAAATAAGGACCTTAAGTTTAATTAAATATCGTGGATTAATGTAATCTTGTTTATAGCTAAGATTAAATAGATCTTTAAATATCTGCTCTATATTTTTAAAACCAGAAGAAAACATGGTAATATCTATAAAGAATCTTTTTAAGGGATAGAATTTGGTATTTAAATGTAAATTTTCAACTCTTATCGAATCATCTTCACTAAGATAAATAAATTTGTTAATCTCTTTGACCTTTTTATTACTCATTATTTTTAATTTTTTATTAAATTTATTAATTTAACGACAAATTAATATTGAATAATTTTAACCACATCTTATATTTATAATATAAATTAAAAAACCAAATTTGCAATAATATTAAATTTTGGAGCTCAATGATGATGACAATAAAAGCAAAAATATTATCTACGGTAATTCCTTTAATAATCATTCCTCTTTTATTTATAGCTATAATCTCAACAAATCAGGCTAAAATAGGTATAACAAAAGTTGCTCAACAACTTTTATCTCAAAAATTAGAAGAACTTGCAAAAAAAGTTTCTGCTATGAGAGACATATTGGAATCTTCCGGGCAACTTGAAAATCCAGACATGATAGAATCATCGAATAAAGAAATTCAGGCTTATTGCGAGACACTTTTTAAGACATCGAAGACAGCTGGTGTTGAGATAATTGATCAAGATGGGAATGTCTTACTTGGAACATTCCATAAGGGTAAAAACATAAAAAATGAATCTTATTTCACACATATTAAAGATTCTAAAGAAAATTGGTTTACATATTCAACTGACGGGAAAAGAAGGGTTGGTATCTACCTAATTTCTGGCTCATGGAATTGGTTTTTATTGGTCTCAGAAGATGAAAAAGTTTTTTATCAGGATGCACAAAAAATACAATACCTTGTCATTATCATAGGTACACTGATGATTGTTTTAATCATATCCATACTTCTACCTTTAATTTCATCTATAATCCGTCCGGCCAAATTAC
This sequence comes from Brachyspira murdochii, assembly GCA_020722965.1. Classification (GTDB taxonomy): domain Bacteria; phylum Spirochaetota; class JAAYUW01; order JAAYUW01; family JAAYUW01; genus Exilispira. Next base: position 28,303 of record DYJT01000019.1, on the reverse strand, counting down.
TTGTTAGTACGATGGAAAATATTATTCAAACTCATGACTTAAAACAAAAAGCCAAAGTTTTTTACGAAGATGAAATAGGCACACTTACTGCAACATTTAATGTAATGACCGAAGAATTAAACAATGCATATAATGCTATAAAAGATTATGCTTTTCAGGCGATAGTAGCTAGAGATAACGAAAAAAGAGTAAGAACCATATTCCAAAAATATGTACCTCAGGAAATTGTAGATCAACTTCTGCAAATTAAAGAAAGAAATGCTTCCCTATTAATAGGTAAAAAACAATTTTGTACGATATTTTTTTCAGATATTAGAGATTTCACGACCATTTCAGAATCTTTAACTCCAGAAGAGCTGGTAACAGCATTAAACACCTACTTTACGCATATGGTTAAAATAATCATAAATAATCATGGAATTGTAGATAAATTCATAGGTGATGCTATTATGGGTGTTTATGGAGCACCTGTAACAACAGAAAACGATGCTGCAAATAGTATCAAGGCTTGTTTTGAAATGATAGAAGCCTTAAGAATTTTTAATGAAGAGATGAGTGCTAAAGGGAAGGTTAATTTTAAAATCGGTATGGGACTTTCATCAGGTGATGTTATAGCTGGAAACATAGGATCAGAACAAAAAATGGATTATACTGTCATAGGGGATCCGGTTAATCTTGCTTCAAGACTTGAGGGCTTAACAAAGGTTTATAAGGTTCCTGTTATAATTTCTGAATTCACATATGAAAAAGTTAGTCATCTATTTACAGCAAGAGAACTTGACTTAATTAGAGTAAAAGGTAAACTAAAACCAACGGCTATCTATCAACCAATCAAAGATCTTACTGCTGAAACCGAGAAGATGGTTGATTATTATAATAAAGGTCTCGAACAGTATAAAAATAGAAATTGGGAAAAGGCTATTGATTATTTTTCGAAAGCATATGAAATAAACTCAGACGGAACATCATCTATGTATATAGAAAGATGCCAACATTTTATCGAAGAACCTCCTACTGATGATTGGGATGGTGTTTATGTCTTCAAAACAAAGTAGAAATTTTTTATTTTATATTCTTCTTTTCTGGGATTTTTTTTCTGTATCTGCCTTTACATTGGGGGGCGGATATGTTATGATAGTGGTAATGCAGCAGGTTTTTGTTCAAAAGAAAAAACTTATAAACATCGATAGATTTACCCAGCTTCTTGCATCAGCCCAACTCTTACCCGGTCCCATCGCACTAACAAGTTCTATCTTTTTAGGAAATGAGATTGCTGGAACTTCGGGAGCATTTATAGGTATTGTGGGAACAACCTTACCACCATTTTTTGCCATTTATCTTGTATATCTTTTTATGTCAATATTAGACAGTAATCTTGTCGACCTTTTTATGATAGGTGTAAAAGCCGCAACCATTGCCGCAATAACTCAATTTTTACTTAAAATTGTTAATTTAAAAAGATATGATCTATTTTCATTATTTATTTTAATTTTATTTACTTTGATAGGTTTAATTTATAACTTTTCCCCAATACTTTTATTATTAATAGGCGCAATTGTTTTTTTCATCTATAATTATATTAAAACGAGTTACTTATAAAATGTTGATAAAACTTTTTTTTGCCTTTTCTATTATTGGCCTTTTTGCCTTCGGAGGTGGTTACAGCTCTTTATCTATAATGGAAGATCTTGTGGTTAAAAAATTCAACTTTGTAGATTCTCAGCTATTCTGGAAGATTGTTGGTATCGCTCAAATGACCCCGGGTCCAATTGCATTAAATATAGCCACATATGTTGGCGCTCAAAAGGCAAAAATCTTTGGATCTATTGTTTCTACTATTGCTGTGATATTTTTCCCATCATTACTTTCTTTTTTACTTATTATTATCCTCAATAGATATAAAGACAATCAAATAATAAGATCTATCTTTGAATCACTTCAAAAAATGATACCCGTACTTGTAGCATTGTCCTTACTTTCTCTGTTCGTCAATGTCCTTAGCGATTTAAAATATATTGTAATACTCTTAATTTCCTTTGTTTTGATCTTCTTTTTCAAAAAAATCTCTATTCTTGTGAAAATAATCTTTTGCGGATTTTTATCTATCATAATTTACCATTTTTTAAAATTTTAATCTATTTGAAATTATTTTATTTTTGTATTATAATCCAAATGGATAAAGCTTGGTTTATTGATGCCAATCAACCTGGCTATTTTTATAACTTAAATTTTTTAATAAAAACGATGAGGGAAAAAATAAGAAAATAGGGTTTAGGAGGGAAAGATGAACATTAAAATATTGTTGGTTTTTTTCACCCTTTTTCTTGTTTTTTTGTTTCTATTTACAGGTTGCCAATTTCAAAAGATAAAAGTTGGTATAATGACAAATCTAACTAGCGCTAGTGAAATAGGCGAGAGCGAGATTTTGATGTCTAAACTTTATTTGAAACAAAATCCAGACAGTAAAATTTCCCTCGAATATTTCAACGATGCATGGGATCCAAAGATCGTAAAGTTAACTATTGGACAAGTATTGAAAAAAAATATCAAATTTCTTTTGACAACACATACCTCTACTGTAGCAAATGAAGTATCCAAAATTATTGATGATAATAAAATTTTAACATTTGTTCTTGGTGCTACAACGACTAGCCTATCATCAAAGGATGATTATCATTTACGATTAATAAATGATGTAGAAAATGAACAAAGATATATAGCAAAATTTATAAATTCTCTTGAGGTAAAGACTGTTTTATTATTTATTGATGAGCATAATAAGGGTTATACCTATCTTGCGAAAGATTATTTAAAAAAGGATTTAAAAAAGGAAATCATACAAGAGATATATTTCGATGCGACAAATTTCGATATTAAAAAGATTGAAAATTCTATAAATTTTAATAAATTTGATATAGCGTATTTTATAGTTGGTGCAGGATTAATTCAAATAGGTTCAATTTGCCAGCTTATTTATAATAAAGATAAAAATTGTAAATTTATTTTCACCCCCTGGGTAATGAATGAAAAGTTAATAAAAATGCTTGGGGATTCTTATAAGAATTCTATTTTCTCATCTTTTTTGCCATCGCCTTCTGGAAATAAAAATTTAAGTTCATTAAAAGAAAGTTTTTATTCTGAATATAAATTCTATCCGACTATCATTGCCTATAAGATTTACGAGGCATTGGAAATTTTGGATTATTCTTTTAAAAATGGTTATAAAAAACCAGAAAATGTTAAGGAGTTTTTAATTCAAAAAGGCAGAATCCAAACCTATTTTGAAACGATAAATTTAAATAAATTTGGAGATTTTAATTCAAATTTATTCTTCTTTTATGATTTGAACTCATTTTACAATTAAAAATGGAAGATTAAGTATGAGCAGTTTATCTTTTAAAAGATATTTTTTCATAATTGAAATAATTACATTTATTTTATTAATATCAATTCTCATTTTATCTATATTTTTATCGACAAGATATATCATTAAATCATCTTTTGAAAAACAAGATTCTTTTACCAGCTCTTTTTTAAATCAATTGGATTATTTAAAAAATCATTGGGTTTATCATATTTCATTCTTAAACAAGGAAGAAGAAATAGAAGAGTTTTTAAAATATGGTTTCGAAGAATTTTTCGAAATTTTTACAATAGATTCTAACTATACAGTAAAAAAAATTTATAGAATAATAAATGAAATAATCTTTCCCGGTTTTTCATATCGCAATCTTTACTTAAAAGAATATATTGAGAAAAATAAGGATCAAAAAATCTTTACAACAGATGTTTTAAAATCTATAAACAATTCTATATCCTTTTACATCATAAAGCATCTAGATTCAAATGATTATCTTATAGCAAAAGTAGATATAGATAAGATGATTGAAGATGCAATCGATCAACTTAATATAACAGGATCTTTTTTCGTTATTGCAAGGGATGATAACTATATAATATATAATTCAAACAAAGAGGTGCAAATTTATTTTTTGCCTAATGTGAATAAATTTAAATTTACTTATATAGAAAAAAAGCCTTATTTTCTCTATAATTTAAAAGGTCCTTTTGAAAACAAATTCTATCTATTCTTGCCTTTTAATTATTTTTTTAAAGATATTACCACAATTCTTTTTATCTATTTTTTTATCTTTTTATTTTTCATAATATTTATATTTATTAAAAGCAAAATTAATAATAAATATTTTATCCATCCTTTAACAAATACTATAAATATCATAGCAAAATGGGATGTTTCCGAGCTTGAAAATGAGATTCCAAAGTTTTTTTTAGGTTTTAGGGAGATAGTGGATCTTATAAATACAATAACTCAAAAATATTTTGAGTTTGCAAATCAATACGAACAATTACAACAAACCCAAAAGACTATTCAAAGAATGCAAAAATACTTGAAAAATCTTATTGACTCACTACCATCGGCGATAATCTCGGTAGATCTTCAGGGTAAAATAATCCAGTTTAACAAAAAAGCCGAGGAATTTACAGGGAAAAATTCGAATGAAGCAATTGGCAAAAATTACGATCAAATTTTCCCATATCTGGCAAAATTCCAAAATAATTTTAAACAAGCTATTTCTAACGATAAAATGATTATAATCAATAAAGATTATATTGATGAAAAAAATGAGAAAATTGTAAATGTCAATATAATACCGATATCCCAAAATGGGCTTTCCGGAGCCGCATTTAGAATAGATGATATTACAGAGTTTGAAAATCTTGAAAAGCAGATAAGATTATCTCAGAAATTGGAAATAATAGGTTTACTCTCAGGTGGAATTGCTCATGAGTTAAATAATGTTTTATGCGGGATTATCTCAACGGTTTCTCTAATGAAGACTTTTTTAGTAGAAAATCCTTCTTTTAAAAATCCAGAATTAATAGAGTATATAGATATTTTAGAAAATTCCTCTAGTAGGACAAAAGATATTGTTCAAAAACTTCTTACCCTATCGAGAAAAAAAGAAGGGAAAAAGGTACCTTTGAATTTAAAAACCTGCTTAAATGATGTCGAAAGAATCTGTAAAAGTACATTCGATAAATCTATCGAGCTCAAATTTATAAACCCTTTTTCGGAAGCTACGATTTTGGGGGAACAAAATCTTATTATTCAATCAATATTAAATCTATGCATAAATGCATCCCATGCTATGACAATCATGAGAAAACCTGGTGAAAAAATAGGTGGTAAATTAATTGTTAAATTAGAAAAAGCAGATGAAAAAGAAATTGCTATAAACAATTTAAATAAGGATAAGAGAATAAAAGATCAATACTGGAAGATAACTGTTAATGATAATGGAGTCGGAATATCAGAAAATGTTAAAGACAGAATTTTTGAACCATTTTTTACAACAAAAGAGGCTTTCTATGGGACAGGTATTGGATTATCAACTGTAAAAATGATTGTAGAAGATCATGAAGGATTTATAAATTTCGAATCCAAAGTTGGTGGAGGGACTTCTTTTTATGTTTATCTTCCTATTTTAAAAATCGAAAGCTTTTTCGAAGAGAAAAATTATGATAACTCAATAAAAAAAGGGTTTGGATTAGTATTATTGATAGATGATGAAGAGTTAATTAGAACAATTACCAAATCGATGTTAACAAAACTTGGTTATAATGTATTAACCGCTTCAAATTATGAAGAAGCGATATTAATATTTAAAAGGCATTTAAATAACATAAAAGTAGTAATTCTTGATATTGCCATCCCTGGTAAATCTGGCATAGAGATATTTAAGGAATTTAAAAAACTACGAAACAATATAAATATTCTTTTTATTACTGGATTAAAACTAGATGAAAATATTGAAGAAATAGTAAAAAATGAAGCAGACGGATTTTTACCAAAACCATTTACTATATCAGAACTTTCAAATGCGATTTTTAAAATTTTTAAAAATAAAAACGATAATAAATAAAAATGGATGTAAAAATTATGAAGCTTAAAAAAACCGAGATACTTAGAAGAATTTCATTAGGTTTTTTTCTTAGTGCTTCTACTGTCATTATATTCTTTCATTCCAAAACCGCTTTATTTCCATCTGTTGATTTTATCTGTCCTTTTGGCGGTCTTGAGACACTTTACAAATTCATCGCAACAGGTTCTTTTATTTCTAAAACCACGGTATCTAATCTAGTTTTAATTGGTGCAACTCTTTTTTTAGCGATATTCTTAGGTAGAATTTTTTGTGGGTGGATATGCTCTTTTGGAGCCCTTCAAGGTGCAATTAGATTTGTTGGTCTTAAAATTATCAAAAAAAAGATAGAGATAAACCCCAAGATAGATAAATATCTTAGACTATTAAAGTATCTAATTTTATTTATAATACTTTATTTTACCTATAAAACTGGTACTTTGGTAATTCGTCCATATGATCCATGGGCTACATATGGTCATATCTTTTCTGGATTTTCAGAGATATTTGCAGAATTTAAAATAGGTTTCATTGTTCTTGTGATAGTTATTCTAGCTTCTTTTTTTATAGATAGATTTTTTTGTAAATATGCTTGCCCACTCGGTGCATTTCTTGGGATTATCAGGATTTTTAATATAAATACTATCAAAAGAGATTCTAAAACATGTATATCATGTAAAAAGTGTAACAATGTGTGCCCTATGAATATTGATGTTATGAATAAAGATAAGGTTAAATCTTCTGAATGTATTAATTGCTTTCAATGTATAAATGATTGTCCTACTAAAAAAGAAACCTTGACTCTCAGAACCTTTGGGAAAAAGATTAATCCAACCGCTGCTGGAATAGTCGCAATATCTATATTTATTACAATCTTTTTACTAGGTACATTATTACCAGTTAAAGGGCTTGCTATTCCAATATTAAAAGAGTCTGTAACAATTCAAAATGTTGATGATCAGCTTGGACCCCAAAAACTTTCTGTACCTGCTGGTTTCGATATAAAAGGTTCAATGACAATCAGTCAAATTGCAAAATCCCTGAATATATCCAACAAAGAAGTTAAAATTTTGTTTGGAATACCACTGGATGCCCCAGATGATGTCCCTTTAAAAGAATTTATCGAAGGTTATGGTCTATCTATTACTCAACTACGGGATAAGATAAAAAAATAAATTTACTAAATCATAATTTTCCGATAGAAGGGTATTAAGTACTTCAATATATTCATATAAAATAAAATAAATTTGCTAGTCTATAATTTCCCAATTTAAGATTATTTAATGTTATATTATACTTAGATGCACAACAAAATAAATTTGCCAAATATAAGTTAACCTTCTATAATTAATTTGAATGAATAAAACTATTAAAACTTTATTTATAATATCTTTTTTTATTAGCCTTTTTTCTTGTAGTATTATACCACCTTATCAGACATTGAGTCTTGGAACTACAAATTTTACAATCTATTTTGACCCATATAAATATAATAAAACACCTACTCTTTCATTAAACCAGCATATTTTTGAGAGCTTAGTTTCTATCGACAATACAGGGAAAATTATCCCCTTATTAGCCGAAAATTGGATAAATATTGATAACAAAACATGGATTTTTAACCTTAGAAAAGGGATCAAGTTTTCTGACGGAGCTATTTTTACTGCAGATGATGTGATTTTCTCTTTTGAAAGAGTTAAAGTCGATACTAAATCAGATGGTAAGACAGACTTTGGTATTACTCTTGTTTTTTCTAAAATAGAAAAATTAAATGATTATTCTATCAAAATAGTTACCGAAGAAACATTCCCCACATTATTGCTCAAATTAAGAAATTGTTCAATACTTCCTAAAAATTATATTGAAAAAAATGGGTTTGATTATTTTCTTAAAAATCCTGTTGGAACAGGACCTTACATGTCCCCAATAATTAAAACAGATAAAGATACAAAAATCGTTAGGCTAACCAGAAATGAAAGATATTGGGGTAAAAAACCTTTTTTTAAAAATGTTGAATTTATAATTACCTCACAGGAAAATCTGTTAAATTATTTCAATAAGAATGAAATTGATTGTTTTGTCTGGGCTAAATCTGACTTT
>DYJT01000019.1:17170-20161 GCA_020722965.1 Brachyspira murdochii | reverse complement strand
AAAAAAATATCGAATTTTAACCCACTTTCCTTAGAAAATGTTAGAAAAGCAATCTATTATTCTTTAAATTTGAATGAACTTGTGATGAAGGTGTTTGGTGATACTGCAACTGCCGCAAATCAATTGGTATCCCCAAATATTGTTGGATTTAATTCATCCTTGAATTATCAATATCAAAATATAGAACTTGCAAAACGACTTTTAAAAGAGGTTAATCTATCCGATGGCTTTTCTTTGAACTTATCTTATTCAAATAAATATTATAACTTTGATCAGATTGGATTACTTTTAAAAGAATATTTAAAACATATTAATATTGATTTAAATCTTATAAAATTAAAAGATTCTGAATTTGATAGTATTAAAAAAGATGGTTCTTTTGATATTATCCCCTATTCTTTATCTAGTGGAACTGGCGATGCTCTATTTATTCTATCTACTTTAATACATTCTCGAAATAAGAGTTGGGGCTTATATAATTTCAACGGATTTTCTGATAAACAGATTGATTATCTTATAGAAAAAGTTAGTGAAGAGTTTGATGAACAAAAAAGAATTAGTCAATATCAAAAAATAATGGAACTTGTAATGAATAAACTACCATATATTCCTCTATACTGGCCAAATGTTTTAGCTATTGTAAAAAATAAGATAAAATGGCAAATAAGACCTGACGAAAGGATTTATGCATTTGAGATGAGTTATTAAATAAATATAAAAATAAAGAAACTTTTATAATTTTGTATATGCGAATAAAAAAAACATTTCTTTATTAATAATTTATGAAATTAAGAAAAAGAATTTTTTTGACAATTTCCTTTATTCTTTTTATCAGTTCTTTTTTTTCCTTCTTGATTTATCTATCTTTTTTTTATAACTCTTTTGAAAAACTCTTTATTAAAAGCGCAATAAATTTTACAGAAAACATATCTTCGGATATGATTCATTCTTATTTAAAATTCTATAATGAAGGTTTTTCATCTTTAATAAGGATTGTTTATTCTCTTATTGGTAATGAAAAAGATTTAATAAATTTTTTTATAGTAGATATGAATGGAAGAATTTGTTTATCTTTCGATGAGATTAAACTCAGATCCAAGTATAATGGTCCGGATAGATTTATCGAAAAAGATCTTATGGATAAAATTCATACTATTTCTATTTACCATGAAAAAATACATAAAGATAAAACCGATTTATTAATCATTCAACCATTTTTTGATTTTTATCAAAGACATATTTATTCTGTGATCTTTCATTATAGTTTTAATTCTTTAATTGCTAAATCTTTATACTTTTTTCTTATTTCTTTTTCTTTTTTACTTATTTTAATTATTATAAATTATTTTCTTTCTAATATTTTTTCAAAATATGTTACAGATCCTATAGTTTTTATTTTAAATGCCATTAGAAAAAGCCACAAGGAAAATTATCAGACAAAAATCGATATTAAATCAGACTATGAATTCAATCTTTTGGTAAGCGAATTCAATAATATGATGAAAATAATTAAAACTGAAAGGACTCTGATAATAAATTTAGTATACTCTCTTAAGACAGGTATTTTAGCAATTGATAAAGAAAGCAATATAATCTTATGTAATCTAGCCTTTAGCAAATTACTAAAAAAAGATTCTTTACCTTCAAAAAGTCAAAATTGTTATGATTTTTTCCCATCATTAAAGAAAATTGAAAATCATATATTTGATGCTCAAAAAAACGGAAAAAACAGTAAATTTCAGGGAGCAATCTTTAGTGAAATACCTTCGGTCTATTTTGATATTGAGATAAAAACCTTACTATTCGACAATCATATCGCCGGGGTTGTGGTTTTAATAAACGATATTACGGAAGAGACTCAAATTCAAAAAAGACTTGTACAACTTCAAAAAGGGGAGTTAATCACTTCTCTCGCTAATGGATTGGCTCATGATTTTAACAATCTAATAGGTAGCATTAAAAGCACTGCTATGCTTGCCAATATGGAAATAAAAGAAAAAAATCTGGAAAAATTGCCAGAAATTGGTGAATACCTTGATATAATATTTGATATAGCGATAAATGCAGAAGGGGTTGTTAAACATCTTTTGTCCTTATCAAAACATAAAGAATTTATAAAAGATAAGGTCAATATTTTAAACATCCTGGATAAGGTAATCAAAATAAGTAATTTATCTATCGACAAATCGGTCAACATAAAATTCAATAGTTATGTTAAACCACAAAGTTTTATGATAGGCGACGAAATATTACTCGAAGAGATGTTTTTTAATCTAATAATAAATGCTTCCCACTCAATGACAGTAATGAGAAAAGAAAATGAAAAATGGGGAGGAACAATCAACATAGAAATTAATCAGATTGAATCTTTTTCTTTTAATGATATTGGTGAAAACTGCTTCTTAATAAATTCTCAAGAAAATATAAATAAATTATTGGGTAAAAATCTTTATAAACTAACAATTAGCGATGAAGGCATTGGTATAGATAAGTCTAATTTTATTAACATATTTCAACCTTTTTTCTCGACAAAACCCGATGAAATCGGAACTGGTTTGGGTCTTTCAATGGTATTAACTTTGGTTGAACTTCATAAAGGGATAATCGATTTTAATTCGCAAATTGATGTAGGTACAACTTTTTCAATCTTTTTACCCTCATATGCAACGGATTGAACAAATAAAATATAGAGAATGAATAAATTCAAAAAAGAACCAAGATTTACTGCTATACATGAGGGCAGAAGCTATATTGAAGTAATAGATGCAAATGGTTTAAAATCGACAATTGGGGTATGCCCGGCTTGTTTTAATAATAGAGAAAGAAGAATTCAAATTATAAATCAACTAAAAGAAAAAGGATATAGACCTGCCTGTAAAGAAGATGATATTGATGGAAAATATTATAAATCCAGTAAACATAGCCCTTTTTGCCCCTTTAAAAATAAAATTTAATAAAAATAAAATTTAATGGGAACAAAATTTAATAGAA
>DYJT01000019.1:4864-17070 GCA_020722965.1 Brachyspira murdochii | reverse complement strand
AATAAAGTTAAATTAAAATAAAATTTAAAAAAATATTTAATAAAAATTAAGTTTATTGATACGGCCTAATCTAGTATGATGAAATTTATAAAATTTTTTAAAAACAATTTTAAAAATTATATCTATCTACTAGGAAATCCCTCCTGTGAAATCTGCTCTAATGAGATTTTATACGACGAAAGCTCAAAAATTTCTGGCTTATGCAAGGACTGCTATGATAAGTTAAAAGAAAGGTTTGATAATTTTGAAAGATGTAAAATTTGCTCTTCCCCATTGACAGATGGAAATTGCACAAAATTTCATCATAAAAACATAGAAAAAGTTTTTTCACTTCTACCAATCTATCCACAAATATATGAAAAATATTTAAAGGCAAAATATAGAAAAGATTTAGTTTTAATGAAGCTCTTTTGCGAAATTTTTGTAAATTTTATGCCTCAAAATCTTATAGAAGAATATATAAAAAATATTGATATAGTTACATATGTTCCAATATCAAATTTAAAAAAAGCCACAAGGAAATATAATCCAGCTAAATATTTAGCGAAAAGAATTTCTAAGATGATTGATAAACCTTTAAAGCCTTTTTTTATCGAGTCTGGTTTTAGGTATTTTCATTTAGAAAGGAAAAAAGGAAAAGTACAATTTACAGATAGATTTAAAATTAAAAAATTAAAAGATTTAAAAGATAAAAATATACTTATAGTTGATGATATTTATACCACAGGGAAAACAGTTTCATTTTTAGCAGATTTGGTTCTTTTAAAAGGTGCTTCAAAAATTTTTGTCTTAACATTATTTAACCATAAATAAAAATCTAATTTTTATTGACTTAGATGATCGTTTATGTAATTTTATTTTGATAATCAAACATTAAAGAGGCCAAAAGTGATCGGTGAGCCTAGTATAGTAAAAAAACATCCGGTTTTAGAGACTAAATCGGGTGAAAAAATTAAATTTTTTTATAATGGAAAGGAACTTCTTGGTTTCAAGGGGATGATGATAACATCTGCTCTTGCAGCCTATGGTATTTATAATATTGGCAAGAATATTCATGATCATTCGCACCAGGGACTTTTTTGTGCAAATGGAATGTGCGCTCAATGCTTAGTAATTGCCGATGGTTACACAGTCAAAGGTTGTATGACACAAATAAAAGAAGGGATGAATGTATATAGCATTACTTCATTGCCAGAACTAAAAAAAGAAAAGATCGAAAATTTTCCAGATATTTATGAGATGGAAGTCGATGTTTTAATAATCGGAGGAGGACCAGCAGGACTTGCTGCAGCTCAAATATTAAAAGAATACCCGGAATTAAAAGTATTACTTGTCGATGACAAACCCTTTTTAGGTGGCAAACTTCTTCTTCAAACACATAAATTTTTTGGTTCTAAAGTTGACTGTTATGCTGGAACAAGGGGTTTCGAAATAGCTAAAATTTTAGAGAAGGAAATTACCAATTCCGATAATGTAAAAATATTCACAAACACCTATTTTATTGGTGCATTTGAAGATAAAAAAGTTGGCTTATTCAATGGCTCAAATTATTATCTGATTAAAACAGATTCTGTTATTCTGGCTACTGGTGCAAGAGAGAAATATCTAACTTTTAAAAATAATCATCTTCCCGGTATTTTTGGAGCAGGGGCATTTCAAACACTTTTAAATAGAGATTTAGTTCTTGGATCCCAGAAGATATTTATTGTTGGTGCTGGAAATGTAGGATTAATTGCAGCATATCATGCACTTCAAGCAGGAATAAAGGTTATTGGTATATGTGATGTTGCTCCTAGACAAAGCGGCTACAAAGTTCATCTTGATAAGATTAAAAGATATGGTGTACCTGTTTTTTTCAGTCATACGGTTTTAGAAGCTGGCGGAGTTGAAAGGGTTCAATCTGTTAAAATTGCACCTGTTGATAAAGATTATAATCCTGATTTAAGCAATATTAAAGAGTTTGAAATTGATAATCTTCTTATTGCAGTTGGCCTTACCGAAAATGATGAATTTGAGGATTCTATAAAAAAATCTGGCATAAATTTATTTAAAGCTGGAGACGCAAACGAGATTGCTGAGGCAAGTTCGGCAATGTTTTCGGGTAAGCTTGCCGCTCAAAAATTACTCAAAAGCTTAAATTACGAAATTGAATTTGATCAATCTATCTTTGAAAAAGAGAAAATCTTAAAATTACCAGGCGGAACTATTTTTAATGATAAACAAATAACCGAAAAACAAGATTTAAAAGGTGATGTTTACCCAAGAATTTTTTGTTTTCAGCAAATACCATGCAACCCTTGTGCGACTTCATGCCCAAAAAATTCTATTAAAATTGAGGGCAATCCAATATACGACATCCCTTTATATAAGGGAGGTTGCATAGGTTGCTTTCAATGTGTTCTTACATGCCCTGCTCTTGCTATTACACTTGTGGACAAAAGGAAAAGAAATGGTAGCAAGGTAGCTGTTACATTCCCTTCTGAATTTTTAAATGAATTTTTACCTGAAAAGATTTATAAACTTACAGATTTCGAAGGAAATGTTATTGGGCAGGGAGAATTTGTTTCGTTGAAAAATTATCCAAAAGAGAAGAGAACTCTTGTAACACTATGGGTAGAAGAAAAGATAGCCGATATTGCAGCCGGATTTCAGTTACCTCTTCAACAGGATATAATTGATAATAAATTCATTAAAGCTTCTAAAATTGATGATTTAGAAAAATCACATTTTGATAATAAATATATATGTATCTGCGAAAGAGTAACTACTGAAGAAGTTAGAAATATCATTAGACTTGGAATCAAGGATGTCAATTTTATAAAATCTGCTACTAGACTTTCTATGGGTGCATGTGGAGGGAAGACATGTTCTACGACCATTACATCGATATTCAGGGAAGAATCAATAAATAAAGATCAGATAGAACCCAATAAACCAAGACCTTTAGTTGTTGAAGTACCATTCAAATTTTTCGCGGGTAATGTTGTAAAGATTCCCTTCAAGAAATAACTTAAAATATAAAGCGAGAAAGATATGAATGTTAATAAATATGATATTATAATTGTAGGTGCAGGTTCTGTCGGAACCCCCACAGCCTATTTTTTGGCGAAAAATGGATTTAAAGTTCTTGTTATAGAAAAGAATAAAGCTCCAGGAAGGGGGCAAAATCGTGCAGCAATTGGTGGAATTCGTGCTACACATTCAGACTATGCAAAAGCCATGCTTTGTCTACAATCGATAGATATTTTCAAAAATTGGTATCAAAATACTGGTGATGATATAGATTATCGCATGGGTGGGTATTTCTATCCTATTTACACAGAAAAAGATAAAGATTCTGTGTTGGCTTTACTAAAAGTACAAAAGAGCTTTGGACTAAATATTGATTTTATTTCAAAAGAAAAAGCACTTGAAATTGTACCTTATCTTTATGACAAAGATTTACTTGGAGCAATTTATTCGCCAGATGATGGAAGCGCTTCACCACTAAAATCCAACTATTCTTTCTTTAGACAATCTATTTTAAGTGGTGCTAAGTTTGTATTTGAAAATGAAGTAATAAGATTTATTAAGGATAAAGATAAATTTGTAGGTGTACAAACAGATAAAGATAGTTTTTATGCCGATTATTTCGTTATAGCTACTGGCAAAGATATCGAAAATTTTATTAAAGAATTTGATATAAACATACCTGTAAAATCGGATTTGCATGAAGCTGGTATTACAGAACCAGTTGCACATCTTTTCGATCCTATGATTGTAGATATTAGATCTTATCCTTCTTCTAAGAATATCTATTTTTATCAGAATGCGCAAGGTCAAATTGTTTTCTGTTTAACCCCTAACCCATCTATGTATTATGAATCTGACTTATCCACAAGTAATTTTCTACATTTTATCTCAAGCAGAATTTTAAATCTATATCCCTATCTTGGAAATCTTAGGATAAGAAGAATATGGCGAGGATATTACCCAAATACACCGGATGGAAATCCTATAATCCAACCAATTCATTCTAACATTCTATTGTTAGTCGGTATGTGTGGACAGGGATTTATGCTTGGACCTGGAATTGGTTTAATAGCAAGCAAGATTATTACAAATAAAACTTCGGATTTAGATAAAAAAATTATCTCGGAACTTTCTTTGTTTAGAAAGTTTGATAATGTAGAATTCTTTAAATAGTTAATATTATTGAAATTTTTAAGCTAAGTTTTATAATGGTATTAGATGAGTTTAGTAATAATTATCCCAATTATCATCATCATAATCATTATAACTGCCGTTGTATATATTTTAATAGTTCAAACTCCTGCACTTAAGTTAGATTCAATTAAACAGCTTATCGAAAATAACAATCTTGATGAAGCACTTTCTAAGTTAACAAAGCTTATTCAGGATGGTAAATCTAATCCTAGAACCCATATGTATTTGGGGGAAGTTTTTGAAAAAAAGGGAGATATAAATACCGCTATAATGGAATACCAGAAATGTTTGAAAGAGGGTGGTTTTATTTCTAATTCTGAGCAACTGGTAATCCATATAAAACTTGCAGAACTTTTAAATAGAGTCGGAAGATTAGATGATGCTCTTGGCGAATATCTAATACTTGCGAAACAATATCCAAATGATCCTTATTATCTCATGCAAATTGGAGATATCTTTTTTTCAAGAAAAAAATTTGGTAACGCTTCTAATTATTATAAACAAGCTCTACTATTGAATAATTCCAATCCAATTGCTCACTATAATCTGGGAAGATTATATTACATGACAGGTATTAATACAGATGCGGAATTCCATCTTAAAAAAGCGGTCGAATTATCGCCAAAATTGTATGATGCTTTCTACTATTTGGGTTTATTATCTTTAAGACAATCACAGGGGAATAATGCCATTATGTATTTTTCAAAATCTGTTTATTCCACTAAATTTAAGGGATTGACCTATTTAAACCTTGGAAATTTGATTTTTAATTCAGGGAAAACAGAAGAAGCTCTTAGCTTCTATTTAAAGGCTATCCCAAATATAAATGACAAAGAAAACCTTTTGTTAGTAAAATATAATACCGGACTTTGCTATGAAAAGCTTGGAAATTTGGATAAAGCGGTAGAATATTTCAGAGAAATTTATATGGAAAAAAATGATTATAAAGATGTTCAAACGAAGATTGCATTATACAGTGAACTGTCTGCAAATGATAAATTAAAAGAATATATGATCTCCAAAAAAGATGTATTTGAGACTATTATACACAGAATCCTTGGCTACTTCAAATATAAACCATTGGAAAACATGTTTTACGATAGATTTGTTTATACTATAGGAATACCTTTAAATCTATCTCCAGAAAGCTCAAATAAAAAAGATAATTACTTCTTTGTTTTTTTCAGAACTATGACAGATAGCTTTACAGACGATGAACTTTTTTTGATGAAAGAAAAGATGGTCAATGCAAATTGTTCAAAAATGTTTATAATTTTTCCCGGGGAATTCCCGGATAACGCTAAAAAATGGTCTGAAAACAGAGATGTAACCTTGATAGATAAGGAAAAACTTCTAAATATTTTCGAATCAATATCTGTTTAATTTACTTTATAGGGAAATCATGGGACAAATTGTTATTATTGATGATGAATTTTCAATAGCCGATGCACTTTTAAGATTTTTTCAGATGAATGGTTTATCTGTGGTTACTTTTCAAAATCCTGTTAATGCCTTACAATTTATTGATAAAAATATTAACGATGTCGACTTGGTCCTAACAGATCTTGTTATGCCAGAAATGAGTGGTCAACAATTATTTCAGAAGATTAAAAATAATTATCCTTTTTTGCCAGTCATAATAATATCTGGTAAAGCTACCGCTTCAGATGCTGTAATGATGATGAAAGAAGGTGTTTATGATTTTTTCATAAAACCCTTTGATAATATAGATAAAATAATATTGATAGCTAAAAAGGCTATCGAACTAAAAGAAATTAAAAAAGAAAATCTAGATTTGAAGATTAAATTATCCGAGAGCACCGTATTTCAAAAGCTTATTGGAAGATCAAAGAAGATGCTTCAAATCTACGAACTTGTCCAGCAGGTTGCTCCAACAAAGGCTTCTGTTCTAATAACTGGTGAAACAGGTACTGGGAAAGAGGAAATAGCTGAAGCGATTCATAAACTTTCCCAAAGAAAGGGAAAGCTTGTAAAGGTAAATTGCGCTGCTTTAACTGAGACTTTACTTGAGAGTGAACTTTTTGGTCATGAAAAAGGAGCTTTTACAGGAGCTATTAAAACAAAATTAGGTAGGTTTGAACTTGCTAATGATGGTACACTTTTTCTCGACGAAATTGGAGATGTATCGCAGAACATACAGGTAAAACTTCTTAGAGTTCTTCAAACAAAGCAATTTGAAAGAGTTGGTGCGGAACAATCCATTTCGGTAGATGTAAGAATTATTGCAGCAACAAACAAAGATTTACTAGAAAAAATTAAGGAAGGTAGTTTTCGTGAAGATTTATATTTCAGGTTAAATGTAATTCATATTCATATGCCACCTTTAAGAGAAAGAACGGAAGACATACCTTTACTTGTAAAATATTTTATAGATAAATATTCTAAAGAACATGGAAGAAACATCAATGGAGTTAATCCAAAAGCATTGAAATTTCTTATGGCTTATTCCTGGCCAGGAAATGTTAGAGAGCTTATGAATGTCATCGAAAATATGGTGATTCTTTCAAAAGAAGAGATTTTAGATATACAATATATACCTCAAAATATAATAAATGAAGTTTCAAAAAAAGCAGATTTTATGTTAAATGATGAACCGCCAGAAGAAGATATAATAAAGATAAAAGCAGGTATTCCACTTGAGCAGGTCGAAAAGTCATATTTACTCTATCTGTTAGAAAAATATAAAAATAAGGCAAAAGTAGCCCAAATAAGCCAGATAGGAAGAAAAACCTTGTACAATAAACTTGAGAAATGGGGTATACCTTTAGATAAAAATGAAATTTAATTACAATATAGACTGGAAAGAGAATGGAAAATATATTAAATTCAAACTATTTTAAAGCATTTGCAATCAGCCCTCTTGATGGAAGATATTATGATAACATCAATTATCTTTCGGATTTTTTTTCTGAATTTGCCCTTATAAAAAAAAGAATTTATGTCGAAATAAAGTGGTTTCAATATCTTTTAGGTGAAAATTCTCCAATTGGAATAAAAATTGATGAAAATGCACTTAAGGGTTTAAATATATATTATCAGAATTTTACAATAGAACAATTTCTAAAATTTAAAGAATTAGAAACTCAATTTAAACATGATGTTAAACCAGTAGAATACCTTTTAAAAGATGTAATTGAAGAAAAATATAGAGAATTTGTACATTTTGGATTAACATCAGAAGATGTAACAAATTTAGCATATTCTTTGAATTTCAAAGAGTATAAAGAAAAATACTTAATTACTAATCTTAAAGAATTGGTTGATAATTTAAAACAATTAGCAATTAATACCAAAGATTTTGTAATTTTAGGACATACTCATGGACAAAGCGCAACTCCAACTACCCTTGGAAAAGAAATATCTTACTTTCTATACAGGATAAACAATTGTTTAATAAATTTGAAAAAATTACCAGTAGAGGCTAAAGTAAACGGAGCAGTAGGCAATTTTGCCGCATTAAATATTGCTTACCCAGATATTAATTGGATTGAAAAAACCGAAAATTTCATTGAAAACCTTGAATTAAAAAATAGTGCGGTATCAAAACAGATAGAATCTCATGATTGGATATGTAGAATTACAGCTGAATTATCCCTGCTTAGCTCCATTATTATAGACCTATGTAAAGATATATGGCTTTATGGTTCATTAAATTACCTAAAGCAAAAACCTAAAGAAGGTGAAATAGGTTCTTCTACGATGCCACATAAAGTAAATCCTATTGATTTCGAAAATTGCTGGGGAAATATGGAGGTTGTAATAGCTCTATCTCAACTTTTCAATAGGAAACTTCCAGTAACCTTTATGCAAAGAGACCTTTCTGATTCTACGGTTTTAAGAAATATTGGTCTTATATTTGGCCATTTCGAATTGGGATTAACTAGCTTAAAAAAAGGTTTATCCAGGATAGTGATAAATAGAGAATATGCAGAAAAAGAACTTGAAAATCATCCCGAGGTTTTATCCGAAGCAATTCAAACTGTTTTACGAAAGAATAAAATAAAGAATAGCTATGAAATATTGAAGGATTTTACAAGAGGAAAAGAAATTTCTAACGATATTTTGCACAGACTGATTGAATCGATAAATATCTCTTCTGAAGATAAAGAAATACTTTTAAATTTGAAAACAAGAGATTATATTGGTGAATCAAAAGAGATTGTAGATAAAATTTTAAAAATAATTGATTAAAATATTCTAATAAATTTAAATAAATTTAATAAAATTCTATTAATATTAAATAATTTAGTATTAAGTGATTGGTAAATCAAATTTATTTTGCATTCTTATTTTTTTATTATATAATATCTATGTTGCAGATTTACAAAAACAAAAGTAACATGTTTCACTAATTAATCTTTTTATATTATAATAAAAGAAGGTTTTATGGCAAATAAATACGATTTTTATAAGTTAGAAAAAATTCAAATCCCGCAGAAATTGCTTATCGATTTACCTGTCGAGATAACAAGACACTTTCCTGATAGAATTTCACATAGATTTAGAACTAGAAATGGTTGGGTAGAGAAAAGATATAAAGATTTCAATATAGATATTCAAAGGTTAGCAGCAGGATTTCTTAGCTACGGAATAAAAAAGGAAGATCATGTTGGTTTTTTTTGTAATAATAGATATGAATGGATTGTAACAGATTTCGCATTGATGAATATTGGTGCAATTTCTGTTCCAAGGGCATCGGATACCCCTTCTCAAGAGGCTTCTTTTATAATCTATCATAGTGATTCTACATATTTAATAATAGAAGATAGCCTATCATTAAAAACAATTCTTGATTTCATGATAGAGCAAATCTCTAAAAACAATATTGAGATTGAAAATTATTATAAAGAATTTTTAAGAATTAAAAAAATTTTTATTATTGAACCATTCGATGAAGATTTTTGGCAAAATTATAAGAGTTATTTTCCAGATATTTCTATCATAAGTTATAATGAGCTTATTATTGAAGGAGACAAGTTCTTAACTCAAAATAATGATATTTTAGAATCAATTAAAAAAGATTTAAATTTGAACACAATGGTTTCGATAATATATACTTCTGGAACAACAGGAAACCCAAAAGGTGTAATGTTAAACCATAGAAATTTTATGCAAAATGTTGTTTCAAATACTCCAAGAATGAAACTTAACGCGAAAAAAGGCGATAAAACAGTTTTAATACTCCCTTCATGGCATGTATTCGATCGTGCATTTGAATATTGTGGCATTTCTTCAGGTATGACTTTTACATATTCTTCTACAAAATATTTTTCTGAGGATTTGGCAAGTGAAAAACCAGATATTCTTATTTCAGTACCAAGAATCTGGGAATCTGTTTATCAAAAATTAATAAAAACTATAAAGCAACAAAAGAAGATTAAACAAATTTTATTTAAATTCTTTGTCCTGATTGGTAAATACTATCTTTTTTCCTATCAATATCTAACTTCTGCATATCTTATTTTTAGAAAAGAACTATTTTTAGAAAAAATATCTAAGATATTTTTCCATTTCTTTAGATTATTGTTTCTATCGCCTCTGAAATTTCTTTCAAATTTTATCTTTAAGCCGATTAAGCAAAAGATTGGGGGTAGATTAAGAGGCGCAATATCTGGTGGGGGATCATTACCATTATATATAGATATCTTCTTTAATTCTATTGGCATAACATTACTAAATGCTTATGGTATGACAGAATGCGCACCTGGATTACTTTCTAGAACTTACAACAAAAATACGATTGGTGCTACAGGGGTTCCTTTTGCAAATACAGAAGTTTTAATTGTAGATGAAAATGGTAAGCAAGTATCGATTGGTAAAAAAGGTGTGTTATTTGTCAAAGGTCCTCAAGTGATGAAAGGATATTATAAAAATCCTTTAGCCACGCAAAATGTTTTAACATCAAGCGGTTGGTTAAATACAGGTGATTTAGCCATTAGATCATACAATAGAGATATTGTACTTGTTGGAAGAATGAAAGATACTATAGTTCTTTCTGGAGGTGAAAATGTCGAACCAGAAAAAATTGAAGACAAGTTAAAAGAATCTTCATTAATAGCGCATGCTGTTGTTATTGGGCAGGATAAAAAGAACTTAGCGGCAATTTTAGCTATAGATGAAGAAGAATTAAAAAATCTAGCAAACATTTATCAAATACCTATTTCGGAAATTTTACAGGAAGAGCTTATATCTCATCCCACAATAATTCAACTAATTAAAAATGAAGTTAATAAACTTATATCAAAGGAATCTGGTTTCAAACCATTTGAGAAAATAGCTACTATCATACCGATTAAAAATAGTTTTGAGATTGGAAAGGAATTAACTCAAAGCCTTAAAATTAAAAGAAAATATGTTGAAGAAAAGTACCATGAGCTGATTAACAAAATTTTTCATAAAGAGAAAAAATAATTTATCTGTTCCTTTCCTATTTATCTTTTTCTAAAAGAATTGGACCAAGATTTCTTGCCATTCTTCCAAATATTAAGCTAAAAAGTGGAAATATTTTCATATAGGAAGGAATAAAAAGAATTTTTTTCTTATAAAAAATTGATCTTATTAAAATATTTACTGCCTTATCAACACCTAATTCAAACATATTTATCTTTATCTTTTGAGCACCTTGACTTTCTTGAGCAACATTGAAAAAATCTGTTTTAATCGCACCTGGAAGGACTAATGTAAAGTAAATAGATCTATCTTTACTATATTCTGAATGAAGACTTTTTGTAAAACTTTCAATAAAGGATTTAGTAGCACTATACAATACTATACCCTGGATAGGAAAAAATCCAGCTATAGATCCAATATTAAAAATATGTAAAAATGGTGCAGAATTTCGATTTTTATGAATCTCGGCAAAAAATCTAGTAATTAAAGTAACAGCAGTAATATTAACATTAATCATTTCAGTAATCTTCTGGTTATCCATGTTTTTGAAATAACCATACCAACCAAATCCGGCATTATTAAAAACATGAGTTATCTTATTTGAAACTGGTTTAATTTGTTCCAATAGAAATTAGACACCTTCTATTGTCGATAGATCTGTTTTTATCGTGATTACTTCAATTTCTGGAAATTGATTTTTTATCTGATCACATTTCTCAACTCTTCTGGCAACTAAAATCAAAGACTTAACCTTCAACTGAGCACATCTAATAGCAAGTTCTCTACCAATACCACTTGAGGCTCCAGTAATTAAAATTGTATAATTACTTAAATTTTTCATTTTGACCTTCTTCAATCCCAATTATATTTGAAATAATATTTAGCATCTTATATATTAGTTTATCATTTAAAATCTTCCCATCATTTACTATATCCAATTTCCAGAGCAATTCACCGGCACCCCATAAAAAGTAAGTAGCCAAAATAATCTTATCTTCATTCTTACCATCATTAACCTTATTATTAGAGAGAAGGAATGTTATTTGATTTAATATTTTATCATATATTATTTTGAATTTTTCCTTTATATCACTGTCAGATACTTCGGAAAAAACCTTGAAAATTATTGAATATAGACTAGCAAGTTGATCTTTATGAATGAAAAAATTCTTACCAATAGCCATTAACTTTTCATAAACGCTTGCTGAATAATCTATTCCTGAAAAAAATGTCTTAACTAAATAGTTATTTAATTCATCTAAAATCGATAATAGAATTTCTCTTTTCGAACTAAAATATCTATAAATTGTTCCTTCGGCTATTGATGCTGCCTTAGAAATTTCACTTGTCGTCATCCCCTGATAATTCTCATTCTTTAGTATTTCACAGGCAGCACTTATTATTTTACCCTTTGTAGTATTAACATCAGCAAAAAAATTAATTGTATCATCCATGTTTTTCCCTATTTAATTAAAATATAATAAAATTATATTAATTGTAGCATATAAAAAAACCAAACCTTTTTTGTAACAGCTAATTAAAATATAATGAAATTATAACAATTGTAGCTCATAGACACCATGTTTTTT
>DYJT01000019.1:0-4764 GCA_020722965.1 Brachyspira murdochii | reverse complement strand
TAATTAAAATATAATGAAATTATAACAATTGTAGCTCATAGACACCATGTTTTTTTATATCATTTAATTAAAACATTAGAAAATCAAACCTTATAAATATCAGGGTGCAAAATTATAAATTTATCTTTTTCTGGTCCTGTTGAAACAAGATAAACTGGAAGATTTAAATATTTTTCTATAAATTCCACAAAGTTTAAAAATTGTTTAGTATCAAAGTTAGTAAATCCTTCAAACTCTTTATATACTGGTGTATGCAAATGAATGCTTGCAGGTAGATATTCATCTATAACTTCAAGTGTTGAATTGTTCTGATAACCAACACAAACTTTAAAAGATGGTAAAGAAAAAAATATATCTGGTTTTGTCAAAACAAGATGCGATACACCCGATAATCTAGCGTAATATTTAATCATAGGTAAATCTAACCACCCTATCCTTCTAGGCCTTCCCGTTGTAGATCCATATTCTCTACCATCATTTCTGATCTTATCGGCTAGATCATCTCTTATTTCCGTGGGAAAAGGACCATTCCCAACTCTTGTACAATAAATTTTAAAAAGCCCAAAGACATATCGTAGACTTCTTAAAGGTATTGCTCCACCAGAGAAAATTGATGAGATGATTGTATTTGAAGACGTTACATATGGATATGTCCCAAAATCGACATCTAAACCCGCCCCTTGAGCACCTTCACAAAGTATCTTTTTGTCTTCATTCAATGCCTTAATAACCAATCTTTCGCTATCATCCAGAAATGGTAGTATTTGGGGTTTATATTTTAATATAAATTCTTTGTTTTCTTCGAATTCTTTACCCTCAGGATCGAAACCATAGTATTGCATCATTAATTTCAGTTTTTTTAGCCAATCATCATTAACAAGGTCGAATAATTTAATCGCTACTCTTGCAATTTTAGATTCATAAGCTGGACCAATACCCCTTTTAGTTGTTCCAATTTTTAATATTTCATCTCTGGTTGTATCTATTTTCTTATGAATAGGTAGAACTAATGTCGCTTTGTCTGAAACGACTATCCTTTTTTCAATATTTTTATCAAAATTTTTCAAAGATGAAATTTCTTCAAAAAAAATCTTCAAATCAAAAACTACTCCATTCCCAATGATGGAAATTGAATTTTTATTTAAAACAGATGAGGGTATTAGATGAAAAATAAATTTTTTCTCTTTATGAACAACAGTATGACCGGCATTTGCTCCTCCTTGAACACGAATAGTATAATCATAACCTGCACTTAAGAGATCTACAATTTTTGCTTTTCCCTCATCTCCCCACTGAAGTCCAATAATAGCATCAACAAAACTCATTTTAAAACCTCTTTTTACGGATTGATAACTTTTTACCACTTAAAGTTATATTAGTATTTAAAGATTTCAAGTTTAATAAAAAAACCAGCCCTAAAAAAAGGGCTGGCCCTCCCCGTGATCGGCTATTTCAAAAGTTCAAGAACAAGATTTGGAACAAGATTAGCCTGCGCCAGAACTGCAGTAGAGCTCTGTACAAGGACCTGATTCTTAGTCAACTCTATAATTTCGGTTGACATGTCAGTATCTCTAATAAGAGATTCCGCAGATTGCAATGATTCTGCTGCCTGCGCCACTGACGCAGAAGTGTGCATTAACCTGTTCTGAGTCGCACCAAGTTCTGCTCTTTGGCTTGAGAGTCGATTTACTGCAGAGTCAACCTTGCTGATTGTTACATTTGCAGCTTCAGGTGTAGATAGAGAAACATTATCCACCCCAAGGGCACGAGAGGACATTGTCGATAACCTCATAGTAATCGCTTGATCTGCATTTGGACCCACATGAAGTCTTACAGAATTTATTGACCCATCAAGTATCTTAAACTTGTTAAATTCGGTTGTTGTAGCTATTCTGTCGATTTCATCGACTAATTGTTTTACTTCTATCTGCATCAACATTCTGTCATCCATACTGTAGATCCCATTTGCAGCTTGAATACCAAGCTCTCTTATTCTATGAAGTATCGAATGCACCTCCTGAAGTGAACCTTCGGCAGTTTGAAGAAAAGATATCCCATTCTGGACATTTTTCTCAACCTGCCTTAATCCTCTGATCTGTGATCTTAGCTTCTCCGAAACTGCAAGACCAGAAGCATCATCGCCAGCGTTGTTGATCCTCTCTCCCGATGAAATCTTCTCAACTGATTTGCCAAGTTGCATCAGTTGCGACTTTAAAAGTCTATTCGCGAACTGAGCAGACATGTTGTGATTAATTATCATGGATGGCCTCCTCCCTATAATTTTACATCAGCGTCCTGTCTGATGCCGGGTTCAAAGTTAAGTGGCCGATCGACACTTCCAGACTCTGAACCCAGGAAGAAGCTTAAAGCTGGCTGCTCAGAATTATTGTAAAAGACGAAGTACCAAAGCTGGCATATTATTTGCCTGAGCTAACATCGAAGTTGCAGTTTGGCTTAAAATTTGGTTTTTTGTAAGATTTACAATTTCAGATGCCATATCGGTATCTCGAACTTGTGATTCGGCCGCAGTCATATTTTCGGCTGCTATAGATACACCAGAAAGTGCCATTTCAAACCTATTTTGATAAGCCCCTAGCATTGCTCTTTGAGTTGTAACTTTCTTTAAAGCATTATCAACAAGACCTATTGATAAATTTGCTTTATCAGGTGAAGAAATGGATAGAATCTCCCCGTTAGCCGCATATAATCCAAGTGCTCGAGCTGTCATAGTTCCGATAGCTACGGCTTTTCGTTGATCGGTATTTGGGCCAATATGGAAAAAAAGCAATGTCTGCACAGCAGTTGTCTGATCTGGACTTGTAGCTGCAAACTTACCTGTTAAAATATTATAACCATTGAATTGAGCATGAGATGCTATTCTATCAACCTCATCCACGAGTTGATTCAGCTCAACCTGGATTTGCATTCTGTCATCATCGGTATAAATACCATTTGATGCCTGAATAGCCAATTCTCTCATCCTTTGAAGAATATTCGTGGTTTCTGCTAGATAGCCTTCTGCTGTTTGTAAGAAAGAAATTGCACTTTGAATGTTGCTGGCTGCTTGTTTAAGACCGCGAATCTGACTTCGCATTTTTTCTGATACAGCAAGACCTGATGCATCATCGCCTGCTTTGTTGATTTTCTCTCCACTTGAAAGCTTTTCAATGCTTTTGTTGAGTTCAAAACCAACAAATTTGAGTTGCCTGTTGGCAAAAAGACTGGAAATGTTGTGATTGATTATCATAACCACCCTCCTTGATAAACCCTTCCTTTTTTAAGTTGTACCCCTCGTGCCAAATAAGTACAACCAGAAAAATAGATTTAAGAAAAATATTTTTCTCGTTGTGCTTTTAGGTGATCTTTCTTTTTAAGGAACCACTCTTAAAAAGAAAAAATTATAGATAAATAGATTTGGAGCACAAATTATATTGTGCTCCATCTATATTTACCTAACCACCTCTTTCCCCTAGACTACTGGTCATAAATTACCTTAATAGTTGGAGAATTAATTGGGGTTGCTGATTTGCCTGAGCAAGCATGGCTGTTGCTGTTTGTGTTAAAATCTGATCCTTTGTAAAATTTGACATTTCTTGAGCCATGTCTGTATCGCGGATTCGGCTCTCTGCAGCTTGCATGTTCTCGGCTCCTATTAAAATACCTTTTGTAAGATATTCTAATCTTTCCTGATAAGCTCCAAGATCTGCTCTCTGCCTTGCTACCTTTGTCAAAGCACTATCAACAAGGCCAATAGTCATGTTTGACTTATCGACACTTGAGATAGAAAGTGAAGATCCTGTAATACTTTTCACTCCTAAACCTTTCGATGTCATTGTACCAATATAGACCCTAATTCTCTGATCAATATTAGCACCAATGTGAAACCACATTGAAGCAACTGATGTTCCAGCCGTAGGAGATCCAAATCTACCGGTCAATAGGTTCATACCATTGAATTGTGCGTGAGAAGCTACTCTGTCAATTTCATCTACAAGCTGAAGAACTTCAACCTGGATCTGCATTCTATCATCCTCTGAATATATACCATTTGCTGCTTGAACTGCTAATTCTCTTATTCTCTGTAAGATATCTGTCGTTTCCTGCAAATATCCTTCAGCTGTTTGAATAAAAGAAATTCCGTTTTCAGCATTTCTTGCAGCCTGTTGAAGACCCCTAATCTGAGATCTCATTTTTTCTGATACAGCTAAACCCGATGCATCGTCAGCAGCCTGGTTAATCCTCGTTCCTGAAGAAAGTTTCTGGATTTCTTTGTTGACATTAAGTTGATTGAATTTCAACTGTCTACTTGCAAATAGGCTAGAGATGTTGTGATTGATGATCATAAATCCTCCTTGAATTTTTAAACCTCTTTCCTTAGAGGTAAAAACCTTTAAAAATTTATTAAAGGTTTTTTATTTTTTCCGAAATTTAAGATGAGTAAAAACTTTTTCTCCTTCATAAATTTCGTTTCTATTTTTTATATCGATTTTTTAAATCAAATTCTTTAAACTTTTATAAAATCTTTTATCTGTTTTTTTATTTATTTTTAGCTATTCTTTATACTATTTATATTGCGAATTTTTTAAAATTCAACCTCAAATTAAATATTTGCAAAAGTAAAATTTCAAATTATTCTTTTAGTGGTTAGAATATCAAATCAGGATATTTTATAGATGAGTGTTATAATTGAATCTTTAAAAAATTCATTAGAATTTTTAAATTTAATCTTTGATACAATCCCTACTGGTATTTTAATTGTTGATA
>DYJT01000004.1:76592-117614 GCA_020722965.1 Brachyspira murdochii | reverse complement strand
CCATTTTTTAACCTTAAAAATTTCAGGTATTTGTGCCATAATTATTTTAAATAAATAAAAAAAAAATCTCGAGGTTTCAATAATGTAATTTTTTAATTTTTTATTTAACATTTTTTACTTGTATGTATCTTTATCTAAAGCAATTTTAAAATATATTTGATGTTGGGTCAAAATTAATTCCAATATTTTTTCTTTCAAGATTATTTTTGTTTGGCAAATTATATACAACTACATAGTCCTCGTCTTTATCAATTATTTTTTCAATCTCTGCCACAAGATTAAATAATCTTGCTTCTGAGATTTCGCCTTCAAAAACAGATTTTTGAGTATGATGTAAAAATTGCCTGCATTTTTTCATAATCTTAGGTAATCTTTTTCTACCTTCCGGGCTTTTTGTATCAATATCATATACTAAAATCGTATACATAATTACCACCAGATTAAAAATGGTTTATAATTTTCTTCGTTGATTAAATGTTTTATAAGCTTATATAATTCTAATCTTATAATTTGTTTATAACTAACCTTTCTGTTTAATTTTCTATGATGAATAGTTGTATTCAATTTATCATCAAATTCTTTTACAACTATTTTCCTACCAGATTCTTTAAGGTAACAATAGTTTAAATTTTTGTCAAAATGATTTTCATTAATTGTACCATTGTTTACAAGATCAAATATTATTCTATCTCCAAAAATAGGTTTAAAAATTTCAGCAACATCAAGAGCAAGAGAAAATCTTCTATAAAATGGTTCATGTAAATAACTTATTGTAGGATTTAATTGGGTTTTATGCAGTTCTTTTATAATTGTTGAATAAATTAAACTATTTACAAATGAAATCAATGCATTGACCATGTTGTCTGGGGGATGTTTTACTCTTTTTGTAAATTCAACCTTATCTGAAAAAATAAATTTGAATGCGTTATAGTAAGCTTCATGACCATTGCCTTCAATTCCCATCAAAGCAGCTATATCCTTTTGTTGATCTATCTGATTTTCATAGTTTTGAATCTTTTCAACAATTAGAGGGTCTACTTCTACATACCTCTTAAGATTTCTTATCATCCCGTGAAAAGCTGCTTTAACAAATTGCTTAGCAAGATACATTCTTTTTTCTTTTTCTAAAAAATGTTGAACTTGATTAACTATAACATAACCTGATAAAAGACTTTCTTTTGGATAAAAACTACCTGAATACCAACCATAATAATTAAAAAAATGAACTACAATTTTCTGCTGGGCTAAAAAATTTATAGCCTTTGTGTTGATGTCAATTTCCCCGAATAGATAAATACTTTCAATGTCATTTACTGGTATAAATATATTTTCTTCTTTGGTTTCAAGTACAAGCGAATTGTCTTTACGGCTCATGCGGCCGCTTTTGAATATATAATAGTCTTTCATGATTTAACAATAACAAAACTCATAATAACTGCATTTTTTGCAGTATGGTTTATTAATAACAGATGGTGGTTTTTCTGATTTTATAGTTATAAAAACATCATTTAATTTATGTTCAAGAATAAGACAATCATCCGGTAAAAGTTTTATGAATTCTCTTCGTCGCAATCGGGGATAATCAATAATGCCTTCAATCTCTAAACCAATATTTTTGAAATAGTAAAGATAATATTTTAATTGCCATATATGAGCCTCATCTAATGCTCTTGATTTCTTTATCTCGTGAATAACACCACGTTTTGCTTCAATGAGATCAACTTTTATACCATCAAATGTTACCTCTTTTCTTTTTCTATTATAAGAGTCTTCATGAATAAGTTTGCCAATCTCCACAAGTTCGCTTGTATGTTCCATAGAAATATTTTTGGAAAACAGCCAGAGTTTTCTTTTACAAACAATGGAATAAGCAATCTGTGTACCAGTAATAACTGGAGAAGTCATAATATTATCTCTAAATTAAATAATATTTTCTTCATAACATTGATAAACCTCTTTTATTTCCAAACCTTTTTCAAAATTATAACTTGTATTGTTTAATATCCATATGTTCTTCTTTTTACAATAATTAGAGTTTATTTTGGATAACATATTAATCTGATTCCTGAAAATTTGAAGAGGTATAGTATATTCCATCAATTCAGCTTGTTTTTTTATTCGATCAATTCTATCATTCTTTGTATTATCGATAAACGATAGTAAAGCTTTTATCTCGTTTGCATGTTGAGTGTAAACACAATCCGGAATAATAACATAATTATTAGTGATTTGTCTGAAGTCAAATTCGGCTTCTGACTTATTTCTTGTTCTATAACCTATTTCAAGAAGTTCTTTTTGCTTTTTATATTCTTGATAATAATTTGTTGAATCAATATCTTTAAAAATTTCTTCTATAATATCTTGTTTATCTTCTTCAGATAATAACTTTTTATCGTACAATTGTATAGCATCCCAAGTTTTATTAAAAAGATAAGGATCATAGATATTCGAAGGTTCAGATTTCAAAACATAAATATTAGGCTTTTTGTCTTCATATTCTCTCTTTCTATAACACCTCCCAAATCTCTGGAATAAAGCTTCAACTGAAGCATTTTCTGTAAAAAGCATATCAAAATCAATATCTAAAGAAGCTTCAACTACCTGCGTTGTTATCCATATACATGGTGAATTTGAACTCATTATTTGTTCTTCTTTCTTTCTTCTATCTGATAAAATAAACCGTGAGTGAATAAGGTTTGGATTTAAATCTTTTAATAATTCATATAAATTTTGAGCTTTTTTAACTGTATTACATATAATAAGAATTTTTTTATTTTTACATTCTTGTCGAACAAGTCTAAGAAAATTTTCTGAATCAATAACATAATTTAAAATACCCAGTTTGTGCCTTTTTGACTCTGATAATATAGGTTTGGGAAAATATACATTTTCAATGTTTTCAAATTCTTCTTTAATAAAAGATGGAAGAGTTGCTGTCATAAGCATAAATTTTCCACCAATTGAATGTATTTCTTTTAAAAACACAACAATTGCTGCAATAGCTGCTGGAGCAAAACTTTGAATTTCATCAACAACAATTTTTGAATATGATGTAGTAAAATACATTAATTCAAATCCTGGAAATTTAAAAACTGATGTTACTAATTGGTCAGCAGTA
The DNA here is from genome assembly GCA_020722965.1 of Brachyspira murdochii. Lineage (GTDB taxonomy): Bacteria > Spirochaetota > JAAYUW01 > JAAYUW01 > JAAYUW01 > Exilispira. Next base: position 114,496 of record DYJT01000004.1, on the reverse strand, counting down.
GCTATTGTGATTGGATATGATAATTGTTTTACCTTTGCGATCTCAATATCATAGTCATGTTCATTATCTTCTTTGTGAGCAAGATAAATAGAGGATTCACCATGAAGTAACGCAACATTTTCTTTAAAAATTTTTAAAAATCTTTTGTATATTACATTTACTGCAATTCTTATACCCAAAAGATAAAAAGCTTTTTTACCGTTAATCCAGTTCATAGCACATTCTGTTTTACCAATTCCTGTTGAAGCGACAAGAATGCAACTTTTATCAGAGTATTTAATGGCTTCCTTTTGAAATTCCTTTAATTGCCAATTATTCTTTAAAAACCAATCTTTAAGATCTTTATAATAATTACCATTATAAGCTATTTCGGGATTTATATTTGCTGAAGCTGAATAATCGCATTTATAAAGGAGCCCAAGCCATTTTATTCTATAAGGGAAATATATTTTCCATGTATCTCGATTGGTTGTATCATTATATTTATTTAATAAATTTTGTACTCTGTAATAATAATCCACATTAAAGTTATAATTTTCTTTAATCCATTTAATTATCTCTTCGATCAAATGATCATCGGGGAAAGCATTTTCTCTATGGTGATGAGATAGTATAACAAAAATAAAAAAATCAAAAAAGATATTTTCGTTTAAACCTAATTTTTTTAAAGTATTTTTAATTGTATGTTCATCATCTTCACCAATAAAAGCAGGCGATAACCATTCATGTGGCACATCACCATTTTCCCATTTATATAAAGTTTCTTTTTTAAGTGACCTCAACATTCTATTTTGAAAGGAAGGATTTCTTTTTCCTTCATCATGAAAGTGGAGTAGTTTTTTTACAATAAAATCTGTATCTTCGTCAATATCAAGGTAGCCTAATTGTTTTATATGTTGGTATGAATCCAAGACCTTCTGAGTATGTTCTTCAATCGTTTCGCTATTCGATTTCGCAAGAAAAATATATTTATTATTACTATTCATAATTACAATTTAAAAAACACACAATATTACCTTCTTCATCTTCCAGCAATTGTTCTTTAATTAATGAAGTACCTTCACCTACATAATTAACATCTACGTAATAGAAGAACCTATTTTCTTCAAATGATTCAACAGTCCGATAGTAAAAAGGTAATCGTAACCTGGTTCCGCTAGGCATACCAAGATAATTGGGTAAAACATACATTGGCAATTTTGTAATAACACTTCGAGAAGTAGGTGTAGCTATATCAACAAGTTTTGCTTCATCTACTCGTACTATATCCTCGTTTCTTCCCAAGGTTATTATTTTCTCATTAATCGCATTAAAAAGTCTATCGTTCAAACTTTCATTCTTAAAGCTAATATGTATAATGAGATTGACATTTATTTGCAAATCTAAAAACAAAATACTATGAGTTGCTGTTTTTTGACTTTTTTTTACATACACTATATAAGGATTTTGGGGGCGACTTTTGGGATCTCTATCAAATTTATATACCCTTTGCAAATTGGTGACTACACCATCACTTTTACCCTGAATAGATATCTTCAGTGGATTGTATTCAGTAAGCCCCAAAACTGAATGTACCATACCTCTTACCATTGATGGAGTTGGAAGAGGATAGGTTTGTATATATCCAAAGCCACCTTCTTTTCTATAATTACAAAGATTTTGATACAACTTTAATCGTAAAGTTTTCATGTTTTCCCCTTTTTTGGGTATATTGTATTTAATTGATCTTTTATTTTTGCAAAAAATTCATTTACATTCATTTTATTATTGTTATCACATGCAATTTCATCAAGATTACTGAAAATACCTTTTACATAGCCAAGATAAGTTTTATCTTTAACTTTCGTTTTATTTACATATGTTTTTTCCAATGTTTCATTTATTGGTTCAGGTTTAATCTTTACTGAATCTCGTCCAAAAATAAGCTCAATCTTATTATAAAAGAATGGATTTCCGCTTTCATATATACCACCAATTACAAATAATGGTGATAAATCCTCTCTTCTCCCTTTTATATCTCTATAAAGAATATTTATTGAATCTAATAAAACTTCTATTCTCTTCTTTTTTTCATCATTTGGTAAATTGATATCATCATTATTATCTATACCAACTTTGTCTAAATCAACAGTGACAGTATATGAATAAAAGGATTTGTGAATTTCTGTTTGAAAAATCATATTATCTAATTTAGGATTTCTTGACGAAAGACCCATATTATTACCATAATCAATGTCATTATTCCATGGCTCAAGGCTAACCGCATCACTTAAACGTACAATTGCTTTTCTTATCTTACCCCTTGAACCTATACCTGAAGTTTTCATATACCCAAACAAATCAATTTCAGGATATTTATCAATCTTAGCATTAGCATCAAATTGAACAACCTTTCCATCGATACCAACAGTTGTTAATGGTATCTGGAATTCCTCATTCATTATTCTTACAACATCATATCGTAATGCCTGCCTGCTGATATATGAATAGCTTTTTCCTTTAAATGAAATTCTTTTTAGAGCTGTAATAATACCAATACTTTCACCGTAATTTAAATTACTTCCATTAAAAATAACTGTTAAACTTAGATGATTAGTCATTTTTCGCCTCCATATTGTTATTTTCAGATTGTTCTTGGGACAAAATCCCATTGATAAAAGCATAACCAAACTGCATAAAATTATCAATATCAGTAAGTTCATTATTACTACCCAGCCGTACTTCTGTCTGATATGACATTGATAATCGTAAATATTTGTCTATAAATGCGTTCTTGTCTCCAATCTTCAAATCATTCAGTAATTGATAAGCAATGCCTTTGATTTTGTTGTCACTCTCAATTTTTTTTCTTATTTCAAAGCCATTTGCAAAAGCTTTCTTCACTATTTTTTTCATAGAGTCCATTCTTCTACCTCCATTAAGATAAAATAGATATTTTAAAATATAGCTGGTCACTCGATATAGCGAATAGAAACTTTTTTCCTGTATATAATATTGAAAGTAATTATTTAAATCTTCATACGAAAGGCTCATATTTAAAGTCTTTTCCAGTATTTCTTCTGTGATATCATTATAATGTTCTTTTATGATATAATATCCTTTGGGGATATCGTTAGTTTGTATTATCTGAATGAATTTTGCCAGCTCTGGGGTAATATTGAAATTATAAACATTATAGGCTTTTGTGCTTTGTCCTCCAAACTCATTTTCCTCTATGGTTACAAAATTAATATTTTCTAATACGTTTTGTGCATTATTCCTGATTAACTCCATTACTACTTCTTTTATAATTGTATAATAAGGTTTATTTTGATTTTCTTTGTCATAAATTTTTTCTTTAAAGAGAATAGACGAAGAATACATAGATTTTATATCTATGTTTCTATTTAAAAAGTAAAAATGTGATTTTAACTCACCTTGTATATTTTTTCTTAAAAAGATCATTCCATGTAAAGCAGATGCATAGATTAAAGCACACAAAGAACATATTTTCACTTTAGAAGTATTGTATCCCCAAATCCAGTTTGCATTATCGTTGTTGAAACCTATAACCTGGGTTATGGCATTGCTGAAATCATGCTCTTTTTTATATTTTTGACATATAAAACAGGAATTATTTTCATTTTCAACAAGACCATTGCGCAAACACCTTATGTAATTTTCAATGCTATTGAAATTGCAAATTCTTTTATTAACCTCCAAATCCAGAAAATAACTCACAAATTCAGGATTTTTTGCAATAATAAATTTATATAGCTCATCAACATCTCGATATATATCTAGTTTTTCTTTTATTTTAGTAACTTCCGATAAAATACTTTCTTTATACTGAAATTTTTCAAATAGGTTTTCTAAAGACATCCCATGAAAATTTTCAAAAAAAATATTTACAACCTTTCCGCCTAATCCAGATTTGGCTAATATTTTTTGAGGAACTTTTTTTTCTAATTTTTTTATTTCCTCTATTAATTTAACCAATCTTTCCCTATAACTATCTAAATCAAAAAACTTAGAAAATGCTAATTTCTCATATTTTTGATAATAATTTTCAACTAAACTTGAATCAAATTCAATATAATTTTCATCTATAATTAGTTGGTTATTAAAATTTTTAATTATTTGTTCAATATCCCTTTCACCTTCACTTAATACAAATAAAAAACCTATAATACCGGCGTTATAATACCAATCTCTAGTATAGACTTTATACCTCATCCACCACCTCCAGCATCCCAAAACCTTCACTCCTTCTCGCGCCGATTCCTAAATCATATATCAATTTCAAATATTCTGGTTTTGAGGTTATATTTAACAATCCTTTTAATGCAGGAAAAGTCATTTTAAAAACTTTTTTATTTTCATTGTTTGAGCCATGAATTATAGGACTTGGTTTTAAATCTTTCAATTTAATATCAATAATATCCTGAGTTTTTATATTATTTTCATCAAAATTAGAATCAAAATTTTTTATTAATGAAGTAAGGCTAATTTTTAAAACCCTCACAAATTCTTCAATATTTACTTTTTTTGCATATTTTAATTGTTGATTAAAATTAACATTTTCAGGATAAATGTAATAATCACCATCCGAAAGATCTCTTACTAGAAAAGGGGATAAAGTTTTAAAGGATAAAACATCTTTTGAAAAATCCTTATCTTCATGATAATAAAAATCCCTAATAGAAATGACTTTATATTCTCCAAAACTAAATTTATAATCTTTTTCTTTTTTTTCAGAGTCTTTAATTTTTTTACTGATATTATTAAGTCCATTGTAAACCCTGAATATAAATTCAAAACTTTGTGTCGAAAAATAAAAATTTACATTATCATATTTCAACTTTAAGCCATCTTCAACTTTTTCAGATGCAAGATAAACAGAAAATGTAAAAGGTTTTTCTTTGTTTTTAGTATAATACCTATCATAGAAAAATTGGCCATCTTCTGAACTCATTATCGCCTCTTTAATCAGTGATAGAAAATATTGCCTATAATTAAAAGGTAAAACTGTCCCCTTTTCAAAATAAATTCTACATTGAAAACGCATTTTTTTACCCCTTAGCCTTTCATTAATACTATATCATATCCAATATGACATATAACGTCCCTTCAAATATTTTTATTAAATTTTTTTCGATTCATTTACAATATATTTTTTATACATTCTTTCAATTTTAATAAGCCATAAATCTCTTAAAGATTTGGGAGATATAATCTCGGCATATTCAGAATAGCGAATTACTTTTCCCAAAAGTTCATCTGGCAAAGAATAAGGAATAGTAAATTCAACATATTCTTTATTTTGTTTATCACATTTTATTTCAATTTTTTGATCCTTATGCCAGAATTGATTTTTTACCATAGTTGCAACTTTGCCATAAAACCTTATAATCGCCTTTTTACTTTTTAAACTATTATAAATCCCAAAACCACCTGTTATATATTTATCAATAATTTTTTTATCAAAATTATATTTGTTTCCTTTAATTTTATCGGAAATTTGCATTTTCGAAATTCTGGCAATCAAAAATGTCCTTAAAGAATTAGTTTGTAAATCATATGCGACTAAATACCATTTTCCTGTATAATTTATCAATTTAAGTGGATTTATATATCTATTTGATTGATTATTTTAATATCGCAATATTCAATATTTATAAGATTATTATTAATTTTGCTTTCAACTATCTTTCGAATAAAATCAAGATTAATTTCCTCATTTTCGATGGTATTATATAAAATAAAATTCTCGGCTATATCCATCAATTTTTCTGGTAAATTTTCCAGAATTATATTGTTTATTTTTTCATAATAACATGGAAGGTAATTTGAATTTTTAATGATATTTTTAAAAAAAATGAATGTTAACAGGGTTTTTTCATTGTGGAAATTTAAACTATCATATGGCTTATCATAAAAATATATCTTTTTTTTCCTGTCATAAAAAATTGGAGCATTGAGCCTATATCTCATGAATTCTATGTCTCTTTTGATCTGCCTTTCTGAAACTTCAAATTTACTGGCAATTTTGTCAATTGTAATACATCCATCTTTTTCTATTTGATCATTGATATAAAAAATCCTTTCGATATTTGCCATCTATTTTTTCCCTGAATTTTGCTAACATTTTCATGCCTAAATTTTATTAATATTTTTATAAATAATAGTATGTAAACAAGATAAAATAAAGCATTTAACAATTAGTTAATTAATTATATCATGAATTTTTGTTTTTGTAAATTTTTATAATAATTTTTATATATCATGAATTTTGTTTTGTAAATTTTTATAATTTCAGTTTCAAAAAGAAAATTTATGTTAAGTAAAAGAGCCTTTATAGGATGGACTACAAATAGCCATGTTGGCGATGATATCGCTTATTCTATTTACCATCCAAAAGATCAAACATTAAAAGGTGTTATAGATAATACAGAGATAGGTCTTTACATGGCAAGCCTATTTCAAGTAGATCTGGCCAAATAAACAAAGATATATTTTAAAGGTTCAACAAAAATCGAAATACCTGCTCAAAAAGATTACTTCTTCCTTAATGGGAAAAAGATTTTTACAAAAACGATTAATGTATATAATGGTAAAACTTTCTATGTTTCAAGAGATTTAATCGATTCATTAAAGTAAAGAATTAAAAAGTATTTATTCGAAATATTGTCAAAAGGCTACCTAATTGTAGAGTTTAAAGGAATAAAATTAGAAGGGATTTATATTTTCTTGCTGATTTGAAAGTAATTTTCTTTTTCTTGCCGACTTACTAACAAAGATTAAAATAATAGTATATAAAGTATAGATAAATCCAACACTTAAAATAAAAATTCTATTCATAAAAAATTTGCCTGAAATCTTAAACCTAATATCCAAATTCCTAAATTTAACAATATAATTAAGGTAATATATAAGGTAATATATTAAAATACTTTTGTTAAACGAAAAATCAAAAATTCTGCCCTGATATCATTTTTGTTTTCTATCAACATGATCTTGTTTTTAGGGACTTAAAGGCAATCATTTTTATGTAAGGTGATTTTTTGATCATCTTATGTTTTTTATTCTTCATAAATCACAGCTGTTCCACTGACACTGACCATAAGCATGCTCTGACCTATTGTTTCGTAATCCAGATCTACCCCAACAATGGCATTTGCTCCAAGATAAGATGCATCAGCTGTCATCTCATTTATAGCTATTTCCTTTGCATTTCGAAGTTCTGATTCATAAGATGAAGCTCTTCCGCCAATAATATCTGTAATATTTGCGAAAAAATCTCTGAAAATATTTGCTCCTAAAATAGCCTCGCCAGATACAATACCAAGATATTTTACAATTTTTTTCCCTTCGATGTTTGGAGTCGTGGAAATCAACATAATAAATCCCCTTTTTAAAATTTTTCTATAAATCTTTAGTAAATCCTCAAATTTTTAGAAGCTTTATTCAATGTCTTGCAATATAAATCTTTAGCAAACTTTAGCAAAAGCCTTAAACTTTTCTAAGCTTTTTCTAAGCTTTAACAAAAAAAAATTAAATAATTATTTTACAACAAATTTTATAAAGATCTTTTAATAAAGATTTATCGATAACCCGATAGATTAGTTTTCAGCTAGTTGGAAAATAAAATATTTGGAAAATAAAAATAAACTGCGGGCGAAGGATTTGAACCCTCACAAACAGAGCCAGAGTCTGTCGTGCTGCCATTACACTAGCCCGCAATTAAAGACTGATAAGATATTAACAAAAATAAATATAATGTCAATAGCAACTTATTGCTTGCAAAATCTATTGATCATCATTATCTGTCTCATCTGCTTTATCGCATTTTCGAAACCAACAAATAACGAATAACTGATAATTGAAAAACCGATATTAAGCTCAAAAATTTCAGGGATTGTTACTATTAATGGTGTGTTCTGATAATCAAGTCCATGCCCTGCTGCAACAAGAAGTCCCGATTCTTTCCCTTTTTCGCTTGCAATCTTTATTCTCTTATATTCATGGATCTGATCTTTACCTTTTGCCCTGCTATATCTTCCTGTGTGAAGTTCAACACCATCAACACCAAGTTTTGCAGATAGTTCAATAATCTCAATATCAGGCTCGACAAATAAAAAAGTTTCTATTTTGCTTTTTTTATATTCATTCACAAGATCTTTTAATTTATCAAAATGTCTTTTAACATCAAGTCCGCCTTCTGTGGTAACCTCTTCCCTTCTTTCTGGTACTATTGTAACCTTATCTGGTTTAACATCTAATGATATTTTTATGACATCATCACTCAGTGCCATCTCTAAATCTAGATCCTTGTTTACAATTTTTTTTAAAATATAAAGGTCCTCTTCATTTATATGTCTTCTGTCTTCTCTTAAATGACAGACAACCATGTCAGCACCAGCAGAAATTGCGGTCGTTGCGGCTTGTGCGATTGAAGGGAATCCTTCTTTTCTGGCATTTCTAAGTGTAGCAAAATGGTCAATATTTACACCGAGTCTAAGTGGTACTATCAGGTCCAATTAAACCTCCTTTAACTTTTATCCTTTTTTAATATTTCTCGATTTAATTAATAATTTAATTAACTACTTCAATAGTATTAATTGTCAATTCCACAAATTCTGGAGATGTAGAAATTATTGTAATTGAATCGATAAATTTAGGTATTATCTTAATGGTATAAACCCCGTAATTTTGAAAATATGAACAATCTATAACAAAGATAAAATCCGATGAAGATATTTTGTCTGCAAGATCTTGTGTCGTAAGAAGACTTATTTCAAACTTGTTTTGCGATAAGGAATAATTGAATTTATTATTTTTATTAGATAATAAAATTGGAATATCTTTTATTACTTTTAAAATTTTCAATGGTTTTATATCAATTATTACCTGGTTATCTGAAGGAGAAATTATTTTTAATGATTCATTTTCAAGTTTTATGGGTAATACCAAAGGGAAATTAATCCCATCTATCGATATTTCATTTGTTTTTACACTTTCGACTTTCGAAAGAATCGAATATGGCCCTTCTACAACAACATATTCCGATTTTGTAAAAGAAACCTTTGATACAGAATAACCAGTCTGAGGCTTTCCAGCAATATTGGCTTCAAGTTTAACCTTTTTTTTAAAAATCTTATCTAAAGATACACTGACACTTGAGGGATCAATTTTAACAATTCTGACATTCTCTGGTAAATAAGCCTGATCTATATTGACTTTATATGTATAATCACCAGGCTTATTTGCGGTAATATTCAAGTAAGGCTTTATTATATCTTCGTTAACAAGTTTTAAGTCTTGTGGCTTCCCTCTTAATGTTACTTTAACCTTGATATTCTGTTTATTTATAACGAATAAATCATTTAACATTAAATTATAGTGTAAATCACCAACCGTCAAAAGACTTTCAACACCAATATTGGTGATATAATAAAATAGCATTATTGAAAGAATTAAAGAAATCAAAAATGGCAAAGGATGTTCTTTTATATCATTAAACAAGCGAGAGATAAATTCACTTATCATCTTCATTTTTTGCCTCATCTTCTTGTTCTTCATCAATTTCTATTTCTTCTTCCTTTTCCCTATAAAGATGCTCTACAAGAATTGCCTTAAAATTTTCAACTGGAATACTCAAATAAGGCTTCCCCTCATCGAATATAGAAATATGTCCTGTCTCCTCCGATACTACAACGGCTATAGCATCTGATTTTTCAGATATTCCAAGTCCAGCTCTGTGTCTGGTTCCAATATGTTTTTCTAAAATATTAGAATCAACTGGAGCATCGGTCAAAGGTAGTATTGCCGCAATTGCTTTTATTCTAAAGTCTTTATCTATTATTATAGCTCCATCGTGGAAAATCGACCTTTTGTCAAAAAGAAAAAGTATTACATCCTCGGAAACCTCTGCATCCCATGTTACATATGAAGATATAATATCAAAAAGATTTTCCTTACGCGCGAAAACAAATATTGCACCATCTCTTCGTGAAGCTAATTTTATAATACTCGATACTATCTTTTGAAGTGCATCTTCATCCTTTTTTGAGCTAAGGATTTTCGATGTATCTTTACCAACATTCATAAGAATTACTCTAATTTCAGGTGAGAAAAGGATAATTATTAAAATTAAAATGTTATAAAGTAATTTTTCAAAAAGCCACGAAATAACTGGAAAACCTATCATTTCCATTATGAAAAATACTACAAGTATTATAAACAAGCCTTTTGCAAGATCTACAGCCTTTGTTTTCTGTATAAATAGATAGATATAAAAGATAACAAAGGTCATCGTGGCTATATCCAAAAAAGGGATAAAATAATTTTTAAATATTAGACTTACTGTTTTAAGTATGTTCAAAGCGATCTACCTCGTTGACTTTTTTTCTAAGTCTTTCCATTTGTAATGTTTCATTGTAATCATGTACTCTTATAATAGATGCAACATTTGAAGCATAAAAATGTACCGCAAGTGATCCATATAATCTTTGTTCGGGTGGCAAAGGATTATTATCTTTACCAAGAGCTATGCCTATGAAGCTTTTCCTTGATGCCCCATATAAAATTGGCTTTTTTAAGGTTTTAAATAAACCAAGATATTTTGTTAATACCAAATTATCCTTATATCTTTTACCAAAACCTATACCTGGATCTATTATGATTTTCCCCTCATCTACTTCATTTTCAACACAATATTGAATTCTTTCCTTAAAATATCTATAAACTTCATCTATCAAATTATCATATGAGGGATTTTGTTGCATATTTTTAGGTGTCCCTTTCATATGCATCAAAATAACTGGTTTATTGCTTTGTTTAACAACCTTGACCATGTTTTTATCCATCGTTAATGCAGAAATATCGTTGATTAAATCCGCTCCTTTTTCGATTGCAAGCTCGGCAACTCTTGATTTATATGTATCTATAGAAACAGGGATATCTGTCATCTTCCTAATTAATTCAATGGCTGGTATTACCCTTTTTATCTCTTCTTCTTCACTGACAGGATCGGAATTGGGTCTTGTAGACTCCCCACCTATATCTATTATGTCTACCTTTGCATTGATAAGATCAATAACTCTATCTTCCAGAGTTTTCATATCAACCCGAGAACCACAATAAAAAGAATCGGGTGTAATATTCAAAATTGCCATGATTTTACAGCTTTTATCTGGTTTTATAATTATTTTACCTACATTTAACTCGTTAAAATCTTTTGTACTGATTAAATACTCGATATCATTGCCTAATTCTTTAAGTTTAAATGGTTGCTTTTTTAGTTTTTCCGAAATTTTAAAAAATTGTGTTAAATTACCGGCTAATAAGACATCTGTTTTTTCAGGTGACATAGTATAGGTCTTATATGATATAGCCGCATCAAGGCTCAGTGATAGAGCCTCTTGTTTTAATATATTAGCCGCTCTAAAATCAAGATTCTTAATATAAAATCTTTTAAAGGTAAATTTAGTTGCCAAATAATCGACAACTTCTTCGCTAACCTGTACATTTAAAAGTTCTTCTTTTAAGTTAAATATATTTTCATCAGACAAATCATAAATATCATGGAATATCATTAAATTCTCCTATTGTTTATCTAATTAAAATTTTTATTTAATTTTTATAATTAATTTTTTCTAATTTTTATAGTTAATTTTTTATAAATTTTTTAATTAATTTTTCTAATTATTTTTCTTTTAATTTTTATAGTTAATTAATTTTTCTAATTTTTTTGATTAATTTTTTTCAAATAAATTTCTTTAATTAAATCATAAATGCGATCTGAGGAAAACCCTATACTTGAAAATAATTGCTCCCTTGACCCATGTGTAATTATCTTATCTACAAGAGTAAAAGAAAACATAGTCGAACTTTTTTCCCCTTTAATTTTGAGTTCTGATGCAATTTCATTCATCTTCTGATAAATGTATGAGGAAGAAGCAGATTCTTCAACTACAATGATATTTTCATATTTTGTTAATAAATCTGTAAACCTTTCAATATTTAAAGGTTTTATCAAAGACAAATAGTAAAAATCAACCATTAAATCATTATTTAATGATTCTATAAAAGCCTTCTTACAAATATTAATAGAACTGCCTATCGAAAGGATACAAAGATATTTTTCCTTTGACCTATCAGAAATTGTCGAAATACCATCTTTTTTATATTGCGAATTTAAGGATAAATTAACACTAGATTCAATCTCTTTTACAATATCCTTAAAATAAAATGCCTTTTCTTTCGGATATTGCATAAAGACTGGAAGTTTAATCTTCCCGATCAAAGAAAGGCCATATTCTATATCATCTATAATACCACAAGAAATAAGGTATGAATCAGGTAAAGAAAAAAGAAAGGGATAAATATAAAGGCCATGATGTGTAGGACCATCTATTCCAACAAGTCCTGCTCTATCTATAGCAAAAAATACAGGAAGATGATTTAATACTACATCATGAAAAACCTGATCTGCTGCCCTTTGTAAAAAAATAGAATACATTGCTACAACGGGTAATTTACCTGATTTTGCAAGCCCTGCCCCAAGTGAAACTGCGAGACTCTCTGCTATCCCAGCATCAATAAATCTATCGGGAAATTCTATTTCAAACTGATCAAGTCCGCATCCATTCTTCATCGCAGCAGTTATAGCATAGATATCTTTATTCTCCTTTGCCTTATCGACTAACAGCTTACCAAAATATGAGGTAAATGTATTTGATGACTGTTTTACTTCTCCAGTTATAGGATCAAAAGGTGGTGCGGAATGAAAAAGCTCAGGATTATTTTCTGCAGGGGCAAAACCTTTACCTTTGACCGTTTTGACATGAATTAAAATTGTTTTATTAAATTTTTTGGCAAATGTAAAATAATCTATAAGTTCTTTAATATTATGCCCATCTATTGGTCCGATATATCTAATTCCAAAATCTTCAAAAATTTGTTTTGGTAAAATAATACTTTTAAGCCATTGAAATAACCTGACAAGATTTTGGATTGAAGTGGAATAACCCTTTTTATTCATTCTGCTTTCTAAAATCCCTCTAATATTCAGTTTTGTCGCAAAAAGTGAAAGTTTTTTCGTTATAGAGGGAATAGTTTTGGAGATAGACATGCCATTGTCATTTAGGATAATAATTATTTTTCCGTCTTTTCTGTTAGAGATATAATTTAATGCCTCTAATGTTGCTCCATTTGTCAAAGAGCCATCTCCTATCAATGTAACAATCTGTTTATCGTTTTTATTGGAAACCTTCATCGCTTCGCTAAGACCCAGGGCAAGAGGTAAGGCGCAACCAACATGCCCAACCTTAAAAAGATCATATTTTGATTCTTCAGGATCTGGAAACCCTGAAAGTCCATTGAACTCTCTAAGAGTATTCAAAGCCTCGTATCTTCCTGTAAGAATTTTATAGGTATATATTTGATGACCGACATCAAATGTGAAAAGATCCTTATCAAAATCAAAAACCTTTTTTAAGGCAAGAAAAATTTCTATTGTTCCAAGATTAGAAGCAAGATGCGAACTTTTCGTACTGCATAACTTTATTAGATAATCTCTAATCAATTGCGCATATTGTTTAAGCTCTTGTATCGAAAGAGAATCAAAGTAATTTTTATCGCAAAGAAGTGATAAATCAAGTTTGTTCAAGATTATTTCCCTTTTATATATTCATTTAAGATATCTTTTAAGTATTCAATAACTTTACTCTCGCCAATAAATTCAAAATTATTAAAAGAAAGGATAAATTCAACAAGTTCTGTTTCAAGGTTAATGTAATTTTGTCTACTTTTTTTTCTTTTTTTCTTTATTAATTGCAAATTATCAAATGATATATTTTTTGCAACATCAAGCTCATCTTCTTTTAGTAGATAAAGCCATTTTATATCTTTGTCCCTTTTAAACCATGTTATTTGCCTTTTTGCATAATTTCGAGTTCTTTTTTTAATATTCTCCTTTGCTTTATCGAGAGAAATTTTACCAGAAAAAAAGTCAAAAATATCCTGATAGCCTAATGCTTTTAATGAAGGAAGATCAATATTTTCATCTTTAAATTTAATATAAAGTCTTTCAGTCTCGTCTAATAGACCTGATTGAAACATGGAATCCACTCTTTTATCAATCCTTTCGTATAATCTGAATCGGGGCATAATAATTCCGAATTTTAAAGCCTTATCTGAGATTGCAGCAATATCTTTTTTCAGGTGAAATGAAGAAAAAGGTTTACCCGTAATCTGATATACTTCTAATGCTCTAACAATTCTTTTAGCATCATTTTTTGTGATTTTTTCTGAATATGATTTATCTATCTCTTCTAGAATTTTATATAATTTTTCAACACCTTCTTTTTCACATATGCTATATAAATCTTTTCTTATTTTAGTGTTTTGGGGAGGTATTTTCGAGAATCCTTCGGTAAGCCCATCATAATACAATCCAGTTCCACCGACTATTATAATTGCCTTATCATTTCTGGTTTCTACTATATTCCTTGCATAATTAATATAATCAGCAGCACTATAATAAGAATCTGGGTCTATTATATTAATTCCAAAATATTGAATTTTTTCTAATTCTTCTTTAGTCGGTTTAGATGTACCAATGTCAAGCCGAGAATATATCTGCATCGAATCCATCGATAAAACAGGTAAATTAAAATTTATAGCCAAATTATTTGCAATATATGTTTTACCCGAAGCAGTAGGACCTACAATATAGATAATTTTCTGAATCACAACCTTTTCTTAAAAAAAAGTTTTATTTTATCTTTTTATCTGTAATCTTTAAATAAATTAATTGCATTAATTGCAAAAAAATTAATTCAAAAATTTTGAATTTAAAATATTTCTACTAAAATTACTGATTCTTTTCCTTATCTGCATTATAAAAATGAATTTTATTTCTCAAGATATCCGACATAGCTACAGCATGAATCTTTATATCTTTATTAAAATTATATTTATTGCCTGAAGACAAGTTTTGCTCCTTATTTTTTAATTCTTCTTTATTTTTTAAAATAAGGTGAAAAGCTCTCAAAGAGCATGCTCTAACAAGTTCGTATCTATTCCCTTTATAGTTTATAATCTCATATATTGGAAATTTATCTTTCATCTTTCCTCCATTCAACTATTTTTTAATATATTTTTCTTGATAGTCATTAATAACATTTTCAAGATCTTTATAAGCTAAAGTTAGGTCGTCATTTATTATAATATATTTAAACAAATTTTCTTTTCCCATTTCTTTGTTTGCCTCATTTATCCTTGCATCTTTTTCTTCGGCTGTTTCAGTACCTCTTGCGCAAAATCTTTCAATAAGTACTTCAAGAGATGGTGGTTTAATAAAAATGGAAAGACAATTAGGGAAAATATTTATAATACTTTCGGCTCCCTGTACATCAACTTCTAGCACAATTGGTTTTCCACTTTTTAAATCAGATTCGACCTGTGATTTACTCGTGCCATAATAATTACCATAAACTATAGCATATTCAAGAAAATCTTTTTCTATTATCTTCTTTTCGAATTCACTTTTTGAAATGAAAAAATAATCTATACCATTTTTTTCGTTTGCCCTTGGTTTTCTTGTAGTATAAGAGATAGAATAAGTCAACTCGGGATGATTTTTTAAAAGCATCGAGCGTAGGGTCGATTTCCCAGCCCCAGATGGACCAGATATAACTATCATTATAGGTAAAATTTTATTCATCTACCTTTTTAAAAATCACAAGATATAGAATATGTCAATAAAATTTTATAATAGATGTTTTTAATAAATTTAAAAAATATTTTTTCAAACTCGAAAAATCTTTTAAGATACAATATTAGAATTTCTAGTTAAACTTATAGTAGAGTTTATAATAATGTTGATAATAGGGTTTTTAGTAAAATTTTAATAGAATTTATAATAGATTTTATAATAGAATCCATAATAGAATTTACAGTAAAATTTTATAGAATTTATAATAGATTTTATAATAGAATCCAAAATAGAATTTTTAGTACAATTTTAATAGAATTTTTAATAGATTTTATAAAGGTTTTATAATAGAATCCATAATAGAATTTATAACAAAATTTATAGTAAAACCGCCCATTCGGGCTGTTTTATTAATTCTTTGTCGAGCTTATTTTTGTTCTTTCAACGATTTTTTGCCAGAATCCAATTATAAAAACTAACGCGATACCAATAATATCTGTGATTATATTAGGATCAATCAACATTAAACCTGCAAAGATTAATATCAAGGTTTCAAATCTATTCAATGGTTTAATTAAATATCTACTTAATGCTGCACTAATTGAAACCATACCCACTATAGCCGTAAATATAGCCAAAATTAAATGCAATAAATCACCACCAATCAAAAGTAATTGAGGTGAAAGAACAAACATATAGGGAATAATAAAGGCTCCTATTGCAAGCCTCGTGGCTATAACTCCAGTTTTTAACGGATTTGCTTTAGCAATAGCCGCACCAGCATATGCAGCTAAAGCCACTGGTGGGGTTATATCGGCGACAATTCCAAAATAAAATACGAATAAATGAGCAGCTATTGGTTTAACAGATAACATCAATAGAGCTGGAGCAGCGACAGTAGAAGTTATGATATAATTTGCCGTTGTTGGAACGCCCATCCCTAATATTATCGATGTAAGCATAGCCATAAAAAGAGTTAACATAAGCTGCGTGCTATTTGTAACAGATGCGGCAAGACTTACCGAATTCTGTAATTTCATAAGATCATAAACATTTTTGACAAGATTTCCAAAGCTATTTGCGACATTATTCGCTACCACTATTAAAGCACTTGCAAGTTTCAATCCTATCCCTGTTTTGGTTACAACTCCGACAATAATGCCTGCTGTAGCGCATGCTGTTGCAACTCCAAGAGCTGATCGGGCTCCTTTTTCAAGTGCTTCAAAGAAATCTTTCACATTGATTCTTGTAGATTCCCTTATCATTGAGGCAAGTATTGCTATTACTATTGACCCCAGGGCAACAGTCTATAAAGAAAATCCAGAAACTAAAAGATAAATTATCGCAATAAGTGGTAAAAATAGATGCCCCTCGTTCAACAAGATATTTGAAAATTTGGGTAATTCTTTTCTTGGTAAACCTTTAAGTCCAAGTTTTTTGGCCTCAAAATGAACTCCCGCAAAAACTCCCATGAAATAAAGAATTGCCGGAATTATTGCAGCCTTTACAACCTCGGTATATTTAATCCCTAAAAATTCAGCCATAAGAAAAGCTGCGGCACCCATTATAGGAGGCATTATTTGACCTCCTGTAGATGCTGTAGCCTCAACTGCACCTGCAAACTCTGGTTTATACCCCAGTTTTTACATCATTGGAATCGTAAAGCTACCTGAACCAACAACATTTGAAACGCTGGAGCCTTCAACCATCCCTTCAAAAGCACTTGTAACTACAGCTACCTTTGTTGGACCGCCAGAAGCCCATCCGGCAAGAGCATTACCAATATCTATGAAAAGTTTTCCAACACCTGTTTTTTCAATAAAAGCTGCAAAAAGCAAAAACATGAATAAAAATGTTGCCGACACTCCTACAGGTATTCCGAAAACACCCTCTGTAGTAAAATATAGGTGATTTACAAGCTGCTTTAGTGTTACGTTTCTATGAGATATAAGATCAGGCATAGACTCGCCAAAGAAGGCATACAGGATAAATAAAATCGCGATTATCACCATCGGAAGTCCAATTATTCTTCTTGCCGCTTCCAATATGAGTAAAATAGCGATACCACCTACAATAAGATCTATGGTATATGTTATCCCTGCTCTCATAACCAGCTGTTTATAAAAGACAATAATGTAAAACATACAAATAAATGCAAGTATTCCCAAAAAAAGATCTATTATCGATATTTTCGACCTATCCGATTTTTTGGAAAAAGGATACAATAAAAAAACGAGTAAGAGTATAAAAGCAAGATGTACAGCCCTTGTCTGGTGAGCATCTATATGAAATATATTAAAAATATTTAATATCTGGAAGAGACTAAGCATTATACATATAACAAAAACTGCTTTCCCGGCAAATCCTGTAAGATTTCGATGAGTAGATTCTTTATCTACTTTTTCAAGAATCTTTTGTAATTCTCGATTATCATTGCCCGACATTAAACCTCCAGATTATTTCCCATTGAAATAATTTTGGGCACCAGGATGTAAAGGAATCGAAATTCCAAATAAAGCATTCTCTTTCTTTATAAACTTGCCAATTTGATGAGCCATCTCAAGTCTTTGAAGGTTTTCGAAAATCGCCTTAACTATAGAATATGCCAGATCATTTGGCATATCATCTCTAACTACGAGCATAGCAAGAAAGGCAAGAGATTGAATATCTTCGCCCATATTTGGATAGGTGTCTTTTGGGATTACAGTTTTGATATAAAATGGATATTTTGAAATTAAGTTTTTAACTATATCATCTGGTAATTTAATAAGCATGACTTCTTTTTGGGATGCTATATCTCTAACAGCTGCTGTTGGAAGTCCAGCCGTCAAAAATGCAACATCTAAAGTACCATCTCTAAGTCCATTTGCTGCATCGGCAAAAGAAAGATATTGAACAGAAATATCTTTATATGTAAGACCGGCAGCCTGTAAAATCTGTCTGGCGTTGACCTCTACACCACTGCCTGCTGCACCGACCGCTACTCGTTTACCTTTTAAATCATAAATAGTTTTAATTCCCTTATTTTTTAGGGTAACTATCTGGACAGTTTCGGGATATAATGAACAAAGAGCTTTCATCCCTGTGAATTTTTTGCCAGCGAAAAACTCTATCCCGTTATATGCATAATAAGCAACATCATTTTGAACGAATGCTATCTGAACAGAATTTTCCTTTAACATATTTATATTCGCAACAGAACCACCAGTTGAAACCGCTGTGGCATTAACATTCGAAAGTTTGGAATTAAGAATTTCAGCAATAGCTCCACCAAGAGGGTAATAGGTTCCGGCAGTTCCTCCTGTACCAATATTTAGGAAAATCTTACCTGCAGGAAGAAATAGAATAGAAAATAAAAGGACTAAAAAAAAGTGCAAATATAATTCTTGATTTCATAATGTAACCTCCCAAAATTTATGAAATATTAAAAAACAATGCTGTTAAAGATTATATTATAACTTTTAAAAAAACAAATTCAATATTAGTTAATCCGATTTAATCTAAGTTAATACGATTTAATTGTTTTTTACATCAATTTTATATTGGATTTCATGCAATTTTCGACGATCTGATCGGTCCAAACACTTGCCTGAACTTCTCCTATATGAGCTTTTCGTAAAAAGAACATGCACAATCTCGATTGCCCAATTCCACCACCAATAGTTTGAGGAAGCTCTCCATTCAACAATCTTTTATGAAAAAAAAGATCCCTTCTCTCTAAACAATTTTTTATCTCAAGCTGCTTTAATAGAGACTCTTTATTGACTCTTATCCCCATCGAACTAATTTCAAGACCTCTTTTTATCGTAGGATGCCAGACTATAATATCTCCATTTAAACCATAATAACCATCTTCATTTCGCGTAATCCAATCATCATAATCCGGTGCTCTACCATCATGTGGCTTTCCATCAGAAAGATTAGCACCTATACCGATGACAAATATAGCTTTGTATTTTTCTGCTGCGAGATTTTCCCTTTCAACAGGAGTTTTGTCGGGATAGGCTTTTAAAAGCTCTTCTGAATGAATGAATTTTATCTTTTCTGGTAAAATTGGCTTGATTTCTGGATAGCTTTCATAAACCAGAAATTCTGTTGCAGTAAGGGTTGAATATATTTTCTCGACAATATTTTTAAGAAAGCTTAAATTCCTATCCTCTTCATTCATTACCAATTCCCAATCCCATTGATCAACATAAA
Organism: Brachyspira murdochii; assembly: GCA_020722965.1. Taxonomy (GTDB): domain Bacteria; phylum Spirochaetota; class JAAYUW01; order JAAYUW01; family JAAYUW01; genus Exilispira. Next base: position 94,596 of record DYJT01000004.1, on the reverse strand, counting down.
AGGAGTGAAGATTATCTATCTCTTCATCTGCTCGAATTGCGTTCATATCGGAGTATAAGCCATAACCCTTTTCTATCTGGTAATCAGCAAGCATCATCCTTTTCCACTTGGCAAGAGATTGAATTATTTCGACACTTGATTCAAGATTCTTTGGTTTAAATTTTATAGGTTTTTCAATGCCATTTAAATCATCATTTAACCCTGTTTTTTCTTTTAAATAAAGTGGAGCACTAACTCTTCTTAATTTTAATTGCGCAGAAAGATAGGTTTGAAAAAAATCCTTAATATCCAAAATTGCTTTTTCCGTTTCTTTAAGTGAAAGAAATGGTTTATAATCTTTGGGGTAAAAATAAAAAGCCATAAAATCTCCTTATTTATTTGAACTCTAATTTATTTAAATTTTTTCTTTTGTTCTTCAATATTTTTCAATAGAGATTTAATATCCGCAAAATCATATGGTTTTTTCAACATATAATCGAAACCATACTCTTTATGTTTTGATAGAACAGGACTTCCGAAATATCCACTCGATACTACAAATATTGTATCGGGATACCTGGATTTTAAGATCTTAATCAAACCCTCCCCTCCCTCACTTCCTGGAACTATTAAATCTAAAATACAAATATCATACTTTTTGTCAAGTTCGAATAATTTAAGCAATTCACTAGAATTTTTAGTTGCATCGACATCGCAATTGAAAAACCGAAATACCTTTTTAGCGGTATTTATAACTACATCATCATCATCTAACAATACTATTGAATAAGGATTATATTGCCTAAAACTTTCGTTTTTATTCTCTTTTAGGGTAATTAATTCATAGGTAGATGGGAACAAAAGGTAAAAAATAGCTCCACCTTCTTTTTTATTCTCAAAAAAGACATAACCATTGTGGTTTTTACAAATTGTCTTTATAGACGAAAGGCCAAGACCGCTACTATTTTGTTTTGTAGTATAAAATGGATTAAATATCTTATCCATAGCTTTTTCTGGAATACCAGTTCCCCAGTCTTCCAAGGAAACTACACAATAAAATCTTTTATCGATATTTTGACCATTAAATTGATCAAGCTCTTTATAATCTAATTTCACAGAAATTTTAGACCCTTCCCGACTTGCTTGAATAGAATTTAAGACTAAGTTATTTAATGCTTGAAAGTACTGATTCTTATCTGCATATAAATAATATTTTTTATCTGATAAAAATTTTAATTCATATTCAAAGGAAGTTCCTTTTACCGAAAAATTTAACACTACTTTTATTACTTCCAGTGGATCAAACAATTCTTTAATAGGCGCTCCTCCCTTGGAGAAGACTAGAAGCTGCGATGTAAGATTTTTAGCTTGAAGAGCGACATCTTTTGCGGTTTTTATAAGTTCAAGTAATTCTTCTTTATCTTCAAAAGAGGCTAAAGCCAAACTTAAATTACCGATTATTCCAGTAAGTATATTATTAAAATCATGTGCAATTTTCCCGGCTAACAATCCAACTGATTCCAGCTTTTGAACCCTTAATATTTCCTCTTCCGACTTTTTTTCTTCTGTAATATCCTTTAATAATGTTAAAACACCTTTTTGTTTATATAGTTTAGACTGTATTGGAATCTTTTGGATACTAAAGGTCCTTTTTTCACCATTAATATCGATTATCTCTATTTCTCTTTTAATAGTTAAATTATTATTTAAAACATCAATATCATCAAATGAAATTTGCTCAAATTGTTTATTTAGTAAAGGTGAAATAAATTGATTTATTGATTCAAGGCTTAATTTCTTTTCGAAAAAAGGTATAGCAAAAAATCTTGCAAATTCAACATTATACTCGGCAATATCTCTATTTTCATCTATCAGATATATTATATATGGTAATGAATCTATAATCTTTCTAAGTCTTTGGGTAGCTGTTTCCCTGAAAATTTTACTTTTATTAATTGTCTTAAAAAGAAAAATCGATAAAATGATTATAATAATTAAAACAATTATGATTAAAAAAATTAAAAATTTTTCGTTAATTTTAGGTTTTTCCACTACTTGATAAGATTTCCCAATCCATTTTTTGGTTAACCTATCTAAGATACCTTCCTCTTTAGCCTTTTGAATACCCTTGTTTAATATACTTTTAAGAATTTTATCCCCTTTATGTAAACCGAAACAATTTAAGCCAACATATAAAGGATCTCCAATAACCTTGATCTTATCAACATAATTTTTAGAAAAAATATGATACCAAACAACCTGTTCATCTCCGATGACGACATCTACTTCATTAGAAATTATTTTATCTATAGCCTGATAAAAATCATCGACATATACTATATTTGCATCAACATTATTCTCTTTTAAAAACTCTTGTGCATAATCGCCTTTTTGCATGGCAATTTTTTTGCCATTTAACCCCTTAAAATGAGATTCTTTATCACTTGAGATATCGTATCTATTGTAATAGACAAATATTGAAGCAGGAACCATGAATATGATAGAAGAAAAATCAAATACCAATTCTCTTTTTTCACTATAAAACAAAGATGTAATACCATCAATTTTCCCATCTTTAACTAAATTTTGAGCCTCTAAAAAGGTGGTGGGCTTAAAAGATATATTAAATCCAAACTCATAGGATATCCATCTTAAAAGATCTATCATCATCCCATTGTAATTCCCATCTTTATCTAAATATTCAAAGGGGGCATAGTTTATTTGACCAGTAAAAGTAATGTTTTTTTTCTCTTTTAAATACCTTATCTCATCTTTAGTAAGTCTAGTTTTATAATAATTTTTTTTAAAATTTATAGACAATATAAGGACAAATATAATAAGAGTTAGGATTACTAAAAATATAAATAATACTTTTTTAACCATTTTAATTTTATTTGTTTTCATTTTTTTCTTCTTAAAAATTCTTTATATTTTATAAAATTATCTTAATTAATAATGTCAATTTTTGCAATAATTTTTTATAATATTTAAATACGATTTAAATTAGGTTAGGCTTTTTATGATATTTAAATCTTTTTTAGAATATTTAAATTGGAAAATAATATATAATCTTTTCCTTGATAATAACCTTAAATGGAGTAAATAAAAAAAAATTTAAGAAGATGAGGAAATCAATGTCAAAAAAAATGGATATAAATTATCTAGATAATAATCAATTCGAAGATCATCAAAATAAAATTCTTAATAATCATAATAATATCGAGAATCATAAACATGAACATGAGCATGATCATCATGATCAGATAATTGATCTTGACAAAGCGATTAGTGGAAAGAAATTGTTCTTTGTTATTATTTTAAATTTTATTATAACAATCTCAGAGTTTGTTGGCGGAATATTATCTTCAAGTTTGGCTCTGCTTTCAGACTCTCTTCATAATTTTGGTGATACAACTTCAGTGATATTGAGTTGGTTTGCGATTAATATAAGCAAAAGATCCAGAGACAGAAAAAAAACCTATGGTTACAAAAGAGCTCAAATTATTGTTGCTTTTTTAAATTCTCAATTTTTGTTTATTATTTCTATATTTTTGGTAGTTGAAGCAATTAAGAAATTCATTAATCCTATGGTAATCAATTTTTCAATTATGCTCCCAATAGCAATTATTGGTTTTATAGCCAACTTAATTTCTATCTTGATTCTTCATAAAGATTCTAATCATAGTTTAAATATAAAATCAAGTTACCTACATCTTCTTGGAGACACACTCTCTTCAATAGGTGTTATAATTGCTGCCATAATAATTGCTATTTTCAAAATATACTTTGTAGATGCAGCCATGACTTTACTAATAGCTCTATATATAGGTTTTGAAAGCTTTAAAATAATTTTAAAATCCATAAATATCTTAATGCAATCCTCCGCAGATCTAGATTATGAAATGATAAAAGCCGATATAGAATCTATTCCTAATGTTAAATCACTTCATCATGTTCATACCTGGTTGACAGATGAAAAGACAATTTTTTTTGAAGCACATGTCGAGCTTTGTAATATCACAATTTTAGAGGCAAATAATATCTTAGAACAAATAAACAAAACATTGCTAAACAAATATGGAATAAGCCATACTACGATTCAGTTTGAAGCTGATAGGAGATGTAATAAAAATTTATTTAATATTTAATTTCGCTATTTGATATTTTTTTATCATTTTCTATTAATCTTATTTTTTCAAATATAATCTTATTTTTTCAAATACCTTTAAGCTTAAGATCGTATATATGTCAGATTTCTCGGAACAAAATTCTTTTACTTTGGTTCAATACTGGAAAATATTATCGAATGATTTTAATGGTATGATTATCATTGAAACATCCTTTAACCTTTTATAAACAAATATTGACAATTTAATTGGAAATAATTTATAATTTATCAAATATTTTTAGTTTTTTTAATATTTTAAACTTGACATACTTAAATTATATACTATAAAAAGAATAGATTATTTTACTTTGCAAAAGAAATTTTCTCCCTTTTAACAATTTACAAATTTTTGCAAAGTAATACCAAAAATAATGTAAACGGAGGAATTAATGAAAAAGGTATCACCACTGCTTATTATTTCTGCTATTCTAGTCGCAGTGCTTTTTGCCTTCGCTGCTTCGACGGTTAAAGGTCCTATCCTTGACCAGGTACTTGTTGATGTTCGAATGCAAGAAGATGTAGGTTTAAAAGACACAGCAGAAGGAAAGACAGATCTATTCTTCTGGGGAGTTCAGGGTAATGTTTTTAAAGCTCTCCCTGACAATGTAAGGGAAAAACTGGATGTTTACAAAATTCCATCTGGTTCTTGGTCTATTATGATTAACCCAATCCCTAACAAAGCTCCTTACACCTTAAAAACCAAAGAGGGAGACAAAGAGGTGGAAGTTTTCAACCCAATGGCTATTCAAGAAGTAAGATATGCTTTAAACTGGTTAATCGACAGAAAGTATATCGTTAACGAAATTCTCGGTGGAGATGGTGAAGTCGCTTTTACCGCTATGACTCCAGGTCAACCAGGTGTTTATAAATTTAATCTTGTTGCCTCAAAACTTGGTATGACTCCAACAGGTAATGAAAAGAAAGCCATTGCAGATATTACAGCAGCTATGGAAAAAGCAGCTGAATTGCCTGAAAACAAAGGAAGACTTGTAAAAGGTCCTAAATTCTGGCAGTTTGATGGTAAAGATGTTTCAATTAAATTTTTAATCAGAGTTGATGATCCTCAGGGTAGAGTTCCTGAAGGAAGATATATCGCCGATCAACTCGAAAAAGCAGGTATTAAAGTTGAAAGATTGGAACTTGATAGAAGAAAATGTATTATTACTGCATACTATAGTAACCCAGCAGATTATCAATGGAACCTTTACACAGAAGGTTGGGGTGCTGGTGCAACAAGAAGATGGTGGGATATTTCATTAGTTCAGATGTACGCGCCATGGTATGGATACATGGCTGGTGGTGCAGATCCTGCAAACTGGAATTATGAAAATAAAGAGATAGATGAAATTACTCAAAAGACAATAAATGGTCAGTTTGTAACAGAAAAAGAATATTGGGATATGAATCTTAAAGCACTAGAACTTGGTATTAAAGATGCTGTAAGAATTTGGGTTTGTACTCAGGATCAATATTATGTTGCAAATAAATCAAGATTCCTAAGTAGAATGGCTTATGGTGTCGGTGATGGATTAAATCACTGGTCAGTCAGAACAGCAGATGTTAAACCTGGAAAAGACAAACTTAAAACATTAAGACTGACAGAATTCTCTGCTAGAGGTGCTCTTTTCATGAGCGCATGGGATCCTATTGGTACTGAAGGCTTTACAGATGTTTATAGCCGTGTTCTTATGGAACCTATGAGAGATGGTTCATCCTTCGAATCACCTTACTCTGCAGAAGATACTCCATGGAGAGTCAGTTGGAATCTTAAAAAAGTCACGACGAAAGTCAGCAAAAATGATAAAGGTGAAGTTATTGGTTTAATAGATGTTCCTGAAAATGCTATTCTCTATAATTCTGCTACAAAAAAATGGGAAAGAGTTGGCAAAGGGAAAAAAGCCTTCTCAACTGGTACATACACATTTAAATTCTCCAAATATCACAATGGACAAAAAGAATCTCTGGCAGACTTACTCTACTCTTTTGCATTTTCAATGGAATGGGCAACAAAAGATGGTGATAATGATAAATATTTTGACGATGCATTTGCAAGTGTTGTAAAACCTGGTCTTGATACTGTAAAAGGCTTTGTACTTAATAAAGATGGATCCATTACATCATATTTTGATTTTAACTGGCCTATGGATAAGAATAGAGTTGCTGCTTCAGGTGTTCCAGCTTGGACTCCTTTAACGCCATGGCCAATTTATGAAGCTCTTGCTAAACTCGTAGCAGAGGGTGGCGCTAAATCTAAAAGAGTTTATAGTTTTACTCCAAGTGGCGAAGAAGTTACAGAACCTGATTTACTCGATGAAACATGTGCTTTAGATATCGCAGCAAAGATAGAAGAGATGAAAGCCGCAAAATATATTCCACAATCTATTGCTGGATATAAAAAATTAAATCTTGTAATTTCAGATTATGATCTTGCAATCAAATGGATAAAAGAGAAGAAACATGCTTTCATTTCTAATGGTCCTTTCTGGATGCAAAGCTACGATCCAAAAAACAATCAGATGGTATTAAAAGCATTTAGAGATCCAACTTATCCTTTTACACCTTATTACTGGAAGAATCTATTTGTAGCTCAAAGAACAAGAATCGATAAAGTTGAAACTCCAGCAACACCAGACAAGACAAAAGATACCATAATCAATGTTAATGTTTCTATTATCAACTATCCTGCAGATACTGCTGCCGCTGCTTCAAAAGGAAATGTCAAGGCTACTTTGGTATTGGCTGATGGAAAAGAGATCGTTTACAAGGGAAAACTTGCAAAAAACGGCTTATTCCAGATAGTTATTCCTGCAAAAGACACATCTAATTTAGCTCCTGGTGCTTATCTTGTTGTTATAGAATCTCAATTGAGCACGGAAGCTCCAGCAGTTGAAACTGTATATCTTGTTTTCTTCTAGTAGTTTATCTTTTAGCTATAAAAGGGGGTGCCTTTGGCATCCTCTTTTTTTTTTATAAAAATTATTATTGAAATTTTAAATTTTTATGAATAATTGTAATTAATGAGCTAAAAAAAATTATATTATAAGGAAAAAAAGATGTACAGAAAATATGTTATTAAAAGGCTCATCAATGCTATTGTAATGTATGCTATAATACTTCTGGCTATCTCGGCTATATTTAATAATACTGCTGAAAAAACCGTCAGACAGGATATTGATGATCAAATTAAAGCAGAAGTTCAAAGGGTTTTAAAATCCGGTAAATATAATGTTGAACAGATAGAACAATGGAAGGAAAAAAGAAAAGCCGAATTGATTCATAGACATTATCTAGACAGACCCTTTCTGGTAAGAGTCCTTTATAACGCCGTTAAAGCATTTACTTTTAATTATGGCAGATCCATGATTATGCGTTCAAGTAAAGGAGATAGAGAGGTCTGGAAGATCTTGATAGAAGCACTTCCAAAGACTGCAATATTATTCACTACCGATTTTGTCATTGTTACATTATTTGGTATTTTAATAGGATTAAAAATGGCAAGGAAACCAGGTGGGTTGTTGGATAGAACGGTTAGTTTTATTGCTTTAGCAAGTAATGGTTTACCATTGTGGTGGCTTGCTATGGTTTTACTATTTTTCTTTGCATATACTATAAATATATTTCCATCTGGTGGTCTTCAAAGCGTTCCTACACCAACCGGTATTAAAAAATTTTTCGATTTAATATATCATATGCTACTTCCTCTTTTTACTTTATTTATTGCAGGTATCTGGGGTAGCTCTTATTTTATAAGGCAACTTGTTCTGGGAACAATGAATGAAGATTACATAATGTCTGCAAGGGCAAGGGGTTTATCTGAAAATAAGATACTTTATAAACATACCTTAAGATCTGCTGCTCCTCCAATTGTAACAAATGTTTTGCTCGGTCTTTTTGGATCTTTAGGAGGTGCAATTATTTTCGAGGGTATATTTAGCTGGCCTGGCATGGGTAATTTATACTGGATTGCATTACAACAAAACGATCTTGCCGTAGTTATGGGGAATGTTTCGCTGAATGTTTTTCTCTTTATGATGGGGCTGGTTACACTTGATTTTATTTATGGAATACTCGATCCTCGAATTAAAGTTGGAGGAAAAGCATGAAAATTAAAGAAATTTTTTCTGAAATATCAGAATTTGTTAAAGAATTTGTTAAAGTTAAAAGTGGTATAATTGGAATAGCCATAATCTTTCTATTCCTATTACTTTTGATTTTAGAGCCATATCTTTTAGTTTATAAAGAGGCTAATAGCCAATGGAGAAATATAACTTACTGGCAAGATAATCCTGCAAATGCTGCACCTACCTGGACTCAAATCTTTTCTAGGGATAAAAAACCTATTACAAAATTTATCTACGAAAACAACATCGAAGAAGAAGATTTAAATGGAATAAAGATTCAAAAATTTACTTTTGATTATAAATTTAATTATTCTGAGGCACCACAAAATATTATTTTCCATGCAGATGTTAACGGTTACTTGGGTTTACAAATATTTATTGAAAGACCGGATGGTGAAAATTTGGAAATATTTAGGACTGCGCAAAACTTTTCTGATGAAAAGCTCAGAATTACAACCGATACTGAATCTAGAAGAATCGCATATGATTTCGCTAAAATTGTCGAGGATGAGCAGGTACTTTTAACAACTGATCCTATGGATATAAAAGCTCTGCCTGTAATTTTTGGAATTAAAAAACAGGGAATTCTTACAAACCCACAATCATTAAAAGGCGATTATAAAATATCTGCTAAAGTCATGTTCTTAGATTCTTCTGCTACTTTTGAAAATCCCTATGTTGTCGTTACAGGTAAAGTTTCGGGTCTATTGGGAACAGATAATTTGAAAAGAGATCTTTTTTCCGGTGTAGTAGCTGGAATAAAATGGGCTCTTTTAATAGGTGTTCTTACCGCCATTGTCTCGGTTTTTGTGGGTCTTTTTTGGGGTGTAACATCCTCTTATTTTGGTGGTTTTATCGATTCGGTTATGAATAGAATTTATGAATTCTTTATAAATATGCCTATGCTTCCTATATTAATTGCTATATCGGCCGTATTTAAGATAAACATTTGGATTCTAATAATATTACTCTGTGTGTTTGGATGGACAGGATCTGTTAGAACAGTTAGGGCTATTAGCTTACAGATAAAGGAAGAGGTATTTGTTGAAGCATCCAGAGCATTAGGAGCAAATCATTGGAGATTGATTTTTAAACATATAATGCCATTGATTTTACCATTAACCTTTGCAAACATGGCATTTTCGGTTCCGGGGGCTATATTAACCGAAGCTGGTCTAAGTCTTCTCGGTCTTGGAGATCCATCTATAGTTACATGGGGAGGAATTTTACATGACGCTCAAACAGGTGGTGCATTCATCAATGGACTCTGGTGGTGGATCATACCTCCAGGACTCATAATGGCGCTTTTAGCAAGTAGTTTTGTCTTTGTTGGATGGGCTATGGACAAGATTCTTCACCCAAAACTTAGAACAAGATAAAAAATTAAAAACAAGGTAAAAATATGGAAAAAGCTCTTATTGTTAAAAATTTAAAACTTTATTACTATACAAGCGCTGGAATCGTAAAAGCAGTTGATGACGTCTCCTTCGATTTAAATAAAGGTGAAACCTTAGGTCTTGTTGGTGAATCAGGATGTGGTAAAACCACCACCGGATTTGCACTTTTAGGTATGCCCACACCTCCTGGGAGAATAGCTGGTGGACAGATAATTATAGACAATCAAAATATTGTCAGATTTTCTGAAAATGAACTAAGAAAAAAGGTAAGGTGGGAAAAAATTTCCATGGTTTTTCAAGGTGCCATGAACTGTCTTACTCCTGTTTATACGGTGGGTGAGCTAATGACTGAAACATATTTACAGCATAGACCAAATACAGACAAAGAGGATATATATAAACAGATTATTAAATATTTAAACCTTGTTGGACTTTCAGAAGATATCTATTCTCGATATCCACATGAATTATCTGGTGGAATGAAACAAAGAGTAGTTATAGCTACTGCATTGTTTTTAGAACCACAAATTGTAATTCTGGATGAACCAACTACAGGCCTTGATGTAGTCGTTCAAGCACAAATTTTGAATTTAATAAAAGAATTAAAGCAAAACTTAAGTATCTCTTCTATCTTTATAACCCATGACTTGGCAACAGAAGCCGAAATATCTGACAGAATATGTGTAATGTATGCAGGCAAAATAATGGAAATTGGTTCAAATGAAATAATATATGGCAAAAAAAATCTACATCCATATACCGAAAAACTATTAAAAGCAACCCCTTTACTTCATAAAAGAGTCGATGAACTCTCATTTATTCCTGGTGTTCCACCTGATCTTATTGCTCCACCAAAAGGTTGCCGATTCTATGAAAGATGCCATGTCCATATGGATAAATGTAAAGAAGAAGAAGCACCTATCAAAGAAATCGAACCAGGTCATTTTATTTCTTGCTGGAGGTACTAATTATGGCTGAAATAAATTCAAATGAGATATTGTTAAAAGTAGAAAATTTGAAGAAATGGTTTCCCACACAACATGGCTTACAGGCTTTATTTTCAAAGGAAAAAACATATGTTAAAGCCGTTGACGGAATTAGCTTTGAGGTCTTTAAAGGGGAAACTTTTGGAATAATTGGAGAATCTGGATGCGGTAAAACTACTACCGGTAAGCTTATAATGAGACTTTTAGAACCTACCGAAGGCAGAATTCTATTTAAAGATAGTGATGTGGCTCATATTAGCGGAAAGGAATTAAAAGACTATAGAAAAAATGTTCAAATGATATTTCAGGACCCATATGCATCTATGAACCCTAGATTTAAGATACGAAAAGTTCTGGAAGAACCTCTTATAATACATGGCATTGGAAATTCAAGAAAATATAGAGATGAAGTCTCAAAGCAACTTCTTGAAAGTGTAAAGGTTACTCCTGCATCAGAATTTATGGAAAGATTCCCTCACATGCTTTCAGGTGGACAAAGACAAAGAGTATCCGTTGCGAGAGGGATAACATTATCCCCTACCCTAATCGTTGCAGATGAACCTGTATCCATGATAGATCTTTCTACAAGAGCCGAAATTCTTTCGATGATGAATAATCTTAAAAAAGATTTTGGCTTGACATATATTTATATTACCCATGACCTTTCAACCGCCAGATATTTCGCCGATAGAATTGCCGTAATGTACCTTGGTAAAATTATTGAGATAGGATCAGCCGATGATATTGTCGATAATCCTATTCATCCTTATACCAGAGTCTTAATCAATGCAGTATGTGAACCACTTCCTGGAAAGGTTAAGGTAATGAAAGATATTCAGATTAAAGGTGAAATTCCCAGTGCCTCAAGAATACCAAAAGGTTGTAGATTCCATACGAGATGCGTCTTTGCTACAGAAGATTGCATCAATAATCCGGAACCAGAACTAATTGATGCCGGAAATGGCCATTATCACGCATGTTCAAGATATAAAGATTTACCAAAATTTAAATATTAAATTCTTTGATTAATATTAATCATTTATTTAACTTCTTTAACAGAATATTCTTTATTGATGCGATATCATCGACATTGATTGTCGCATCAATTTTTTCATTATTTATTTTTATAAATTCTTGAGGAATTTCTTCTATAAAGTCAGAAGGAAAACAGTCATATCTTTTACCAAATTTCGTTCTTTGATTACAATAAGAAATAAATAAATATTCTTTAGCCCTTGTCATCGCAACATAAAAAAGCCTTCTTTCCTCTTCCAGTTGATCTTTATCCACTATTTTTGCCGAAGGAATTACTCCATTTTCAGTACCAACGATGAAAACAACTTTAAATTCAAGTCCTTTGGCACTATGAATAGTCATCAAATTTACCGCATCTTCATCTTCTTCATTAGCATCATTATTCATCAAAAGTCTAATCCTCTCTGCAATCAGATAGGGATTTTGAGTATCTTCCTGCTCGTTTCTATAATTATATAAAGAGGATAAAAAGCTTTCTAAATAACCTATTTTTTTATCATAAGTATTCTGCTCAAAATGGGTCTTCAAATATTCCCTATATCCAATTTTTTCTATTAATTCATTGAAAATAAATGCAAAGTCATTATTTTTTGAAAAAATCTTTTCCCTATATTCGAAAATTATCTTATAAAATTCTTTTAAATTCTCTTTTTCACTATCGCTAAAAATATTTTTCAAAACACTATCTTCAAAAGTTTTATCCTCAGACATTATCTTTAAAATATCAAATATATGAACCCTGTTTTGTCTTGAAGACAAAACAAGCTTTTCTACTAATTTTGGACCTATCGATCTTTTTGGGATATTAATTATTCTTAGCAAAGAGACTTCATCATAGGGGTTTAATATTGTAAATAAATATGCAGAAATATCTCTAATCTCTTCTCTTGCATAAAAGTTGTATCCTCCCCACACCTTATGTTTTAAGTTTCTTATTATAAATAATTCTTCAAAAGGTCTTGCAAGGTGATTATTTCTATATAATATAGCGATATCTTTATATCTTATGCCATCTTTAAATAAAAGTTGATTGATCTTTTCATAAACAAATAAAGCTTCCTGATTTGGATCTTCTGCTTCAAATAGTAAAATCTTTTCTTTAGCTGGATTATCTGTCTTCATATCCTTATTTTTTCTGTTTCTATTGTTTTTTATTACATTTTTAGCAGCATTTAAAATAATTGCACTGCTTCTATAATTTTTTTCTAAACAAATAATCTCACTACCTGAAAAATCTTTTTCGAATCTCAATATATTTTCAATCGTTGAGCCTCTAAAAGAATAGATACCCTGATCATCATCTCCCACAATAGTAATATTGTTTTTATTCTCAGATTCACCAAGCAAATTCTTAACTATTTGATATTGAATTTTATTTGTGTCCTGATATTCATCGATAAGAAGATAATCGATATTTTTCCTTATCTCTTCACTTGCTTTTCTAAGTTCTATATCATTTGAGACCAAAATATTATAAAAATTTAAAAGAATATCATCAAAATCCATTGCATTATGACTTTTTAGGTATTCTATATAATGCTTTATAATATTACTAAATTCATTTTGTTCTATTTTTCGCTTATATTCCTCTATAGAGCCAATAGAATTTTTAATATTTGAAAATGCATAAAGTATAATCTTAGGATCGAGATCTGATGAGATTTCTTTTTTTATCCTATTTATCAATGAAATAGAATCATCTGAATCATAGATTGAGAAATTTTCCTTAAAACCAATCAGATTACTATATTTTCTGAGCAATTTTACCGCATAAGAGTGAAAGGTAGAAGCAACTATATATTTACCTTTGCCGGGTAGCAGATTGATAATTCGAGATTTCATTTCATTTGCAGCCTTGTTGGTGAAAGTAAGAGCTACAATTTTAGATGGATTTATCTTCATTTGCTCTATAAGATACATTATTTTATAGGTGATTACTTTTGTTTTACCCGAACCTGCGGGTGCTAAAACAAGAACAGGCTTCCCTACTCTAACTACCGCTTCTTTTTGTTTATCATTAAGTTCATTGAGCAGAAGATTAATATTCATCGACAGCCCCAATAAACAGTAAAATCTTTGAGTTTATTACTGAAATTATTAATTTTTTAGTTGAAAAAGACTATCAGAAAAAGACTAAAATGCAATAGTATAATAAAAATTTGATAGGTATATAAATTTAAAAATTAATTGTAATATCTGTTGTCTTTTGAATCATCTCAATATCATGAGCCGATAAGTCTGCTGTAGAATACTCGGGAACCATAATATTGGTTAAATATATTACTATTCTTGTAATCTTTTTGTTTATCATTATTACCTGCATAAATGGATATGGAACATTTGGATCTACCTTTATAAAAACGATATCATTTATAAATTTTAATGGAACATAACTTATTTTAGGATATCCAGTATATGAATAATAGACTATTTTTGCACCATAACTTGAAAGCTGGCAAAGTTTTAATCTAAAAATATAATTTTCCACTACATCTGAGGATTTATAGGTTATTGTCTGACTAAATATATTCAAGCTGAAAATAAAAAGAAAAATAAATATAATTGAAATTGATTTTTTCATCTATGACCCTCCATTTAAATATTTTATTATTTTTACATTTTTAATCATTTTTCTTATTATACTTTCGGATTTTTAAAGGTCAATATTGATAAAAATTTTAAATATATTATCTTTTTTTTTGAAAATTCATTTGTTATTTAATAATAAAGAGGAGAAATGGATACAAATCAGTTTTACACTATTACCACTGAAATAGACAAGCTCATTAAAGAAAATAAGATTGACCTGGCTATTAAATTAGCCGAGGAAGAGATTGACAAAAACAATGAAAACCCCGTTTTATATTCTATGTTGGGAGAACTATATGAACAATCTGATTTTGATAAATCTATCGAAGCATATAAGAAAGGGTTAAAATTTTTTCCAGAAAATTCATATTTACTTATTGGCATTGGATTTGTCTATTACAATAAAAATCTTTTTTCTGAAGCTTTACCATATTTTAAGCTTGCATGGTTTAACGATCCAACAAACATCCGCTTGATTACTGCTATTGGTAATATTTTAAGAAATTTAAAAGATTATTCCAAGGCAGAAAAATTTTATATCCTCGCTACTACTCTTGAAAAAAACAATGTCTTCGCACTATTTGGACTTGCCGATTGTTATAGAGGGATGAATCAACATTCTAAGGCTTTAGAAGTATGGCTTCACCTTGCAGAAATTGAACCTGAAAACAAGATCTTCCTTACACGGATTGGCGATGCCTACAGAATGCTTAAGGAATTTGAAAAGGCAATAGCTTTCTATGAAAAAGCAATAAATATAGAGTATGATTTTTATGCATATTTAGGTAAAGCCTTAACCTATGAACAGATGGGAAACATTCATAAATCTAACGATGTTTTTATCTACTTAGAAAATAAAGAATCTAATAATTCGAGATTTTACTATGAGTATATCAAATTTTGTTTACGAAATTCCTTAAAAGATAAAGCTAAAGTTCTTTATAATACAGCCATCAACTTTTTCCCTGATAATAAATATATTTTGAATTTAAATATCTTTTAATTTATTAAAACTTATTTATTTAATTTTTAATGTTTAATATCTTATATTTTTCTTTTTTTTTAAAGTCAATTTTCAATTAATTTTCAATATTATAAAATTTATGTTTTCTTCTTCTTTTTTCAGATGTAGTGTAATAAAATTCATTCGCAGCTATAAAATTTATCAGTATTATTGAAAATATTGTAACTCCGAAAAGATAATAGAGTAAGATAAAAATATTTTTATTTTTTAAATAATATTTTTCGATTTTTACCTGTTTTTGAGGAAATTTAACAAAAAACTCATTTTCCCCTTTTTTAAATAAAATATATTTTAATGATTCTGTATTCTGATTATCAATTTCCCAAAGATATTTTTCGATTAGCTGATTTTCTTCTTTTATTGATTGAAGAACAATTTGTTTTTGTTTGAAATTCTCATATTCTGAAATAATTTTAGGCAATGGTAAAAGAAAAAAATAAAATATGATAAAAAACATACAGAGGACAATAAATATGATTCTGTTAAACATATTCTTTATATCGGAAATTCAATAATTAAAATTTACTTCTCACAAATCAATTTATTCAGAATATATAAAACGATCCCATGTGAAACACTTAAATTCAAACTATCGATCTTATCTGATTGAGGGATTGACAATGAAAAATCACAAAATTTTTTAAAATCAGAAGTAAAACCTCTGCCTTCATTACCAAATATTATGATTGATGGGAAATCGTTTTTATCCATCTGTTTATTTAGGGTTTTATCCTTTTCGGATATAACTATCTTTACATCAAATTTTTTAATATTTTCAAAAAATAATTGATAAGAATCTGCGTATATCGTATATACTTTTTTTAAATTAAAAATAGCTCCGCTCGTACTTCTGATAACCTTAGGTGAAAAAATATCACAAAATGGGGCAAAAATAATTAATTCATCTTGATTAAAACCTATAGAACTCCTTATTATGGTTCCTAAATTTCCAGGATCGGAAATCTGAAATAATCCTGTAATATATGATTTTATTTTAAGATAATCAAATATATTATTAAATAATTTAATATCTTTAACTTCCTCTATGATATCTGGAATAGAAAATACCGTTATACATGAATATGATGTTTTTGTTGATGATAATTTCTTAATAATTTGTTCATCTGCAAGATAGATTCTTGAATTATCAATCTTTTCAAAAAATTGGGAAAATTGTTCAATTTTATTTTTATCTATAACCAAATATTTTATATCAACATTATTCTCAATAGACGATTCAAGTATATTTATTCCTTCCGAAAATGTTAAATTCAGTTCTTTTCTATTTTTAGTGTTTTTTAAATCATTTATTAAACCTGCTATTTTTTTTGAGATTAAATTTTTTTCCATTATCCTGCCTTAATGTTGTCCATTAATTCTTTAAAAATATTATATTAAATTTAGGAAAATGATAGAATTAATAGTCAAATAAGATAAAAATATCGAAATGCCAAATGTTATTATCCATGATATCAATAACTCAAAGATAAGTTTTGAATTAAATATTGAAAACCCCTTTGCATACCCTATTCCGATATATGATCCTGTAAGAGTATAGACAGATGAAACTCTGAACCCAAAAATAGAGAAAAGGATTATAGATATGAAAAGGGAAAAATAGGAACTAAACGACTTTGAACAATCGATTTTAAAAATTGATTGTGAAAGTTTTTCTGATTTTTTGCTACCTTTTAATATAATTGCTGATGATAATACAATCGCACCAACAAAAAGTAGCAGATATAAATAGGTTTCTGATTTATTAAAAAAAGATAAGAACAAAAAGTAAATTAAAGAGATAGAATTTGCAACATCATTTGCACCATGGGATAAAAAAACATTTGGTAAAATAAATAAATCTAACAATGCAAATAATTCTTCTGTTTTTTGGTAATTAAAATTTTCTATTTTTTCTTTTAGTCCTCTTTTAAAAATCAGCTTAAAAAAGATTATTAAAAAGATAAAAAAGAAGACAGACAAAACAAATAGGGCTATTCTTGAAAACTTTAACACCAAAAAAATTGTCAGAGAATATATCAAAAACAAAAGGATAAAAAGCAGGAGTTTTTTGATCTTCATAGAATTATTATATCTATAAAAGAAAATCTGTATTAAATTATAGATTAAAAAGGATAAAATCATGCTGGCTAATGGAGTTAGAGTCCAAATAGTTATCGTTAGAAGTAAACTATACCATTGAATTTTTAACCTTAATGCAATTGCAAGACCTATTAAGCCACCTATTACAGAGTGGCTCAATGACACTGGAAAAGGTAAAAAAGAGGAAATAAAATATATTAGTAGATTAATCGATAAAATAACCAGGAACAATAATGATAAATTTGGTATCGGGATACTGGAAATATCTATAAAACCAAATAATATTTTATTTAATACTATTTTACCAAGAAAAATTGCCCCGAAAATTTCACCGATTATAGGAAGAAATAGGTATGATTTGTTTTTGGCAAAATTTTTAAAAAAAATATCATTCGAATATAATGGTAATAGAAGATAAGAACCATCCTGATAACCATTGTAAAACAACATTAAAAAAGTGAAAATTATAGATAAAATAATTAAACTCATATCAATAGCTTAAAAAAATATAAATTAAATATAAAATAAAAAAAAGTTAAAAAATTTGTTAAAAAACAAAATAAAAATAAAAACAAAATAAAAATAAAATAAAATAAAATAAAAAT
>DYJT01000004.1:57717-76492 GCA_020722965.1 Brachyspira murdochii | reverse complement strand
AAAAACAAAATAAAAATAAAAACAAAATAAAAATAAAATAAAATAAAATAAAAATAAAAAAAAAATTAAATTTAAAACTAAATAAAATTTAATAAAATTTAATTAAAAAGTTATTCAAAAATCAATGAGTAAAATCTAAAATCTTATCTGTTAATCTTGCAATTGAATTTGGTATTTTTGAGAGTAAAATAACAATATTGTTAAAGTGAAGAATATCTATACTATTATATTTGTCTTTCTTAGAAAATGTAATTTTCCCAAGATCTATAGAAATAGTATCTATTTTATGTTCAATATTATCCAGTTGCTCTATTAACTTCTGTTCCTGTTCTATTATTGGTCT
Source organism: Brachyspira murdochii (assembly GCA_020722965.1). Taxonomy (GTDB): domain Bacteria; phylum Spirochaetota; class JAAYUW01; order JAAYUW01; family JAAYUW01; genus Exilispira. Next base: position 76,149 of record DYJT01000004.1, on the reverse strand, counting down.
TGCAAAACCATAATTGAAACCTGACACGAATGTTTCAACCGTCTCTTTATAGCTTGTAATTGCTAAAACAACTTCATCGATAAGCTCGTTTATAAGATACCTGATCTGATCATCTATTGTATATGATATTCTATTCATATAAAGAAGTTTTGCAAAATCTTCGAGACTATCCATAATATTATCCTGAATATGAATAAATTCCAGCAGATCCCATCTGGTAAAGGATATTTTAAGTGCCTTACGGATAAGTTGCCTTAATTCATTTTTTATAGTATCGGCCTTTCTTTCATAATGACCAACCTGTTCAACAAATCTGGTTATTTCTTTATTGTCAAAGTAAAATTGCATTAATTCTTTTAAAAAAGTTGAAACCTGATATATACAATTTACATGATCTAAAATTATATTAAGGGGTGTCTTTCCAGGAAAAAGACGAAGAAAAATTGGCGGATACTTTTTCATATTTTTTTAATTCCTTATATTTAATTCCTTTTAATTTATTATTAACTAAAAAAGATTAAAAATTTTAATTAAAGCTAATGTGGAAGAAAATAAGTCTGCACTTCCACCAGAAGAAATATCATTTTTAATGCAAAATTCGTTAATCTTTTCAATTTGAGAAAAGAAGGTAATATTGTCTTCTATTTTTAATATATCCAGGCATAATTTTTGATATTGAAATAATATATCCTCATCTTTTTTGCCCAAAATATTTGTGTCTTTTAAATTTGAACAGATAAATAGAAAAACCTTTAATAATAATATCCTTTTTTCTTCAAATAACTTTGAATTATATAAAAAAGAGTCGATATTATTCTTGTTTTTCAAATTTAAAAAGTAATTTAAAGCTTTAAAAATAATGCGGTATCCATCTTTCGCTTCGTCAATTACTCCCCTGTAGTTGTATTTTTCATATGTTATTGCACCATAAGAAGATTTCGGAAGATTATTTATCTTTATCTTATATTCTGCAAAAATCTGCCCAACCTTTTGAACTATGTATGAATAAATATTGATAATTGAATATTTTGTAATATTGAAATTATTCTCACTCTCATCATGAATTTTATATTCATATATTTCAAGAAATATATAGATAGAAATAAAAAGTATAGAATAAGTGAATATTATCCCTTTATATGTATTTATCCCTTTTGTCAGCGAAAACATCTGTTTCTCGATTAAAAGCCCAAAATGTACAAATCTTTCTACATCATCCTTTAAGTTGTCAAAAAAATAATTTAACAAAAAATCAGAAGTAAGATTTTTTTCATTTAACCCACTAACGGTTTCTTCTTGAAAATAAAACAGATCATCACAAATATTCATAAGACCATATAGGTGTTTTCTGATAAGAGCAACAGATTCAAACATTATGAAAAAATCCATATCAGAGTGTTTGTTCTGCCTGGAAGGAGTTATTAAGCCTGGTTTATCCTCAAGAGATAATTCTAGATATAATGCATCAATAAAAGAATTTATGGTTTGAATAATATCTTCGTTGGATGATAATTTAACAAGTTTAAATTTTTTCAATATTCTACCTTTTTTATTACTCTGTATTTAATTCCTTTACTTTTAATATAAACAATTTTGTAATCCCATATCTTCTTTCATCTACAACAGTATAATTTGTAAAATCAGGATCTACTTTTTTGAAAATCTGTAGAAAAAGCAAGCCTTCTTTTTTTAATCTTTTATATCTTCTAATATAATTCAATATATCATTCTCAAACCCTAAAAAATATGGAGGCGATGCGAAGATATAATCGTACTGAAAATCCCATAATTTCAAAAACCTTCTAAAATCAAGTGAAAAAACATTTGCTTTTAAGTTCAAGTTTTGTAGATTAATTTTAATTATTTTGCATGAATCCCTGTTCTTATCCACAAAATCAACTTTAAAAGCCCCTCTTGAGAAGGCTTCAATTCCATAATTTCCGCTTCCCGCAAAAAGATCAAGTACACTTGTGTTAATAATTCTATCATTAATTATATCGAAAACAGCTTCTTTGACTATACTTATTGTAGGTCTTAAATTAGTTGAAGGGACCAGGACTTTTCTGCCTTTAAATTTTCCTCCTATTATCTTTATACCATCTTTCATCTTTCTTACCAGATTATCTATAGATATTTTAATATATCTTCTTTATAAAATTGGAAAATAGTCTCTAAAAGATAAAAATCTTCTCCTGGTTTTGTCATGTAGTGCATACCAATGCCTACTTTATTTTGAGAATTTACCCCAACAGGGATCGAGATTGCAGGAGCTCCTAAGATATTTGCCGTTACAGTGAAAATATCTGCACCATATTCATCAATTGGATTTATCTTTTCTCCAATTTTTTTAAGGTAAGAAGGTGTAGTTGGAGTTAAAATGAAATCTATCTGGTCAAAAAGATTATTAAATTTTTCAATCAGATAATTTCTAATATTTTGAGCTTTTGAATAATATTTATCCTGATAACCAGAAGATAAAACGAAATTTCCGATAGTAATCCTTCTTAAAACCTCTTTACCAAAATTTTCGACTCTTAAATTTGATACACTCTCAAAAAGATCTAATTTTGAAATATCCTTTTTTTCTGCTATTTTCTTTCCATATCTAATCCCATCGTATCTTGCAAGATTTGAAGAGGCTTCGGCTGGTGCTATAATGTAATATGTCGCCAAAGGCAGATCTATTGGAACAGGAAATTCAAATTCAATAATATCATTACCCTCTTTTTTTAACCTGCTAATTTCGGAAAAATATATATCTTTTGTATCAATACATGAAATATACCTTTCAATCCCCTTTATTATACCTATCTTTCTTGGGATAAAATCTTTATCTTTTATTTTCTTAACTATTCTTTCTTTTTTTTCTTCAATAGAAATTTTATCGAAAAAGATATTTTTAATCTCCTTAAAAAATTCTGTTCTTTCAATATCTATAGAGGTCATATCGTTTTTAGATCTTTGAGCAATCAGCTCAAAAACAATTGCTAAATCAAAAATATTTTTAGAAAGAATTCCAATGACATCTAATGAAGAAGCGAAGGCAATAAGTCCCCATCTTGAAACAGCTCCCCAGGTAGGCTTAAATCCATAGATACCACATAAACTTGCCGGCTGCCTAATGGAACCACCTGTATCTGAGCCAAGCGCAACTGGCGCCATATTTGCGCAAACTGCAGCAGCACTTCCACCAGATGACCCTCCCGGTATGTATTCTGTATTTAATGGATTTCTGGTTGGTCCAAAGGCTGAATTTTCCGTAGTACTTCCCATGGCAAATTCATCTAAATTAGTTTTTCCGGAAATTTTTGCGCCATTTTCTTTTAAAATCCTGACAACATCTGCATCATAAGATGATTTATAACCTTCAAGTATTTTAGATGAACAGGTGTTTTGATAACCTTTTACAGCTATATTGTCCTTTATAAAGATAGGCATTTTTTTTAAAGGTAGATAAAATTCATCATCTTCGATCTCATCTATCTTTTTTAAAAAGGCAAAGTAAATATTATTTTTTTCTTGAAAATCTATATATCGATTAAATTTAAGTTCAGTATCTGAACTTAGTAAGTAAGAATTTTTAAAATATTCCTTTGTTTTATTATCATTATCCATTAAATTCTTCCCCATCCTCTATTTTCCCTTTTTCAACTGTTATTGGCACCACACAAAAATCATCCTCTTTATTTGAAAAATTATTGATAATATTTTTATTCTCTAAGAAAAAATTAGTTTTATCCTCTCGTAAACTATTGATATTTATCTTCCTATTTTTATGTTCTTGATTTTCTACCTTAAATTCTACTATTTTATTTACAAAATTTAAAATCTGTTCGAAATCATTAGCAATATTTGAATCTATCCTGGAAAGTCTACTTAAAAAGGATAATCTACCTAATAGTTTTTCATCCATCCTTTTACTCCTTCTTTCTAAAAAATACCATAGTAGGTAATTTTGCAATTATTTTTATTTTCTAATTTGCTAAACCATTAAACATAAGTTGAAAAATTGATTTTATAAAGTATATTTAGTTAAAAATAAATATGATATATAAATATCAAGAATTTTTGGAGTTAAAATGAAAAAAGAATACAGGTCATTATCGGTAAAATTATCAATCAGTATAGCACTAATTTTATTTATTATCTTTTTTGCTATAGCTTTAATCATTAATTTAATAGTTACAAATAATGAAGTTGAAGATTATGAAACAAGACTACAGACAGAAGTATCAATTTCCATAGATTTAATTGAGCAATTGCTCGATATTGAATCTAATGATGTTAAACAACTTAAAGATGGTAAAATTGTCGAATTAATTTCGACACATAATAATATCGAACTTACCAAATATATTACCAATAAATTCTCATCTTCAAATTATCTTGAATCTATTATTGTATTTTCCCCTTCATTTGAAACAATTGCTTCTACATCTAATAAAAAGATCAATATGAAGGAAATCGCAATTTTTCAAGAAATAATCTCGACAAACTTATATCCTAAGGTATTTAAACAACCCATAAAATCGATAATCAGCGATTCTGTAATCTTTCCGGTTATAGATAAGGTTTTGACCCTTGATGGAACCTATTATCTATATTCAGAATTGTCCTTAACTAAAATCTGCGAGAAAAATTTTGGTTCAAGAATATTTGGACATGAAGGTTATCTTACATTAAACGATGAAAAGGGTATTGTTCTTTTTCATAAAGACCGTGGACTTGTTTTAATTTCTCTGGCAAATCTTGATTTCATGCAAAAAATGATAAATTCCGCCAATGAAAGTGGTGTAATAGAATATGTTTTTAAGGGTGAAAAAAAAATTTTAGCCTATAAAAAATTTAATTCCTGGACAATATTTGGAACAGTTACAGAACCCCAAAAAAATGTTTTAAAACAAGTAAAAACTTATTCAAGCAGCATTATGATCTCATTAGCTATTTCCTTAATAATCATGATTTTGTCTGCAATTATCTTTTCTAATAAAGTTATTATTAAAAATATTATTAAACTAATTGAACCTATTCAACAACTTACGAAAGGTGATTTACGGGCAAGTTTTCCGGTATCCACAAAAGATGAAATAGGCTACATAGCTAAACAACTTAATAATTTACTGGAAAGATTAAATTTACTGATTAAAAATGTCAAAGATAAGGCCAAAAGCTTAAACGAAGTAAGTTTAAATCTTGCCAGTAACATGGAAGAAACTGCCGCTGCTATATATGAAATAAATAAAAATATAGAAAGCTCAAAAAATCAAATAGATGATCAGGTAGCCTCTGTTACTCAAACATCTGCAGCTGTTGAAGAGTTAACAAGATCAATAGACAATTTAAATCAAACAATAGAAGATCAAGCGGCAAATATAACAGAATCTTCTTCCGCCATTGAACAGATGGTTTCAAATATTGCATCTGTTGCATCAAATGCCGAAAACACAAAGCAAAATACAGAAGAATTACTGGAAATATCCAACAGTGGGAAAAAAAGCCTTGATGATGTTTTTATCACAATTAAAGAGATATCGCGTATGTCAGAAAATCTTATAGCAACAACATCTTTGATAATGTCTATAGCCGACAAAACAAATCTTTTGGCTATGAATGCAGCCATAGAAGCCGCACATGCCGGCGAATTTGGCAAAGGTTTCGCCGTTGTTGCTGATGAAATAAGAAAACTCTCCGAACAAACAGCATCTCAATCGAAATCGATAAGTCAAAATTTAAATCAGATAAAAAATGCTATAGATAAAGTTGCAGATACATCAAAAGACACATCGGATGTTTTCAATACTATACTTCAAAAAATAGCTTCTGTCGATAAAATGGCTGAAGATATTAAAATATCCATGGATGAGCAAAAAGAAGGAAGCAAACAGATTCTTGAAGCGTTAAGAAAGATGAATCAAATAACATCTTCCGTAAAAAATAGTTCTTCTGAGATGAAAGCAGGAAACAATGAAATACTTTCTGCAATAAAAAAGTTGAATCAGATATCTTACAATGTAAAAAATAGCAATGAGGAGATTTTCACCGCTCTTAATGAGATAAATAAAGCCGCCACAAATGTTTCTAAACTTGCAAACATTACAAAATCAGAGGTTAAATCGTTAAATGATGCATCAGATAGATTCACTATAAAAGAAGATCTATTAACCGATAACATGAACAACACAAAAATACAAAATGAGAAATTTGAATCCCTTCCACAGAATATCTCTTTAGAAAATGAGGAAAAAGGAATTCAAAAAATTGAAGATTAAAATTAACCTTAATCTCAAATTTATTTTGATTCTATCTATAATTGCCTTTATTTGCCTTCTTAGTCTATTTTTAATAACCTTTACCTTGAATAATAATGGAGCCGGTAGTGAGTTTACCGACAGTAAAGAAAATTGTTATAGCGGTATTTACGATAAAAACAAAATTAATACCAATAGTAGCAATTCCTCATTTAGCACATTTAATGAACAAAACCAGGATTTTATCCTAAAGTATAAAAACGTTAAAAGCAGATCGCCAGATAAAAATTTTATTCTTTCGAAATTAAACCCTAATTCATTTTCTTTATTGAATGATATTGATAAGAAAATATTGTTTTCAGAGATAGAATATCTTGTTTCAACAAAAAAAGTTGATTCCAGAGAAATTTTTGATGCAATTCTACCTTCATATCAGATATTACTTTCTGTTTTATATACTGATTCATTCGCAAAATCTATAATTATTAAATCATATAAAGAAACTAATGCATCGAAATTTTTTCGAGATTTCCTTTTTTTTAGAAAAGAATATTTTCCAAATCGAAAGATTTTATTTGAATTGTTTGATTTTTATTTCAAATTATTTAAAGATAATTTTACAAACTATACTACGACATCTAGAATATTAAAAAAACATGATTTTGTATATCCTAAAACAAAAGATTTAAAATACAACCATAGATATGCATTAGACATATTCTTTACTAAAGTTAAAAAAATTCGAGATTCTGAAATTGGTCCTCAAATTTTTTCTTTTACCTCTGGAATTGTTGTAGCTTCCGAGAATAACTGGAATGGATCTACAACCTTTGAATCTTATAAAGGTGGAGGTATATCTCCAAAAAGCGGAAATGGGGTTATAATTTATGATGCTATAAAAAAAAGATTTATTCTTTATTTTCACCTTTATAAAACAACTTTGAAGCCAGGCGATATTATCAATTCAGGACATATTATTGGCTATGGTGGTAATAGCGGGTTAAATGCAAGAAAAAAAGGGCATGGCAAGCATGTTCATATAGAAATTTACGATCTTAGCCAGGAGAGATTTTTAAATTGCTATGAGATAAAAAAATTGTTATTTAATGAAAATTAAAATTTTTTTAATAAAAAAAAGGTTGCCTCTATTTTGAGACAACCCTTTTTTAATTTAATTACAAATTATTTAAGTTTTTGGACAAAATCGGTCAATACATCTGTTAAATCAGGTTTACCTATTTCCTGCAATTCGTAGATTACTCTATAAGCTGGCTTTTTAATATTTACGATTCTGGTTAAATCGATTGGTGTAGCAACAATTACAGCATCACAATCAACTTTATTTATTGTGGTTTCTAAATCTTTTATCTGCGCCTCAGAATAACCCATAGCAGGTAATAGAGTTCCGATATATGGATATTTTTTATAAGTCTCCTCAATCTTTCCAACAACCCATGGTCTTGGATCTACCAGGGAAGCTGCACCAAATTTTTGAGCTGCAACTACTCCAGCACCATATGTCATTTCACCGTGAGTAAGAGTTGGACCATCCTCAACTACAAGAACTCTTTTGCCCTTAATCTCATTCCATTTTTCTATAAATATAGGTGATGCGGCATCGATAACAATGGCATTTGGATTTGCCTGAGCTATGTTTTTTCTAACGATCTGAATATTTTCATTTGAAGCAGAATCTATTTTATTTATTACGATGACATCAGCCATATAAAGATTTGTTTCACCAGGATAATATTTAAATTCATGACCAGGTCTATGTGGATCAACAACTGTAATATGAAGATCTGGTTTATAAAATGGCATGTCATTGTTTCCACCATCCCAGAGGATTACATCGCATCCAGCAGGATCATTTTCAGCTGCTCTCAAGATTGCCTCATAATCTACACCTGAGTATATTACATTTCCTCTTGCAATATGTGGTTCATATTCTTCCATTTCTTCGATTGTACAATTATGTTTTTTAAGATCATCAATAGTTGCAAATCTCTGGACTTTTTGTTTTTCAAGATCACCATAAGGCATAGGATGTCTAACCGCTACAACCTTTTTGCCCATTTTCTTTAATAAATTTGCGACAGCTCTTGTTGTCTGAGATTTTCCACAACCAGTTCTAACTGCACATACTGCGATAACAGGTTTTATTGATTTTAGCATGGTTGTTCTGCTACCAACAACTTTAAAATCTGCTCCTGCAGCCATAACTCTGGAAGCATGATGCATGACATATTCATGTTGAACATCTGAATAAGAAAAAACTACTTCATCGATATTATGTTTTTTAACTAGATCTATTAAATCTTTTTCATCTTCGATAGGTATCCCATTGGGGTATAATTTACCGGCTAATGAAGCAGGATATTTTCTTCCCGCTATATCTGGAATTTGAGTCGCTGTAAAACAAACAACTTCATAGTCTTGATTATCTCGGTAAAGGACATTAAAGTTATGGAAATCCCTACCTGCTGCTCCCATAATAATAATTCTTTTCTTTGCCATTACAAAACCTCTTTATATTGATTTTAACTTGCTCTTTTTGATTAACACAATAAGATTTAAAGTAAAGAAATTTTGAATTTTCATTTTATTATTATAATTGACAAACTAAATTTTTTTATTAAAATTAATTAAAGCATGTAAATTTTAAAAAATGCTTTAAGGAGTAGATTTTATGAAGAGCAAACTTTTAATCTTTCTTGTCATTATTTTTGTTGTTCTCTCTATTTTTACGGCTTGCAAAAAAGAAGCTGCTGTTTTAAAAGTTGGAACTAATGCCGAATATCCTCCTTTCGAATACAAAGAAGGGGATTCTTTCCTTGGAATCGATATGGATATCGCAAGATATATTGCCACAAAAGTCGGAAAGCGGCTTGAAATCAACGATATTGAGTTTGATTCCTTGATTCCATCACTTCAGAACAACAAATTTGATATGGTTCTCGCTGCCATGACGATTACAGATGAAAGAAAAGAAGTTGTCGATTTTTCAATTCCTTATTATACTGCGAATCAATCAATTGTTGCAAAATCAGATTCATCACTTACAATTGCTAGCGAAGAAGAGCTTGCAAAACTTAAAATTGGTGTTCAAAGGGGAACAACAGGTGAAGCTTATATAGATGAAACCTTTATTCAAACACAAAAGATGGAAGATTCTCAACTTGTAAGATTCGACAACAACATCAGTGCAATCCAGGAATTGTTAAATGGTAATGTTGATTGCGTTATTATCGATGATTCTGCTGCAAAAGGCTATGAAAAACTAAAACCAATCAAAGTCGTATATACAATTGAAAGCAATGAAAATTACGGTATTGCATTCCCTAAAGGTTCAAAATTACTCGAAAAAGTTAATAATATTATTTCTGAATTATTAAAATCAAATGAATGGATTGAATTAATTAAGAAATATTTCTAACTTTTAAAAAAGGGCATGAATAGCAATAGCTAGTTCATGCCCTTATTATAAATTTTTAACAGGATAATATTAAATGAGTGAAATTAATAGTAATTTATTCTTTATTTTTAATAACATTCCTCTATTATTGAATGCTACTCTAACAGCCATTATATTAACATTTGCTTCAATATTCATTGGAATGATTGTTGGTATATCAATTACATTTCTTAGAATCTATGGATCAAAATTTGTTAAAAAAATAGTTTTTGCATATGAATGGGTATTAAAGGGGACTCCTCCTCTTATAGTTATATTTATCTTTTACTTTGGTTTAGGAAAGATACTCAATCTTGGTCCTTTTTTATCTGCCGCTTTAGCACTTGGCTTAAGGTCATCGGCATATCAATCTCAAATTTATCGAGGAGCTGTTTTATCTATAACTTCTGAACAAACTGAAGCCGGCTTATCACTGGGTTTAACCAAAATTAGAACTTTTATTATTATCATTATACCTCAAGCATTAAGGTTATCTTTACCGGGATTCACAAATGAATTTACAATTGTATTAAAAGACACCCCATTGGCTTATGCTGTGGGACTTGTAGAAATTCTCAAAGCAGGCAGAGATATACTGAATCAACCTCTTACACAAAGTATTACAGGTTCTACTATTACAGGTAGTTTAAATCCATTTGCCATTTTTTTAACCTGTGCTCTTTTATACTTTATCCTATTCGAAATTTTCTCATACTTATTAAAATTTCTTTCAAAAAGATATGAGATTCCTGGTTATATAACAGATAAAGAAACTAAATAGTAGGTAAAAATTTATTAAATGTAAATATAAAAAATAATCTTATTTAATATATAAATAATGCAATCAAATTGTAATTTAAATTAAAAGAAAAGATTAAAAGGATACTAAATGAAAGAGAATATTTTAAAAGTTCAAGACATAGAAAAATCATTCGGTTCTCAAAAAATTCTTGATGGAGTTTCATTTGAATTAAACAAGGGTGATGTTAAAGTCATCGTTGGTCCTTCTGGAACAGGAAAATCTACTTTATTAAGATGCATTAATCTGCTTAATCCGCCGGATAAAGGAAGCATTTTTCTTGAAAATATCGAGATTACAAAACTAAAACATTCTAACATCCCTGCCGTCAGACAAAAAATTGGAATGGTATTTCAGCATTTCGCACTTTTTAATCATTTAACAGCATTAGATAATGTTGCTTTAGGACTGGTAAAAGTCAAAAAGATAAATAAGACTGATGCTTACAAAAAGGCAATAGACGAGTTAAAAAAAGTTGGGTTAGAGATGCACAAAGATAAATATCCTGCACAATTATCTGGCGGGCAGAAACAGCGAGTTGGTATTGCTAGAGCTCTGGCTATGGATCCTTTATTAATATTATTCGATGAGCCTACAAGCGCATTGGATCCTGAACTTATCGGCGAGGTTCTGCAGGTCATGCAAAATCTTGCAAAAGATGGGATGACGATGATCTGTGTTACACATGAAATGGGTTTCGCGAAATCTGTAGCAAATGAAGTAATTTTTATGGAAAAAGGCAAAATAATTGAACAGGGACCACCGCTTGAATTATTTTCAAACGCAAAACAGGCTAGAACAAGAGAATTTTTAAGCAAAATAAGCCAGCTTTATGGCGAATCAGAAAAAATTTAGGGTAAAAAGATGTTATTTTTTTCAAAATTAGTTTCTTATTTTCCAGCTCTACTAAAAGGGCTTTCAATAACTTTACAGCTAACCTTTCTTTCTGCTTTTATCGGTTTTTTTGCAGCTGTATTTCTTGTTGTCGGTGTATTATACGGTAACAGATTTTTTAAATTCCTTTCTACCTCTTTTATAACAATAATTAGGGGTACTCCAATGATGGTTCAGCTTTTTTTAATCTATTTTGGATTACCAGGAATCAACATCAGATTATCACCTCTTACAGCTTCAATTATTGCTTTTATTATAAACTCCTCTGCTTATCAAGCAGAATATTTAAAAGGTGGGTTTCTTGCTATTTCTAAAGAACAAATAGAAGCAGCATATTCAATAGGATTAAATAAATGGAATGCTATTCGTTTGATAATCTTCCCTCAAGCTTTCAGGTTTGCCATACCAGCCCTTTCAAATGAGATTGTTTACCTTATTCAATATACCTCTGTAGCATATACCATTGGTTTGGCAGAATTGTTTTATGTGGCTAAAAATTTTGCATCAAAAACATATATGAATGTCGAAATTTATGTTTTTATTGGTATCATATATTTAATATTCATATATATTGTTTCAAAATTAACTGATTATATTGAAAAAAGGTTATATATTCCAGGATTCGATCTAAGTCATTTAAAATAGATTTTATTAATTTTTATGAATATTTTACTGGTTGATTCATCTACACCAAATTGCCATGTAACCATAAAGTCAGATATGAACTGGATTTCTATCAATAGTTTTACCCCTTATGACCATACGGAAAATATATTAAGGATAATTGATACTTGCCTTAAAACCCTGAAATTAAAAATAGAGAAGATAGATTATGTTATAATAGGCTCTGGTCCAGGCTCTTTTACAGGAGTTCGGATTTCACATTCATTGATAAAAGGGTTATTTTTCGATGATAAAAGTTTGATATTACCTATTCCTTCGGTATCTTTATTTGCTTATTCTTTTTTTATCAATATCGAAAATTATTTTTATCAATTTTTTAATGATTTTAATAGCAAAAAATTCTGTATACATTCTATGATTTTTGGTAAAAAAAACAGATTTTATTATAGTAAATATCATTATAATCACCAAGAACCTACTAAATTTGATTTTAATCAGTTTTTAAATCCAGAAATACTTGATTTGCCCGTAGATCAAATCATCAGTAAACCTAATGCAAAAGAAGATAATTTATTGAATGTTTTTTTAATCGATGATTTAAATAATTTTAACACAGAAGATTTTCCGGGTTTTTATCTTTTAAAAAGCCATATAGATGGTGTTGGACTAATAAATTTTTTCGAAAAAAATTTTGAAAGTTTTAGCAAATTTCTAATAGATCCTTCTTCTTTATTACCCTTATATATTAGAAAATCTGATGCAGAAGAAAATTTCAAACAATAAAAAAAGATGAATAAACAAGAGATTAAATTAGATTATTATCCAAAAACAATTATTGATGTCTTGATAAAAGAGGGAAAAGATAGTTTTATTAAAATAGATGATATAAAGAATAGCCAATATATCTTAAAAATCGATGATAAAAGATATGGACCCTTTAATTGGGATGATATTTTTAACCCAAATCGCATCTTAAATAAAGTGGAAGATAAAGATTTTTTGTATAGCAATATCAGTATGCAAGATTATACTATAAATTTTTCATTTTGGGATAAAGATAATAATCTTATCTATTCAAATGAAAATAAAATAAGCATTTCAAATTATTATTATCTTTTAAACAACACTTATAAGTTAAATCAAATATTATTAAAATCAGATTTTGAAAACTCTAAAGCAATTCTCATTAATTTTTTGAATATCTTTTCAAAAATAGTTGATTTCGATTTTATCAAATCCTTAAATATAGATTTTTTGATTTTTAAATTAAGCAAAAATTTATTTCATCTTCCCTGGCAGGTATTTAACTTTTTTTTTGCCGAAAAAGAGATTATCCCGATGTTTTTAACAAATGATAGTATTGATGAAGATTTTTTAATATCTTTAAAAACGAAAAAGTTAAAATTAAAAGAACTTCTTTTTTTAAAAGAAAATAACTTTGAAATTGATAAAAAATTATGGGATAGGAATTTCAATAAAATCAACATAGATAATCAAGATCAATTTATTTATGCTTTACAATCATATGATTTTGCAACAATTTTGGCTCACGGTTTTAAGAAAAAGGATTTTTCATCTATAATAATAGATAAACATTTCTTTAATCCCTTTTATCTTATTGAAATGAAAAAAGCGCCTCAAATAATATTTTTATTAAGCTGCATGATGAATTATTCTAATTCGGATAATAATTTGCTTTCTTTGTTTTTAAAAAAAGGCACAAGATTAATCTTTTCTACACCTTTTATAATCCCTCTGGAATATATTGAAAATATCTTTGCAAATATTATTGAAAATAATGAATTTACTATCCAAAAGCTTCTTTTAAAAATCTTAAAAATTTCATCCTTTAGCTCAAGTTTGATAAGAATCTTAATCTAAAAAGATTATCTAATGAATATGGCAAAATTCTTGTTTTCAGAGGTTAAAATAATATTGGAATCATTAAATGTATAGGTAAAAACTTGATTAGAGGATAAGATAAGATGAAATAACTCCTTTTTGCTGTTTTTAAAAGAGATCTCTTTATCACTTGAAACTGCTTTAATATTTATTTTGGTAGAATAAATTTCAGAGAATAAAGATAAATCAAGACCATTCCATTTAAATAAAAGGTTGAAGAATATATTATTATCTTTTACAGAAGCTACTTTTTGATCGATAAAATCGATGGTTTCTATTTCTATAGTGGAAAAAATTCTTTTAATCCTTTTATAGATAAATATTGAATCATTAATATAATCCTGGGTTTTATCATTAAAAAATCTTTTAATATCTCTATATTGATCTATTAAAGAAGGGTCTGTGATAAAAGCATCATCAATTGCCTTTAGTTCTTTTCCCTGCAGTTTTTCGCCATTAATATGTTTTAAAATTAACTTTTCTATCATAAATCACCTTCATCAATAAATAAGTAATTTTCTTTAAGATAATTACATTTAATTTTCATTTTTTTCTTAATTCTCGAAATATTCACTCTAAAAGAGTTAATATCACTGCCGAAAAACCTGGTAATAAGCTTTTCGTTTAAAGTTTCTGAAAATTTTAAGTTATCTTGATAGTTTTTTTGATTATCAATCTCATCAATTAAAGAAAGAACGGGAATATTCAAAAATTTTGCAATTATTATAAATTCCTCATTTTCTAGTAAAAAGTAATAATATAATAAAAACATGACTTTTTCTTTAACCTCAAAGTGATTTTCAAGGCATTTTTTTATTATCCTTTTTATCTGCTCCAGATCCCATTTATCTTTATTCGAAGATACTATGAATGATTCATTGTCTATTTTATCCAGATATTCCAGTTCTTCTTTTTTATCCTTTTTATCGATTGTCTTTCTTTTTCTAAAGAAATTTTGCCATTCAAAATATAAAAATTTTATAAAATAATAATAGAATATAAAATTTTCGCTATTCTTGTAGAAATTTTTAGCCTTCAATAAAAATTCAGGAAAATCTTGATAAACTTGAAGAATATAATCAGAGATAATATCTGGATTATTAATTTTTTTATAATTTACAAATTTAATTATAGCGGGATATATTTTATTAAAAATTTCATCGAATTCTTTTTTATTATTTTCCTGATTAGCTATATTCAAAAGTATCTTACAAATTTTATTATTAAACTCAGTTGAAAGATAATATTGATGCTGAAAATCCAATCTCTGTCCCCTTATCTTTAATGGAGTTAAACAGTATTTCATATTGATGAATAGCAAGAATCTTATTAACAAAAGAAAGTCCAAATCCAATTCCACTATATTTTCTATTTAAATCCCTTGATTCTTGAATAAAATTTTTCAAAGAAGCCTCAAATGTTTGTGGATCCATTCCTATCCCATTGTCTATAACCAAAACTTTTGTTTTCATATTGGTTTTATCTACTTCAACTTTAATTGTAACAGGGTTATTGTTCTTATTGAATTTTATAGCATTATCCAAAAGATGTTCTAAAGCTTTTGCTAAAAGATAAGAATCCCCAACAATTAATACATTTCTATAATCAAAAATTAAAATAATCTGAGTATTGGAATTTTCGAATTTTTTTATAACCTGATATATAACATCTATAATATTTATCTTTTGAAAATCTAAATTGCTAATCTTATCAGATAAATTAACAAAAGTGAGAAGATCTTCTATCATTTCAAGAAGATTGTTTGAATTTTTCAAGATAGTTTCTACAGCCTTTAGTTGAATATTATTCAAATCTCCCATATCCTTTGAGTGAAGCATTTCTGAATAACCTACAATAGTAACTAAGGGTGATTTTAATTCGTGAGTAATGTTGTAAAGAAATGAGTTTTTAATTTGTTCAAAATTTTTAAGATTTTCATAGGCTTCCATCAACTTAGACTGTGATACAGTTAGTTCTTTATAGGTCATCTGAAGGTCGATTATAGGGACAATCATAGATAATAATGAGTTTAAAAGATTTTCTTCTTCCTCGGAAAATGTTTTAGCATTATCCAGACTTTTACCAAAGAAGGCAAAACCTAAAGGTCTTTTTTCACTATATATCTGAAATATTAACGCGGAAAATAAGCCATTTAAAAATGGAAAAGTTTCTATATCTTTTTTATTTATATTATCAAACCTAAATACTGTTTTAGCGCTAATTATAGGAAAAATCGAAGGATGAAAAACAGAAAAATTTCTTAATTCGATTGTCTTTTTATCCACTCCTATTCCTGAAATAAAAACCATCTCCTCTGTTTTTAAGTCTTTTAAATATATACCTGCTTTTTGAATTTCAAAGTTATAGGCAATACGTTCAAGAAATCTATCGCATATTACCTGTTCCTGTGTTATCTCTCTCAATGCTGAGAATATTTCAAGATATAAAGCTAATTTTACCGAATCGGAAGAAATATCTTTCATTTTTAGATACCTATCTTTATAATGAATATAAATCATAAAATCTGTATAGTTAAAAACTGGAATCAGATGGAAAAAATGCAATCTGATGTCAAAAGTGGGGTAGATCTAGTTGGCAAAATTAAAATATTAGCCATTATTCCTGTAAATTTTCTTAAGGCAAGAAATCTTTTCAAATTAAAATTAAATCTTGTCTCTTCCTTAATGATATCTAATAGATCACCACTAAGAATATTAAAATTAAATTTTTTCTTTGACCTTTTTATCCTATCAAAAAGAAGATAAATATTGCATTTTTGTATAGATGCATATTGGTAAGAAAAAATGGAAATATCATTAAAAATCATATCTATAGATCTTTTAAAATCAACTTTTAACTTGACTATAAGATAATCTTTTTTAAGAGACATAACTTTCAATGGAAAATATTTTATATTATTTTCGATGTTTTCATACAAAAGTGAATGTATCTTTTGAATGAAAAATTGAATTGGATTTTGCCAGGAAATATTATTAAAACCACCATCTATTGCTTCTGTTATGATAAATGGTCCTAAATAATCCTCCCAAAAATCATCATACTTAGCAAACTCAGGTTTTCCTTTTAATTCAAATACAAGAAAAAAATAATCATAAAATGCACCATTATAAAAAATAGAGTTCTTATCTATTTTATCGAAATCAATACCAATAATCTTTTTATCAATCCCTAAAAAGTTATATAAAAAAAACACAAGATTATTTCCATCATCATTCTTTACTATATTTGTCATCATAAATGCATTTTCTACATAAAAAGATGTATTATTTAGCTTAGCCATTACTAAATCTGAGTTTGCATTTAAGCAATAGAATTTTAAATTTATATCTGCCTTATAAACTAAAAATCCCGAATTTAAAAATTTACCATTAAATATAAATGAAGGAATCTTGATAAAAAAAATTTTTTCACTATTTAAATTAAAATCAGAAATATTCTGGTCTTCATGAACATGAAAAACAATCAAAACAGAATCATTTAATTGTGAACTTTTAAAGATTAAATCTTGCAGTGTTTCTTTAGTAAAATAACCTAAAAGGGAAAACATTATTTATTTTGCTCCTCATGCCATTTTAAAAGTGTTTCCATCGATGGCATTCTTATAGTATCGCCTGTTTTAATATTATTCTTATCAAACCATGACTGATTGACCTCAAGAGCATATTTACATGGATAAACAGATGAAATTGGAGTCTCATCGTATGGTTTCATATCATAAATCCCTATTATCAAACCATTTTCCCTTATATATGCAATAGACAAAGGTATCGATGTGTTTTTCATCCAGAAATTCAAAACCTGTTCTTTTTCAAATATAAATAACATCCCATTGTTCTGGGGAAGACTCTGTCTAAACATTAATCCCATCATTCTTTCCTGGTCCGTCATCGCGATTTCTATATATAATTTTATACCATTGAATTCAATATAATGACCATCATTATTGCAACCACTGAATAATAAGGTAAAAAATAAAAAAAGGAGAATTAATATGTTATACTTTTTCATATATTACTCCAATATTTACAATTTGATATCTTAGAAAATAATTAATCTATATTATTGTTTTTGTCAATCATTGATTTTATTATCATTTTCGATTAATTTCCGAAAATATATTGTATGAAAAGAAAGAGAAGGAAACAGAAGAAAAGCAACTTCGGAATATCTATTTTACTTTTTTTGGTTTTAATTGTACTATTTAGTTATGCATCTTATCTACTTTATTCATTTGCCAAGAGTAATGATTTGCTAAATATTAAAAACAATTCAAATCAGCAAGGAAATACACTTACTGAAAATAAAAAGCAAAATAAGGGTAAACTGGATTTTCTGACAAAACTTTTTGTATTAAATAAAAGCGATAATAAAACAGAAGATAAAAACGATTCAAAAAACAAAATACAAATTGAAACAAAAAAGATAGATATTAACGATATAGATACTAACAATACAGGCACCAGTAGTATAGATACCCATAAAACAGATAC
>DYJT01000004.1:0-57617 GCA_020722965.1 Brachyspira murdochii | reverse complement strand
CAAAATACAGATACTCAAAATACAGATACTCAAAATACAGATACTCAAAATACAGATACTAAAAATAACGATACTAAAAAAACCGTCACTAAATATGAAAAGAAGATAAATTCTGGAAATTTTATTATTTATTTAGCCGCTTTAAATAAGGAATATGAACTATACCTTGCCACAAAAACTGAAAAGATTGACTATACAGATTCACCAATATTTGCTGTTATATCATTTTTAATAAATTATAAACCTAAAGAGCCTTACCTTAATTTAATACCGGCAGGAACCAAGCTTCTTGGCGCATGGATTAAGCAAGGAATACTATATCTTGATTTTAATGAGAATTTTTTGAATAACAATAATGGATTAGAATCAATTGAAATACAAATCTATCAGATAGTCAATACGGCTATGCAATTTAATGAAGTCAAAGGTGTCAGATTTTTAATAGATGGGAAAATCAGGAAATACTACTCAGAAGAAGGATTTTTATTTGACATAACATTTAAGAAAAAATCTTTTTAGCTAATTGAATTTTCTAATTCAATCAAATTTTCAAACTTTTGTTCATATTCTTTTTGAAGCAGGTTATACTCCTGAGTTATCTGTTGTATTGTATCAAAAGGTAAATTCTGTTTGAATTTATTCTCGATTTCACCTATTTTCTTTTCAATATCGAGTATCTGCTGCTCTAACTCAATTATTTTTTTTTCTATCTGCTGTCTTTTATTTGTGGATATTCCTTTTTTATCTGTTTTCTTTTCTTTTTCCTTGAAGATATCCTTATTTTTATCATTTTCCTTATTAAAATATTCTTCAATATCTTTTAACCAAACAAGATTTTTATCTTCTATCGTGACAAACTTCTCAGCTAATCTTACAGTGAAATCTATATCATGAGATACAATTAAAATTGCACCATTAAAATCTTTTAAGTTTTCTATCAAAATCTCTTTTGTTAAAATATCAAGGTGTGTTGTAGGTTCATCTAAAATAAGTATATCTGGTCTAGATAAAAAGATTCTAGACAAAATCAACCTAACCTTCTCTCCTCCAGAAAGGATAGATAATTCCTTATAAACATCATCCGCAGTAAATCCAAAATTTCCCAAAAAATTTTTTCTTTGAGTTTCAGTAAGATTACTGGCATCCAGAGATTCGGAAAAATAATCATAGATTGTTTTGAAATAACTTTCGTATAGCGAACTATTTTGTTCGAAATAACCTATCTTTGCATTATTATGAACAACAACTTTTCCTTCCACAGGCTTCAATTGACCCACAAGTAATTTCAAAAAGGTAGTTTTCCCTATTCCATTTCTACCTATTAAAAAGATTCTATCTTTTCTTAATATTGAGAAATGAACCTTCTCTAATAAAAGATTATTTGAAAAACCAAAAGATAGATTTTCGCATGATAAGATATTGGTAAAAGTATTGTTTGAAGAAACTAATTCAAAATCAATAGTTTTTTCTTTAGGTACTTCAATCTTTTGCATTTTTTCGATTACTTTAATTCTACTTTGAACAGAACTGGCTTTACTCTGTTTGGCTCTGAATCTATTTATAAATTCCATCTGCTGTTTAATTTTAATCTCAATGTTTTTTGCACTTTTTTCAAGATTTTCAAGATATTGATTCTTTCTAACTAAAAATGATGAATAATTACAATTTGGATAGATATATAACTTTTGGGCAAACAAATCCCATATCTCATTAACAACCGTATCAAGTAAATTTTTATCGTGTGATACAATTATGAAACTCTTGGGATAGGTTTTTAAAAATTCTACAAGGTATTGTATTGCATCTATATCAAGGTAGTTTGTTGGTTCATCTAAGAGTAAAAGATCTGGAGAGGCTAAAATCAAATAAGCCAGGTAAGCTCTAACCTTAAAACCACTTGATAATCTGGAAAAGCTGGTGTTAATCTCATCTATAGATAGACCTAAACTGGTAAGAACCATTCTTATCCTATATTCATAGGAAAAGGCATTATTTTCATTTAATTCATTCAGTAATTTATCATATTCATCATGATAAGTTTTATTATCTAATTTTTGAGATAATTCTTGTAATTTTTTAATTTTATTCTCAATATCATTAAAGGCTTTTTTACATAATGAAAAAGGAGTGAGCTCATCCATTAAAAAATTTATTTCCTGAGGTAAAAATCCGATTGAAATATTACCTGAAACTATCTTTTCACCATTATATTCTTTGATATTATCACTTAAGATATTTAAAAGAGTAGTTTTGCCAGAACCATTCTTACCAATAAGCCCTATTTTTTTATTTGTATAAACTTGCGCATTTAAACCTGAAAAAAGAATTTTATCGTTATACCCAAAAGATAGATTCTTTAAAAGGATCATATAAAAGATAATTTAATCTGGTTGATTTTGTTAATCTTCTTTTTTAATTGCAGTAACAGGGCAACTATCTATAGCTTCATCAAGCGAACTATCGTTTAAATCTGCTCCATCAATTACCTTTGCTTTACCAGTTTCATCATCTATATCAAATATTTTTGGACAAATTGATGCGCAAACACCACAACCTATGCATAAATCCTGATCAACAATAACCTTCATCTTTACCTCCAATAAAAATATATAAAAAAATGGTAATTTTATCAATAAAAATTTCAAATTAATTTAACATTAAAATAAAAGTTCAAAATATTCTCATAAATCTTTTCATTTAAATACTCTTTCCCAATAAAATAGATAAAATTATCTGCATCATCTTTTCTTCCTATTCTTCCACTTGATTGAAGAAGATCATTTAAGGCAGGGAAAAGCGATAAAATTTCGAAAGAGTTTTGGGAATATTCTTCGATAAGTATAGATTGAGTCAAATATTGATTGTCTGGAACCCGAAATGGTATCCCAACACATATGCCACCGGCAATATCAAAGCTCAAATTTGCTCCTTCCTGAATAATTGAACGATAAGGGAAAAACAATAGATGAATTTTATCTTTGATAAAGAAAGGCTCTATATGTTCTATCTCGCTATCAAAAATCCTTAATGAATTTGATGAATAGCCTGAATTTTTGGTTACAAGAATCTTGTCTAAATCATTACCATTGATGAAAATCTCTACAATTTTAATGAACTCATAGGATGGGAAAAATATTAATATTGATTTATTTAATAAGCGTTTGTCAATATTTTCGATTTTTAATATATTATTTATCTCTTTTCCTATAGAAAAAGCATTCGATAGCCTTTTTTTGTAAATAGTCTCTATTTTACTTGAAATATAGACCCTCAGTTTTTTTGGCTGATTTTGACTATAAATTTCAAAATTATTTTTTTCATGGACATGGTAAAGTAATTCTTTTGGTTCGAGTGTAGCCGAAATTCCGATTACCCTGCTATAACCAGATAGAATTTTTTCAAGTATAAACTTCATTGATCTATATGTAAAAATCTTTTCATTTTTAGCCTTTGAGTAAGAAATAACCATTTGAAATGAATAAAGTTCGGCTATTAAATTTAGCTTTTGGAAAAAGGGATAGATTTCACTCTCAAATTCTCTTAAATCTTTATTAATATTGTCTTGAATATATAATATGGTTTGCTTTATGGCTAATAATATTGAATTCAAAAAATTCAGATCCAGTGGACTTATAATTTCATCGATATGATTACCCTTTGTTTTCATCTCATCTTGTTGAAATAAAAATTCATCCATCTCGAACAATACTGAATAGCTTTTTTCAAGTCTTTTATATTTTGTAAATAAAATTTCTTTTAATCTTTTTATTTCATCAGCAGTTATTGAAATTGAAAAGAAGTTTGCCAATCTATTTAAAAAAGAATGATATTCATCAATTACGCAGATCGTCTCTTTTTTCTTAATTAAAGCATTAAAAAGCAGATAGTTGTAATCGCAAATTATTAGGTCAAAAACACCGTAAAACAATCTATCATAAATTACAGGACAACCTGTTTTATTAAAAATAGAATATTTTGTAAAAGGATATTTATAAAAATTACAATCAAATTTTTTACAAAAAGAGTAGTTTTTTTTACAGGTATCAACGAAAGAGTTTCTAATGATAGCTTTATACCCTATTTTTTCACCTTCATCATAAACCTGCTTTTTTTGTATATTTCTCGATGTAAAATAATGAATTTGAGCGAAATTGTATTTTTTGGCTAGAGCATAAAGCACGGCGGATGTTTTCCCACTTGCAAATGGCGCTTCTATAAAGGTAATCTGCCTATCACTATTTATTATGTTTGATATTATATCGTTCTGAATTGGCTTTTTTTCAGGATAGGGAAAAACTGCTTCTATATTTTTATTTTTATTTTTTGATATTTCGAAAAGATAAAGATCATATAAAAATGCGAATAATTTTTTTATCTTATCATAGATCTTTTTATGCTCATAAGCATATTCAAATTCATTCTGAACTTTTTCCTTAGTAGATGCTATTAACAACATTAATTTTTTGATATTATATTTTTTCTTTTTTAAGATATATGCATATAGAAAAAGTTGCATTTTAAAAAGATCAATATTTTGAAAGCTTTGCGTTACTTTTAGTTCATATAAAATACCTTCTTCTTTTTGAAAAGCATCTGCCCTGCCAGATAGATTGATAAAGATATCCTTGTAATTAAATTTATAATCTACTGGAAATTCATATAAGGCATCTTTTAAGGGATATTTATTGAAAAACATTTTATGAGTATCATTTGAATCAAGATTTTCAATTTCGAAAACCTTCTTTGAATCGCTTGCTATATCTAAACTTAAAAATTCCTTTGCATTATAAAATGAGTTGATTAAATCTGTTATCGCTATTGAAATTGTATTTTTTTCAACTTTAAATTCACTAAAAGACATGGAAATTTCTATTTTATTTTTTTCAAAATTTATTTTTTCTATCTTAATCTAATTCAGCTTATAAATTTTATTTCAAGATATCTATTTTCTATTTGAATCGCTATTAAAGCGGTAAAAAAACCGGTCAAGACAGAGATTAAATTAAAAATTGGTACTAATTTAAACAAATTTATATCTTTGATTATAAAAAAACCATAAAAAACAATCTGAAA
This sequence comes from Brachyspira murdochii, assembly GCA_020722965.1. Taxonomy (GTDB): domain Bacteria; phylum Spirochaetota; class JAAYUW01; order JAAYUW01; family JAAYUW01; genus Exilispira. Next base: position 52,544 of record DYJT01000004.1, on the reverse strand, counting down.
TAAATTTGTAAATATTGAAAGCCAGATAGAAATAGCTACTTTTGAAATTTCACTTAAAAAAGGTTTTATTAAAAGATAGGCAAAGATAGAACCAAAAGACCCTATAATAGATAACAAACCGGTAAAGGAGAATAATGTACCAGAAAAAAATCCAGTAATAATCGATTTCAGTAGGATTACTAATAAAATATTTATAGTTTTAATCTTATCTATTATTAGAAGAATAGGTATATAAGCAAGGCCTATTTTTATAAATATAAAAGGTCTTGGCATAACCGATTCGACAAAACTAAATATTGCAGAGATAATTGCAAAGAATAAAATATATCTTTGATCCTCGAAAATTAAGATTTTTCTTTCACCAGGTAATGCTGTCATAAATTTCTTCGCCTGTTAATTTTACTTCCAGCTTGTTTGGCATACAGATTATAAACTCTCCTATTTTAGAGATCCATCCTTTTTTAACACATAGTTTGTCGTGACAATCAGATTGCCTGATTCTGACCTTTTTGTCCTTAATTTCAATAATAATAGCTCCATTTTTTAATTCTATAACCCTGTCTTCATTAATATCATATCTATTTACATTACCCTTATAGTTAATTTCAACAAATTCTGGATCTGCCTTTTTACTATTGAAAATGCTGTGATTAAAAACCGGGAAAATAAAAGGGATTAATGTTATAACAATTATGAATATGTATAAAATTAAATCACCTTTTCTGAAAAAGGGTTTTACAGTTTGTTTCATTAAATATCACCTGTGCTTTCTCAAAAAGCGTTTCCACATATTTAATGTAAAGATCGACGAATATCATTTCCTCAAAAACTTCTCTTAGTTCACCAGTAACCTTTTCAAATGTCTTTTCTTCTTCTTTTTTCTCTTTATCATCAAGCTGATCTTTATGCTGCTGATAATATTCCCAGATATCTTGATCCGAAAGAGTATTTTTGGGTATAACGATATCGAGCATCTTTTTAACTGTTAATTCTTGATATAATTTTTGCTTAAAAATCTCGATATTATACCCTCTTTCTTCTAATATTATCTCTAAAGGAAGATCTTCATTAAATTTCTTTGTAAACTCTAGTATTTCAGAATTTATCTCTTGATCAGATACTGTAATATTATTTTTTTTCGCATCCAGGTATATTAGTCTTTCATCGATTAAGGTGTATAAAGATTCATTTAGCAAATCATTCTTCTCTTCTTGCGTTAATACAGTTTCAGGATCTTCATTAAAAATATCATCAATAAAAAGTTGATAAGTTTCGTAAACATCATCGATTGTTATAGGATATCCATCTATTATGCATACCACTTTATCCTTTTTATCTTCCAAATTCATTATTAAGCTATTCTCCTTTTAATATTATTTTTATTTTTTTACTTATTATCATAAAGTAAATAAATAAAACTATTGAGATAATTACAGAAATTGCTACAAAAGAAAATTGCATTATCTTATTTAACTGCACAAAAACAGATAAACCTGAAAGTGTTGTATGGATAAATAAAATCGGAACAAAATAATGAATAAATTTCTTTTCAGAAAGTCCAATCATTATAATACCTGTGCAACTTCCATTAAAAAGTATCGAAAAGATTCTCGAAATAAATTCGTAACTAAGTATAAATTTTATTCCAAATGATGCAATGTAAGGGATTAAATAGTAAGCTGTCTCTGTAATACCAAATCCTATTCCACTTAAAAATCCTGCAAGAGCATAAGTGTTAGAAAAGCTAGCTGCAATAAATGTAAATGAACGCTGGACAACTGCAGATATAAATCCATAGATTAATGCCATTAAAAAAAGAGAATTTAATTTGTAAAAAAAATTACTATTAATTAAAATATTCTGCAATGGCGCTTGAATATAGCGAACTGATAAAAATGAAAAAGCCCCCAAAAAAAATGCAAGAATAGACAATAAAATCGTTTTTTTCATGTTGCTTCCTATTTTTTTATTTGTTTTTTAACTTTGGTGAATCGACATTAAAACTAGATAGTTTAAATTCATTTTGTGTTTTTTCAAAATTAAAAGTTATTGTTACTGGCTTATTCTCAAGTGAAAATGATGCTGTATAGATAACTGTGTAATTATTTTTTCTTCGAAAGACATTTTTATAAGAAAGAGACTGTGGAATATAGGTCCCGATGGTATTACCAATCCTGGATAAAAGCTGTTCAAGACTTTCAGAAGGGATTGGTTTTGAAAAATATAGACTAAAATAATATGCAAATTCCTTGTAATCATTTTTTTCAAAACCTGCACAAAAGTCCTGGATTACAGGTTCAGCAAAATAAGCTATATCGCTGTATTTAATCTCTTTTTGATCTTTCTGACATGAGCTAAAAGTCATTAAAATTATTAAAATTAGAAAAACTTTTGAATAAAAATTACCCTTTTTCACTTAAACCCCTTTACTTTGTTTTAGTTAAGTATTCTCTAGCAAAATTATCTATTGTACCTGCACCGGTAAATAAAAAAACAAGTCCATTTTTCTTGGATAAAAATGAATATAATTCATTTAAATCTTCAAAATATATCGAGTTTGGGTTTACTTTCTTTACTTCATTGTAAAAAATCTGCGATGACATAAGTTTATAATCTTGTTCACTATCTCTTTGCCTGTAAATCGGTAAAATTATAAGTTGCTCAACATTTTTAAACAAATTCAAAAATTCATTTAGCAATAATCTAGTTCGAGAATGCTGATGAGCCTGGAAAATAAGCAATCTTTTTTTATCAGGAAATTTTAATTTTGCAATTTTAATTAATGTTTCAATTTCGGAAGGATGATGAGCATAATCACTTATAACGATGTTGTTGTTTTTATCAAAACCAATTATATCGAATCTTCTTTTGATTCCGCTGTAATTCTTTATTATCTTTTTAATTTCTTCACTAAAAAGGTTTTGTGAAATTAAAAATGCAATAACTCCCGTGAAATTTGCAGCATATTCCCCAGATGGTATAGGAATAGTCAAAGATATCTTATCTATACTTATTTGCTTTTTATTTATAATCTTTTTTTCTTCAATAGTAAGGGAAAAAGGAGTTTTTTCATCATAAAGATATTTGAAATAAATCTGCCCTTCATTAAAGTTATATCTTTTCTCATCTTCATTAATTTTTGAACAAAAATAAACAAATATTTTATCTATATTTTTTAACTGCTTTGAATATTCATAGAGTCTTATTTCGAGATCAGTTTCAATTCGCATTACAAGAACACCATTTTTTATCTGATTGACAAATGCCTTAAAAGAAGATAGATAATTTTCCTCTGTTTTATAATAATCCAGATGATCGACTTCCAATGATGGTATTATTGCATTGTTTGGGAAAAAATTTAAAAATGTTTCCTTATATTCACAAGATTCTGCAATAAAATAGTCTGGATTTTTATTGTAAATGGCATTTGAATTAAATTTTTTTAAAATTGCTCCACAAAGAAAAGCCAGATTTAAACCTTTATCTATCAATACTTCAGATAATATTGCGGTAGTAGAACTTTTTCCATGTGTTCCACATACAGAAATAGAATTAAATGAGTTAACAAAAAAAGAAAGAGCTTCTCCATAAGAAATACAAGGAATTTGCTTTTCTTTTAAATATTTAAGCTCAATATTATCATCATTAATAGCAGGTGAAAAAATTACTACATCTATCTTCTTATGCTTTTGTAAAATTTCATCTATATTCTCTTTTTTATGTTGATAAAAAACTTTTACCCCATTTTCCTCAAATTGCTCGGTAGTTTCATTTTTATATAGATCTACACCTGCAACCTTTTTACCCAAACCCAAAAATAATCTTACAAGCCCAGAGATTCCAATTCCACCTATGCCTAAAAAATAGATAAAATTTGCCTTTTGAAGTAGATTCGCGATATTTTTGGTCTTATTCAATCTTATATTTTTATCTTCGTTAAAATAATAAGTCATATAAAAAACCTTAAAGGAATTTCGAAAATACCAATTTTGCAGCTTCTATACCCTTATTGTAAGCAAAATCTCTTTTATCAAAATCAAATACTTTCATCTTCTCAAGCATTGGGGTAATAACTATTTCATCCCCTTTTAAATCTGGGGCAAGGCTTCCTCTAAGTGCTATCATATAAAAAAGATTGTTGATAAATGAATAGGTATCTTTTTCGCTTTCAATCGGTAGTATCTTTTTACCAAACGATTTAGTAATTTCATTCAAATCCTTAGATAATTGAAGCATGAAATAATCCCTCTGGATAGAGGATGTTGGATCTGTTGCGGCGCAAACATCAACTATTATAATTCCATCGTTATCAATATTTCTTGCGACATCAATACAAAAGTTATCTATAACACCCCCGTCTGTTAAAAGCATCGAATCTCTTTTAACAGATTCAATTATAAATGGAATAGCGGCTGAACCAACTACTGCTGTTATGATATCATCTCTATTCATTATCACTCGTTTACAGGATTTTAAATCTGCTGCATTAATATAAAGTGGTATTTTAAGCTTTTCAAAATCTGTTGCACTAAGATATTTTTTTAAAAATCCAATCAGTTTTTGTTGAATCTTCTTTCTCATTAGGGGATTGGACCATTTCAAAAATTTAAATAACTTTTCATTTGAATACATGACATCATAGATATCTATTGCGGAAAAACCATCGGCAATTAATGAACCTGCAATAGCGCCAATTGATGTACCTATTATCGCAGCTGGCTTTATCCCTAAATCATTCAATACTTTATAAACCCCCGCATGAGCCATCCCTCTTGCTCCTCCGCCAGAGAGAACCAAAACTGGTTTTTTGGGGAGTTCTTTTTTATCGTAGATCTTGTTTGCTTTTTCATAATTTTCTTGTGGATAGTTATATTTTTCATTAAAATACTCTATTAAGTCTTTAATAGTTATAATCTTTTTAGAGATATATTCTTTTATTTGATTTAAATGATTATTCAGCTCTGCAATATCTAATAGTTTTAAGTTTCTAATGTTATTATATATGTTTTTAATTGGTTGTAATTTTTTTTCTGGCATATATCTATCCTCTTACTTTTACTTTATTTTATTTAATCTATTTTTTTTTAGTAGATTTTCATGGTTTTATAAAATAAAAGTTTACGAATTTGCTTCGAATTGAAGTTTATATAAATTGAAATATATTCCCTTTTTCATTATTAACTCATTATGATTCCCGCTTTCTATAATTTTCCCTTTATCAATTACGATTATTAGATCTGCATTTTTAATAGTAGAAAGCCTATGAGCAATTATAATGGAAGTCCTGTTTTTAACAAGATTTGAAATAGCATCCTGAATGAGTTTTTCAGTTTCAGAATCTATGTTTGAAGTAGCTTCATCCAATATTAGTATTGCAGGATCGAAATATAAAGCTCTTGCAAAGGATAAAAGTTGTCTTTCTCCAGCCGAAAAAGTTACACCTCTTTCCATGACCATTTCGTTTTCTTTAGCAGGAAGATTATTGATAAATTTATCTATATGAGTCATTCTGCATACATTTTCATATTTTTCTCTATTAAATTCAGAATTCAAAATAATATTGTCTTTTACAGATCTTGAAAAAAGAAATACATCCTGCATAACAACTGCTAGATTCTTTCTAAGAATTTTATATGGTATCGAATAAATAGGAATATCATCTATAAGTATAGCTCCTTTTTGTATTTCAAAAAAGTGAGTCAATAAAGATATTATCGTCGATTTACCAGCGCCTGTCTCCCCGACAATGGCAATAGTTTTTTGAGGATCAATTTTAAAGGATAGATCTTTTAAGATCCATTCATCGTTTTTATACGAAAACCACACATGATTAAATTCTACTAATCCTTTGAATCTAATAGAATTTTCATAGCTTTCATATCTATTTTTCTTAAGCATTTGATTCTCAAAAGATAATATCTGTTTGCTACTATCTATTTCCTGTCTAACATCTGCTTCAAAAACAGAAAGAATTTTTTCGCCCGCTGCATTGGCAGATATCATTATATCAAACTTTTCAGATAAATCTCCGATTGGTTCAAAAAGATTAGCTATATATTGAGTAAAAAGAAATATTAAACCATATGATATGGTATTATTTAAAATTCCTCTTGTACCAAAATAGATAACTGAGGCGACAGTAAACCATCTTAAAAAATCAATTAAAGGTCTGAATGTCGCATATACATACATCTGCTTGATATTCGCTTTGTATAAAGAATTGTTTATAGAATTGAATTTTTTATAATTTTTCTTTTCGGCAGAAAAGAGTTGAATTATCCTTATACCTGAGATTGTCTCCGAAAAGAACCCATTTATTTGAGATATAATGGTTCTTACATTCCTATAAGCCTGCGCAGATTTAACTCTGAAAAGAATTGTTATAATTACGATTATTGGAAAAACAATGGATACAGCGAGTGCAAGATATATATTCTGCCAGAACATAAATATTATAATGCCTAAAATCAATATGATATCTCGAAAAAGAGATACCAGAACTTCTGAGAATAATTCATTTAAAACTTCGATATCATTAGAAACCCTATTAACAAGCTTACCAATTGGATTCGAATCAAAATATGAAACCTCATAAGTAAGCATCTTGCTAAAAAGATCGGACCTTAAGTCTCTCATCGAATATTGAGATAATTTTTGCAATATTATTGTCTGATAATAAGTTACCACAAATTGAATGGTAAAAGCCAGTAGAATAAAAATAACTATCTGAGCGATAAGATAAATATCGTATTGGCGGATAATAAGAATCTTTTGTAGATTCAATTTTTTATAAAAAGATTGATATATAACATATCTATTTCCAAATTGGAAAAGATATCCATCATCTTTAAATTTGTTAATAAGATTTAAATATTCTGTTGATGGTTTCTTCTTTTGTTCTATCAAAACAAATGAATCTGGCGAAAATATTCCATATTCCTTAAGTTTTTCAATTTCCTTCTTTGAAAAATATCTTAAATCAGATTGGAAAAAATAATAAATTTTTTCTTGTAAAAAAATACCATTTCTGATTTTTTTATAGATAAATGCCGTGGTCGATGGAGAAAAAATTTGAGTATCTATTAATTTTTCTGGATATGCTAAAAATCCATCTTTAATGACATATCTATCTAAAAAAATCTTAGAAAAATACGGTACAATAAGTGAAACTCCTGTAATAATAATTATTAAAAATAGGCTTATAAGAACATATTTTTTGTACTTCATTATATATCTGAGTAAAAAAGAACTGACCTTTTTATCATAAAGTTTTTCTTCTAGCTGTTCATGTTCAAAGTAATCCATTAATCTTGCTCCTATTTATTTAAGAATATTTATTTAAGCATCTCGAATTTCTTTTTCAATCTCTTCTGAAAGTCTTTGAAGTTCATACATTCTAGAGTAATAACCACCTTTAGCCAAAAGTTGTTCATGTGTTCCCTGTTCCGTAATTTCACCATTTTCAAGAATAATTATCTGATCGCAATCCTTAACCGTTGATATTCTTTGAGCTATAATTATCGATGTTCTTTTATTAATCTCACTTTTAATATGTGAAAGAATTGTCTTTTCTGTTTGAGCATCTACAGCAGAAAGAGAATCATCTAAGATTAAAATCGAAGGATTTACGATTAATGCTCTTGCAATTGAAACTCGTTGCTTTTGACCGCCTGAAAGAGTAACCCCTCTTTCTCCTACAATAGTGTTATATTTATCCACAAACTCATTTATATCATCATCTATGCAGGCTATTTTAGCAAATTGGGTAATCTGTGAAAAATCTATTTTTTCTTCTGGGATTCCAAATGCGATATTATTAGTTATAGTGTCCGAGAATAAAAAGGAATCCTGGGGTACATAACCTATCGCTTTCCTTAGTATTGAAAGAGGTATATCATTAATATCATACCCATCGATAAAAATCTTTCCTTTTTCAATTTTGAAAAGATGAAAAAGAAGTGCAACTAGTGTTGTTTTTCCACTACCAGGTTTACCCATTATTCCTAGAGAAGAATTAACAGGGATTTTTAAATTAATGTTTTTCAAAACAGGCTTTCTATCATAGGCAAATGTTAAATCTTTTATTTCGATTTCCCCTTTTACCTCTTTTATATTTTCATTTTTTACATCTTCAAAATCAGGTTTTGAATCCATAAGAATCATAATTCTTTTCGTAGACGCAAGGCCTCTTGAAATCATGTTAAAAGCGAAACCTATTCCAATCATAGGCCATACAACCATATTTAAATAAGAGAGGAACATGATTCCCTGCCCAATCGATATCTTAGAGAGAATTATATCTTTAAGCCCAAAAAGATAAAAAATACCGATCGATAATGAAGCTAAAAAGTTAATTGAAGGGAAGAAAAAGCCCCAGATCTTTATCAAATCCATATTTTTATTAACATAATCTTGAGACTTATTATAAAAGTTTTTTGAATCTTCATTCTCCTGAGTAAAACCCTTAATAACTCTTATGCCTGAAAATGATTCTTGAGCATGAGCCGAAAGAGTGGAAAAAGACTCCTGAACCTTTGAAAATTTTTGTTCAATCAATCTTCCAAAAAAGATCATTATAAAGGCTATAACAGGTAAAGGAGAAATAGAGATCAATGTAAGTTTTGCATCTATATTAAACATGGCGATTAGAGCCATAGTACCAAGAAAAATTATATCCACTATGATAACTATTCCAAATCCATATGTTCTTTGAATGGCAGATAAATCATTTATAAGAAGAGCCATGAGATCTCCGGTTTTAGTCTTGTTGAAAAATGAAAAAGATAATGATTGAATCTTTAAGAACATATCCTGTCTTATTTCTCTCTCTTTTTTTCTGGAATTACCAATAATAAAATGTCTCCAGAAGAATCTCACAATTGCCATTATCACAGCCAATAAAAGAATGATTAAAGCATTATTTGCAATTATTTTATAAGATATGCTTTGCTCTGATAATTTATCTATGGTTTTGCCTACTATCCTATATATGACTATCTGTAGATAATCTGCTGTCATAAGGCAAAATATACCTAAAATAATACTTAACAGCCCTGTTTTAAGGTATTTCCATAAAAACTTAAGAGCCTGATAGGTTTTAATATCAGATAAATTTTCATTAGAATTCATATTTTCCTCTTTAGAAAATTAAAGTGTACAAATGGACTTTAAAAATTAATTTTTTAAGTTATTTTTCTATTTGATAAATAATTTTCACTCTTTATTTGATATGTTTAGGATAGCTAAATTTACTAATTGTCAATATAATTAATCATTAATAAATATTTAATTTTGTTAATGAAATTCTTTAAGGCTTTAAGGGGGTTATATGAAAAAAATAACTAGAAAATCTTTTTATAAATTCATAATCATAACTTTTATCTTGTTTTTTATAATATTTGAAGGCTGTGTAAATTTATTACCCTGGAAAACTAAATTTTATCTTGGCAAATGGATTTTACCTATTCAAAATACTTATTTTACAATCGAATTTTTTAAAGATGGAACTTTTATAACAAGAGGCCGGAAGTTTTGCAATTATGGGACCTATATTGTCATGAATCACCAAAAAAATTCAGCTGTAATCAAGGTTAATAGCACCTCAGGGCTTTTAAATACCACTTTACTGGTTTTAAGATATAAAGAAGGCTTATATATAAAATGGGCTTCTTTTTCACAGTTATGGTACTCTATAAAGTCAGAAAAAGGGATAAAGATAGTTGAACTGACAACTAAAAATATTCAACATATATACGAACTTGAAACGTGGGATCATTATTATCTTATGAATTTCCCGGCATTAAATAAGACTAAAAATGATCTTTTAAAAGAATTAGAAGAACCAGATCAAATACAAAACAGATTAAATGAACAGATTTATATATATAATTTAAAAGGAGAGGATGAGTTTGGAAATATTTATAGTTATAGATTTTTCCTGATTAACGATACGGTAACTAAAGTCGAAAATGAAATAGCCGTAAAACCTATTGTTAATTGAAATATTTATATTAAAATATTAGACTTATTAGACTAAAAAAAATAATGATATAAAATTTATTGATTTTTTTAATGAATTTAATAAGTTTCGAATATAAAGGAGTTAATATGGCTGTAAAAGTTGCTATTAATGGTTTTGGACGTATAGGTAGATTGGTTTATCAGGCAATTGTAGAAAAGGGTCTTTTAGGTAACACAATTGATGTAGTCGCAGTTGTTGATATAAGCACAGATGCTAATTATTTCGCCTATCAATTAAAATACGATTCGGTTCATGGTAGATTCAAACATCCTATCACAACCGAGAAAAGTGATCCTTCATTAGAAGCAGATGACATCTTTGTAGTAAATGGTTATAAGACAAAATGTATAATGGCTACTAAAAATCCATCAGAATTACCCTGGAAATCACTTGGTGTAGAATATGTGTTTGAGTCTACAGGCTTGTTTACTGATTCTGAAAAGTCAAAAGGACATTTAATGGCTGGTGCTAAAAAAGTAATAATCACCGCCCCTGGCAAGGGAGATGTTAAGTTTATAGTTATGGGTGTAAATGAAAAAGAATATGATCCACAAAAACATCATATTATTTCAAATGCATCTTGTACGACTAATTGTCTAACTCCATTGGTATATGTTTTGATTAAGGAAGGAATAGGGATTGATAAAGGTTTAATGACTACAATCCATTCATATACTGCGACACAAAAAATAGTTGATGGACCTTCTAAAAAAGATTGGAGAGGTGGAAGAGCTGCTGCCGTAAATATCATCCCAGCAACTACCGGAGCAGCTAAATCAGTTGGTGAAGTTATCCCTGAGGTTAAAGGGAAATTGACCGGTATGTCATTCAGGGTACCTACTGCTGATGTTTCAGTTGTCGATTTTACATTCACCTCGATAAAAGAGACATCGATCGAGCAGATAGACCAATTACTTAAAAATGCAGCAAATACATATTTAAAAGGTATTCTTTCTTATACAGATGAAGAGCTTGTTTCTTCTGATTTTATTCATAATCAGTCCTCTTCTATCTATGATTCACTTGCTACATTACAAAACAACCTAAAAGGTGAAAAAAGATTTTTTAAAATCGTTTCCTGGTATGATAATGAATGGGGATATTCAAATAGATGTGTTGATCTTTTAGTTTATATGATAAATAGATAATCTTGCATATTCCTAATTTATTTTAATACTGAAATTTTAATACTGAATTATATTTTTAATTAAAATTTTTTAACAAAAAGGGGAGGAAGAGAAAAGTTCTTCTGCCTTTTTAATTTTTTTTTGATTTAATATTTTATTATATTATAATTGTTAAAAATGAAATTTATTAAAATTTTATGTATAAAAATCTTATTGATTTAATAAATTCTGAAAATTTATATAAAAATATTTTTCAATTTTCCCCTTATCCAATTATTATTATTGATTCAAATGCAAATATTTTAGGATTTAACGATTTTACATGGGAATTTTTAGGATATGATAGTAAAAATGAAGCATTAAAAGATTTAAAAAATATCTTAGAAATTGTAGATATAGATTTTAAAGAAAGATTAATTAACAACATTAAAAGCCTAATAAAAGAAAATTCTTATCAAGCAGAGCAATACAAGATTTTCGATCGAAAGGGTAATATCCATTTTGTTGAAATTAATCTTAAAATATTTAATGATTTTAATTCATCAAAGGCACAGCTTATTTTTTGCACTTTTATAGATAAAACAGATTTTGTATCTGTATCAAAAACTCTTTTTGTGAGCGAATCAAGGTACAAACTACTTTTTCAAAATGCAAATGATGCAATTTTAATAATGGATAAAGAGATTTTTATAGATTGCAACCAAAAGGCACTGGAACTATTCGGTTGCGAAAAAGATCAAATAATTGGAAAAGCTCCATATCTTTTTTCCCCTTTTTACCAGGAAGATGGAAGAATTTCCAAAGAAAAGGCATTAGAAAAGATAAATGAAGCATTAAATGGTAGAAAACAGTTCTTTGAATGGAAACACATTAGATTAGATGGGACTTCTTTCGATGCAGAAGTTAGCTTAAATGCACAGAGGATAGAAGACAAAATTTATATTTTGGCTATAGTTAGAGATATTACTCAAAGAAAAAGCATTGAAAAGCAGTTGCACGGTGAACATAGAATTTTGAAAACTATAATAGAATCTATTCCAGATCCTACTTTTGTAATAGATAAAACAGGTACGGTTATTTATTGGAACAAGGCTATTGAGGAACTTACAGATGTAAAAAAAGAAGATATTATTGGAAAATCTAATTATCAGTATGCCCTTCCATTCTATGGCATTCGAAGACCTATTTTAATAGATCTAGCTTTGAATACTTCACTTATTGATAACTTTGTCCAAAATTATAAATATATTAATAATGAAGGTGATGTATTAACAGCTGAAACATCCATAGAAAAATACCAAAAAAAGAGAATATATTTATGGAGTAAGGCAACACCTTTATATGATCAGGATAACAATATTATTGGTGCAATAGAATCCATTAGAGATATTACCAAGATAAAAGAAAAAGAAATTGCTCTTAATGAGAGTGAAAGTAAATTTAAAGAAATTTTTAATTCAACAACAGATTCAATTCAGATAGATGAAATTTCTGAAGATGGTGGCAAAATAATAGATTGCAATCTGACGACTCTTTCTATGTATGGATATGATTCAAAAGAAGAATTTTTAAAGTGCAAAAGAGGTGATTTAAGTTCGAATATATATCCTTACACAGATGATATTGCTCAAGGGTGGATTAAAAAAGCCATAGATGGTCAGATTGTTACCTTTGAATGGCTTGCAAAAAAGAAGAATAACGAAACCTTCTGGGTGGAAGTTACCTTAAAAAAAGTTTCTCTTTCTGGGAAAGATAGAATTTTAGCCGTTGTAAGAGATATAGATAAAAGGAAAAACGACGAAAAAAGGTTAGAAGAAAGTGAAGGAAGATTTAAAGCCACATTTAATAGCATTGTTGATGCTGTTATTTCTGTTGATAATAAGGGAAATATCTTACTTTCAAATCCTGGTATTACTAAAATTACGGGTTATTTATTCGATGAAATGCAAAATAAAAAATTATCAGATTTTATAAGGATAGTTGATGAACAAGACAATAATAAGATTATTGATCCAATAAGCAATATTTTACAGCGGGAAATAAATAAAGAATCGGGATATAATAAATTACTTATTACAAAAGATAATGATACCAAAAATATTTCGTATAGTGCATCAGCTATCTTGGATCGTGAAAATAGGATATTAGGTTGTGTTCTGGTTATTCATGATATAACCGAAAATATAAGGCTTTTTAATCAGGTTCAAAATATGAAAAGGCTTGAATCTTTAAGTCTTTTGGCAGCAGCAATAGCCCATGACATAAATAATATATTGGAAGGGGTATATGGAAATATAGAGCTAGCTACTAAGTCAAATGATAAAACGGAATCATTAAATTACCTTTCTAATGCTATAAATTCTTTTGATAGAGCTAAAAGAATAACAAATCAACTTTTGACTTTTGCAAAAGGAGGAGAACCCAAAAAAAAATCTGTTTCAATTAAAAACTTACTTAAAGATGTTGTTGAGTTTTCTAGTAGTGGATCAAACATAAAAACAGAATATTTTATAGATGAAGATTTATGGAACTGCGAAGTAGATCTTACTCAAATCTCTCAAGTAATCCAGAATATTACTATTAATGCAATTCAAGCCATGAATTTACATGGTATATTAAAAGTCAAAGCCATGAATATTACCTTGGATAAAGTAAATGGTTCATTGTTGAGTGGAAAATATGTAAAAATTGAGATAATTGATAATGGTAAAGGGATCCCAAAAGAGATATTACCAAGGATTTTTGATCCTTTTTTCACAACTAAAGAAAAAGGTAATGGTCTTGGGCTTTCGATATGTCATTCGATAATTACCCAGCATAATGGAATAATTGAAGTAGAATCGAAAGAAAATGAAGGGGCTACTTTTTCTATTTATCTTCCTGCATCTAATAATTTGGAGCTAAAATTTAATATGGAAAAAGAAAAAAAATTAAAAGAAAAAGATTTAAAAGGTAAAAAGGTTCTTATTCTTGATGATGATCTAACTATATTGAAGGTTATTCAAAAGATGCTTGAAAAACTTGATTGCGAAGTTATTTTAGCAGACGAAGGACAAAAGGCGATAGATATTTTTATTAATAATAAAAAAGAAAATAAACCTTTTGATCTTCTATTATTTGATCTTACAATTAAAGATGGCGTTAATGGTATTGATGCATTAAAGGAGATTAGAAAGATTGACAAAGATGTTATAGCCATTGCTTCAAGTGGCTATAGTGATGATAATGCGATTTCAAACCCTTGTGATTTTGGATTCAACGATTCTTTAGCCAAGCCTTTCAACTTTGATCAAATAAAAGATCTATTATTAAAGTATTTTTAACTGTTTAATTTTATAACTTAATTGCAAATTAATTTCAAAATGATGGATTTATTTAATTTTTTTTAACTAAAATTACAAAAAAATTTTTTATTTAATTGTTTTAATTTAATTACAATAAAATAATAAAAAAGATAATAAAAAAAGGCGGATTAAACCGCCTTTTTCTTCTCCAACAGCAGGACTTGAACCTGCGACCCGCTGATTAACAGTCAGCTGCTCTACCGACTGAGCTATGTTGGAATTGCTTTCGCTTTTTTTAATTACCAAATTGATTTAATTTGTCAAGAATTTTTTATCAAATTATACCAAAAAATAGATTTGTTGAAAATTTAATTAGTTTTGATAATTTAAGCCTATCTTAATCTTTTATTTTTGGAGGTTTTTAATGAAAATTGTCGAATGTGTTCCAAATTTTTCTGAAGGTAAAAACGATGAAATAATTCAAAAGATCGCAGATTCTATTAGCTCAATTAGCGATGTCAGTCTTTTAAATATAGATTCTGGGAAAGATACAAATAGAACAGTATATACTTTTGTAGGAAGTCCTGAAAATGTTTTAAAAGCAGCTTTTAATGCTATTAAAACAGCATCCCAATTAATCGATATGAGCCAGCATCAAGGGGCTCACCCAAGAATTGGAGCATGCGATGTTTGTCCATTTATTCCAGTATCAGATATGACAATGGAAGAATGCGTCGAACTCGCTAAAAAACTTGGAAAAAGAGTTGGAGATGAACTGGGGATACCTGTTTATCTTTATGAATTTGCCGCAAGTTCCCCAGAAAGAAGAAATCTTGCAGATATTAGAAATGGTGAGTATGAAAATCTAGAAAGTAAACTTCTAGATCCAAAGTGGAAACCAGACTATGGTCCTGCTCAATATAACTCTTTTATAAGAAGAACCGGTGCTACTGTTATAGGTGCAAGAAATTTCTTAATAGCCTATAATTTAGATTTAAATACTAAAGACAAGGCAATAGCTAATTCTATTGCAAAAAAAATTAGAGAAAAAGGAGAGACTAAAAAAAATTCTGATGGAACCGAGACAGTGATTCCAGGACTTTTTAAAGAATGTAAGGCTATAGGTTGGTATGTTGAAGATTATAGAAGGGCTCAAATTTCTATCAATCTTACCAATTTTAATGTAACAAATATGCATCATGTTTTTGATGCAGCTAGTAAAGAGGCTGAAAAACTTGGTGTTAGAATAACTGGATCCGAAATAGTTGGTCTTGTCCCTCTTTCTGCAATCAAAGAATCTGGTTTATACTATTTGAAAAAGATGAATAATAGCAGAGCCGTAAGCGAAAGGGAAATAATCGAAACAGCTATTTACTCTCTTGGATTATCAGAAGTTCAAAATTTTGACCCTTATGAAAAAATAATAGAATATAGAATAAAAAACGATAAAAACAATAATAAGCTAGTCAATTTAAATCTAATTGATTTCACAGATGAGTTAGCATCTAAATCACCTGCTCCTGGTGGTGGTTCTGTTGCTGCATTAAATGGAAGTTTAGCTGCCTGCTTAGGAAGTATGGTGGGAAACCTTACATTTAAGAAAAAAGGTTATGAAAATGTCAGCGAGAAAGCCGAAGAAATAGCATTTAAATTATATAACCTGAAAGATCATTTTCTTGAACTATTAGACAAAGACACCGAATCATTTAACAGTATGATGTTAGCGTTCAAAAGCAAGGATCAAGACAATATTTTATCTGCAATTAAACAGGCATGCCAGATACCTATGCAAACCGCAAAATTAACGGTTGAAGTCGCAAAATTACTAAAAGAAATTTCGAAAATTGGAAATATAAATGCTATATCAGATATCGGCGTAGGTGCATTAAATCTTTACTCCGCCTTTTACGCTGCAAAATACAATGTTCTAATTAACCTTAAGGGAATCGATGATATTAATTTTAAAGAAGATATGATTAAAAATTTAAAAGAAATAGAAAGCACCATATTGCCGCTAATTGATGAAGTTAAAAAATATATTGAAGAAAAGCTATTATAATAAAAAAGGGGGTATTTTTCTACCCCCTAATTTTTTTTATGCTAGTTTATTCCATTGCTATTGCTTCAACTGGACATTCAGATGTACATGCAGCACAATCAATACAGGTTTCTTTATCTACAAAAGCCTTGCCATCAACCATAGAAATAGCTCCGACCGGGCATACATCAACACATGCTCCACAACCGGTACATTTTGATGAATTTACAAATGCTGGCATATATTTCTCCTTTTTAAATTATTAAAATTTTATCCGGTATACCTGGTATACCCTGCATTAATTGATAAAGCATCTTATAAAATTTTCAACTTTTTTTTATATTGCATTTTATCTTAATTTAATTAATTTAATTCAAAGGAAAAAAGATGGCTTATAGAAATTGTTGTATTGAGAGATTGTATAAAACAATTTACGAAAATAAATCGAATAAATATTCTTATTTAAGATGCACTTGTAGGCAGACTTATTATCTTTTACCATATAAAGTTGATGATATGCCATTAACTATTATAAGAGAAAAAGATGAAGATATTTATTATTTTTTAGATGAAGATAAAGAGCTTCATCCACTATTTAAACTTACCGATTTTGATGTAAAAGACAAAGATTCAAGGGATGAATTAATAAAAAGCAAATTGCTTCCAATATTGAATATTAAAAAGGATTTTTTTAAAAAACATGATTAAAAATCTTTCTATACCATCTTTAATTGCTGAAATAGGTTGCAATTTTGCAGGATCACTTGAAAGGGCAAAATTTTTATCAAAGCTTGCAATTGATAGTGGAGCCGACTATTTAAAATATCAATTTTTCAATGCCGAAAATCTGATAAATTTAAGCTCTTACTTAAAAGTACTTTCATTAGATAATACCAATCTAATTAAAGAGATAAATTCATTACAACTAAATGAAAAACAATATTTAAATCTATTTAACTTTAACGATGAAAATGGTTATAGATGGGGAAGCTCATTTTTTTCTGTTGAGGATGCTAAACTTTTTTTTGAAAAATATCAATTTCAAGATTTTAAGACATTTTCTTTCATAAAAATTGCATCGGGAGAAATTACTGACATTCCTCTTCTTGATTATTTATCAAGGATAAATAAGAATTTGCACTACCCTGTAATTATCTCTACTGGGATAGCGACGGATAGAGAAATAAAAAAGGCAATTTCGTTTTTTAAAGGTTTCTGTGAGATTTATTTACTATATTGCATTGTTGAATATCCAGTTCAATCAAAAGAGATGAATTTAAAAAGAATTAAATATTTAAAGAAAAAATTTAAAGTAGAAACTGGTTTTTCGGATCATAGCATATCTATTGTTCCATCAATTATATCTCTTTCTTATGATGCAAAAATAATTGAGAAACATTTTACAGATAGTAGAGAAAACAAAGAGGCAGATAATCCAATATCTATGTTACCAGAAGAATTTGTCCAAATCAAAAATGCAATGAAAAATTACCCATATTATCATGGTGATGGCAGATTAAAAATAAGTGAAAAAGAATATAAAGAATTGACATACGCAAGAAAAGGACTATATGCATCACAAAAAATTGAGAAAAATAGTTTAATTAAGCCCGAATATATAGTTTCTAGAAGGCCAAATCTGGGAAATAATGATGTTCAATTATATTATAAAATAATAAACAAAAAAGCGATCAAAATTATAGAAAAAGATCAACATATTACTGTTAAAGATGTAAAGAATTAGCTAACTTCCACTACCACTTGTGCTAACCTTTTTAAGAGATGCAACAGCCACCTGTCTTATAAAAGCGGGATATGGCCCTTGAGAAATCTGCAAAAGAACAGGTACTGCCTTTGGATCTCCCAGATCTCCAAGACCTACTATCAAACCATATAATAATGGTAAATTTTCCGATTTCCATGAAGCCATAACAATCTGTAACTGTATCAACATAGTATCGACAGCGCTCTTATCACCAATTTGGCCTAAAGCCATCGCAGCATATGCTTTTACTATGGGGTCATTAGATGTTTGCAATATTTTGATGAGAGCAGGAACAGCTTCTTTTGCTTTCATCTTCCCTAAAGCTATTATCGCTTCAACCTTTACATCCCACCAATCATTTATTACCTGTCCATTAACCATTTGCACATAATTTGGATCTATTAACCTTATTAATAATTCGATTGATTGAGGATCATTATTTTGAGCCAGAATTGTTACAATCATCATCAATGCATCATGATTGTTTGCGGAAATTATCATCTCCTCAAAGTATTCTATAGGAATATTCTGAAGACCTAAAAAAAGCTCCTCTAATGTTATTTGATCAGGTTGTTGAGCGGTATATGGATCATTAGAACTTTCCTGTGCAAAAAGGGGATAAGAACAGATTAATACAATTAATAAAAATAAACCCAAAGTCCTTTTCATCAATTCCTCCAATTTGTATAATTTTTGATTTAATTCAATCATTCAAAATCTTCTGGTACCCCTATTTTCCAACCATCATTCTCATAGATAAAAAAATATGTAAGTAATTTGTCTTCGAATTTAACATTTACTATCGCTTTGGTAATTGAATCGACAAATGAAACCTTAAATATCTGCAATGGTTTACCCTGATTAAGTTGAATTCTTGATTGATATACAACATTAAAAAAATAATCCTTTAAATTATAAATACCATAAAGTGTCAATTTTAGTTTTTCTAAAGATTTAGGATCACCATATTTTGCTTTATATTTTTCGGAAATCATTGTTAGCCATTTATCATAATTTTTAGATAGAACTGTTTCTTCATATTCAGCGAAAAAAGATGTTAAATCTTCAGTCATTTTTTCTAAATTTAAATCAGATGGAACATTTTCATATGTAATTCCCTGATATTCTTTTTCTTTCAGTATCTCTGGTGGCTGAGTAGATGTTGTTTGAGTTTGTTGAGTCTGTGTTGTTTGTTGATCTGTTGTAGTCGTTGTAGTAGTTTTAGAACATCCAGCCGAATAAAGGATAATAACGATAAAAATGAATAGAACTATTAAAAAATATCTTTTCATAAAAACTCCTTCATTTTATAACAATGAGGCAAGTGCAATAGAATAAAGTTTTGAGATTGCCGAATCGGCTCTAGAAGTAACCACAACAGGTTTTCTTGAGCCAACAATAACTCCAGCAGTTTCGGCGTCTGCAAAATAAATAAGTGATTTATAAAGGGCATTTGCCGCATCAATATTTGGAAGAATTAATATATCTGCATCTCCTTCTACAGGGGAAGCAATACCCTTTAAATCCAGAGCCTCTTTAGATATTGCGATATCTAAAGCCAGAGGGCCATCTATAATAACCGGTCCAAAGCTATTTCTTTCACCCATCTTGGAAATAATAGCAGCATCTTTTGATGAGACAAGTTTATCACTAACCTTTTCATTTGAAGATAAAATGGCTACTTTAGGCTTTTCATAACCTAGCTTTCTTGCTAGATTTATAGCATTTTCGGTTATAGAAATTTTTTGTTCAATGTCAGGAAGAATATTTAGTGCTGCATCAGAGATAAAAAGTATTTTATCTCTTTTTGGAATTTCCATTAAGGCAACATGCGATAGAACTTTACCTAAGTTAAGATTATAATCTTTATTTAAAACCCACTTCAATATAACTGCTGTATTGATTAAGCCTTTAATTAACAAATCTGCTTCATCATTATGCATCATCTCAATAGCTTTTTTCGCAATATTAACCTCACCAGAAACATCGATAATTTGGGTGCTAGAAATATCATAACCAATTTCCTTCGCTAGCTGCTCTATTTTAATCTTTTCACCTATAAGTATTGGATTAATTATCCCCTCTGCCTTAGCTTTTTTAACGGCTTCAAGAACATGCGAATCATTAGCACCTGCAATAATTGCATTTTTATTTAAATTTTTAGATTTTGAAAGTAAAAAAGATAAAGACTGAAGCATTTTCTCTCCTTTTTCTATAATTTTATTGTCGTAATAATAATATTATTTTATTAAATTTTTTCAATATTAATAAAAATATTTTTCAAGAGATTTTACCATTTATTAAAAGTTTCTTGAATATAGCAAAAGCATTATAGGCTGCTCCTCTTCTTAAATTATCCGAAACAATCCAGAAGGAAAAATTATTTTTGCTTTCCATATTTTGTTTTATCCTTCCAACATAAGTGGCATCTGTATCTTCCAGATAATAAGGCATTGGATATAGACTGTTTTTAAAATCATCCAACAAGACTAAATTTTCCATTTTGGTAAGTGATTTTTTTATATCGTCAACATTGCACTCTTTTTCTGTCTCGACAAAAACAGCTTCAGAATGTCCTATTTTAACTGGAACTCTAACATTTATTGTATCTATGAAAAAATCATCTTTTTTTAAAATTTTTCTTAATTCATAAATTAATTTACCCTCTTCCTTTGTAAATCCAGTTAAGTCGCCAGAAGTATAGAATGAATCTATCTGTGGAATAAGATTTCCAAGAATCGGAAAACTAAAATATGAAGAAACCGGGTTTTTCCCTTCTGCTACATCCTTTAACTGATTTAAATAGTCATTTAAGGCTTCTTTACCAGCTCCGCTGATAGATTGATAAGTTGCGACAAACACCTTTTTCAATCCAAAATCTTTTTTTATTGGAGATAAGGCCATAGCTAAGGGTATTGTGGTGCAATTTGGGTTTGCTATTATCCTATCCTGGTCTTTTATAGCACTAAAATTGACTTCTGGAACTATTAATGGAATTTCTTTTTCCAGTCTAAATCTAGAAGATTTATCGATTACATAAGTTCCTCTTTGGGCAAGGTAAGGTGAATACTTTTCTGAAATGTCATTTCCAGAGGCTATAAAAGCTACATCCAGTTTTTTATTTAAAAGATTTTCATCAGTCAATTCTTCTACAAAAATTTTATCTAATCTAAAAAAGATAGCTTGCCCTTTTGATCTTTCTGATGCAAAAAAGTATATATTATCTATTGATATATCTGAACTTTCAAGAAGTTCTATCATCTTTTTACCAACAAGGCCAGTAGCACCAATAACCGCTATGTTCATATCAATTTCTCCTTATTTATATTTATTATCAAAGAGGCTAATAGTTATACACCAATAACAACTATGTCTATATCAATTTCTGCTTAGATAATTTAAATATCTCCCTCATAAGGGATATCACATGTTTTACTTGCCGTTTTAATTATTGAAAGAGCCGTTTTCAATACAGTTAGATCATTGTCGTTATCAAATTTCTGAGATTCCTTTTCTTCAACTGTGTTTATAAAATAAACGATTTCATCTTTCAAGGCATTCTCTTCATGAACAGTTATCCTTTCAACGAAACCACCTCTATAATAAATTAACTCTTTTTGTTCCACCTCAAACCTTGTACTTGTATTCCTATATATCTCAATCTCTTTTGTATCGTAATTTAAAAATAAGTAATTAGATTCCTGAGAAATTGCCAGTGTTCTGTTTTTCAAATAAGAGGCTCTTGAACACTTAAAGTTAGCGATTAGACCCGAGGAAAAAAGAAGATTTGCGACTGCAAAATCTTCATATTGTGTATAAATTTTTTTAGCAAAACATGTTATCTCCTTAATCTCTTCATTAAAATAATTTAATATTATATCAATATCGTGAATCATTAAATCCAATATTACACCGGTATCCCTATCTTTTTTACCATAGGGGTTCATCCTTACTGCTTCTATATATATGGTCTTTTTTAAATATCTTTTTTTTAATTCCTGAATTACTCCATTAAATCTTTCTATATGACCTACCTGCAACTTTAAATTGTATTTTCTGGCGATTTCTACAAGTTCCTGTGCTTCTTGATACTTTGTTGTGAATGGTTTTTCAATTAAAAGATGAACTTTTGCATTTAGTACCTTTTTTGCCACTAGGTAATGTTGATTGGTATTAACCGCACATGTGACACAATCTACATCTTTAAGCAAATCATCAGATGTTTGATATTCTTTAACATTATATTTGCTCGATATAAAATGCATTCTATTATTATCTATATCATATATACCTATGAATTTGACCAAACCAAGATTTTCAAGCAGTTTAATAATATTTACATGGTATTCACCCATGTGTCCAACACCAATAACACCTATTCTAACCATTTTAATAGCTCCATTATGTTTAAATTATTGATAATATTATCTAATTCTTTAATGAAATTACTTTTTAATCTTGAAACAAGAATTCCTATCTGCTCTCTATACAAAATACTTACTTTTTTTACCTTTTGCTTAAACGAAGGGGGGAATATAAAATAGTTATCGTCTACTATAATATATAAAACCTTCCCTTCGAGAAGATCCTGTAAAATATCTTCTTTATATGCGTAGATCTTTATCTTTGGAATATATTGTTTAATCAGATAGTAAGCATATGAATACATTATCACTCCAATCACACTGCCATCTGCCTTTTTGAAGGTATCAATATCCAAATTATTTTGTGACAGACAATAAACAGAAATAGAATCAATAAAATATTTTATAAAAGAATATGATTTAAAAATCTGCTCTATCTGTTTTGAGTAAATTATACCTCCTATTATAATATCATAGTCTTTAGTCTTATCGTAAAAAGATAGATTGATTTTTAATTCTAATTTTTTGGCTAATTCTTTTAAAATAGTATGTTCGATACCATTAAAATTATCCCAATTAGTGATATCAGTGATATTATCATTCTTTAAATAAAAGTATGGATATTTTTGATTCAAGTATGCGACATTCAATATCTTCTTATTATTTATCTGCAAAGAAAAAAAAATAAGACAGATAGAAATTAATAAAAATAAATAAAATATTTTCTTCATTTTGTATTTTGAACTATTTTGAACAAAA
This sequence comes from Brachyspira murdochii, assembly GCA_020722965.1. GTDB lineage: Bacteria > Spirochaetota > JAAYUW01 > JAAYUW01 > JAAYUW01 > Exilispira. Next base: position 29,186 of record DYJT01000004.1, on the reverse strand, counting down.
ATATACAAATTTATTAAAATTAAAAGAGAATAATTAAATTATTCAGTGCTTAGGTTATATTTATTTGACTTTTTATAAAAGATAAATTAATATTTGATTAGACAGGGAGGTTCTTATGAAGATAACACAAAGTCAAGTAGTAAATTCTAAACTTACTCAAAATGTGGAAGTTTCAAAAACCAACAAAACGGCAAATGTGAAAAATGTTTCTGAAAGTTCAACTCAAAACAAATCTTCACCTATTTTTACTAAAAAAAATACTTACAGATCTACCTTCTCTTTACAGGAATTTGTCTCTCAGATGCAGATGAAAATTTCTTCTATATCTTTATTTCAGAAAAATGGGGATTCAAATGTCATAACAAATGCTAGTTACAATAATATCCCCCTTTTTTCAAAAGAAGAAAAGCAGGAAATATTTAACCAAAAAAATGATCTTTCAGCCTTGATTAAAAACTATGAATCTAAAATTCAGCAGATAAGAACAAATATTAACAGTATTTTGAATGAAAACACCAACTCTATTATCGCAATTAGTGAAAAAGAGTTAAAATCTATAACTAATTCTATTTACAACATGCTACCCAATAGTTTTAAAGAAAATTCTTCCACTACTATTTTGGATTTATTAAGATAACCTGCAAAATTGAACCTTTATTTCTTTATCTAAAATATTTGCTAAACAATAATATGCATCGCAAAAAGCTCCAGGATTTATAAACCTTATGTTATCAATGTATTTATCCTGTTTAAAATGAGTATGTCCAAAAAATATTATATCTGGTTTTTTTTCAAATTTTTTAATTATTCTATTTTCGATTCCGAATGGTGCTCCTTCCCCATGAATTATGCCAATATCAAGGTTTTCAATTTTGACAATTAATTTTTCTGGAATCTTATTGTCAAAAAAATCCATATTGCCTTTAACAAGATAAGATTTTTTTGCGACACTATTTATAAGATACAATATGTTTTCGGAAACATAATCACCACATCCTATGACTATATCCACTTCTTTAATCAGATTTTCCAATTTATTTAAAACAATCGGATTTTTTTGCCTTGTTGGATAATGAATATCCGAAACAACAAGTATCTTTTCCATATTCTTATTCAAATAATAAATTTGATGAAAAGACAAAAGGCTTATCTTTAGTAAAAATATTAGACAAGATTTTCTTTACTTCAATTGCTTCTTCTTGCTTATTATATGGTCCTATTATTACTTTATAGAGATCTTTATAATATATAAATACTCTGTAACCAAGATCTTTTAATTTTTGTGCTATGGCTATTGCATTATCTCTATTTTTAAAAGCACCGACTTGAACATAATAAAATGTAAAGTTGGTCTGCTTCCCAGAGGTAAAAATTGGGATTGTAGATGAAACCTGCGTTTGGGTAGTTTGTGTTTGAACTTGTTGTTCAGAAGAGGTTAGTTGGTTTGTTTGATCTGTCGATTGAGTGGTTTGAGTTTGCTCTGTTTGGTCGCTTGTTCCCTCTTTTAAGACACTTATTTTAACTGCTATCTGAAGATCACTCGTCTGCCCAAGCTCTTTAGCGGCTCTTGAAGAAATTGCTAAAATTGAATCTTTATATTTGAATGTGGGATTAGTATCTATTACATATACTATCGTTTTTTTTCCATTTAGTATATTTTCAAGTAATAATACACTTAACATCTTATATTTGGAAGTTATACAACTATTTTCGTCTGGATTATATATATATCCCGAGCTTAGCTTTTTCCCATTTAACGATGGATCTATTATTTCTACCAATCCTGAAATATTTTGAGAAAAAATCGACAGAGAAAAAATTGCTAAAAAAAACAAAATGATTAATAGTAAAATAATCTTCCTGGAGTCTTTCATCTTTGTTCTCTTTTATTAAATTTTTTAAAAATTGGTCTTATTGATATAATAAATTTATAATATATTTATTCTGTTTTTCGGCTATTTTTTTTATATGTAAAATTTTAAGTTCTAAGTTATTAGAAATTTCCTTATCATCAATAATTGAAGATAAACTTATCTTTTTCGATATATAATTAATAAATTCATCATTACTTTGAGCGTTTTCTAATATATCGAGCCATGGTCCTTCAAATTCTGCAATCAGATCATAAAAGTTTTCATAAGAAGGACCAATTATTACATGGGTCTTTTGGAATAGCGCCTCAATAAAATTCTGTCCCCCTTTTTTATTAAAAGATCCTCCAATGACCGCTAGATCAACATATCTATAAAGATTAGATAATATACCATATTTATCAACAATGATAACCTGCGTATTGTAAAATTCTTCGATTATTTGTGCAAATAAACTTTTATAATATAAAGAATCATTTTTATCTCTTCCAATTTTTCTATCTATCTTTGAAAAAAGATTATAAGAAATATTTCTATTCTTAATTTCTTCAATAAGATAGTCTATTTTATTTATATGCCTTGGTGCTATAATAAATTTTATATTTTGCTGATTATAAAACCTCGATATTATATCGAGTGCCAACTGGAATTCTTCAAGATGAAAAGACGAAAAAAGAATAATCTTAAATTTTTTTATATCTTTTCTGTTATTTTCGTCTTTATATATATTATTTAAAAGGCTAGATGATTTTAATGTTGATAAAATTTTAAAATTTTGAAGATTTTCAACTTTTAAATCTTTATTTAAAAATAAAAGTTTATCCTTATCTTCTTCACTTTTAGCTAATATTATGTGAAAAAGTGAAAAAAGATTTGAAAATAAAAATTTAAACTTTTTCTGAAATTTATAGCTTTTTTCATACATATTTGAGTTTAATAGTACTATTTTTTTACCAAAAATTCTATTCAAAAAAAGGAAGCAGGGCCATATCTCCTGTTCAATGATTATTAACTTTTCGTAATGATTAAAAAATATGAAGAACAAAACTGAAAATAGAGATTCAAAAGGAAGTGGAAGACAATTCAACCCCTTTTGTTCAAATATTTGAAGGGCACCTTCATTAAAAAAAGTATAATTTACCTTGTCTTCAAAAAGGTTGTACGCTAAAATTGCTTCACCTGCACTTGAAGCATGAACAACTATTTTTTTATTATTTTTAAAACTTACGGGGAAAAATCTTTTTATTATTCTACTTCGGGTATCTGAGACTATAAAGATCAAGACAAAAAAAACAGGAGATAAAATAGTTATAAAAATTATATAAATAGCAATTACTAAAAGGAAAAATACCTTCTCAAAAAAGGATTTATAAAAAAGTGTATATTTTTTCATCTTCTTTTATTTTTTTTTATATATTCTTTTATTAAAATAAAATTTTTTATCATATTTTTTTAATATTTTTTTAATATTTTTTTTAAATATCAAAGTAATGTAGTAGGATCGATATCTATCTCAATATTATTTTTTAATTTTAATTCAATCGAATTCAAGATAAATGAACCTATTTTCATTAAAAAATCTAGTTTTTTGGATTTAATTATAATGTGATGCCTAAAATTTTTTTGAATCTTTTCTATGGGTGCTTTGGTTGGTCCTATTAACACTATTTTATCCTTAATATTCATATCAATGATAAATTTCTGTATAAAGAAAAAGATTTTTTTTATCGTTTCAGATACTTTTTCTTCTTTTTCACCCTTTACAAGTATTCTCAAAATTCTCATAAAAGGAGGATATCCAAGTTGTTTCCTTATTTCAAGCTCTTTTTCTATAAAAGAAAGGTAATCCTGATTCGAAACATAATTTATCGCATAATGATCTGGTCTTAATGTCTGGATCAAAACTTCTCCCTGTTCTTCGGCTCTTCCTGCTCTACCTGCTACTTGAACAAGTGTTTGAAATGTCTTCTCGTTAGCTTTAAAATCTGGGATATTCAGAAGTATATCTGCATTAATTACGCAAACCAGAGAAACCTTAGGAAAATGGTGACCTTTCGTAATCATCTGAGTTCCTATAAGGATATCAATATCACCGCTTCTAAATGAGGAAAGTATTTGATCATAATTCTTGACCTTTACAGAATCCTTATCAAACCTTTCGACTTTCTTATCTTTAAAATATTCCTTTATTATATCTTCTATTTTTTCTGTACCAGAACCTAAAAATCGCAATGTTTGATTATGACATACAGGACACTTTTGCGGAACTTCTTTTTCTTTTCCGCAATAGTGACATTGTAAAATATTTTTACCTTTATGATAGGTTAAAGGAATAGAGCATTCATCACAATACAAAGTATTTCCACAGGTTGTACATTGAATAAAGGAATTAAAACCTCTTCTATTTAAAAATATTATTACTTTTTTGCCATTATCAAGATGCTCCTTAATCTTGCTTAAAAGAAATTTGGAAATGTAAAAATCTTTATAACTTTCGGATTTTGTAAGGTTTAATAGAGTAACCTTTGGTAAAGGAGTTTTATTGTACCTTTCATCAAGCATAAGAAGTTTAAATTCATTCTTTGAGGCAGCATACCAGGATTCTATTGAAGGAGTTGCAGAACCACAAATATATAATGCATTATATTCTTTTGCTCTTTGTATGGCTACAAATCTTGCATCATATCGTGGTTTTTGATTTGATTTGTATGAATCATCATGCTCTTCGTCTATAATTATACAACCAAGATTAAAAGCAGGAACAAAAAGAGCAGATCTTGGTCCAATTATTATTTTAATTTCCTGTTGAATAACCTTTTTGAAAATCGATAGCTTTTCACTTTTAGATATTTTCGAATGAATTAAACCTATTTCATGACCCAATCTATCTTTAAAAAAATTCATCATCTGTGGAGTTAAAGCTATTTCAGGAAGCAATAATATAACCTGTTTGCCATCATCAACTACTTTCTTAATTATTTGAAAATAAATTTCTGTTTTACCAGAACCAGTGACTCCATATAATAAGAATTTATTTTGTAAATTTTCCTTAGAAAGATTTTGATTTCTATTTGTTTTCTCATAATTATCTAATATTGTCTCTAATACATTCTGCTGTTTTTCGGTGAGTTTCGATGCCTTTATCTTTGGTTCAGGTTTCTTTTGTAATCTCTTTTCCTTCACCTCTTTTAAACCTTTTGGAATAAATAGAAAAAGAGATTCCCCAATAGATGAAAAATACCTTTGGCTTATCCAATTGGCAAGAAGATATTCCTTTTCGGTCAATATTGGAAATTCATCATATATATCCAGTATGTCCTTTATATTATAGTCTCTTTTTTGTTCATCTTTGATATTAATTACAACACCGAGCTCTATCTTATTTTTAAAATCTATCTTAACTCTAATAAATTTTTTTAATTTATCTTTTAAATTATCTGGAATTCTATATTCGAAAGTTTTGTTTAATGGTATATCTATGACTATATCTGCAAACATAAATTTTATCTTATTAAAAAGTTTGTTAGATAAGTTTATTCTTTTTTAATAGTAATGCAATTTTATCAAAATCTTTTTGTGCAATTGGGATATTGTTGCTATCTCTTAAAAGAAAAGATGGATGATAGGTAGGATATATTAATATTTTATCGCCAAATAGATCTTTTTCTATCAATATTCCTCTAATTTTAGAGATAGATACCTTCTTTTGAAGTAAAAATTGAATAGAAGTAGATCCTAAGGTAATAATAAATTTAGGTTTTATTAATTTTATCTGTTTTTTTAAATATTCTGAACAGGCAATCATCTCATCTAACTTTGGGACTCTGTTGTCAGGGGGTCTACATTTAACTATATTAGTTATAAATATTTTTTCCCTTTCTATTCCTGAATTTGTCAGGAGTTTAGTTAGTAATTGACCAGCTTTACCAACAAAAGGTAATCCTTGAATATCCTCCTGCTGACCAGGAGCTTCACCTATTATCATAACCTTACTATTAATTGGTCCAACACCTGGTACTGTTGAAATTCGCCTTAAACCCAATTCACATTTTGAACAATTTCTGATTTGATCAACTATATCAATCAATTCTTTTTGTTTGTCAAAACTCGATTCACCTTTATTAAGCAATACTGAATATTCTTTTTTGGTATTATTTAAATTTGCTATTTTTTTAAATACTTCATCTGAATTTATCTTTTCAAATTCCAGTGAATATAATATATAACCATTATCAATTGTCTGCTGGATATGATCCAATGAGATATAGATCGACTTTAAAAGATTAATCAATACATTTTCTTTTTCAACTTCCATAAAATATCATTTTTTCTTAGCACATTTAGAGCACTTTGTAGCATAAGGGATCATTTCTAATCTTTCTATCTCTATTTTTTCACCACAATCTTCACAAATTTCATATGTACCATCTTCGATTCGAGATAAGGCTTTATCTATCTGTTTTAGCATCTTGTAGTCATTTTCTTCGAGATTTTCCCTTAAATTATTTTCTAAAATAGAATTTGCAAGATCATATTCTTCAGAATAGCTTTCAATTTCTTTTTCTTCTTCAAATCGTTTATTTTCAATCGCAACATCATCTAAAATTTCATTTTTCATATCAATAAGTGTCTGTCGAAGTTTCTGTAACTTTTCCTTTTCCATCACTTACCCCAATAAATATTTAATAAAAGCAATTTATAAACTTTTTGATAAAATGCAACACTTTTTTTATTGAATAAAAAAAATTTTAAATTAAAATATTTGAAAGTAAAATTTCTGGGTGATTAGCTCAACTGGTCAGAGCGCATGCTTCACATGCATGAGGTTACTGGTTCAATTCCAGTATCACCCATTTATTTTTATTAAAAAGAGGTTTTTATGGCAGATTGCAAATTTTTACAAAATGATTTAAAAGATAATTTAAAAAAGCATGAAAAAGATAAAAAATCCCAGGGGATTTCAAATATCTGCTTAAAGCAGAAAAACAATAAGATTATTGCGTCAAAGATATCATTAGCGGCAAAAGAGAAGTTTTCCAGGCATTTTCCTATGAATGGTCAATGCCATTTTATTGAAAATCAGAAATTATGCCCATATTATGAAGAAAAAATTTGATTTTTTTAGTAATATTCGTATTTTTTTAAATATATTAATTAAATATGTTAGTTAAATTTATTAGTTAAAACATATTTATTTATTATGAAAATTAGAAAAGAGGATGTATTTATGAACAAAAAGAAAATTGCTGCTTTATTTCTTTCTATCTTAATTCTATTTCTACTATATTCCTGCACAATAGTCGAATTTTCTGCAAAAGATAATAAACTTACATATGATCCTAACATTAAAAATTATACGGTTGTTGGATCTTTTTCTATAACAATAACTGAAGTTAGCTTTATATATAGACTTGTTTATTTAAACCAACCAAGTAAAGAACTTGAAGATATTTTAAAAGAGCAAATTGTTAAATATAAAGGTGATGCTGTTATTAATTTGAAGCTGACATATCATATTACAGCTATCCAATACATTTTGTCTTTAATTACATCCGGGATTTTTACTCCAACTTCAGTAACTATTGAGGGAGATGTAATTAGATATAAATAAAATCTTTTATTAATTGATGTTGATTATAAAATAAAATTTAATTAAAAAATTTATTTAAAAATATTTTCAAATTAATTTTTAAATTACTTAAAGATATATATTTTATTAAATTATTCAAAGAAGAAAATATAGGTTAGTTTTAAAATTATTTATAGATTGATATTTTTATTCATTTATTAAAAAAAAGAAAAGATAGGTTAATTTTCAAATTATTTATAAATTGATACTTTTATTTATTTATTTAAAAAAGAAAAGACAGTTTAATTCTGCGTGTCTTTTTTTTTAAAATATACTCTCTTTTGTTTTAGTTATTTTTAATATTATTTTTTAAAATTATTTTTTAAATAATATCTATTTTGTTTTACTTAAGTTATAAATTTTTTAAATAATCTATTAAATTTTTTAAATAATCTTTATTTTCTTTCGCTTATTTATTTTACTTATTTATAAAAAATGTGTAAATTTTAAATGGAGCTTTATCCAGGAGATAGATATGACAAAAAAAAAACCTTATATCTTTATTATCAGAGATGGATGGGGTTACTCACCAGAAAAAAGATTTAATGCAATATATGAGGCACATCCAGAAAATCATCTTAGATATATAGAAAAATACCCTACAACCTTGATACAGGCATCTGGAACATATGTAGGCTTGCCCGACAACAATCAAGGTTCTTCAGAGGTTGGGCATTTGAATATTGGAGCAGGAAGAGTGGTTTACCAAAATCTTGTTAGAATTTCAAAAGATATAGATGAAGAAGTTTTTTATGAGAAAAAGGCAATACTTAATGCCATAGATCATGTTAAAAAATTTAATGGTAACATTCACATTTTTGGTCTTGTTCAAGACCAGGGAGTCCATGCTCATACAAAACATTTAATTGGCTATCTGGAAGCACTAAGAAGAAAATCCATACCATCTGAAAAAATATTTATTCATATGATTTCTGATGGAAGGGATACCCCACCCTCCTCTGCTAAAGATTATGCCGGGCAATTATTAAAATATATAAGTGATTATAACTATGGTAAGATTGTAAGCATAACTGGAAGATACTATGCGATGGATAGAGACAATAGGTGGGAAAGAGTAAAACTTTTTTATGACCTTTTAACAAGTGGTAAAACAGAGTATGATATTTTTAACAATGTCTTTGATGCTATTGATGATGCATATGAAAAAGATCAGACAGACGAATTTATTAAACCCAGGAAAATAAAATCATTCAAAACCATAAATGACAACGATTTGATTATTTTTTTTAACTATAGATTTGATAGAGCAAGAGAGATAACAAAGGCATTTATAGAGGAAAGTTTTGATCAATTTGAAAGAAAAAGTTTTAATAATCTATTCTTCCTTGCGACAACGGAATACTATGAAACAATTAAGTCAGCGAAACTTGCCAAAACAGATGTTGTATATCCTCTTGAAATAATGGATAATCTTATGGGTGAAGTTATTTCAAAAAATGGTTTACGACAACTTAGAATTGCTGAAACAGAAAAATTTGCCCATGTAACATTCTTCTTTAACGGTCAACAAGATATAATATATCCTTTGGAAGATAGGATTCTTGTTCAATCGCCTAAGGTTCCAACCTATGATTTGAAACCAGAGATGTCTGCATATGAAGTAAAAGATAAAATGCTAGAATCACTTGATAAAGGGATTTACGATTTTATAGTCCTTAATTTTGCCAATCCAGATATGGTCGGACATACTGGTGTAATGGATGCTACTGTTAAAGCATGTAAAGTCGTTGATGAATGTGTTGGTTTAGTTGTTGAAAAAGCATTAAATATGGATGGTGTAGTTTTTCTTTTTTCTGATCATGGAAATGCTGAAACCATGTTAGATTTCGAAACAAATGAACCTCAAACTGCTCATACTTCAAATCCTGTATGGTTGACTATTATTTCCAATAGAGAAGAACTCTCAAAAGATAGGATAAAATTAAAGGAAGGTGGTAAATTAGCCGATCTTGCTCCTACAATGTTGAAAATAATGGGATTAGAAATACCACCGGCGATGAGTGGTGATATTTTAATTTAAATATTTTAATTTAAAAGCTATAATTTAATCGATGCAACAAAGAACAAAAAGAATATATGCTTCGATTTTATTTCTTGATATTGTAGGATTTACGGATTTTTCAGAAAAAAGTGATCCCGAGGTCGTAGATGATATTCTTTCCTTCTTTTTTGATTTTTGTTCAAATGAAATAAAAAAAAACAATGGGTGGGTTGAAAAATATATTGGTGATGCAATATGCGCTATTTTTTATTCTTCAATTTCCTCATTTAAAGACGCATTAAATGCCTGCAATTGTGCATTTAATATCCTTAAAAAAGCGAAAGTATTTAATAGAGAAGGTAAATTTCCATTCTCAATCCGTATAGGTATCGATTCTGGTGTAGTCACAACCACTAAAAGAGAACAATATGATGTATTTGTGGGGCAAGCGATAAATAGCGCCGCTAGAATTCAATCTGTTGCGATGCCAGATAGTTGTTATGTATCTACGGCAATTTATAGAAAAACCAAAAATATATTCACTTTTGAAGATATAGGTGAATTTGGACTTAAAGGGATAACTGAAAAAGCGAAGTTATACCTATTAAAAGATAAAAAAGATATATTTTCTGTTGAAAAAAACCTTAGTTCTTATTTTCCCAGAAAAGAAGAGGTTAAGTTAATTAAATTAATCACAGATAATAAAAAGATAAAAATTGCACTGATAGGTCTTCAAGGTTCGGGAAAGACCTATTTTTCTTTTAAGATTGCGCAATATTTAAATCAACTGTATGACTATCAATCAATTTATATTTGTTTAAATGATTGGGATAAAACAAATGATGATCTAGTCGAAAAAATTAATTTTTTTATTGATTTTAATGGAGGGGAAAAAAATAAATTAAAATTATTGATAATAGACAATTTTAATTCTATTATAGACAAATATGAGGCATTGAAATTTATTCAATCTTTAAATTTTATCGATTCTACAATTATAAACTATACTATTGAAGAAGAAGAAAATGACAAGTTAAAAGATATTCTTTCTTCTTTTAAATATGAAATTTTGTATATTGATAAACTAACTTATGATGAATTTGGTGAATTTATCCGTTCATACTTCAACAAAGCTGTTGCTGCCTCATTTGAATTAAAATTATATAATCTTTCAGATGGGTTTATTGGCAGGGCATACAACTTTCTGTCAATTTTAAAAGATGAATTTCAATTAAATTTAAATCAAATAGTCAATATTGATTTTGAAGAACTTTTTTCCAAGAATCAAGATTTACTTGAACATTGTTATAGGATTAATGGAATAGATGAAAAGATGCAGATGCTTCTCTCGATAATTGCTTTTTCATACAAACCTTTAAATGAGAACCAACTGGGTTTGGTTTGTGAAAAGTTGAATTATCTCGATTTCCAAGATTTTTTAAATAAGGCATATAAAAAAAATTGGATCAAATTTGATGACAGATTTTACAAAATTAACAATGAGTATTTAAAACAATTTATAATAAATTCGACCTCAAACCAATTAAAAAATAGAATATTAGAAATTTTATTATATCTATCTGAAAAAATATTGGATAAGATAACCTATCTAATTGATTTATATAATGAGAATAATAATATTTTTATAAACGAAGATGATTTTTTATCGAAATGCTTTCATGAATTAGAAAACGAACAGCTCGACCAAAAATTATTACTTTTAAAAAAGCTGGTAAAAAAATTTGATGTAACTTTTTTTAAAAAGATAATTAAATTTATTCTTTTAGATATAAGAATATATCCTTATCTTTTAAATATATTTAAAAAAGACGAAATAAAGATGTTAGCAAACTATTATTCGGACTTAAAGCAGATTCATGGATTAAGTTCGATTAGTGATATCTTTTTTGATAATTTTAATCAAGCTAAAATTGAAAAAATTAAATCTGATAAAAATATTGAATTTTATTTAAATATCATAAATTATCTTATATATCCTAAATCAGTTTGCAAAAACCTTGAATCTTATAAAAATTTCAAAAATTTAATAAATATTAATACAATTACCAATAATGATTATCTATATCTATTTAACTTCCCTTCAGAACAGATTGAAATAAGCGATCATATTGAGAAATTGAATAAACTATTTAATGACAATTTCTCTTTTTATAATGAATTTGAGAGAATTTATTTGAATTCATCCTTTCTTTTTTTAAACAAAATTCAATTACTCTTTCTTATTATTGAAAATATCTCTCTTTATCTCTATTTCAAGAAGAAGCCGATAAATCATATTTTAAGTTTATTAAATTTATGTGAAAAAATAGTACTAGAGTTAAATTCCCCAATTCTCATTGAATATTACTATGGCCTTTTCTTCTATACACAATTTGTTCTTTTAAATTTTCAGTATTATGGACTCCATAATAAAATGGAATTTAATAATTTACCTCAACTAAAACAGATAAATGAAATTATCTATTACCTTTATTCTTTTTCATTCAATTTTAAAAATGAATTAATTAAAGAGAATAAATTTCTAGAAAATGCTCTTAAAGATTTTAAGAATCTTCTTCAGAATCCCCCTTATTATATACCTCTTTCCGTAAGTCATTGGTATTATTTTTTAATTTTAAATGGTTTTGATGATGAATTAATAAAAATTAGAGAAAACATAATTAAGATAAAATCAGAATATTCATTAAATAAAAATAATAAAAGTAATCAGATTGCAGAATTTGAAAAAATAATTTTTAGTCTTATTTAATTGGCAAAAGAACTATTTTATCCAGATTCAACCTGCTAAATAAAACTTTTTGGGCCCAAAGACCTATTTTAGAGTTTATATCTTTTTTATATTCGAATCTTAAACGATATTTTTTATTATTATATTGCAATAAAGAGTCTTGATCTAATAATTTTAAGTATAATAAATTTAAAATGGTTGATTTCTTCTGTTTTTCAATATCATTATCAATAAAATTATCCCAGGATATTTCCAATCTGTCATTTACCCTTTTAAATGGTAATCTTTCTTCGATAACCATATCATCTTCATATTGTAAATTGCAGAAATCTGAATACTCGAAAAAATTGCTTTTAAAATTCAAGAAATTTTTTTCAGAAATTTCCCTTTTAAAATTCTCCTTAAAAAGTTTTACAATGGCTAAAAATTTAGGTTTTTGAGATAATTTTGTCTTGTATTTGAGGCATAAAGAAAATAAAGGAATTAATCTAAAAGAATATATTGGAAGTCTCATCAGATTTTTCAAAAATAGGCTTTCATCAAAAATTTTATTTTTAAAAATACTAAGATAAAAAATATAATATAGGTAATAATAACTATCTGGAATTTGTTTAACTAATTTTTCAAAATATATAAAATAATAGTTAACATACTTTTTTTCTCTAAACAAATTAAAAATTATAGCATAATTCAATGTGTGTAGAAGTGTAAAATGATCTTTGATTGACATTCTATATTTTATGGCTGATTTTAGTAAAGAATTCCCTAAAGAATATTTACCCTGCCTAATATAAGACAAAGACAATACAGAATAAAATTGATTTAATACGACTGGATCATCAATTTTTTGATATAATTTTTCAATAATTTCGAAATATTTGTTGGACTTTTCTATTTCACCAAGCTCATAAAATATTACAGCGACATTTTTCTGGTATCTCGAATATATTTTAACTTCGCTTTGAGATATGCTTTCCATAAATGCCCTAAGAAAATGTCTTTTCGCTCTTGTTAATAAACCAAAATGATAGTATAGATTCCCGATAAAATTATGAAGCTCGGCGTATGATAGATGAAAGACCTTGAAGTGATCTCTATTTTTCAATATATATTCAAAACCAAGTTCAAATATATTAAACAGTTTCAGAATATTATTCGTAGATAAGGATGAAATGAATTTTCTACTAAATGAAATTATTATTTTAATGATTTGATCTGGATCCATCTCTTCGCTAAGCAGATCAAAAAAATCTTCCTCATCGCTATTTTCATCTTTATCAGTCTCTTTTAGCAATCCGGTAACTGCGATCTCAAGCTCTTTTAATTTGATATCATCATTAAAGGAAGAGTAATTCTTAAAATTGGAAAAATAATTGTTGATTAATATTTCACATTGATTTAATTTAGCATTTTTATATAAAACCTGGCAGTAATATCTATAAAGCAGAATAATTGCTTTTTTATCGGAATATTCCAAGGCATAATTCAATGCTTTGTTAAATAAAAACCTGATATCTTCTTCAGGATTCAAGTATTGATGATACTCTATTATTAACAATAAGATTTTTAGTAATTCATTTTTATCCAGATAATTTTTATTTTCCTCATAAATCCCTAAAAGATAATCATAAGCATCTTTTACACTTTTTTTATAAAGATTTTTTGCAAAATTAATCGTTTCGTTTATGTTAATAATATCCATCAAATTTTAGCTAACTAGTTTCAATATATATAGAAGCTGGAAAATAGAGCAAAAATGTAGTAAAAAAGAGATATATGTAAATATTCTATCGTTTTTGAAAAATAAAAAGAAGATGATTATAATTACCGAAATAATGCTTGAAATAGTTAAAATATTAGGGAAATGTTTAATTATATTAAAAAGTACACCTAAAATAACAAGTTGAACTAGAAATAAAGCCAGTAAAAAGAATTTATCTCTTTTGTATTTATAGAAGATTAAACCAAATAAAGAAAAAATAAGAATAATCAAAGTTGTAAGAAAATCTAATCTTAAAGGAATTGAAAAAAAATCTTTCATCTTCAACCTCCAATATCCAATATACTTGATTTAATTAAATTTTCAAATTTTGTGAATAATAATTTATAAGAATTATAAATAAAAAGAATATTACCTATTTTTTTTGTATCAGAATTATCTACATTATCTATATTTAAGTAATCGAAAGAATAAAGATCAAAAATATACTGTATTTTATCTATGGTATTCTTTATTTTTTCATTAGTCAACTGGATTTTTGTTTTTTTTAAGAAATCTTCATAAGAAGAGATTTTAACATCTGGTAAAAAAAGAAAAGCAGGTATATTAAAATGAACAGAAGCCATTATATCAGAAAAATCATCCCCAAAATGAGCCACTACCTTTTGGTTTTTCTCATTTGCAAAAGTAATTATCTTTCTCATTAAATCTATTCTAGTAAGCTCTACACTATTTAATGCAAAAAAAGAAAAGTATTTATTTAAAGATGTTTGAGCTAATTTAATAAAACCAGTTTCATAGTAATTCCCAGAGACAAGTACGATTAAAAATCCTAATTCTTTTAAGAAATTTAAAAACTCTGTCACATAATCAAATACAAGCCATTTTTTTGGATTTGTTTTGTTTTCAAGTTCGAAAATATAATTTTTTATAAATTGTCTTATCTGTTTCTTATTTAACTTGATTTCATTTTCCTTACAAAGATTGGATAGTATTGCTAAGTCAACCCCACCTTTAAAGTTTGGTTCTTTAAAATTACTTATGTCAAAGGTTTTTTGAAAAGCATTTAAGAAACAACTTTTAGCTTCAGGATTTGTAGATATTAATGTGCCATCTAAATCAAAAGATATTATCCCTTTATATGCCATATTTTCAAATATTTTAGTTATTAAAATTAAATTATTGAATTTCTACAAAAATACAATAAATTTTTAAATATATTACTTGAGGTCAAAATGGAAAATAAAGCCAATAATGCCATTAAATATATACTAAAGAATAAAAAAGCATTTTTTGAGTATTTTATAGAAGAAAAATATGAAGCAGGAATAGTATTGAAAGGTACCGAAATAAAATCTATTCGAGAAGGACATTGTAGCATTGCTGATTCATATGCTAAAATATCTAAGAATAATGAGGTTTATCTAATCGGCTTTATCATTCAGGAATACAAAAACTCCGGTTATATTAAGCATGATCCTTCTAGATTTAAAAAACTACTATTAAATAAAAGAGAAATATTTAAAATATCAAAAAAGGTATTACAATCTGGTTATACATTAATTCCACTATCAATTTATTTAAAAAATCAAATAGTAAAAGTTGAACTCGGATTGGCAAAAGGTAAAAAATTATATGATAAAAGAGAAACATTAAAGAAAAAAGATATTGACAAACAGATACAAAGAAAACTAAAATATAGATGAGTTGTAAAAGAAATTTTAAGGAGGATTAAATGAAAATACTGGTACCTCTTGATTTTTCGAAAACAGCCGAATACATAGCAAAATATGCCGAGAATATCTGCCAAAAGTTAGAAGGAGAAATTGTTTTTTACCATGTAATAGATGAGAGAAATTTTTTTACATACAATACTGTCTATACTTTCCCTGAATACTATCCCGAAATAAAGATAGATTCTGAAAATGAAAAACAGATTAAGGAATCTGCTGAAGCTGAGTTCAAAAAGATGATAGAAAATTTCAATATAACTAAAGTAAAATATTCGATTCAAATTGATCTTGGTATCCCTTATTCTCAAATATGCGACTATGCTTTTGATAATAAATTTGAGCTTGTCATATTGGGTAGTCATGGGAAAACAAATTTAAAAGATATTTTTCTTGGATCTGTTGTAGATTATATAAGTCACCATATTAAGATACCTATTTTAATATACAAAGTAGACATTTCTAAAAGAAAATGAAAAAATTTAACAGCTTTAAGACTTTATTTGAAAGACATATCTTTCAATTTGATAAAATCAATTATTTTTTAAGGAGAAAAGATAACATTACTAGTTGTGCATTATGCGATTTATTAAAAGATAAGAACGACTCACTATTGATATGCAGCTCAGATTATATTTCTGTTTGTGTAAATCTATATCCTTACAATAGCGGCCATATAATGCTTTTTCCCATTCGCCATGTTGAGGATTATCTTGATTTAAAAGATGAAGAGAATCAACATTTGTTTTTATTAACGAAATTTTTTATCGAAGCCTTAAAAGAACTATATAAGCCATCTGGCTATAATATTGGTATGAATCTAGGTGAGAATTCTGGAGCTTCTATAAGGCATGTTCATCAACATATTGTACCAAGATTCTATAATGAACTAGGGATGATCGATATAATTGGTGGATCTAAAGTAATAGTAGAATCTGTTGATATTACAAAAAAAAGATTGGCTGAATACACTTTGAAAAATAGTCATAAACTTCCTTTTAAGATGTATATTTAAATTTTTTAATTTATTCTTAATTTTATTTTTACAATTATCATTAAATTTATTGTTGATTTGTAATTTCAAGTTACTTTTTAACTTTTTTGTAAAAATGAATCTTTTTGCAAATTCATTTTTTTTATTCTATAATTTTAGCAAGAATATAATTAAATATTAAATAAATTCTCTTTTTTACAATTAAAATATAGGAGTCATTAAAAATGGAAATGCGTTTTTTTGATGGTCCTCTTTATGAAAATTTTTATAATGAATGGATTTTAACAAATGGTAAAGGTGGATATGCACTTGGTTTTGGAAATCTGATAAATGAGAGAAAATATGATGGAATTTTAATTGCATCAGATTCTCATCTTGTAAGACAACATCTTGTAAGTTCTATTGAAGAAAAAATCTTCTTTCATAACAGCAGTTTTTATCTTGATTCAAACAACTACTTAAATATTATTTATCCTTATGGTTATAGACACATTTTGAAATCGTATATGAGACCATATCCATTTTTTTTATATTCCTCTTATCCTTTTAATCCTGAGGTTCTTATAGCTAAATATATAATGATGCATCCAGACAAAAATATTAATATCGTCTTTTATACAAACCTTTCTGTTGACTCTTTAAATATTGAATTAAAACCTAAATTTTCATGTAGATTCTATCATGATATCAATAAACCAGGTACATTAGATTATTTAAGTTATGAAATTACTTTTAATGAAGATTTAAATGAGCAAGAAATCTATTTTAAGAGAAATGATAATAATATAGGGGTGTACACATATCTATATGAAGAAAGTAGCAATGAAAATTTTAAAATTTTTTCAAATAAAATCATCTATAGAAATATCTATTACTCTCGAGAAGCAGAAAGAGGTTATGATTCTTTTGAAGATCTTATAAATCCTTTTTCAATCATGAAGACACTTAACAGGGGCGAAACATTTGCCCTTATTTTTTCAGATTCAAAGCTAGATATTAATGTTCAGAATAAAACCGATGAAAACAGTGATATTAGAAAGATATTAAGACCTGTATTAAATCAAACGATAAAACACTATGAAGATTATCCTCTTGCAATAGATCATCCATTTTTAAAATATAAACCTCAAATCTTTGATTTTAAGGATAAAAAAAAGATACAAAAAGATTATGATCCAAAAGAAATTTATTCAGAGTTAATATTTGAGGATGTAGAACTTTATAGATACAGCGAATATCGGAAAATATTAAAACTTGCGATGATCGATTTTAAAATAAACAATGATATAATCGCAGGATATCCATGGTTTACATGTTGGGGAAGAGATTCAATGATAAGCTTAGAAGCATTTATGCCTGATTGCGATACGGTTAAAGATTATACATTTGCTTACGATCTGCTTTTATCTTACGCTCAAAAGATGAAGGATGGAATATTGCCAAATGTTATCTTCGAAGGGGATAATATCGCATACAATAATGTCGATAGTTCATTATGGTTTATAATTAGAAGTTATGAACTATTTAATTATTTACCTAAAGCGAAACAGAAAAAATTGTTTTCTTATATCCTTCAGATATTTTTTAATTACTATTATAATCAGGATTTACCATTTTTTGTAAATTATGATTACCTTTTAGAAATCAAAAAGAATGATTCGATAGCATTAACATGGATGGATGTAGTTTTAAAAGGCAAAGCGATCACTCCAAGATATGGTTGCCCTATAGAGATTAATGGCTTATGGTACAATTCATTGAAAATAATAATTAAACTTATGGAATTATTATCAATTGATAAAATCAAGAATAAGGATAAAATTAATAATAAGAATTATTCTTTTACGAAAGAAAATCTCGAAGATATTTCAGATAAGGTTAAAGACTCGATGCAAAAATTTTTCGTTGAAAACAAAATAGCCGATAGAATCTTTGAAAAAAGGGCTATTTTCGAGACAAGACCGAATTTCTTAATATCATTATCTCTTCCTTTCGATTTTGTAGATATTGATAAAATCCAGATGGCTATTGATATTACTAAAGCAGAATTACTTACACCTTATGGAATTAGAACATTATCATTTAAAGAACCGAATTTCAAAAAGAAATATATAGGTTCGCAGATTTCAAGAGATCTTGCATATCATCAAGGATCTGTTTGGCCATTTTTACTTCTTTTTTATGCAAAATGCCTGAAAAAAGTAATTAAAGAAAAAAATTTATTGAAAAAAGAATTGGAATCCATAATTAATAGATTAAGAAATGGATTTATCAAAAATCATAAGGCTTCAGTAGCCGAAGTTTGGGATGGTTTAAACCCTCATCCTGCAAAAGGTGCACCTGCACAAGCTTGGTCATGTGCTGCGTTATATTGTATAGAAAAAATTATCGATAAACTATAAAATGAGGTGTCAACTATGAGAGTTCTTTTTTTAACATGGGAGTTCCCTCCAATGATATCCGGTGGTCTTGCTATGGCATGTTATGGTATGGTAAAAAGCCTATTAAAAAGAAATATCGAGATAATTTTAATTTTACCAACAAAAGTTGACGCATATTTTATATTAAATAAAGAGGAAGATGCTGATAATTTAAATCCAATTTTTATAAATAACGAGGATCAAAAAAATTTTGAAGTTGTTTCTAGTTCGAAATCATTTGCTAAATTAGATATTTTTAATTTTTTGGGAATAACCGAAGGTATCGATGCATACACAAATATTAAAGAATTTAACTCAAACATTCTAATAAAAGAATTCATAAATAATTTTAATGACCTTTCTTCTGAAAGGATTTTTTTTGAACTAAGATCAAATCTTTTATCTGGAGAAGACCTTTTTAGGAAAGTCAGAGACTACAATAATAAGGTTTCAAAAGCCATAAAGATTTTCGATTTTGACCTGGTTCATGCTCATGATTGGCTTTGCTATCCTGCTGGTATACTTGCTTCAAGATTTAAAAATAAACCTCTTGTATCTCATATTCATGCAACTGAATTCGATAGATCTGGAGGACCTGGTGATGATAGGATACATAAAATTGAATATCTTGGACTGACACTCGCAGATAGAGTTATATCTGTATCAAATTATACTTCGAATCTAATAGTAAATAGATACAGAATTGATACAGCAAAAATAAGAGTAGTTCATAATGCCTTTCATCTTAAAGACAATAATATTGAAAAAAAAAGAATATTTAAAGATCCTACTATTTTGTTTCTGGGTAGAATTACATTGCAAAAAGGACCAGAATATTTTTTAAAAGTCGCCAAAAGGGTAATAGATGTTTATCCATTAGTTAGATTCATTATGGTTGGAACTGGAGATCTTGCCACAAAGATTATACGAAAATCGGCCAAGGAAAAATTGCTTACAAGATTTTTATTTACAGGATTTATGAACAGGGAAGAAGTAGAAAATATTCTTTCGGCTGTTGATATAATGATATTACCATCGATTTCTGAACCTTTTGGGATTGCTCCATTAGAAGCGATGAGTTTTGGTATAGCCACAATCATATCAAAGCAATCTGGGGTAAGTGAAGTAGTTGAAAATGCCTTTAAAGTAGATTTCTGGGATATTGATGAAATGGTAAATATTATACTAGATTTACTGGCAGATCCATTAATGAAACAGGAGATTGGCAAAAAAGCAGCAGAAGAAGTTTCTAAAATACAATGGGATAAATCAGCAAAAATGATAGAAGAATGTTATAAGGAAGTTCTATGCTAAATACTATGATAATATTCAAAATTCATCAACCCTTTATAATCAAAAAACTATCTATTTTTGATATTGGGAAAACAGATTCTATTTTGGACTATGATTTATCTAAAAATGTAATCGAACAAATTTCTGATTTATCGTATATCCCTTCTCTTGAACTTTTATTTAAAATGATAGATAACTTAAAAGGTCAATTTAAATTTTCAATCTGTTTTTCAGGAATTTTAATAGAGCAATTAAAGTTATTTAAACCTTATGTAATTGAGCTGTTAAAAAGATTGATTGAAACTAAAATGGTTGAAGTGATAGCCACACCTTTTTATAATTCACTATCTTTTATTTTTGATGAAAATCAGTTTGTCTTTGAGGTAAATAAAGATATAAACCTTATTTATTCGGAATTTAATTACTTCCCGTCGACATTCATGAATACAGAATTGATTTACAGCAATAAACTTGCGGATTACTTAAGAGGATTTGTATCTATAAAGAGAATTATTACAGAACCTACCGATAAGACAATTGGGTTTAAACCTCCTTTTAATCTGTATAAAGCATATGGCAAAAACACTCAAACAATAATTTTAAGAAACCAAAAACTATCAGATTATATCTCGTTTAATTTTTTAAATAAAAACTTCAAAGATTATCCTATAACTGCGGAAAAATTTTCTAAATGGATAATAGACATTAATTACTCTTATAAAAAAATTAAAAACATTTATAACACTTTGGTATTTGATCTTGAAACTTTTGGTTACCATTATAAAGAAAATAGCGGAATTTTTGAGTTTCTTTATGACATGCCTAAATTGGTTATAAAAAACGGGAAAAACAATGTAAATTTCATAAAACCAGAGGAGGTCGAACAATTAAAAGAAGACAATCTTGATGTTTTTAATTCAAAAGATTATATATCGAGTTCTGGTGAAGACAAGAATCTGAATCTTATGTTAGGTAATGATTTACAAAAAAATTCACAATCCGCTCTTTATAATTTAATAAATCTTGCAAACGAACAAAATAATGAAAATTTATTAGAAATTCTAAGGAAAATCAGTTCTGTAGATTATGCTTACTTCTTATCTGATTCTAATATGTTTAATATCCTGATAAATAAGTTTTTTGCACATTATCCAACTACAGAATCTGCTTATCAAAATTTTCTTTATATTTTATCGGATGTCGAAGAGAAGCTTTCATAAAAATAGGGGGAATAAATGTTTTTTAAAGATGTCTTTGTATACCCAAGATTTCCAGAAAAATTAAATAAATTATTAAATTTTTCTTATAATATCTGGTCAATATGGGATAAAGATGCTACTAAAATTTACTATAAAATAGATAGTGAATTATTCAAAAAAGTAGGAAGAAATCCTGTGGCATTTTTACATAATCTTTCAGAAGAAAGACTTTCTAAACTTGAAGAAGATAAAATATTTATTAACGAATTAGACAAAGTCTATGAGAAATTTATTAAATACTTAGAAAAAAAGGGAGAGTTTGAA
Organism: Brachyspira murdochii; assembly: GCA_020722965.1. GTDB lineage: Bacteria > Spirochaetota > JAAYUW01 > JAAYUW01 > JAAYUW01 > Exilispira. The sequence goes on along the minus strand of DYJT01000004.1, from coordinate 7,255 downwards.
AAAATATTTCCTGAAAATTCTATCGCCTATTTTTCTATGGAATATGGTTTGCATGATTGTGTTCCAATATTTGCAGGAGGTCTTGGAATTCTTTCGGGTGATCATATTAAAGGTTCTTCCGATATAAAATTACCTATATTTGGAGTTGGACTACTTTATAGATATGGTTATTTCAATCAAAAAATTAATGTTAATGGTATGCAGGAGGAACATTATCAAGAAAATATACCATATTATATTCCTGTTAAAGAGGTTAAGGATGAAAAAGGAGCATCGATTTTTGTCGAGATACCAATGATAGATAAAAAAATCTACGCGAAAATATGGTATATATCTGTAGGAGCAAATACTATATATCTTTTAGATACAAATATCGAGATTAATGAACCTGAATTCAGGGATATTACCAACTTTTTATATGTTGCGGATAAAGAAAAGAGAATTCAGCAAGAAATAGTTCTTGGAATAGGCGGATATAGGTTAGTAAATAAATTAAAATTAAACCCCAAAATATATCATTTAAATGAAGGACACTCTGCATTTTTATTAATAGAACATCTTTTAAGTCTAATGATAGAAAACAATTTTTCATTTAATGAAGCATTTATGCTGGCTAAAACAAGCTCTATATTTACAACTCATACACCAGTTGAGGCTGGTAATGAAAATTTTCCTATAAATCTTATTAAAAAATATCTGGATAATTATCTTATATCTCGAGGGCTAAATCCAGATTTAATATATGATTTAGGTTTTATCTCTGATGATAAAAACACCTTTTGGCTTCCAGCATTAGCTTTAAGACTTTCATCTCATGCCAATGGTGTGTCGAAAATACATGGCAAGGTTTCACGAAAAATGTGGGTAAGAAGCTTCGGAAATCTTTTAGAATATGAGATACCGATAGGTCATGTTACAAATGGGGTTCATTATTCCTGGATTTCCTCTGATCTGGCAAAATTATTCGATCAATATGTAGGACCTTCATATATTGGGAATTCTAAAAATCAACAGATCTGGGAGTCTATTCAACAAATTTCTGATGAAGAGATCTGGAATATTCATTCAAGACAAAAACAAAAGACAATCTCATTTGTAAGAAAAATATTGGCTAATGAATATATTAAAAAAGGTTTTTCTCCACTAAAAGTTAACTCTGTTTCCAGGATATTAAATCCAAACCACCTAACGATTGGTTTTGCAAGAAGGTTTGCCCCTTATAAAAGACCTTCTTTGCTTTTCAAAGATAAAGAAAGATTGGCTAAAATATTGAAAAATACCGAATATCCAGTTCAGATAATATGCGCCGGTAAGGCTCATCCGGCTGATCTTATGGGAAAAAATCTGATAAAAGAGATAATTGATTTTACATATCAATATAAATGCGAGGATCATGTTGTTTACATTGAAAATTATTCGATGAATATCGCGCAAAACATCGTTCAGGGAGTCGATATCTGGTTAAATACACCTATTAAACCACTCGAGGCTTGTGGAACTTCTGGTATGAAAGCAGGTATGAATGGTGTATTGAACTTTAGTATTCGAGATGGGTGGTGGGATGAATGCTACAATGGTGAAAATGGCTGGGCAATTACGGCTGGAGAGAATTATTCTAACGAAAATTTGCGAGATATAGCAGATGTTCAACAGATTTATGATATGCTTGAACAGGAAATTATTCCTCTATATTACAAAAGAAATGAAAACGGAATCCCAGAAGATTGGGTTAAAATGATGAAAAACTCGATTGCAACAGTTTCCTCTTTTTTCAATATCGAAAGGATGTTAGATAATTATATTGAAAACTATTACAAGCCATCTTATAATACCTTATTAGATTTGCAAAAGGATCAATTCAAATTGCTTAAATCTTTATCCACTTCATTTGAAACTATAACATCAAATTGGAATAAAATATATATAAAAGATTTTTTCACATCGATAGACAAGATGAAGGTTTTACGTTCAAATGATTTAATATCGGTAGAAGCATATGTGTACTTAGATCAAATTGATCAGAATTTGTTGGAATTAGAAGTTTTCTGTTATTCTGATGATTTGCAATCTTATAATATCTTCAAACTTAGCTTTGTTGAAAAGTATAGTGACAATGTAGCAAAATTTGCAGGAGAATTCTCTTTTCAAAACCCTGGTTTACAGAGATTTTCGTTGAGAATTGTTCCTGCAAATAAGTATTTAAGATTACTATTTCCAGATCTTATTAAATGGAAAGAATAATATATTATCTATTTTAATTTTTTTCTTTTTTATGGTATTTCTCATGCCTTTTTTCTCTGGAATTATCTTTAGGCACAATAGAATACTGATCTGTATAAAATAGTTTTGCAATTCCATCTTTTGAAATCATCTCTTCATTTAAATACTTTTCTCTGTTTGGTAATGGTTTTTCTTCATATTGAGGTTCTTCATATTTGGCAATAAAACCCTCATAGTTTCTTATAACAACATTTTCAGGACTCATTGATATAAGATAATTTGGCATTATCGGGGTTTTCCCACCACCACCAGGGGCATCGATTACAAAAGTAGGAACAGCCATTCCTGTGGTATGCCCTCTTAGCATCTCTATTATTTCTATTCCTTTACTTACCTTGGTTCTAAAATGTTCTATTCCTTGAGAAAGATCGCATTGATAGATATAATATGGCTTTACTCTAATAGTTAACAATTTCTGCATCAATTTTTTCATAATCATAGCATCATCATTAATCCTTCTTAATAAAACTGTCTGATTACCTAAAGGTATACCTGCATCTGCAAGCATTTCGCATGCCTTCTTTGATTCTTCTGTAATCTCTTTTGGATGATTAAAATGAGTGTTTATATAGAGCGGATGATATTTTTTTAACATAGAAACAAGCTGTTCATCAACTCTCATAGGAAGTACTACAGGGACTCTTGTACCAATTCTGATTATTTCAACATGAGGAATCTCTCTTACCTTTGAAATAATCTTTTCAAGCTGTTCTGTTCCCAAAGTTAAAGGGTCTCCTCCTGAAATCAATACATCTCTTACTGCTTTTGTATTTTTAATATATTCAATAGCACCATCAATAAGATTGGCAGCGGCCGGTCTATCTGTTTGCCCCGCAAACCTTCTTCTGGTACAATGTCGACAATACATAGAGCATTGGTCAGTAACCAAAAATAAAACCCTATCGGGATACCTATGAGTTATTAAAGGAACGGGGGAATCAACTTCTTCATGCAACGGATCAGCCATATCGGCTGAAACTATATGTGTTTCATATACAGATGGAACGGCTTGTAAATAAACAGGGTCATTTTCATAATCTTCCATATCTATCAAAGAAAGATAGTATGGAGTTATCGCCATCCTTAAAATTTTTAAGTATTCTTGCATCTGTTCAACTCTTTTTGAATCCCAATTAAAAATTTTTCCAAGAACTTTTGGATCAGTAATTCTGTTCTGAATCTGCCAGTGCCAATCATACCATTTTGAATCCTCAATACCCTTGTAAAAAAGATGTTTTGTCATATTCCCTCCATTTATTATTTTTATTGATATACAAAAACCAATGGGAATATCAAATTTGTCTTGATAATTTTCCCATCTTGTAGAAGATTCATACCAAAAAAACCGGGTAATTGAACAATATTATTCGCCAGAATATTACTATTTATATCTGATTGTTCAAGAAAAATATGAAGTAAATATATCCCTTTTTTCAGGTTTAACATCGGAAGTTTGATATTTATCTTTTTATTAGTGTTCACTAAATTTGAGGAATCCAATCTTGTTTGATAGATCAGATTTTTGTCGTTTATTTGCTCACCCTGATATATCTTTAAATTTACAATCCCACTTGTAGCTATCTGATTTATAAATAAATCCGAAAAAATATAATCTGAATTTAAATAAAAAGGTTGTAAAATTGATTCTTCTTTTATTTTTATCTCTGTTTCACAGTTAAACCCCGAAAAATATAATTTTTTCTCTATTTCATCATCAAAGCCTGGATATACTAAGCTAAAAATATTTTTGTTCTGCCGAATATCAGACATCTGGAAAAACTCGATGAAATTCTCTGGTAAGATATTTATGTAATTTAAATAATTTAAATTTATTTTATCAAATATAAATTTATCATTTTTTAAATAACTTACCTTATAATTATCATAAATAGAAATGTTGGAACTCTGACTCTGGACATAAATGTATTTTAGTTGATTCGAATATTGTGCATGACCAAATTTTAAATAATTATTTAGTGGAATAAAACACGAGAAAAAGGGATCAAAGAAAAGCCACCCATAATCTTTTGTCCAGATTTCTAAATATGTTAAAACACCTTTTCCAGAATATAATTTAATTGCATCATTTTTATTATTTGATTTATATTCATACTCAGTAGGAAGACCTAATCCACAGCTGATTCTTGAAGGTATACCTATAGCTCTTAAAATATATATGTACAGGTCTAAAATCTCTTCACGGTTAGCCCTTTTTTGACCTATTATCTCCTCAATAGACCTATTTTGATAGATAGGTGTATAAAGAATATTAGAATCAATATATTGTTTTATCCTAAATAAAATACTTATTAAATTGCTTTTATCTTTAGATATCTGCCATGCAAGATCATTTACGATAGAAGATGGTGAAAATTCTAAATAAATATAATTTTCTACTGGTATATCCTTTTCATCGTAAGGAAAAGGGATAAAAAGAATATTATTATTTCTTGATTTTAATATTCCAGCAAATCTTAGACTCACTGAAAAACCATATATATTTTCATACGAAAACTTTAGAATTTTGTTTTTAAATTTATCATATTCAAATAATTTTTCATCTGGCTCCGGATTAAAACTAATGCTAGTTGAGAAAGGTTGAATATTAAATTCGGTATTTGAAAAGCTGTAATCTTCAGGGAAATAAAATTCAAAATAAGATTTTTTTGCTTCAAGATTTTTAAAATCGCGGGAAATCACGACATTAAAGCTTACTTCATGGTGCTCATTGTTATTATATATTATTATTGGACTTATTAATATTGAAGATGTAAATATTAAAAATATTGTTAAAAAAATTTTTATCTTGTTCATTAATTTTATTTATTCAATATTTCGATACTAATTTGTCAATATTTTTGTTTTAATATAAATTCTTGTAATGCCCTCTATAAACATCCCAAAATTAAGTTTATAGATAACTAATAAAATTATAGGTAATAATATAAAATTGAAATATTCTTTTGGAAAGATAATACAAATTCTAATATGAGCAAATCTTAAAAAATGCACAATTGTTTACTAGAATTTTGTTATTCTTTTCCTTTCCTTTCCCTTTCCTTCTTGCCCCAACCTCTTCCCCGACCACCTCCCCCAATACAAGGTTTGGGGGATTATAATAAGTCTATTATTTAATTCAAATATTTTCAAATTCCTTTCGCTAAATTATATTATATCTTTCGTTTTCTTGCAAATATTGGTAGGTTTGAGGTTATACAAAATTGAATTTATAAAGACTGATTCAAAAAAATTCTTTACCTATTTATTCAAAATTATATATTTTGTCTTATTATTTTACTATGAAAAATAAATTCATCATATTCGCAAAACAATTAAAGCTTACATTGAATCCACTATAATTTAGAAAATATATTAAAAGATGAGTTCTGTCTTATGAAAGCATTTCTATTCTTTTCCAAAAAAGCGAGAATAAATCATTTTTTTAGCCGATAAAGAACTTGAAATTCAATTATTAAGAGACTTAATAAAAAAAACTCATAACTAAAAATCAAAAAGTTAAATTTACTTAATTTTGTCCTAAAAAAGGGGGCATCTCATTTCTTTATTTTTTTATTAAAAATTTTATAAATTATTAAAAAAATAAATAAAATTAAAATAAAAATAAAAGGCAAAAATAATCTTAAAAAAAATAATATTATTTCATTAACAAAAACAATTTTATCTACTTTTATTATAATCTTATTTTTATAATAATCTTCTTGTATATTTTTAAATAATGGATAAATATAATTAAATAAAGTAAAAAATACATAAAAGATAAATAAAAACAACATCAAAAATAAAACTAAAAAAGAATACCTGATATATTTTTTATTTTTTAAATTCCTTTTTATCATAAACTTCTCTTTTGATTTAATAAAAACATCTAAGTAGTTTAAGTAAACTTTCTAATAAAATATTTATATAATCCCAATAATCAAACCAAAAAGAGATAACCCAAAAAATTGTTCCGAAAAATGCTCCTAATATAGCTGCGTAGATTTTGATCTTCTTATTAAGTTTATTGATAAAATCATAATTATTTTTTAATAATTTTTTTGAATATTTTGTTAAATAACTCATATTTAAAGCAGCTAGATAAATAGAAAACAATAATAATATAATTTCAGACAAAATAACAAAATTTCCCAAAAAAATTATCATTCTAATATTTATTAAATTATAATTGATTAAATATGAAAAAGCATCATTTAGACTTATAATTTTGATCTTTTTATTAATTTTTATAATAATTTCTATAATAAAAGTACTTACTATAGTCTGATAAGCTAAAATTATAATATCAATTATCATTCCTTTTTTAATTAAGTTTTTAATTTTATCCTCAGTCATTTTCATCCCTTTTTGATATTTATCATTTAATTGTAATTGAAAAATTTTTTTATAGAAATTTATTGTTTTTTAATAATGGATGAGGTTATATTTTAAAGCTAAACCTCACCCGCATTAAATTCTAAATGACTAATTTCAAAAATCTTTATTTATTAATAGTAAATTATAAAATAATAAGATTTGTATAATATGAAGAAGAAATGTTTCTATTAGGATCTTTAATATCATCTATTAGATAAATAATAGCAGCTACAATAGCAGCTGTCGCTGCTGCACTTAAAACTTCAGGACCTACTAATGCTGATCCTAAGGCTGCTGCAATTGATGTTGGAGTGAAAGCAACTGATCCTGATAAAATACCTCCTATAACAGTACCAATAGCAGCAGTTACATATGCTTTTAAAGCTGGTAAACCTATTGTAGTAAGATATTGCCCAATTTCATTTAAGAGCATTTGCTTATAAGCCTGTGTAGACTCATCATTCAATTTTCCTTCTTTAATTAATTCAATATAAAGCCCTATTCTTTGTTCTAATCGTTCTCTCATAATGCCTTTTGTACATTCATCTGTATCATGATTTATGGCAGCACTAACCAAATAATTTCCAAAAACTTCCATCAA
>DYJT01000018.1:2786-41883 GCA_020722965.1 Brachyspira murdochii | reverse complement strand
TCTTAGTTTATTTATTTAAATATTTTATTTGTTATTTTAATTATTTTAATTCTTTAGTCTTAGTTTATTTATTTAACTAATTTATCTTTTATTTTAATTATTTTAATTTATTTCCATTAGTTTAATTATTTTAGTTTATTTACTTTTGTTTATTTACCATAATTTATTTATTATTTTAATCTATTTATTTTGATTTATCAATTATTTTTTCAACCACCTCTTTATCATTAAAATGATACTTTACACCCTTTATCTCCTGATAATCTTCATGCCCTTTCCCTGCAATTAATAAGGCTGTCGGATCTTTTTCTTTATTTAAAAAATCAATCGCCCTTTCTATTGCTTTTTCTCTATTAACTTCAATTAAATAATTATTTTTGGAAATTCCTTCTTCAATTTCTTTTATAATATTTAAAGGTTCTTCGCTTCTTGGATTATCAGAAGTCAAAATCGTAAAATCGGATAATTCTGTTGATACTTTACCCATAATAGGTCTTTTTGTCTTATCACGATCACCCCCACAGCCCATTATCGTTATAATTTTACTATATCCTACATCCTTTAAGGTATTAATGGCATTTTCAAGTGCTGCAGCGGTATGTGCATAATCGATATAGATATCATGATTTTTATATTTAATCCTTTGCATCCTACCAGGAATATTTAAATTTAAAAAAACTTCTTTTGTTTTATCGATTAATTCAAAAAATTTTTCTATACCATTTTTTTTGACGATAACAAAATAATTAAAAAGATGAGCCAGGGAATTTGCTATATTATATGCGTTAAATCTTCCTATGAGAGATGTTTTTATTTCTATGTCTTTTGGATTATCTTTATAATTAAATTTTTCTAATAGTTTCTTTGAAATAATAATTTTTATCTTAAAATATCTTTGCTGATATTCAGATGATGAAATTACAAAATCTGAATCTTTGTTAAACCCGTATGTCAAAATATTTAAATTCTGATAATTTTTAAATCTTTGCTCAACCAGGTTTTTATTTTCATCATCAAGATTATATATTACAGTTTTATTTTTTTTCCTTGATCCAGCAATTCTATCTATAAATGAGATCTTTGCACCATAATAGTTTTCAAGATTCCCGTGAAAATCAAGGTGATCAGCCGTCATATTTGTAAAGCAAATAGAATCAAATGAGATGCTAGAAAGTCTATTTTGAATGCTAGCAATGGAAGTCGCTTCCATAAAAACATACTTTGTCTTACGCTTATACAATTGTGAAAAAATATTGTATAAATCATAAATTTCTGGGGTTGTTGGAGTAGTTTGATCTATATCTAACTTTTTCCCATTATAATTAACACCAAGTGTACCAATAGAAGCAGAGTTTCCATAGATTTTGCTAAAAATAGAGCTCAGTATGTAAACCATCGATGTTTTACCATCCGTTCCTGTAATGGCAAAAATATTTAGTTTTTCGTCAATACAGTTGTAATAAAACTTATAGATATATGCCATTAAAAATCTTGTGCTCTTCGCTTTTAAAATAATAAGTTCATTATTCTGGCAAAATTCATTTAAATTTTCAGAATTATCAAGAAAAGATAAATTTTCTATAACAAAAATTTTGCATTTATCGGTTAAATCCTTTATTTTAAAATGACTATCGAATCTCTGTCCTTTAATAGCGATAAATAGGTTTGTAAACTTTTTGGGTAGGTCTGAAGAAAAAACCATTTTAGTATTTGTAAAAACATTTTTAACAATATACTTACATGTATATTTATTGTAGCCAAATAGTTCAAAATCGATTTTTTCGATTTTTAAATATTTCACAAGATCTTTAATATTAAACCTATTCATCTTACACCTTTGAAACTTTTTTATTTTCCATCGTTTTGAGCAGGTTCATTGCTCTTTTTATTATCTTCTTTTTTTTCTAAAATTATCAAATCATCTTCATCCATCTGTCTTAATTCTTCACCATGAAAAATTTTGGATAGATTAAATATAGATAACTTGCTTTTTAAAAATACTTTCAGATTATGATTTAGCTTTCTTTCATTTTCGATCTGATTATCCAGGTTTTTCCCCTTCTGAATTATTGTAAGATAAAATAGTGAAAACCCCAGGATAATAAAGATTATCACAATTATTAAAGCAAAACTAATTTTCATAAGATATAACCCTAAAAACATTAAATTTTTTCAAAAATCCTTAATTTTGCCGATCTCGCGCTTGGATTAATACTCATTTCAGAATAATCTGGAATAATTGGCTTTTTAAAAATTGGTCTTAAATCTATTCGATTTTTAATAAAATTTTTAACTATTCTATCTTCACCACTATGATATGAAACTATGGCGACTCTTCCATCCTGATCTAAAAACGGGATTATCTTCTCAAGTGCATTTTTTAAGTTTTCAAATTCATTATTTACCTTAATTCTTAAAGCTTGAAAAACTTTTGTTGCAGGATTTTTCCTTCTATCTTTTTTAACCGAAGATATTATTTTAACAAGTTCGGAAGTTGTCTCTATTTTCTTCGTTTTTCTAAATTCAACAATAGCATGTGCTATCTGTTTCGACATTCGTTCATCTGCATAATTATAAAAAAGATCTGCAAGATCTTCTTTTTTATAGTAATTTATAATATCATATGCGCTTTCACTCGCATCAGGATTCAATCGCATGTCTAATCTTAATTCTTTATTAAAACTTATCCCCTTAGTGGAAGCCTTAATATGAAACATAGAAATTCCAAGATCGAATACTACGAATTTGAGTCTTTTATCTTTAACAAATTCTTCATTTACAAATTCGTCTATTTTGACAAAATTTCCATTTTTTATTAAAACCCTTTTTTCATTCTTATACTTTTCTTTAACTATATTATAAATTTCAGAATCTTGCTCTATTCCAAGAATATTTAAATTTTTAAATCTTGATAAAAATCTATCTGTATAACCACCTTCTCCAAAACAGGCATCAACGAGTAAATTATTTGCACTATCGATATTTTGGGGAACAAATTCTATGATCTTATCGATCAATACTGGCGTATGGTAGTTAATAAACATCTCCTTGAACTTTTTATTAAAATTTTTTTATATTAAAATTTAATTTTTTATTTAAATTTATTTATTTATTAAAATTTGCTGGGGTTAAAAACCCCAGCTTCCTCCCAGTTTTTCAAGAGACCCAAAAAAATCCCCCTCCCAGATTTTTTTGCTCTTGAATTTTAAACAAAGTAGATTATATTTAATTTGAATCGGAATCAAAGATTCAAATCATCCAATCTACTAATCAGTTGAGATAGTTGGTCAGAAGAATTACTAATATACCCCTCCCAGTAATCTTCTGACCATATCTCTATCTTATTCAATGCCCCCAGAAAAACGACATTTTTACTTATCCTGGAATGTTCAATCAGATTTTTAGGTATTACAAATCTATTTTGCTTATCTACAACAATTTCTTTTGCAGGAAAGATGAAGTATCTTAAAAATGTTCTATCTACCTCATTTTTATAAGAAAGTTTTTGTGATAAATATTCGAGTAATTGCTGCCAGATCTTCATTGGATACAGCAAAATAGATTGTTCCATCCCTTTGGTTATTACCCAATGTTCTGAATCTTCATTTTCTTTTTCTAAAATATCTTTAAAAGATGCGGGTAATGCAGTTCTACCCTTTTCATCAATTGAAAATCGATATTCACCAAAAAAATTTAGCATCCACCATTCACCACTATTCACCATATATATAGAACAGATAATTTCAGCTGTCAAGTCTTTTTCTAATAAAATTTTCGAAATTTTAAAAATTTAAGTGATTTTTTCATTCAATCTGCTATAAAGGTTAATGGTATTCTTGTTTCAAGAACAAAGGAGTTATATTGTATAAAAATTTAATGTTGTTAAAAGTCTATAAATTAAAAGATTTAAAAAGAGCAGCATCTAATATACTAAGTGAAATTAAATTTCCATCATCTATAGTATTTGAAGGTGCTTTAGGATCTGGTAAAACCACCTTAATTCGAGAAATCGCATCATTTCTCAGGATAGATAGACTAAAAATTAGTTCACCTACATTTAATCTTGTTAATGAGCACCAAGGGAAACTGGAAAATAGAAGAATAAGATTTAATCATTTCGATCTTTACAGAATCGAAGAACCAAAAGAATTAATTGAATTACCTTTTGACTATTTTTTCAAGGGAAATTATATAAATTGTTTCGAATGGGGGAAGAACTTTCTTCCCACCATCCATGATTTTTCTGAAAGAGTATATATAATTCAGATAGCACATGACAACTTTGGAAAAGAGGAATTTCGAATCATTAACCTTTTTCAGATAGAGTAAATCTATTTTACCTTCTGTGGTTCACCCTTTTTCACAAATTGCATCAATATAAAAGCAATTGCCATACAAATAGCGGTATAAATAAAAACAACTCTAAAACCAAATCCATCAATCAAAAATCCGGCAATAGGTGGAGCCAGAATCGCTGCTGTTTGAGAAAAAGTATAATATAACCCTGTATATATACCCATATCATCATATGTCGCCATTTGCCATAGCATAGGGAATGAATTTGTAATAACACTTACCCAGAAAATACCAAAAGCAAATAATAATCCCCAGAAGATAAAAAGATGTATGGTTTGTGAAAGACTTAAAAGATCTGCAAAAGGTTTAGAAAAGAAAATAAGCAAAATTATTATAAAAATACCAACAAGAGATATAGATATCGCTTTTTTTCTTCCTATTTTGTGTGCAATCACCCCGGAAGGAACGGCAAAAATGGCATATGCAAGGCCAACCATTCCAGGAGAAATGCCTGCTGTTCCTTTAGTTACCCCAATAAATTGCATTGCATACATAGTTACGAACGGAAGAACTCCTTGATATCCTAAAAACCAGAATAAAAGAGAAAAAAGAATTAATGTAGCACTTTTATCCTCTGAAGAAAAGATCAATTTTAATGATCTGGTAATTGAAACTCTTTTATCACCTTCATCCCTGCGTTTTTCTTTTACAGTTAAAAACAATATCAGAGTTGCGAGAACGACTAGAAATCCAGCGATTATAAATGGCAACTTATCTTTTGTATTGCCTATTATGGGAAGATCGATGGATAAATCCATCAATTTGGCAAGAAAAAGACTCCCGATTATTGTCGCTATGCCACCCATTGTGTTTATTACACCATTAGCCTCAGATCTGTAATCTGCTGGAACTGTATCTGGCATTAGTGCTACAACAGGACCTCTTGCTGATTGTTTGAATACATTTAATAAAAAGACAACTATTATTAAGGCAGCAAGACTTTTTAAAGCACCAAATGGTATTAATGCAAAAAATAATGCAGATAATGGCAATGTCACCAAAATATATGGCATTCTTCTACCTATAGGTGTCCTTGTCCTATCTGAAATAGCGCTGACAATTGGGATTAAGAAAATAGCGAAGATATTGTCAATTGTCATTATTGAACCAATTACTCCTTTACTTGGTATATATTTCTGAAGAAAAATAGGTACAAAAGAATCATAAAGTGGATCCATCATCCCCATCGTAAAAAATCCAAGACCTATTAAAAATGTTGTTAAATAGAAAGATCTTTTAGCCTCTTTTTCCATATAATCCCCTAATCGGTTTTAATAATAATAAATAAATTTTAATTTTTTTCAATTTATTTTATTTTAAAAAATTGTAAAAACAAATTGAATTGAAAATTCATAAATGAATTTTAATTGTTAAGTTGATAAAAGAAATTTTTTAACAACAAATTTTTAATAAATGACAAGAATGTAATTGCATAAAATAAAGAATTCTGAAACAATTATTATAATAGTTTGTAAATTATATTATAAGAAACTTATTAATTCAAAAATTATAAAGAAAGTTGTATACTTTTAAAAAAACAAATATTTAGCAATAGTAAAAATATTTCTGAATTCAAAAATTATAAAGACATTTTCAATAAAGTATTTAGATTAATTTTATAAAATAAAATAAGGAATATATTTTTATCCTAGTCTACTATTAATTGATAACCATTTGTTTGATCATAATCTTCATTTGCTCCAACTACAAGGATATATAATTCATCTATATTAGATGCAAGGGATTTACTAGCTGGTCTTTATGGTTTTATTTAACTATTATTACATGAATAAATCGTATTTGAAAAATATCTTAAAATTCGCAATTCCATTTTTAAGATTAATTTGAAAGGAAGATGTTTGAAAGGAAGATGAGAGAAAAATTAATGATATCGAAAATAAAAAAAATAGAGTAAAAATAGATGAAGATATTAAATTTTTCTTAATGTTAAAAGATTTAATGATTTTAGAATGTATATTAAGTTTTGAAATATTAAAATATATTAAATTTTTGTTAAAAATTAATGATTTGGTTTTAATTAAAAATAATCGAGAATTCAGGCTATAAGATATAAGATTTTATATGTTTTCATTTTGGTAATTGTAATATTTTTTTAATTTATGTTAAGTAAAATTGTAAAAAATTTTGAATAATTTCAGGAATAATTTATCTAAATGCATTAAATTCTGTCCTATATGGATAGTAATAAATTTTATTATAGATAAAAGTATTTTACTAATATTTATAAATGAGTTTAATTTAATATTTTTTTTTTAATAATAGATCTAAGAATTATTAATATGATCAACCATTCCAAACCTACACTCTAAGTTTGTTTTATAAAGTTCATATCCATTTAATCCTTTGAACTCCTTTATATATGTTATTATGTTGGAGTTATTGAAATATTATCAATTAAAAATTTCTTGATGAATTTATATATTCATATTTAATAGCTATTAAATAGTTTTTAAAGGAATCTTTTGTGCAATATAAATCTATAGATAATCGTTTTAATAATTCTCGATTTGTTAAAGACTTTGAAAGGGATCTTTTTTTTAACTTCTTCCAAAATAAAAATAAAATTGCAATTATTTCTCACATTGACCCTGATGGTGATGCTTTAGCCAGCATTGCATCAATACATTTTATATGCAAACTTCTATCCATTCAAACGAAGATCTTTTTATTCAATAATCCACCTTATTTAGAATATAATGCATGGGATTTAAATCTATTACCACTCGATAATTTTATTCAAAATGAATTTGATGGGATTTTTTTTGTAGATACCCCTTCTCTTGAAAGAAGTGGATTGAAAAAAGAAACCAAAATCATAAAACCTTCTTTTTGCATCGACCATCATATAGATAATAAATTTTTTTGCGATTTTAATATTGTCGCTCCAAAATTTTGTTCTGCAAGCGAGATAATCTACAATTTAATCGAAGATTCAGACTTAATTATAAAAGATGATGATCCTACAAAAAATAGTCTAATAATAAATCTTCTGGAAAATTTATTTATGGGCATTCTATTCGATACATATTATTTCCAGACCGAAAATGTCGACTATATTTTACTTGAAAGAGCCGCAAAGCTTCAAGAAAGAACTGGTTCAATGCATAAATTAAAAAATATTCTTTTTAAAAATCAAAATCCTATTATTTATCAACTTTGGGGAAATATTCTATCTACAATCTCTTTATTTTATGAAAACAAGGTAGTTATAGCCAGGGCAAATGCAGAACTTTTTGCAAAATTCAAAAATTTAAATAGAGATTTTGCTCCTATTATTTCAACTGAAGGTTTCATAAATCATCTTATGAGTTTAAGAAATGTTTCTATAGCAATTTTTATTAGAGAATTTGAAGACGAGATAAAGGTTTCTATAAGAAGTAGTATAAAAGCCGCTTCCATTCTAGCGAATCAATTTGGTGGTGGAGGACATGCGAATGCTGCGGCTTTTAAGATAAGTAAAAACAGATATTCAAATATTGAAGAACTGGAAAAAGATATTCTGAAAACTATAGAAAGAGAAAGACTATTAAGTTTAGAATAATTTAAAATAAGGAATTTCAATGATTTCAAATGAATTTATCGGCAACAATAACTATTATTCCCATGCAATTGAGCTTCTTTATACTCTAACTGTTGCCGAAATAATGGAAAAAAATGTAATTTCTGTTCGTGAATCTATAACCATTAAACAGGTAATGGATATTTTTAAAAAATATCATATAACAGGTTGCCCTGTTTTAGATGAAGCCAATATATTAAAAGGGATAATTTCAATGTCCGATATACTTGACGCTCTTTATGCCAATAAATCCGATGACATAGTTCAAAATTGGATGACGACACAAATTTATACTATTCATCCTGAGGTAAATATCGTTAAAGCACTGGATCTTCTTTCGACAAAATCGATAGGCAGGATTCCTGTTATAGATTACGAAAGAAGGGTTATTGGTATAATTACAAATGGTATAATATTAAAAAGTTTACTTTTAAGAGTTGAAAAATTTAGCGAAGCAACGGAAAAAGAGGCGATAAAGTTAGCGTCTGCTCTTAATCTCGATGAGATTAGAATAGATCAGCCGATTAGATTCAAACGGGAATTAAAAAAAAATGATTTTGATAATGCAGGAAAACTTTCATCTGAGTTAAAAAAAATTTTGGGGAAGATGAATATTGATAGAATAATTACAAGAAGAATAAGTGTTGCAACATATGAGGCAGAGATAAATGTTATTATCCATAGTGTCGGTGGTTATGCTATGATCGATATCAATTCTGAAAAAATACATGAAGAATTCGTAGATTTTGGTCCAGGAATTCCCGATATAGAAAAGGCGATGGAAGAAGGTTATTCTACCGCCACCCAGTTAGCAAGAGATCTTGGATTTGGAGCTGGAATGGGTCTTCCAAATATTAAAAAATCTGTCGATATCTTTAATATACATTCTTCAAAAGAGGGTACAAAGTTGATTTTTGAGGTATTTTTTGATAAAAACATTAAAAATGGGTAAAAAACAATTAGATAATTCTTCTATCTTAAACGAATATGTAGACTACCTCTTTGCCGAGAAAAACTATTCAATAAATACCGTCAACTCATATAAGCATGATATTGTAAAATTCATTGAACAAACAAATAAACTTGTAAATGAAATAGATGAGGAAGATATTCTTTTTTTTCTCTATTTTATTGGAAACAAAGAAACATCAGATTCGACAGTTGCAAGAAACTACTCGAGTCTTAGTAATTTTTTTGAATTTTTGATTGTAAAAAAACATAGAAATTCAAATCCGATGAGTTTGATAGATTACCCGAAAATTTCGAGAAATTTGCCATCTTATTTAACTTGCGAAGAGATAAAAAATCTATTTGAAGCCATAGAAAACTCGAAAACAGATGATTTTACAAAAAAAAGAGATCTAGCTTTATTTGAAATACTTTATTCCTGTGGGCTTCGAGTGTCAGAATGTGCAAATTTAAAGTTTAATCAGATAAATTTCGAAGAAAATTATTTAATAATATATGGAAAAGGAAGAAAAGAAAGACTTGTGCCATTCGGTAAGGTAGCTCTTACGAAACTAAATGATTATTTCAAATTAAGAAATTTGATGGAAAACATCAAGACTCAGAATATCTTTATATCAAGATTGAAAAAACCTATTTCCAGGGTAGGCATCTGGAAAAGATTAAAGGCCTATAGCAAGATTGCCAATATACAAAAAAATATCTACCCTCACATCTTGCGACATTCCTTTGCCACACATCTAATGATAAATGGTGCAGATCTTCGTTTTGTTCAGGAGCTTTTAGGACACAGCTCTATAGTAACCACAGAGATTTACACTCAACTTGATTATACTCATTTGAAAAATATGTATGATAAATATATCTTTAATTTAAATATCTAAAATTTAAATTTCTAACAAATCATAAATCTATTTTATCCATATTAAATATAAACCTATTTTATTCATTTTCTTTATTTTTGTTTATCTTGAAATGAATCTATTTTATTCGTTTATCTTTATTCTTTTTTCCCCCTCATTTTTAAATATCTTGAAATGAATATTTTATATTAATTTTTATTTGTATTTGTTCTATTATTTTTTTTATTTATTTTATAATAATTTTTTTTCATTTTTAATTATTTTAATTTTTTTTATTTATTTTGAAATGAATTTTTTATATTCATTATCAAGTAGATCAAAGATTTCATTCAAATTTTCAGCTTTGATTATAGGCATATCCCTTTTGTCATCGAGCAATTTACCGGCATAATCTTTACTGACACCATCTATCCATGCTGCAGCGATGATTGTCTTACCATATTGCCACGCATAGGTTAGCTCACATAAGGTGCCACTTTTACCGCCAACTACTACTACCACATCGGCGCTTGAAACTGTGATACAATTTCTCGCATAGCCAATGGTTGTAGGTATTACTATTGTTGAATAGATATTGCCACTATCTAGGGAATCAGAAGGTAGGATTGCGACACAGATTCCATTATTCTCAAATGCGGCTTTTGCACTAGCTTCCATTACCCCTGTTCTTCCACCATTAATAAGAATCCATCCTTTTTTCGCAATATAAGAGGCAAGATCATAAGCCGCATTATATTGAATCTGGGTTGCATCACTACTACCTATTATGGATACCTGAAATTTTCTTGCCTTTTTGCTTTTCATAAACCATAAAACCTTTTATTTTTTATTAAACTTCTCTTTCAGCATCTTGTTTACAATTTCTGGAACCATTGATGATACATCGCCCCCTAAACTTGCAATCTGCTTAATCAAAGAGGAGGAAATGTAAAAATACTTTTCATCTGTCATCAAAAAAATAGTATCAACACCCTTTGAAGAAAGCCATCTATTGGCAAGAGCCATTTCGAATTCATATTCAAAATCAGACAAAGCCCTTAAACCCCTGACTATATAGTGAATATCTTTATTTACAAGATAATCTACCAATAAACCTTTATGGTATTCAACAGATACATTTTGCATATTTTCTGTGAGCTGCTTTGTTATAAATAACCTTTCTTCAAAAGTAAAAAGCAGATTTTTATTTGGATTAGAACTTATTAGGATTATCAACTTGTCAAAAAGTATTGATGAACGATTAATTATGTCTAAATGCCCATTGGTAATAGGATCAAAAGATCCAGGATATACACCTATTTTCATATGAAACCTTTTTGAAAAGATTTACACGAAATTTTACTTTTTCAAATATTTTAATATTAATTTTTGATTATTGAAATAATATCTAGTTCAGCTATAATTAAATCGAGAAATGATTAAAATAAAAGATGTATTATGAGAAAAAGATGGATTATTCATATTTGTTAGAGATTGAGTTAAAAAAGTTAGAATTGTTAAATCAATATTCAAAAATCTTAGAAAATATTGAATCACTTGCTATAAATTCCCCTTCATTTGAAGAGAAGATGGTAAAATTTCATGAAAAATTGACCAATATATTTGAAGATATAAAATCATATAATAAAATTTTCTTTTCTTTAACTGAAAAAAATAAAGATTATGAAAATTTTTTGTATAAAAAATTGAAAGAAGAAGAAATTATTAAAGCAAAAATTGAAAAACAAATTGAAAATATTAATAGTAAATTTACTAAAGAAAAAGATAAGATTCAAAATAGTTTATTAAACCTTAAAATTCAAGGGAATAACCCCTTTTCCGAAGACACTTCAAGGTTTTTCGAAGAAAAGATATAAAATCGACAATTTTGACTTTTAACAATTAATAAAATATATTAATAAGTAGAATAAGGGTAATTAATTTCATGTATTTAAAAAAGTATAACAATAAAGTAAAGGAGATTTTATATGAAATTAGGAATATCTCAAAAAATCTTATTTTTCTTCTCTTCTTTCGCTATACTTGTTTTTATTTCTTTTTCATTTTTAGTAATATACTCGGTTCAAACTAATTTTATATCAAACATAAAAGATCTCGGTTCAGAAATAACGGATAGAACTGCTTTGCAACTGGATAATTTGATGAATGGGTATATAAATGAATTAACTCTTTTATCTAAAGAAAGAGTATTTAAAAGCAACGATTGGGATCAAATTCGATCAGAGCTGGATTATCTTGCAGATAAGATGAATCCAGACTTTGAGATACTTTTTTATGCAGATCAATTTGGAGATGCCTATACCACAAATAAAGTATCTGTTAATATTAAAGATAGAGGTTATTTTAAAGATATTTTTGAAAAAGGCAAAAGTGTATCTATAAGCGATCCTATTATATCAAGGTCAACAAATGCTCAAATATTCGTAATTGCCGTTGCAATCTTTAACTTTGAAAAACAAAAAACTGGTATTATCGCTTCCACCATAACCTTAAACAAGTTAACAGATATTGCAAGTAAGGTATCCTTTGGTAAATCAGGCTACGCATTTTTATTCGATGGAACAAATACTATAATCGCCCACCCGAACAAAGAATATATAATGAATAAAAAGATTGAACAGTTAGATGAAGAAGGATTTAAAGGCTTTGTAAATTCCATTGAAATTATTAAAAACAATGATAAAGGATCTTTTTTGGTCGAAAACAACCAAAAGAAAAAAGAAAATATATTATTTTCATCTGTTCCTCATTCTAATAACTGGAAGATAGCGCTTTCTGTTTCAGAAGATGAATTAAAAGCTCCACTTTTTACATTAATTGAATTAATCACCATTATTTCAATAACCTCAATTTTAATCTTTGTAATCATATCTTTTATTCTTGGAAAACTTATAGTAAAACCGGTAAAAAATGTATCTAACTTTTTCATAAAGATGGCTGAAGGAGAAGGTGATTTGACTCAGAAAATTTCATATAAATCTAAAGATGAAGTTGGACAGCTATCAAATAATTTTAATAAATTTATTTCAAACCTTGCAAATATGGTCAAATCTATAAGAAATTCTACTGAGAATTTAAATAAAATAGGGATAGACCTATCGACTCAGATGACAGAAAATGCTGCAGCTGTAAATGAGATTTCTGCTAATGCTCAAAGCATTAAAAAACAGGTTGAATACCAATCTGAATATATTAACAACACAAAATCAAATGTAGATTCCATACTTACGAATCTTGAAAAGCTTAACCAGAATATTGAAAATCAATCTGCCAGCCTTATAGAATCTTCATCATCAATCGAACAAATGGTTAGAAACATTCAATCTACTAATGACATACTACAGAAAAATAATGAATCTGTTGAAAACATGATGGTTGGCGCCGACAAAGGCAAAGAAGGAATGGACGCCGTTTCCGAACTTGTTAAAGAGATCAATAATAATTCAGAAGGTCTACTTGAAGCAGTAAACGCAATTCAAAATATAGCAGATCAAATTAATCTTCTTGCTATGAATGCGGCTATCGAAGCTGCACATGCCGGAGAATCAGGAAAAGGTTTTGCTGTCGTAGCAGATGAAATAAGAAAACTTGCAGAAACTTCAAACAATCAGGGTAAATCAATTACAACTGTACTTGGTCAACTTAAAAAATCTATAGATAAAGTCTTTGAAACTACATCGAATACACAAAAATTGTTTGAATCATTTTATCAGCTTGCAAAAGAAGTAAAACAACAAGAATTGATCATTAAAAATGCAATGGAAGAGCAGAGTTCCGGATCAAAACAGATTCTTGAGGCAATTAAGCAAATTTCACTGATTACATCAAATATAAAATCTGATTCTTCAAAAATGGTTTCAGACAGCAATAAGATTAAAGAAGCCTTTGATAATCTTATGAGCATCACATTTGAGATAAACAAGAGTATTGAAGAGATGAGTCTCGGACTTTCTGAGATCAATAAAAGTATAAATCGAATCGAGGATCTAACTTTAACAAATAAGGAAAATATCGTAAAGGTTAACGAGCAGATGAATAAATTTAAAACAGAGTAAAATTAACATTTAATCATTCTAAATACAATTTTTTTGGTACCTTATTTACATATTTTTTAATTTTAATTTTAAATTCATCTTCTGTGAAGGCGAAAAAAGAAGATACTTCAACGGTGGTTGAATTTTCATCTTCAAATTCGATGTTGCTTAACTTAAACCAATTCTTATAGAAATTAGATATGCCGTTTTTACAGGTATAAATTGAATCCTCTCCATCTTTATTTTTTAATGGAGAAAATTCATTTTCTCTAATTGTCTCATAAAAAATCGCATTTTCAGCCATAGGTATTGAGTCAAAGATAAATTGTTCCATCTTTATCCCATTAGGTTTATCGGGATTTACAATTTTTTTAGTTTTAATATCAAAATAAGGGATCTTTTTTTTGGCAATATGATATGGGAGTTGCAAATCCTTGGTGGTAATTCTATTTATAAATTCGGTAGAAAATATATGTATTGCAATCGAACCATAGTTAAAAAGAAGTCTACCATCACTATCTTTTTTAGTAGCTAAATCTTGCGGTAAATCAGAATATTCGACAACCATGGCTTTACCATCGGAAATGGAAGCGACACCCACCTTTTCATCTGCAGATCTTTTTGGCAAGACCTTTGAAGAAACCTCACTTTTTTCTAAAATATGTAACCCTAAAAATACAGGATCTGCAATATTAACCAAAGGATTATCCACTTGAAAATATGAAAGGTACTTTATCCCATTTTCTTTCATTATGTCAATCATGCTACTATTTTTCAATGCTAAAAGAGCTCCACCATGTCCGTCTGGAGCTGTAAAAGGAGCTAAACTATCGCTTAAAATCAGATTTCCATCAAGATCAACAGCTGGCAAATCTCTTTGATTGAAAAAATAGATGTTGGATAGATTAAAAAGATCTTTTAGTTCGTTTTTAAAGTATTGCACAGTCTCATCATGATTTGTTGAACTTGTCATTATGAACAAATAGGGTTTAAAACCATAATATCTACCACAGGCTATAACCTTTTCTAGATGAATTTGAAAAAGAGTCTTATTACAGATAGGCGAAATTGGAAACATTCCTTTTGGATGTTCGAAACCAAGCCTAGAACCCTGACCCCCTGCTACTATAAAAAAACCAACTTCTTTATTTTTTAAAACATTTAACCCCACTTTTTTGTATTTCTCAGAATCGAATTTACCCTGTTCAAAAACAAATGGTTTATCTAATTTTTTAAACTTCGATTGATTTGTACTAATATCTTTTTTTAATATATTAAAGTAATTTTTTAAATCCAGGCTAGACAACCTTTCAATAAGCTTATCTTTCGATTTTTCATCAATTTCCATTAAATATTCAATTAATTTATCCTGCTTATTAGCTTGTAAAATCTCTACTAAGTTATCGGCTGGCATAATTTCTCCTTATTTTCTTAAATTCTGCAGTTATACCATGAATAACAGCTCCATAAGTGCCGGCTAAAACGGCTGAAGAAGAAGGATAAAATTTAACATTTTCAAAAATTATAGGGTTTACCTTTTCTTTTGTTTTATTATAAAGTAATTCCGAAAATTTCTCGATTTTTGCTATTGATCCTCCAATGATTATAATAGATGGATTAAAAATATAAATTAATGAAGAGATTAAAGAAGACAAAGAATCTAACCAAAATTCTGTTATTGTTAAAATTTCATCATTAGAATCATTTGACAAAAATTTTAAAATAGCCTCTTCTGCGTTTAAAAATAATCCTTTTTCTTTTAGCATATTTATATAGGCTCTTGCAGAAGCAAAAGTCTCTATGCAATTTAATTTACCACATGTGCATTTATATTTTAAATTTCCCATGCTTTCAAACCATATTGGTAAATGTCCAAATTCTGCAGCCCATCCTCTATGACCTAGTATTATCTTATCTTTTGAAAATATGGCTCCCCCAATTCCAGTCCCTATGGCTATAAGTAAGGCTATATCATCAGAATTGATAAACTTATCCTTTTTTAAGACCTGTTCATAATAACCCTGTGATGTTACATCATTTATTAAATTTAAATATAAGTAATCTTTATCGAAATTTCTAATAACCTTTTTAAAATCTATTTTATTCAAAAATTCAATATTATAAGCCCCGCCAATTACCCTTTTTTTTAAATTATCTGGTAATCCAGGTGTAGCAAAAGAAAATGCAAATCGATAGTTTTTGTTTATATTATTTTTAGTCAATAATAGATTAAATGATCTGTATAAATTATCGATAAAATTGTTTAAGTTATTACCTGATTCGACTGTTTTAAAAGTGGTACTATCTATTAATTTTATTCCTAAAGATAAATCATTAAATTTTAATCTAATCTGCTGTTTATCTTTTTTCTTTGTTGAACAGATATGGAAAATAGATATTTTAGTATTTGTACCACCAATGTCTATGCCAAAAGAATAGTATTCTATCTTTTTCATACTTTTTTGGGTCTTATAATATCTATCCCGTTCATGTATGGTAAAAGAACCTTTGGAATCTTAACCGAACCATCGGGTAATTGATTCATTTCTAAAATTGGTATTAAAATTCTTGGTGAAGCTATAAGTGTATTATTCAAAGTATAAGGATAATAAGTCGAGCCATCTTTAGATTTTACTCTTATTTTAGATCTTCTAGATTGAAAATCATAAAAACTTGAACATGAATGTGTCTCTCCATACCCATCTCTTGATGGCATCCAGCATTCAATATCGTTCTTTTTTACCTGCCCAAGACCTAAATCACCGGTGCAAACATTTACTACCCTATATGGTAACTCAAGTTTTTCAATTAATTCTTTTGAATTTTTTAATATATAATCATGAAAATAATCTGATTCTTCTTTGCTATTTTTGCAGATTATTACCTGTTCTATTTTTTCGAATTGATGAATTCTATATAGACCCTTGGTATCTTTCCCATAAGTTCCAGCCTCTCTTCTAAAGCAGGAAGAATAACCGGCATATTTTATGGGTAAAAGGTCTTCATCAATAATTTCATCATAATGATATGAAACCAAAGAAACTTCTGATGTTCCTATAAGAAAAAGTTCATCTTTTTCCATGCTATAGCTTTGTTCTTTCCCTACCGGGAAATATCCCGTCCCTGTCATAGCTATATCTTTAACTAAATAAGGCGGATAAAAAGGTATAAAACCCTTTGCCAAGATAGTATCGAGTGCAAATCTCATTATGGCAAGCTGAAGAAGAACTCCTTCATTTTTCAGATAATATGTTCTACTTCCAGCAATCTTAGAAGCCCTATTAAAATCGATTATATCAAGTAAGATTCCAAGTTCAATATGATCTTTAAAAGTTTCAAATTCTTCTTTTCTTTTAATCTTCCCAACCCTTTGGACCTCAACATTTTCTGTATCATCTTTACCTACAGGGACAGATTCTTCTGGAGGATTTGGTACAGTTAAGAGTAAATCATTTATTTCCTGCCTTATTTTATTTAATTTATCATCAATTTGCCTTTCTTTTTCAGTTAAATCCTTCATCTGAGCTAATTTTATCATTTTTTCTTCATTATTTAGTTTTGAAATTTCTTTAGATACAGAATTTTTAATACCTTTAATATGTTCACTTTCCCTTGTTAATGCTTTTCTTTGGGCATTTAAATCAAGCAATCTATCGATATCGACTTTAAAATTTTTTTTAATTATACCCTGCTTAACCAAATCTTTATTTTCTTCTATAAATTTTAAATCTAACATATTTACCCCTTATTTATAAAAAGAATTAACATTTTATTAAAATTTTCCAATAAAAAACTTATTCTACATTTTAATATTTCGAATGCCGATATAATTAAAAACTTTAATATTTAATTTTATTTTTTACATCATAAAATTAGGTAAAAAAATGATAAAGAAAAATTTAAGTAGCCCACCAAAACTTATATATACAAAAGAGATTATGTCACATTTCCCAAAAGTGGAATTACATAGACACCTTGAAGGAACAATGCCATTAGAAACCCTATTTTATCTTTCAAAAAAAAACAAATTAAATTATCCTGATAATTTTGAGGAATTTTCAAGGTCCATTCAATTTCCTAAGGATGAAAAGCCAGATTTTTTGTTATTTTTATCTAAATTCAAAAATAATTGGTATAAAAGTTATGAAGATATTGAAAGAGTCTGTATTGATTCTGTCAAGGCTCTAGAAAAAGAGTCTATATTTTATATAGAATTAAGATTCTCACCAGAACATTATTCATTAGAAAACAATTTTGATAGAATCGAAGTTACAAAGCTTATAATAGATTCTTGTAATAAAGCGGCAAAAGAGATAAATTTAAATATAAAATATCTTATTACATTTAATAGGGGAAAACAAAACCAAAAGGAGATGATAGCTCTTTATAAAAAATTAATAAAAGCCAATATTCCAGATATTGTTGGGATAGATCTTGCAGGTGATGAAATAAATTTCCCCCCCAAAGATTTTTCCAAATTTTTTAATGAGATTTTTAATGATGGTATATACAAGGCAACTGTTCATGCCGGAGAAGTTACCCCTTCTTCTTCCATATGGGATGCCATAATGTTATGTTATGCATCCAGAATAGGTCATGGAGTCGCTGCAATACATGACAAAAATCTTCAAAAATACTTAAAAGAAAAAGGAATAGCATTAGAACAATGTATTACATCCAATCACCAAACTGGTTCCTGGCCAGATGAAAAAACTCATCCATGCGCCAGACTTATCGAAAATGGAGTACCTGTAACTATTAATACAGATGATCCCATTATTCAAAATTCTGATTTAACCGATGATTACCTAAAACTTGTCAATTATTTTTCATTCGATTATAATAAACTTGTTGAAATAAACCAGACTGCTATAAATAGCTCATTTTTATCTGAAAAAGATAAAAAGGAACTTTTAAAAAAATATTTAAAAAAAGTTTCAGAATTTGAAAAAAATTATCTCATATAAAAAAAGGCATGAAATTTTTATTAGAAAAAAATTTACCTATCGACTCGATATTAGATAATTTAAAGAAACATAAATTAAGTAGCGTTAATCTTGAGATTCTTGCGAAATCCTTTGTAAAAGTACATCAAAAAATAGCAATTTTAGATACAGAGCTAGAAAATGTAAAAGATTCTTCTAATTTAAATTTTTCCGAGATTTTGAAAGGAGATATATATTATAACACGGATGAACATTCTTTTTGCACTTCAAATCAAGGCTTTGTAACAATTACTGGTTCTTTTGTAAAAATTGATCCAATTTATGTTGTCTCCAATGATAATATGAAGTTATATCTTATCTTGACAAATACTATTTTGAATTTTTTTGATAAAGACTTATTATTTCACGATTTAAATGAAATTCATTCTCCATATATTGATACTAATCTTATTAATAAAATTATATCAAATAAACAATCAGGAATTTTTGTTATTGCTAGCGGAAAAGAACCAATTAATGGAAACTGTGAAAAAATTTTCCCATTGTTTGATGATAAATTAACCGCCGGAAAACTTGATGAAAAAGGAAACATTAACTTTTTTGAGAGAAATTTCTTAAGAAGCTTCAAAAAAGGTGACACTATTGCAAAAGTGATCCCAGAAAAAGTCAATGAAGATGGTTATGATATATTTGGTAAACCCATCCCATCTTCTTATGATAACGATCCCTTTTTCATCTGTGGAATGAATGTAGAAAAAAATGAGGGATTTGTCGTAGCTTCTAATGATGGTGTTCTGTCTCTTAGCGGTAAGATAATTAACATTTTTAATCTTGTTAAAATTTCCGGAGATGCATCATTATACACTGGAAATATAAATAGCAACTCTTCTGTTTTAATTAGTGGCAATATTTTAGAAAATATTGATGTAAATGTCGAAGGAGATCTTATCGTTCATGGGATGATCTCATCGCCATCTTCATTAAAGGTCAAAGGTAACATTATTTGCGAAGGAGGGATAATTGGAAAACCCAAGACCCTTTATTTTTGCGAAGGATCTCTTTATTCTAAATACATAAGAAATGCATCATTTTTTGTAAAAAGAGATTGTATTGTAGATGATGATATTATGAATTCACTTTTATATATAAACAAAAATCTTATCTGTTACTTAAAAAATGGAGTGATTCTTTCATCCATAATTCACTGCTCAAAAGATATAATAGTTAAAAATCTTGGCAATGATCATGGAAATGCAAATAGGATATATCTTGGACATTCATATTTGGCAGAACAAAATTTACAGATAATTAAAAAACTAATCTTGGAAGCTCAGAAGATAGAAAATGAGAAAATCAGGAAATTTAAGCTCGATATGCTTTCGAAATATGAAAAAAGAATAGAATCGAAAATTTATAATCTTCAAAGTCATGTTTTTGTTATTAAAACTATATTTGAAGATAATATGATGATCGGTCCCATTTGCGAACATAAAATAGAGAAAGATTATACAGAGGTCACTATCTATTATAAACCAGGACCTGCAATAAGTATTATTAGTCTTCCAATTAAAATTAAAGATAGAATCGAGAATCTTTTTAAGTCATTAAATATTTTTCAAAAGATTGAAGAAAAATTTAGTAAAGAAAAATCTCTTGAAAAAGGTTCTAAAAAAGAAGAAACAAATAAAAGGAATATTGACAAAAAAAGATAAAATGGTTAAATAAAAACGATGGGTGGTTAGCTCAACTGGCAGAGCACATGCTTGACGTGCATGGGGCTATAGGTTCAAGTCCTATACCACCCATTTTTCAATTTTCCCCTAGGTATAAATTAATTCCCAAGAATGGATAATACAAGATTTTTTCATTATCCAATGGATTTTTCAATATTATTACATTGTAGCCAATTACCATTGTAAAGCCACCAAATTTACCAAAGGGGAATTTAATTAAAAGATTGGGTATTAAATTAAATGCTAACCCTTGATAACTTACCTTAGAATAGGACAAATTACCTATACCTATTTTTACCAATAGGTCAATTATTGTTTTTTGCTCATTTAATATTCTAATACCAATAACAGGTCCTATATTTAAGTTAATAAAAGTATCATGAAAAGTAGGAAATGGCCATATCCCTTCACGAGCTAGAAATATTGATATAGGAAAAAATAAAATCCAAAATAATGTTTCATATGTATCTAAAAAAAACTGTGTAGTCATTAAAAATTCTGTATATATACCTACAATTAGATTATTATTCCTCAGATAGCATAAATCCATATCTGCAAAAACCATTAAACTTTCGAAAACTTCGGAAGATATGTTTGTAAGAATAGGGAATGGAAATCCGACTGTCATATTAAAGGATAATTGACCTAATATAGTTAAACTTCCAAAAAACAAAATCAATAAAAAAATAAGAGCTCTGGATATGAATTTGTCTATTTTCATAATAGACCTCCAAAACTATTTATTTCTATATATATTATATATTTAAATATTATTTTTTCAACTAAATACCACATCTAGAATCATCATTACAAGAAAACCTACCAGAGTTCCCATTGTTGCCATATCGGTATTTTGGGAATTTTGAGATTCAGGAATTAAATCTTCAACAACAACATAAATCATTGCTCCAGCCGCAAAAGAAAGTGCATAAGGAAGGATTGATTTTACTAATAGGACAAGAAATGCTCCCAAAATACCAAAAATTGGTTCTGCAACTGCTGATAATTGCCCAATCATAAAACTTTTTTTGATTGAAAAACCTTCCGCCTTCAATGGAAGCGAAATTGCAGCACCTTCAGGGAAATTTTGTATTCCAATACCCAACGCTAGAATAGCTGCGCTAAGTATGGTAACACCTGAACCTTCTATACCAATGGAACCAAAAGCAACTCCAACCGCTAAACCCTCTGGAATATTATGTATGGTCATTGCAAGTGTCAAAAGAACGATTTTTTTTAATTTTGAAGGTAAACCTTCTGGTCTATCTTCCCCCATGTGTAAATGTGGTAATATAAAATCTATAAGTCTAATAAAAACACCTCCAATTATAAATCCAATAGCTGCCGGTAATATCGGATTTTTACCCATCTGTCGGGATAATTCTATCGAAGGCACAAGCAGGGACCAAAAACTTGCTGCTAACATTATCCCTGCAGCAAAACCAAGCATTCCATCGATCAATTTTTTATTATATTTTTTGAATAAAAAAACAATAGCAGCACCTAAAGCAGTCATGGAATAGGTAAACAATGTCCCTAAAAATGTTAAAAATATAGGAGAAAGAATTAAATTATGTCTCATTTTAAATCCTCAACGAAAAATTTCTTTGTTTAATTTTAAGAATAAAATTGATTTTGTCAAAAAAAAGTGCCAAAAAGAAAATTTTTCGGCACTTTTATAACTAATTTAAATTAATTTGAACTAACTTAACTAATTTAATATTTATTAATTAAACATATTCAGCAAAAAAAGCAGAATAAAATCTATTCGCACACCACAGATCTGCTTTTGAGATCAATTCGTATGGTGAATGCATTCCAACCACCGGAACACCTGCGTCAATAGTATTGATACCGTAATATGCGATAAATTTTGCGATTGTTCCACCACCGCCCTCATCTACCTTTCCAAGCATAGCATATTGCCATGGAATTTTATGCGAATTTAAAAGCCCTCTAATTCTACCAACAAACTCTGCATCGGCATCATTAGCGGCAAATTTTCCACCCGAACCTGTATATTTTGTAATAGCAACGCCGTAACCCAACCTGGCAGCATTTTGAAGATCATGTACCTGTTTATATGGAGGGTTAATCCCTGCTGCAACATCAGAAGAGATGCAATTTGAATTTAATAACGCTTTTCTTAATTCTCCCAAGGAGATATCATCCTTTTGGAGAATGTTCCCTATCATCGTAAATAGGTGATTAATAAGATAAGAATCAGAACCTGTTGCCCCGGATGAACCGATTTCTTCCTTATCAACAACCAAAGCCATACCTGTTTTCTTTATATTGGAGTTTGATAATAATGAAGATATAGATAAAAATGCGCAAACTCTATCATCATGACCATAAGCGCCAATTAATGCCCTATCAAAGCCTACTTCCTTTGGTTTTAATGCAGGGACAACTTCGATTTCACTCGAAATGAAATCTTCTTCTTTAATGCCATATTGTCTATATAAATAATCTAATACATAGAGTTTGACTTTTTCTTTTATCCCTTTGTCTTTAACTGGTTTTGATCCAACTATTAATACCATATTTTCTGCTGATACAGCTTCAGAAAGTTTTTTTTCAGATTGAACATTTCTCGAAAGGTGTGGAAGTAAATCCGAAATGACGAAAACCGGGTCTAATTCATCCTCACCAATATTTATCTCTATTTTTTTGCCATCTTCAAGTATTATAACACCATGTAAAGCCAGAGGTAAACTCAACCATTGATACTTTTTTATCCCGCCATAGTAATGAGTCTTCAATAATGCCATACCAGAATCTTCATATAATGGATTTTGTTTTAAATCCAATCTTGGGGCATCGGCATGCGCACCAACTATATTTATTCCATTTGTAAAAATAGGATCCTCACCTATCTTAAAAACTGCTAAAACTTTATCTCGAAAATTCCAAAAAAATTTGTCATTTGCTTTTGCTTTCCCTGAAAAACTATTTAAATCTTTATAACCAGCTGCAAGAACTTTGTTTTGAAGATATTTTACCGATTCTCTTTCGGTCTTGCATTTTCCTATATAATCGATGTATTCATCAGAAAGGTTTTCTAACTGATTTTCCTCATTATGACTCAAAGAATTCCAGACATTTTCATTTTTGTAAGTCAATTTTTCTTCTAAGGCTTCATATTTTGATTTTTTTTCTTTTTGTTCAGCCATAAATTCCCTCTTTTTAATAAATTATTCAATAAAAAATTGCCCCGCAAATTTACAGCGAGGCAAATATTAACTTAAATTAATAATTTCATAAATCAAAAAAATTGCAAATATTAAATAATCCCCAAAGTTTTTCCTGCTTTTGCAAATACATCCAGGGCTTTATCGATTTGTTCTATGGTATGCGTTGCTATATAGGAGGTTCTAATTATACATTTATTCTCAGGAACAGCAGGAGGAATAACACAATTTGCGAAGACTCCCATATCATAAATTAATTTCCAGAATTTAAATGTTTTTTCCATCTCACCAATAATTATGGGTATTATCGGTGTTTGAGCATTACCAATGTTAAATCCCAAATTTTTAAATCCTTCTGCTGCATACCTTGTTATTTTCCATAGATTTTCTATCCTCTCGGGCTCTCTCAACATAATTTCAAGTGCTTTGTCAACTGTAGCAAGTAAAGCTGGAGCTAAAGATGCTGAAAAAATAAATGGCCTCGAATGGTGTCTGATATAATCAATTACTTTATTATCTCCGGCTATGAAACCACCTTGTGCTGCAAGAGATTTTGAAAAAGTTCCCATGATAATATCGATATCATCGGTACAATTAAAATGATCTGCAGTACCTCTACCATTTTTCCCAAGAACACCTAAAGAGTGTGCATCATCAACATACAATCTTGCACCATGTTTCTTACAAACTTTGATTAAATCTGGAAGAGGGGCTATATCTCCATCCATAGAATATACACCATCTACAACAACCATTTTCCCTTTATCGGGATATTTAGCTAAGAGATTGTCAAGATGTTTCATATCGTTGTGTCTGAATCTCATTATTTCCCCAAATCCTAATCTTGTACCATCGACAATAGATGCATGATCTAATTTATCTATGAAAACAACATCGTTCCTGCTAACCAATGCAGAGATCGCTCCCTGATTTGCAAAAAAACCTGTTGAAAATATTATAGCATCCTCTTTTCCAACAAAGTTAGCTAATTTTTTTTCCAGCTCTTCATGCAAATCAAGTGTTCCATTTAAAAACCTGGAACCTGCACAACCTGTTCCATGGATATCTATAGCTTTTTTCGCAGCTTCTTTTACTTCTGGGTGAGATGTTAGGCCAAGATAAGAATTAGAACCAAGCATTATAACTTCACGATTTTCCATTAATACTACAGTATCGGTTTTGGCGTGATGAGCTCTAAAATAAGGATAAAAACCAGCGGCTTTAGCTTTTTCTGGTTCATCATATTGAAAACATTTTGCAAAAATATCCATAAAGTCTCCTAGTAATATAATAAAAACATCAATATGTTTAATACAAAAACGACAATTAAAGATTAATAAATTTTATTGATTTGTCAATCAATTATTTATTATATTAAATTTTCTGAAATCATTTTGATAATCGAATAAAAATCCCTTTTCCCATCATAAAATAAGGTTAAAAAACTTTTATCTTTGGCACTTAGAAGAACATCGAGATTATCATCGACAACCAAAATCTCATTTTCTTCGAAATCCAGTAAGTTAGTCAATTTTTCTAAAAATTGACTCTCTTGCTTAACAGAATGCATATTGCATGAAAAAAAAGATATTTTGCTTAACGACAAATCCTTTTTTATAACAGATGAATATATAGATTCATCAATATCACCGGAAAAATAAACCTTTAATCCGAGCAAATCGCTTACAGCCATTATGTTCTCTTTTACTTCTGATCTATATTCAATCGATTTTTTATATTTTCTTTCAAGTTTAATTATGTATTCATCATCTAACATTAGTTCATTGAATGATGTTTTAATAAAAGATTTGAAAGAGACTTTTCCTATGGTGAAAAAATAAAATTGAGGAGAAAAGAATAATTTTTTTATCTTCTGTAAATTAATATTTAAATCTTTTTTTATTTTTAAGATAATTGGATCATAATGGATCTTCAATATATTGATTTCAATATCATATATAATTGCTTTTAGTGGCATTTTTATATCTTTTTGATTAATTTTCAAAGAAAAAATTGCGTGCTAATATTCTTTTTCAATCAAACTAATTTTATCTATTCTTCTTTTATGTTTTCCACCTTCAAATGTAGAGTTGAAAAAGGAATCTATTATCTTCGTTGCATAATAAGGTGCTATAAACCGGGCTCCCAGGCAAATAACATTGGCATCATTATGCTGTTTTGCAAGTATAGCCATCTCTTCGTTATAAACATTTGCTGCTCTTATACCTTTAACTTTATTAGCAGCAATAGATACACCAATACCAGTACCACAAAAAAGTATCCCGAAATCAGCTTCTTTTGTGGAAACCTTTTCTGCTACAATTTTAGCATAATCAGGATAGTCAGCGGATTGTTCGGAATACGTACCACAATCTAATACATCGAAGTTTTTCGATCTCAAGTACTCTATTATTTCTTTTTTCAATAAAAAACCTGCATGATCGCTGCCAATTGCTATTTTTGACATCTTTTCACCCTATTAAACTGATATTACTATATAAATAAGATTTTGCAAATATCACTATAAAAATATTTTTTTACAAATTTAGTTTTTTAAATTAGAAGAATTAAAATAATTTAAAAAATTAATTTAATTTCATCAATTAAAGATTGTAATTTATTAAATTCTTCTACATCGCTGTTTTCAATAATCACCCTGATAACAGGTTCAGTATTTGATGCCCTAATATGGCAAAATCCATTTGTTAGATTAAATCTCACCCCATCAGATGAATCGTAATTTAATACCTTAATCTGATTTTTTTCAAATAGATTTAATACATTTAAAATTCTATTATTATCAAAATCATTTGTTCTATCTATTTTATATTTTCTCATGTTATACTGAGGAATTTCATTTGCTATAATAGATAATTTCTTTTCTTCTTTTGCTATAAGTTCTAAAATAAACAAAACGGCAACAATGGTATCACGGCTATTTGAGACAGGAAGATAAATTACACCGCCATTGCCTTCACCACCGAAATTTATTCTGTTTTCTAACATTTTGTTTGTAACATTAATCTCGCCAACTGGCGCAAAATAAACATTAAACCGATATTTATCGGCAATAAATCTTATCATCGAAGAAGTTGAAAGGTTAACTACACAATCTCCACCACCTTTATTCTTACAGTAATGCAAATAGGATAAGGCTAAAGTATATTCTTCAGATGGGATATAACCATTTTCAAACAATATTGCTACTCTATCTGCATCAGGATCAAAGACAAAACCTACATCGAAAGATGATTCTTTCATAATAGAAGATAGATATTGCATAGTTTCTCTATTGGGTTCTGGTTCTCTTTCGAATTTTCCGGAAATTTTATCAAAAATAGCATTATATTCAACATTAAGCTTATTAAACAAAGACGGGAAAACATTTGCAGCGGTTGAATTACAAAAATCCACAGCTACCTTTAATCTTCTCTTTTTTATTAGTTCTACATCGAAGTGAGATAAAGCCTTATCTATATGATATTCGTAGGCATTGGAAAATAATCTGGTTGAACCAAGATTTGAAAAATCCGCAGAAGGGTGATTTTTATCCTTAAGTAACCGATCAAAATATAAGTTCATCTCTTCAATATCTTTTAAATCTAGAAAATATCCACCAAATTTTACAAGCTTAATGGCATTATATTTAATTGGATTATGAGATGCCGTGATAGCTATTCCACCGTCATATTGACCAATTTTTATTTGATGTAAAACAGTCGGAGTTGGAATCACACCTCCAAAATCTACATCTATTGAAAAAAGATTTAATAGACCAAGAATATAAGAGGTAATAGAATCACCAGAATTTCTTGCATCTCTTCCAACAAAAAGCCTGATCTTTTTTTTCTCACCTTTATAAAAACTTCGTTTTTCCAGGTATTTTATAAAAGAAAGGATATTATAATATAATGTTAAAGGCGTTAAAGTCTCACCTATAACGCCTCTTAATCCAGAAATATTATATCTTTTTATTTCATAATCCATAAATAATTAGACCCTATAATTAAACATGTGCTTGATCGATATCTTTAACCTTTTCTTCATCTGAATTTTTATCAAGGTATTTCTTCTTAAAAGATTCTATTGTCGCGTCTTTGTGAGGATCCTTAATGCCAAGAAGATCATAGATCTCTGATGCGATCAAAGATTCTTTTTCTATAAGATTTTTAGAAAGCAAATCCAGTTTATCGATATTATCTTTAATCAATTTTTTTGTTATTTCAAAAGCATCGGTAATTATCTTTTGAACCTCCAAATCTATCTTTTTTGCGGTTTCTTCAGAATAATTCTTTTCTCTCACCAGATCTTTTCCTAAAAAAACATCATCTTTATCGGAACCAAAGCCAAGTGGTCCTAAAGAAGACATTCCAAATCTGGTTACCATATCATGAGCAATTTTTGTCGCTCTTTCAATGTCATTTTGGGCACCAGTGAAGATCTCATTAAATTTATATTCTTCGGCAACCCTTCCAGCCAATAAAACACAAATTTTATCAAAAAGATAGGATTTAGAATAATGATGCTGATCATCAAGAGGGATATTTACAGTTAAACCCAATGCTGCTCCCCTGGGGATAATGCTTACCTTATAAACTGGTTCAGAATTTTTCATCAATGCACCTACAAGAGTATGCCCAGCTTCATGATATGCAGTGACTAACTTTTCCTGGTCAGAAAGAACTAAGGATTTTCTTT
Organism: Brachyspira murdochii; assembly: GCA_020722965.1. Taxonomy (GTDB): domain Bacteria; phylum Spirochaetota; class JAAYUW01; order JAAYUW01; family JAAYUW01; genus Exilispira. The sequence goes on along the minus strand of DYJT01000018.1, from coordinate 13,513 downwards.
CAGGTCCCATTAAAACCTTGTCCTTTGCTTCTTCAAGGCAGTTCATATCTACAGATGTTAAATTTTCTCTAGCAGCCAAAATTGCTGCTTCATTTATGATATTTGCTAAATCTGCCCCGGAAAAGCCAGGAGTTCCTCTGGCAATTGCAAAAAGATCAACATCTTTCGCAAGAGGTACCTTTCTAGCATGAATTTGCAAAATTTCATATCTACCGTAAAGATCTGGTAAATCGACATAGATTTTTCTATCAAATCTTCCGGGTCTTAAAAGTGCTCTATCTAAAATATCTGCTCTGTTTGTTGCCGCTAAAACAATTACAGAATCTTGAGTTTCAAATCCATCCATTTCAACAAGTATCTGATTCAGGGTTTGTTCTCTTTCATCATGACCACCACCAAGCCCGGCTCCTCTTGATCTACCAACGGCATCGAGTTCATCTATAAATATAATAGATGGTGCTTTTTCTTTTGCTTGATTAAATAGATCTCTAACTCTTGAAGCACCAACGCCGACAAACATTTCAACAAAATCGGAACCAGAGATGGAGAAAAATGGTACGCCCGCTTCTCCTGCCACAGCTTTAGCCAGTAAGGTTTTTCCGCAACCTGGCGGTCCCTCAAGCAAGACTCCTCTGGGTATTTTCGCACCTAATGAATAAAACTTTATCGGGTTTTTTAAATATTCAACGACTTCAAATAGTTCCTGTTTGGCTTCATCAATACCTGCGACATCTGAAAATTTAGTAGATGTATTAACATACAATCTTGCTCTTGCTTTACCAAAAGAGAATGCCTGATTATTGGCTCCACCGATCTGCTTGGTAATATTCATAAAGAAAAAAATCGATAATATGGTCAATCCTAAAGGAATAATGTACCACCAAAAAGAAGAATTATCTTTCGGTTCTTGCCCTTCAACATTGACATTATTTTCTCTTAGATAGGTCAAAAGTTCAGGATCTATATATGGAATAACGACTTTATATTGATCGGCTTTATCTGATTCGGCACTTTTTTTCATTATAACCTTAATCTGATTACCAGTGATTACAACTGAATCTACTTTACCGCTTTCTACAAATTTTATAAAATCGGAGTATGTTATTTTATCTATAATATCCGTTATAGGATTTGACATTAAAAATAATATTGCCAAAAATCCAACGGCTATAAGTAATATTAATAATCCTCCTGATAAGCCCTTTTTGTTTTTTGGATTTTGATTTAAATTTCCCATGATCCTTCCTTAAAATAATTAAAACTATAAATTTATTTCGAATATTCTATTGTCAATAAAATATAACTAAAATTAAGATTAAAATCAACATAGTAATCTTTAGAAAGGATAAAATTATAAATATTCCTAAAATTATATGGAATATAAAATCCTATGATATCCTTTTCGCTTCTAATAACAACTATATCTTCTCTAAATGGAAGAGGTATTTTCCAGTCTACAAAAATATCCTGTAATTTTTTTTCTCCTGTCGAAAATTTTATTTTATCTCCTTTTTTCCATCCTGAAATTATTAATTTATCAAGTTTATTATTATAAAAAACCAGATTTTGATTCCCCTTATCTTTTCTACTTTTTATAATCTGTTCTATTTTTTCTTTATTGTCAATATGTTCTATGTAGATTTTATAATTTCTATAATTTATCTCTTTTTTTATATCTTTTATTATTTCGTCGATATTTAATTCAACTCTGTCTTGATTATAATTTTTATTAATTGAGAAATATATATTTCCATATGAAAGATATATATCAAAAAATGAAAATCTTGCAACATAACCCTTATCTATCGTATTTAATTTTCTTACAATTTCTGCTATATTTTTTCTCGATATAGCAATATCGGAAAAATCACCTTTAATTTCAAAGGATAATTCTTTTATCTTTTTGTAAACGATGTAGTTTTGTAAATAATCCGAAAGTTTACTAAAATTTTCCTTTGACCATATTAACTGATTATACCATATTGGTATAAATGAATTTATGAATTGTAAGGTATTCTTTACTTCATCTATAAAACTTAAAATTGAATCATTTGACTGCGGAAATCTTTTATCAATTAGTGGCAAGATAAGATTTCTAATATAATTTCTGTTTATCTTTGAATCCATATTTGTTTTATCTTCAAAGTAAAAAACAGATTTTTTGTTTAAATAATTTTTAAGATCCTTTTTCGAGATATTTATAAGTGGTCTAATAATATAACCTCTTTTAAAGGGGATCGAACAGACACCGGATAAACCACTTCCTCTAAATAAATTAAAATAAAATGTCTCTATGACATCTTCTTTTATATGAGCCGTAGCAATGTATTTAGAATTTAAAATTTCTTTAGATCTCTTATAAAACTTATATCTTTCATTTCTTGCCCAGGTTTCAAATGATTTACCAGAATTAATCAAATCATATGGAATCTTCAAACTTTCTGTATAATATGGTATTCCATATTTAACCATTAATTTTACGAACTCTTTCTGTTCGATTTCTGATTCTTCTCTTATGCCATGATTCAAATGACATGCTGAAAGTTTGAAATTAAATTTAAGTTTTAAACTATATAGAATATGAAACAATGCCATCGAATCACAACCCATGCTTAATGCAACAGTTATGGAAGTTGAAGTAAATTCAGGAATTTGTTCACTCAGAGAATGATAGACTTGGTCCTCGAGCGATTTCATCTTTAATTTTGATTCTCGCTTTATCTAGCTCTTCATATGCACAATTATACCCGCCTTTTATGAAACCTTTTATCACATTAAAGGTATAATTAAAGATAATATTTTCAAGTTGGTATTCTTCAACAAGTGTAAAATCAGATAAAACATATTCCTGGACCAAATCGGGATCATTTATAATTTTCCCATTCTGATCCTTAGGCTTACCAATCCCTATTCTTAATCTTGTAAAGTTCTCTTTTTTAAGTAGTTTTTCTACCGAGATAATACCATTATGGTTAGTTTCGTTCTTACTGTGTCTTAATCTAAGATCTCCAAATTCTAAATCGACATCATCATAAATTACAATAATATTTTCTTCATGTATTTTAAGGAAGGCAGCCATAAAAAGAATGCCTTCCCCAGAATTATTCATGAATGTCAATGGTTTAACAAGCGTGAATTCTCTATTATCTAACTTTAAGGTTAAAAAATCTGCTTTCTTTTTTTTTGTAATAAAATCAGTTTTCTTTGCTCCAGTAACTCTTCTTGCGATATAATCGACAAATTGAAATCCCAGATTGTGTCTATGTTTATAATAATTACCACCTGGATTTCCTAAACCTGCAACTAAAACCATTGGATTATTATTATCTGATTTATTCATCTTACCGATTATATACCTTTTTTTATAAAATTCTTTTACAAAATTAATAAAAACTAATTAATCAAAAATTTCTTTAGCTTTCTCGGCTTCTTCAGTAGTCATAGAACCTTCTGTTGTTTGTGCTTCAGCCTCTTTTTTACCTGCTATTAAAAATAAAACTTCCTGCGGATTTGTTATAAGGTGAAGATTTGAAGGTATTTGCAAATCTGATGCATGAACTCTTGTTCCTATATCCATATTTTCAATATTTATATCAATAGATTCTGGAATTTCTTCCAATTTACCTTCAACTTCAACAGAAAGATGGAATTTTTCAACCAACCCACCAGATTTTTCACCTTTTGATACCCCTATTAAATTAATTGGTATATGGGTTTTGATTTTTTCAGAAGATGATACAGCGTAAAAATCGACATGCAATAATCTATTTTTAAGGACATTGTATTGGAAATCTTTTACTATAACATTTATCTTTTTATCCTTAATTTTTAATGTTACTGGATGTGATTCACCATATTTTTGGATAATCCTCAATATTTCGTTTTCATTAATAAAGAGGTTAATATTTTCTTTTAAGCTTTTCCCATAAACACAAGCAGGAAGAAGTCCATTTTTCTTGGCGTCTTTAACAATGCTTTTCGTTTTAATCTCTCTTTTTTCTGCTTCGATTATTATTTGCTCTTTTTTCATATATAACTTCCTTTTTGATAAATTAATATATTTTAAACAATTTTTAGATTTGATTTGTAGAAAAACCTGAAGTACAATAAGAAACTAAATCAATAATGTAATTCAAAATTATATAAAGGGATCGCCAGGTTTATATTAAAACTCTGGCAATCCTCTTTAAATTAAAAGTTATACCACATTATCATACGCATCAGAGATAGAGTTAGTTAAAAACTCTCTGAAGTCGTTTACTGTGGGGTGCGCAACATCTTTAAAGTCCCCTTTAGAAGTTTTTCTTCTTGGCATAACAATTTTTCTGCCTTCTTCACCATCATAAAGTGCGATGTTGTGAACAACAAAACAATTGTCAAAAGTGACTGAAGCGTACGCAAGCAGCTTTCTTTTTCCACTTGATGGGCGCTCGCTAGTAACTTTGTTGATTTTAATGTTAGTGATTTCCATCGTGGCTCCTTTTCATAAGTTAAGTTTTACATGAGCAAATATAAACACGCCCATGAATATTTAAAAGATTGTTGAAGCAATCCTTTGCATCCTTGTAGTTACCATAAACCCCAAAGATTGAAGAACCTGCTCCACTCATACTTGCAAATAAAGATTTTTCAAATAATAGCTTCCAATCAAGAAAATCGGGATAATTTTCAGCTACTATTAGTTCAAAATCATTATCTGCAATTTCACTAAGAAAAGAAACATTATTTTTGCTATTTTGCAAGTATTTTTTATTATTTTTTTTAAAATTTTTTTTAATTTTTTCATTAATTAATTTTTTATTATATTTTTCTTCCCTAAACCTGTCTAATTCATTGTACATAATCTCTGTAGATATTTTTTTAAATGGTTGAATTATCACGAAATAAAGCTTAGGAAAAAATTTAACCGCTTTTATTTTTTCTCCAAAATCATATATAACTGCTGGCTTGTTATATAAAAAGAAAGGGATATCACTTCCGATTTCACATGATTTTTTATAGATTTCTCTTTTGTTAAAATGTTTAATTAATTTTTGTTCAATTAAAAATTTTATAAAAAATGCCGCATCTGATGATGGACCTCCAAGACCTGAGGCTATAGGGATATTTTTTTCGATTGTAATCTGAAAATTTAAATCCCTTTCTCTTATTTCAAATTTTTCCAGTACTCTTTTAATAATACAATTTTCAACTTGAATTAATTCAGGTTTTTCATTATTTAAAATATCTTGTTTTTTATATGTCACAGAAAATTTACCTGGCTTAATTACCATTCTGTCAAAGATATTTATAGGAACTACTAAACTTGAAATATTATGGTAATATTTACCCCACCATGTTTTCTTTTTTCCCCCTATATATAAATTGATGTTTATCTTTGCATTTGGATAGATAATATATAGATCCTTATTTCCCATGTTTTAAATTTGAAGTAATAAAAAAGTTAGATTTTTTAATTAAAGTTTCATTATTTTCTTTATAGATTAAATAATATTCAATATTTTTCTCATTGCAAAATTTAATAGCTTTTTTAAAACCCATTGAGAAAATAGCTGTAGATAAAATATCTGCTTCAAGACATGAATTTTGTGAAACTACTGAAACGGATATTAAATCGGAATCAGGCTTTCCAGTAAAAGGATTTAATATATGATGGTATTTTTTGTTATCGTAGATGAAATATCTCTCATAACTTCCAGAAGTTGAAATAGAATATCCTTCAGGGAGAAAGATGGCATCAATTATTTCACTCGAAAAAGGGGATTGTATTCCTATAATCCATTTTTTACCGAATTTATTTCCATGTACCCTTATTTCGCCACTCCCATTTATTAAAAAATCATTATATCCTTTTGATAAAAGAAAATTATAGCAATAATCTACCAAAAAACCGGCAATAGCAGCGCCTAAATCAAGATTTCCCGCTAAAATCACCTTTCCTTTTTCACCATTTATTTTACCAAGATTGATTTTACTTTTTTTGATTGAATATAAAATATTATCAATCTCTTTTTGATCTGGTGGTATAGTCCCACTTTTGAAATTGTTATAGGCTAATACCAGTTTGCGTAAAAAAGGATTAAAATAGCCATCTGTAAAGTCATAATAATATTTTACCTTTGTAAATAAATATTCGAATTGATCCGAAATAGCAAGGTTGCCATTATTGTCTATGCTAGATAAGTAACTTTTCTCATTTCTCCAGTCAAGATCATTTCCTAATCTTTCAATCTCTGTAAAAATAAGATTCAGATCATTTTTAACAATATCTTGATTTTTTGATATAACACTAATTTCAAAGAAGGAATCAAATAAAAATCTTTTTTCTTTTAAAACTTTTTCAGATTGTGTATTATTACAACTTAAAAAATCAAAAATATAAAGAAAAAGCATTGAAATAATTAGAAGTAATAATAAAATTTTATTGATTCTTTTTATCATATACAGAAGACTTCATCTTTTTTATCAATTTTTCAAATTTTTTTTATTGCCTTTTTGAAAATTCACAACCACAAAATTTTTGTCTATATAGCCCTAAATCTTTCGCTATTCTATAGCCCTTTGCATATAATTGATCATTTTTAAAATTTTTACTTAAAAATTTAATTTTGTTATTAAATCTATTGGCGACAGTATTACCAGCTAACAATATTTGATTATAATTTTTATATCTTGAAACACTTAAAGTAGTTGTAAACATAATTTCATCATCATTATTTTCGTAAGATTTATTAAATATTTTATTATCGACAAAATTTTCATTGAATTTAAAATTTGTTAAATTATTTAAAAGTTTATTGAATCTATATTCAAAACAGAGCTGGCATCTTTTGCCTCTTTCCTTCTCGTTCTCAAAACCTTTAACATACTCAAGATATCCTTTATGGTAATATGAAAATGTCAGATAATTATGGATATTGTAATATGAACAAACCTTTAAAAAAACATCCTTTCTTCTGTCAAATTCTTCTTCGCAACAGATATTATCACCGGAAAAAATAAGGTAATAATCCATATCCTGGATTTGAGGCAAAACCCCTAAAAGACATATACCACAACAAACATCAACCAAAAGTTTCATGATTCGAATGTTTTAATTTTTTTCAATAAAAGTTCTACATTTGGTGGTTTAACCATATAATCTTTTGCACCAAGTTTTAAAGCCTGTAAAACATCCTCTTTCTGATTCCTTGCTGAAATAATTATTACAGGAATATCTTTAAGATTATCTTCTGAAGCCATTTTTTGTAATATTTCAAAACCACTAATTTCTGGCATCATTATGTCAAGAAGGACAAGCATAGGTTTTTCATTTTTATTCATGGTTTGCAAAAATGTTAGAAATTCATTCCCATTTGCAAATTCCCTTGTTAAATAACCATTTTCTTGAAGAACCATCTGAAGCATTTTTCGAATATACATTTGATCATCAACAATAAATATTTCTTTCATATACTTCCCTCTAAGAGTTGTATAAAATGAAAAATCAAAGAAGTACTTTTTTTATCTATAATAAAAAATATCTTTTATCTACTAATAAAATTATACAAATTATAATGAATAAGTCAATAATTTATAAATTTTTTATATATTTTTTTAAAAATTTCTGCTTTTGGCGGATTATGTAAAACCAGGTCAGTTATTTATTAATTTTTTATATATTTTTCGGCTAATTCCAGATCTTCATATGTATTTATACCTAAAAATTCTATTTCATCTTCAACCATATATGCACTTGTTTTATATCCTTTGTCTATCGAAAGTTTAACTAAATCTGTAAGATAATATTCTTTTTGTGCATTATCAGCCTTTAATTGATCTAATAATGAAAGGACTTTTTTATTGCAAATCATTATCCCTGTATTCAACTCTTTTATCTTTCTTTCTTCATCATTAGCATCCTTTACTTCGACTATTCTTAAAATCGAACCATCGCTTTTTCTTACTATTCTGCCAAAAGAGGAGTCTTCTTTTCCTTTTACGGTAAGTATGGAAAGGTCATTTAAGTTATCTTGATGAAATTTTAAAAACTTTATAAGTGTGGAATTTTTTATAAAAGGCATGTCTCCCATCAGGATTAAATTAATATTTTCATCGAAATATTCTTTAGCCATCATCACTGCATGCCCTGTTCCAAGTTGCTCTTTTTGCCAGACATAAATAAAATCTTTTCCTATTGCATCAACTATCTTTTCCCCCATAAAGCCAACAACGATAACTATATCTTTTTTATTTATAAAACTAATATTATCAAGAACATATGATATTAATGGTTTACTATTTAAAATTCTAAGTGCTTTTGGAAGTTGAAATTTCTCTGATAATAATCTTTTCCCTTTACCGGCAGCGAGAACAATGCATTTCACAAATTCCTCCATTTATCTTTTAATATTTATATATTATTTTTATATATTATTAAATGATAAAATTTTTATTGGTTAAACAAAGTCGAAAAAAGTTTATATTCATAATCAAATGGTGTTCTTTCTCTATTTACACCAATGATGAAGTTATTTAAATAAACCTCCAGATGAAGATGAGGCGAGGAACCCATATACTCTACTCCAGAATTGCCCATATAACCAATTAAAGTTCCCTTTGAAACCTTCGAACCTATCTTCAATTTATCATTAAAACTATCAAGATGGCAATAGATAATCAACAGATTCTTATATTTTATCTGAACCTGTTTCCCTCTAAAAAGATCGAGATATCTGTCATCGGTATGTCTTTGATTCTTGCAAATTGCAAGAAATTGAAAGTAATTTCTTTGGTAACTGTAATATTCATAATTAGTTATCTTTACAACAATCCCTTTTGAAATTGAATATATTGGTGAACCTCTTGGCAATTTTATCCAGTCCTTTGTAATAGAAAGATCTATTCCTTGATGTATACCATTTCTGTATCTTCGTAAGGCTCCTGGGTAATAATACTCATTATAAACAAGTAAGCCATTATCTATCGGCATTTTAAATTTCAAGTCTTTTAATTCGCAATAGGTTAATTCCCAACTATTTTTAGCATAAACTGTACTTAGTCTTTTATTGAAAAATTTCGCTAATTCATTTTGAAGTGAAATTCGAGAAATAATATTATAAACCTCATTTTCACTAGAATTCACAAGCTTTAGTTTCTGTTCAATCTCATAAAGCTTCTGCGAATCAAAGTTATCAATATTTTGCTCTTTAAAAGTCAAAGAAAAATCATAAAAAGGAGAGACAATTTCTACTGATACCGTATTAAAGATATCTTTTAAGGAAATATTATAAAGCTTTGTTCCAGCGAAAAGAAGAATAAAAGCTAAAAATATAATCAAAATCAAAGCAAGTTTTTCATTTACAAGCATCTAAAAATTCACCAATCCTATTAAATGCTTTTTCAAGATTCTTCAATGAGTATGAATAAGAAATTCTGATATAATTCGGATTACCAAAAGCGCTTCCAGGAACAACTGCTACAAGCTTTTTTTCCAATAATTTTGAATAAAAACTACTATCGGATTCGATTATTTCATTTTCTATTTTTTTACCAAAAAGATTAGATATCTTAATAAAAAAATAAAAGGCACCTTCTGGTTTTATATATGAAATATCATCTCTTTTATCAAGCCAATTTGCTATAAAATCTCTCCTCTGTTGGAAAGTATCTGAATTTTTTTTATAATATTCTTCTGTTAAATCAAAAGCAGCAAGACTTGCATATTGGCTTATTGATGAAGTGTGGGTAACTGTGTTAGCCTGTATTTTTTTAAAAATATCAGTAAATCTTTTTGGTGCAGCAGAATAACCAACTCTCCAACCAGTCATTGCATAAGATTTACTAAAACCATTTATTACAATAGTTCTGTCATATATTTCTTTACCTAATGAAGCAATAGAAATGTGTTTTTTATTGTCATAAATCAGCTTTTCGTATATTTCATCTGATATTACAATCAATTTATTATTGATGATGAATTCCGCTATCTCTTTTAATTCATCTTCCGAATAAACAATACCAGTTGGATTTGATGGAGAATTGAAAATTAATATTTTGGATCTAGGGGTCAAGACTTTTTTCAAATCATCAACTGTAAGCTTAAAATTATTTTTTTCATCTGTATAGGCTATAACTGGTTTTGCCCCGGCAATCTCAGCCATAGCTTTATAAGAAACCCAATATGGAGCAGGAATAATAACTTCATCATCGTTATCTGTCAAAGCCATAAGTGCCGTAGATAAAGATTGTTTCGCACCACATCCTACAACTATTTCAGAAGGATCATAGATAATATTATTCTCTTTTTTAAGTTTTTGAGCAATTTTTTCTCTAAGTTCAAGCATACCAGAAGTTGGCGTATAACGTGTAAAATTGTTTTCAATTGCTTCTATAGCTTTTTTCTTTATGATATCAGGGGTCTCAAAATCTGGTTCTCCTGCAACAAGAGGGATGATATCTTTGCCCTGTTTTCTAAGTTCAATTACATCGGAATTAATTTTAAGTGTTTCAGAATCTGAAATTTCAGCTCTTTTAGGAAAATTAAACATTTGCCCTCCAAATATCTTAGCTTTTAATCTGTTTGACCTTCTTTAATAACAACACTTTTATTTTTAAAAACAAGTGCAAATAATAAATAGCAAATAATAAGTAAATAAAGTAAATAAATTTAAGCAAATAAATAAAAATAAATAAATTTAAAAAAAATTAAACAAATAAATCAAAGCTAATAAATCAAAGCTAATAAA
>DYJT01000018.1:0-2686 GCA_020722965.1 Brachyspira murdochii | reverse complement strand
AAAGCTAATAAATCAAAGCTAATAAAATAAAGCTAATAAAATAAAGCTAATAAATTTAAATATATAAAATAAAAATCAAATTAATAAGCGAATAAATTTAAGCAAATAAATAAACAAATAAATTAAAATAGATACATTAAACGAAGAAGTTAATATAAATAAGTAAATGCGCTAAAGTAAATAATAAATTTAAATAATAAATATAAATAAATTAAAGTAAATAATTAAAATAAATAATCAAGATAATAATCAAAATAAATAAATTAAATTAGTTAAAGCAAATAATCAAAATAAATATTCAAAATTATTCATTGAAATCAATTGGGTTTAATTTCCCTTGTCAATTAATAAAGATTTTATTATAATTATATCAGGAGGAATTTATATGTCGAATTTAAAAGCTAATAGATTTACAGATTATCAAGATAAGGAACTATTAAATGTAATCGCAACTAATCCTGTTAGCGACGATTATGCAAGAAAATTTATCTCTAAAACATATCTTTTTATGGTTCTGGCTCTTGGATTGACCGCTTTAATAGCCTATTTTACGGTTTCAACAGGTTTTATTTCTATTTTGTTTAAATCTTCCCTTGTGTTTTTTGGACTTATTATTGCGGAATTTGTTGTAGTTTTCTGGCTTTCAAGTTCAATTTTAAGGCTTTCAACAACTACGGCTATCTTCGGTTTTCTACTGTATTCGGTGTTAAATGGTCTTACACTTTCATCAATTTTTCTGATATACACAAGATCCTCTATTGTCATGGCATTTTTAATTACAGCAGGGATGTTTTTCATCATGTCGTTAGTTGGATTTACCACTAAGACAAATTTGTTGAGTTTTGGTGGTTATCTTACGACAGCTTTAATTGGTTTAATAATTGTATCTATCGTCAATATATTCTTAAAAAGTACCGGGCTATACTGGATAATTAGTGCTGCTGGTGTTTTAATATTTACAATTTTAATAGCTTACTCAACACAAAAATTAAAAATTATAGCAAATATAGCTTCTTTGGAAAATGATAGCGCACGATTCGCTGTTTTAGCGGCACTGGAACTTTATTTAAATTTTATAAACCTTTTACTATATGTTTTAAGATTTTTGGGCAAAAGAAGATAATCAAAATTTTAAAAAATTCAAATCAATGCGGTCAAAATAACTGTAGATATTTTGCTTTTACCCTTTGACCGCAATTACTTCTATTTCTATTAAAGCATCTTTTGGCAATTTAGAAATTTCTATAAAGCTTCTTGCAGGGTATGGTTTATTGAAGAGTGTCGAATAGTATTCATTGAATTCTGCAAAATAACTCATGCTTGAAGAAAAAACCGTAACTTTAACAATATCATCAAATGTAAATCCATTTTTCCCAAGTATAACCTTTATGTTATCAAAAATCTGCTTGGTGGCTTTTTTTACATCATCGTTAACAAGTTGATTTGTTTTAGGATCAATCGGAAGTTGACCAGAGGTAAAAATAATATTACCAACTTTGATAGCTGCAGAATATGGACCTACGGCTTGAGGTATACCTTCGCCATAAATTTCTTCTTTCATAGCAAACTCCATATTTTTCTTGATAATATATAAATAAAAATTAAATACAACATTAAAAATTTTTACCTAATTTATCTATTTATCTTATAAATAAACTTATATGCAAGAAAAGATAAAGAGTATAAAGAAAGACTATTTATCTATTTATCTTATCAATAAACTCGAAAATTTTATCTATATAAAATAATCTTTCCTTCATAAAACCTTCGGTATGATCGACATCTTTAATGATATAAAATTCAGTATATATCTTATCTTTTCTTTCATCATAAATTTGTTTACTCATTTCAAAAGGGACAAGACTATCTTTTTCTCCATGAAATAGAAGAATTGGAACATTTGATTTTTTTGCATCTTCACTTGGTTTAATCTTATTGATATCAAATTTCGCTAAAATTTTAACAAAAAACCTTGAAATTTCAAAGACAAGATTTACCAAAAGGCTGTTTTTTAAAAATATCTTTAATTTTAATTTACAAAGCTTTCTTAAATCTGAAAATGGGCTTTCTACAATGCAAAAATTAAGATTATCATCTTTTGAAAATAAGGTTAAAGATTGCAAAGCTATTGCCGAACCCATTGATTCGCCAAAAAGACCAACCGATGCCGAAAAATCACCATATTTTGATTTTAGTAAATTTAAAACTTCATAATAGCAATCATATAAATCATACTTTTCATAATACCCATAAGTTGGAAAACCACCAGAACTTTCACCATGACCTTTACTATCTATTAAAACGCATGTATATTCTCTTTGTAAAAATGGTATCATGTATTTATACATACCATATAATGTCCATGTTAAACCATGACTGAATATAACAATCTTATTGATATTGTTTATAAATATCTTCCCTTTTATTAAATAACCAAATCTACTTTTAAATGAAAAATCTATCCTATTCCCTTTCAATTCATTTTCGGTAAATTCGTTTTTATTTAAGCCATATTCTATTGTAAATTTCGTGCTATTTTTTTTTAATGGGATTAAAAATAATGTGTAATAAAGCGAAACCAAAATTAGAATAAAAGATATTAAAGCTAAAAGCAAAACAATAACAAAAATAATTAAAACCATAAATTTTATATTTTTGCTCTCTTATATTTTTTGAAAATAACATT
>DYJT01000017.1:24943-42702 GCA_020722965.1 Brachyspira murdochii | reverse complement strand
TTTTACAAGAAGAAATACACCTTAAATAGTTGTACTTTTTTCTTAACTCAGTATATTATTTTCAATAATAGCAATGCATGAAATAACACATTATTTCCAAAATGCTATTGGAATTGATGAAGAACTTCATAAAATCTATTTATCCGATGATGAAATGGACTCAATAGTAAGAGGTTTAAGCAAAATAATTCCAGATTTAAAAGGTTATCAAAATCAAAAACAAAAAATTGATTGGTTTAGCTATTTATATGATCCAAAGAATCAAGCAATATATGATGATAAAAGCAAGTTGGTTTACTTTAAATTTTTAGAGGCAATGCCAAGAATTTTAGAGTATTATATAATATAATAACTGAGAAAATAGAAGAATAAGTCAAATCAAAAGAATTTACATATGAATATAAATTTTATTATGATTTTGTTAAACATTGTATTGAATTTTTTTGCAAGGAAATTTGTAAGAATTTGATTATTAAATTATCTTTATATGTATGAAAAATAAAAAATTCTATTTAAAGGTTTATGTTGATTCAGCCTTTATACCAAAAACAAAAGAGGCTTTTAGTTGTTATTACATGTATGGCACACTAGATGAAAAAATTGATTCTGACGCATTTATTTCTTGTGGATTTACACCAAACTCAACTTATAGTGAATATCTTGGGATTGAAAAAACTATTATCCAGATAATAAAGTTAGTAAATAAAAGGTCTATTAGTCTTTCTAAAGTAGATATAATAATTTACACAGATTTGCAAGTTTTACCAAGACAATACAAAAAATGGATTCCACCACCTTTAGATGAACAGATTAGAAATTGTTATATCAGGATTTGTTCATATTTACAAAAGTTTCACACTGCCGATATTTTCTGGATTGAAAGGGGTGAAAATTTAGCCGGGAAATTGCTTGATAAAAAATTGCAAAGTTTTTTTATAAAAATTAAGCAAAAAAATGATGATAAAATTCGATTTTCGTATTTAATTGAAAAGATAAAAAATTTTTAAAGTATACAAATAAAAAAAATTATAGGAGAAAATATTGGAAGATAAAATAAGAAGAAAAATACTAATCTGCACTGTTGGAACAAGTCTTTTTGAAGGGAATTTAAAGAAAATAAGTGATTCAAATTTTAAAGACAAACCCCAGTTAAAACAGATTAAAGAAAATTTCGAAAATAAGAATTGGAAAAAACTTGCAAAAAGTTTCCAGAAGATAGATCCATTAGATAGGATCTGTGGTGCCGAAATAAATACAATCCAGGAATCCCTCATTAAAAATTGGCTTTCTCTAGAAAAAATCTATTTTTTAGTTTCTGACACAGAAGATGGCCAAAATACAGGAAAATTTTTAAAAGAATATTTCGTAGAAAGAAAAGATTTGAGACTAAAAGAAGATGCTATAATTGTGAAAGTAGTAAAAGACCTTCAAGATAAAGATCCAAAAAAATTTAAGTTAAATGGTTTAAAGAATCTTATTAAAGAAATTATAGAAATTGTAAGTCGTAATAATCAAGAAAATATAGCCATCGATGCAACTGGTGGTTATAAGGCACAGATAGCATTGGCTGTTATAATCGGGCAAGCACTTGATATTCCAGTTTATTATAAGCATGAAAGATTTTCTGAGATAATAGATTTCACACCGCTTCCAATTTCCCTTGATTATGATCTTCTTGGGAAATATTCAGATATTTTTCATTTTCTTAAGGAAGATGGCATAATTGATAAGGAACAGATTAATTTTGATAATATTGAAGATAGAAAATTGAGTTTGCTTTTAGAAGAAGTAGAAATTGATGGGAAAACTTATTTAGGATTAAATCCTATCGGGTACCTATATCTAAGTGCATTTGAGTTAAGATGTTCAAAAGATGTAGATTTACCCGAATGCAAGATTGAGGAAAGAGTAAATCCAAAATTCAAAGATGATCATTACCCAAAAGGTTTTAAGGAATTCGTGGAAAAGGTCTGGAAACAAAATAATTGGATTAAAACTTGCATCGCTATAGATTATGATAAACAAAAATCAATTAAATCAACAGGTTTTTATCTGTCTGATGATTCAGATGAGAAAAAATTAATAGGCACATACATAGATAAAGACAAATTTAAAGCAAGATTTAGAATCTTTATTAGCAAAGAGAGCATGGAAAATCTTAACTGGGCAGCATATTATTTGAATGAAAAATATGGTGAGTAAATAAATTTTGTAAATTTGAACTATTTTAAATCTTTTAAATTTATTTAAACTTGACAATTCGGTATTATGGTATTATATTACTTATATGAAGAGAAATTCAATATTAAATTTTTCAGACGCAAGTATGCTTGCAATACATGCATTGACAATACTTATTAAAAATAGTGATAAGCATATTACTACAAAGAAGATGGCCAGTATTCTTGGTGCAAGTGAGAATCATCTGGCTAAGATAATGCAAATTTTAGTCAAAAATCGTCTGGTAGATTCCGTGAAAGGCCCTTCTGGAGGTTTTGTAGCAACAATAGATGCCGAGAAAACAAATTTGAAAAATATTATAGAGTTGATTGAAGGTCCATTTGAAATAGACTTTTGTCCATTTTTTAAAAATTGCGCCTTTGATAGATGTATTTTTGGCAAAGATATTAGAGAATATTCTGAAAAAATAGTTAAAACCCTTGAAAATAAAAATTTAAAACAGGTCGCAGAAAATAGTGTTTTTTAATTTATTATTTTTATTTTAATGATTTAAAAAAAATTTATTTTTTTGGGTATAAATTGGTAAAAAAATACCAAAATACCAAAAAAATATAATAAAATAAAAAAAATAATACCATACGTGGAATAAAAAAATTATGAAAAAAAAGATAATTTTAGCAATTTTAAAAATAATAAAATTTTATGATATAAAATAATTATATAAGATAAAAAGTAAATTGTATAAAAATTTATTTAGTATAATAATATTTAGTTTAATATAATAATTTTGGGGAGGTGTTTTATGTTTTGTTATCAATGTCAGGAAACAATGCAAAACAAGGGTTGCAATTTAAAAAAAGGGGTTTGTGGCAAGACAGATAATGTTTCAGACTTACAGGATTTATTGATCCATACACTTAAAGGTATTTCTTATCTTGTAGTTAAAGCTAAAAAGTTGAAGTTAGATACGATTAAAGAAGATGTACTTATGTTGCAATCTCTTTTTGCAACTATAACAAATGCTAATTTTGATGAAAATTGGTTTGTAAAAAAAATAACCGAAGCCCTTAAACTAAGGGAAGATTTAAAAGCTAATCTTGTCGCAAATAATGTAAAGTTTGATGAAAAAAATATTGAAATCGATGCTATAAATTGGTATGTAGATGAAAAAGAATATTTATCAAAGGCAAAAGAAGTCGGATTTTTATCATTAAGAGATGAGAATAGAAGATCTCTTATCGCAACGATAATTTATGGTTTAAAAGGTATGGCTGCTTATGCCGATCATGCATTTGTCCTAGATGAAAAAGATGAGGAAATCTTAAATTTTATGCATGAGGCTTTGTCTTCTACAATAAATAGCGAATTATCGAATGATGAACTGATAAACATGGTCTTAAAAGTAGGCGAGTTTGGCGTTAAGACAATGGCATTGCTCGATAAGGCAAATACAAAAACCTATGGTCAAATGGAAATAACTAAGGTAGATATTGGGGTTAAGAAGAATCCAGGGATACTTATTTCCGGCCATGACTTAAAAGATCTTGAAATGCTTTTAATCCAGAGTGAAGGTAAAGGGGTTGATATATATACTCATGGTGAAATGCTACCAGCTCACTTCTATCCTGCTTTTAAAAAGTATAAACATTTTATTGGAAATTATGGAAATGCTTGGTGGAAGCAGAAAGAAGAATTTGAAAAGTTTAATGGTCCAATACTCTTAACAACCAACTGCCTTGTGCCACCTTCAGAAAGCTATAAAGATAGATTATGGACTACAGGGGTCGTGGGATTTGAAGGAGTAAAACATATAAAAGAAGATGAAAATGGCTATAAAGATTTTTCCGAACTCATTGAAATGGCAATAAAATGTCCTGCACCAACTGAAATTGAAAAAGGACAGATAATAGGTGGGTTTAGCCATACTGTTGTAGAAAGTTTAAAAGATAAAATTGTCGATGCTATTAAAAGTGGGAAGATTAGAAAGTTTGTTGTAATGGCTGGTTGTGATGGAAGAATGCCATCAAGAAAATATTATGAAGATTTTGCTAAGGCTTTGCCAAAGGATACAGTAATTTTGACGGCTGGTTGCGCTAAATATAGATATAACAAACTGGATTTAAAAGATATAGATGGAATACCACGAGTTTTGGATGCAGGTCAATGTAACAACTCTTATTCAATAGCCTTAATTGCTCTTAAACTTAAAGAGATATTTAATCTTGCTGATGTAAATGATCTACCTGTTGCTTTTAATATAGCCTGGTATGAACAAAAAGCGGTTCTTGTTTTACTGTCATTACTTTATCTTGGATTTAAAAATATTCATGTAGGACCTACACTACCAGCCTTTTTGTCACCTGAAATAGCTAAGTTCATTATAGACAAATTTGGTCTTTCGACAATAAAGGATGTGGAATCTGATTTAAAGATTCTGATAGATTAAATAGTTTTAAGATAACAAAGTTAATATCTCAAAAATAATAGCTAAATAATAACTAAGATAATAATAAAGAACAAAATAGGGAAGGTATTTATGAAAAAAAATATTACAAAAGATGAAAAATTGCAGATAATGAAAGATATCCTAAAAAAAGCCGACGAAGAAAATGATTTCGAAAAGGCAAAAAAAGAGTTTTCAAGATTATTGAAAGATACAGATTCAAATGAAATTGCAGAAATGGAGCAACAACTTATTAAGGAAGGTTATCCAATTGAAAGGATACAAAATCTCTGCGATCTCCATGTCTCTGTCTTTGAATCATCTTTAAAAAAGAAAATTTCTGCTAAAAAATTACCAGGGCATCCTATAAACACTTTTATATTGGAAAATAGGCAATTAAAGAAAATATTGCAAAATATCATGGTTTTTGTTTCAAGATTAAAAAAACAAGGGCTAAAGAATGGACAGGTGTTTTTGGAATTTAAAAATATCTATGAATCTTTGATTAAAATAGAAAATCATTATTTGAGAAAGGAAAATCAACTGTTTCCATATCTTGAGAAAAAGGGTTTTACAGGTCCTTCGAAAGTAATGTGGCACAAAGATGATGAGATTCGATCACAAATTAAAGAAATTTCAAACCTTATTTCAAATGAGGCAAATCTTAATATTGATTTTAATAAATTGTATTCTCTTGTTAAAAAACTTGCTGCCGATATGAAATCGATGATCTTCAAAGAAGAGAAGATATTATTCCCAATCGCGCTAAAAAGATTAACAGATGTAGAATGGTTCGAAATTAAAAATGGTGAATCTCATATCGGTTATAGCTGGATTATACCGGGGAGTCTTTGGGATGCTTATGCGATAAAGAAATTAAGAATTAAAAAAGGCGAAACAAAGAGCAATATGCAGATTTCAAAATCGTTAAATTTAAAACCTGAAGATGAAAAAATAAAACTGGATACAGGTCTTTTAAATCGTGAACAATTGAAATATATCTTAGTGAATCTACCAATAGATATATCTTTCGTAGATGAAAATGATAAAGTCGCTTTTTATTCAAACAACAAGGATAGAATTTTCCCAAGAAGTCCAGCAGTTATAGGAAGAGAGGTGCAGAACTGCCATCCTCCAAAAAGTGTTGATAAAGTTTTAAAAATTCTTGATTCATTCAAAAAAGGGGAAAAAGATAAGGTTGATTTCTGGATTAACCTGAATGGTAAAATGATTTACATAAGCTATTTTGCAATTAGAGATGAAAAAGGTAAATATTTGGGAACACTAGAAGTATCACAGGATATTACCAGGATAAAGCAGTTAAATGGAGAAAAGAGATTGCTTGATTTTTAAAAGTTTAATTCATAAATTTTTTATATTCCATATCTATTTTAAGTATATGATTTTTTAACCAATTGCTAAGAAAATCAAGGATTTCTATCGAAACCAGTAATTCTTGATTCTTGATTTTTTCATCATATTCTTTGATTTTGTCTACAAAAAATTTATGTTGCTTTTTTTGTTCCTCTAACTGAGGATATTTAATAGCTGTAAGTTTTTCTTCTTCCTTTGAAAAATGAAAAACAGTGTAATTATATAGGCTTTTTAAAAGCTCACCAAGAATTTCTCTTCCTTTACCATTTTTCATGGCATCATGAAGATCATTAATATATGAAATTAACTTCTTATGATGTTCATCAAAGGTATTTGATCCAACAGACATCGAATCATTCCATTCAAAATATGCCATATTCCCTCCATTTTTTAATAATGAGCTTAAACCAACAATTTATAAGTAACATAAATAAAAGAAAAAATCAAATTTTAATATGCTAAAAAATTTATTTATGATTAATTTTTTATATGAAAAATTTATTCAGTGCATATAAATATCTCTCAAATGTGGTATATAAAATTGCTATTGTTAGATTCATTTTAGCGATGGGAAATTTTATATTCCCTTTTATGACTTTACTATTGGTTAAAAAGTTAAGCATTTCTCCCCAGATAGCATCGATATATTATATTGTCCTGGGTTTGATGTTTGTGCCTTCTGCATTAATTTCCGGTAGAATTTCCGACAAGATTGGAAGAAGATTTATACTTTTATTCTCCTTTTTAATCTACATTTTAATAATCCTTTTTGTTTTTATAGTTTTCCATTTTGAAATTTTAAAAGGTAAAATTATTGCGATATTGCTTATAGTATCAAATTTATTTTTGTCTATGACTACTGTCCCTATCTCGACAATTATAACTGATGTCACAAACCCAAACGATAGAACAGAAGCTTTTTCTTTAACATACCTTGCTAATAATTTAGGTTTCGCTTTTGGACCACTTATAGCCGGTTTTTTATTTGAAAAATATACATCCTTAATATTTTTAGGTAATTCACTGTTTAGCTTGTTTGGTTTTATAATATTATTAACTATAAAGGAAACAAAGCCAAAAGAAATTGTTAAATATAATAATGATGCTGGAGAAAATTCTGAACAAAAAGATAGATTAAATTCGGTTTTGCATTTTATATTACATGATAAACTCTTTATAGTTTTTATTATCGCAAATATATTCTTTGCTTTTGCATATTCTCAGGCTGGTTTTACCCTTCCTATTTTTTTAACGAAGATTTTTAATGATAAAGGTCCAAAATATTATGGAATTCTGCAATCTACAAATGCGATAACCGTAATTTTATTGACCTCTATTATTTCAATAATGACAAAGAAAAAATCACCATTTCTAATGGTAGGTATTGCTGGTCTTTTTTATGCCGTGGGATTTGGATTATATTCAATATTTAAAATTTTCCCATTATTGATAGTAATAACTATATTATGGAGTATTGGTGAAATAATTCAGGTAACACATCAAAATGTCTTTGTAGCGAATAGAAGCCCTATTAATATTAGGGGGCAGGTAAATAGCGCTTTCCAAATTCTAAGTGGAAGTGGTTTTGTTTTAGGTCCATTGTTTTCGGGGTTTTATCAGAAAAATTTTACAATATTATCGATCTGGATAATCGTATTTCTAATCAGCCTTATCGGTTCTCTTCTTCTTTTTTTAAATCATAGAAAAAATGTAATTAAATAATCTTTTTTTATTTACTTTAATGATTTTTAATTATATATTAATATAAAGGTTAAATTGTAAAATTTAAATCGAGCTAGAATTAAAAGGGGAGAAAAATGGCAAATCTTATTAAAGAAAACGATATAGCCCCTGATTTTACTTTACCTGATGAATCGGGTAATCTATACTCCTTAAAACACTTTGCAGGTAAAAAAATTATACTTTATTTTTACCCCAAAGATAATACTCCTGGTTGCACAAAAGAGGCATGTGGTTTTAGAGATAATTATAGTGAGATTACAGATAAAGGAGCTGTAGTTATTGGAATATCAAAAGACAATGCTAAATCTCACCAAAAATTTAAACTTAAATATAATCTTCCATTTATCCTTTTATCAGATGAAAATGCAGATATAATAAAAAAATATGATGCATGGGGTGAAAAAAGCATGTATGGTAAAAAGTATTTTGGTACTTTAAGAAAGACATACATAATAGATGAAAATGGTAAGATTATAAAAATATTTTCTAATGTTACTCCACAAGGTCATGCACAAGAGATACTTGAGTATTTATAGTTGTATTATAAACAATATATCTTTAGCTAGATTATTTAATATTTATCTTGTATTAAAATACCCTCAACATATTGAAGATCTCTTTTCTCTACAAATTTATTTATCAAGAAATTGGTTATTTTTTTCTTTTTATTAATAAGTTCAACCAAATATTCTTCTACAGTTTTGATTATTCCATCTTTCATAAATAATAATAATGAATTATTGTTAGTACTGGAATCAGAAAGATTATTGTTATCATTAATTTTATTATAATTTTCATAGGTAAATGTTGAATATAGAACATAATTAAATACTTCTTTTGTTTGCCCTATTCTATAAGCTCTATCTGTAGCCTGACTTAAAACAGCATAATTCCATTCTAATGTGTAATGAATTACATTATTTGCTGCTATCAAGTTTAGACCAATTCCACCTATTTTGGGATTAATAATAAGTACATCATATTCGTCGGTGTTACTAAAATTATCTATAATATTCGCTCTATGAAGTGGATCAACATTTCCAGAAATAATTTCTGAATTAATATTATATTCTTTTAAGATTTCTTTTAAATAAACCTGAGTTTTTATAAATCTGGTAAAAACAATTGCCTTTTCTTTTTTACTTTTAATTTCATTTAAAATATCAAGTAAAGAGTTTAATTTTGATGATATTTTTTTATAATCTTCAGTCTTATAAATAATTTTATTCTGAGGATAATCGCAAACTTGTAACAAAGTTTGAACAATAGGTAAAATGGATGGAAGTTTTGGCTTTTGTTTAATTAAATTATGATAAGTAGCAATATAAGATTCTGCATGTTCATTGCTGAGAATCACTTTAACAAATTTATCATATTTAGCAGGTAATTTTAAGAAATTTAAATTATCTTTTTCTCTTCTTAAAAATACATCTTTTATCTTATCCATTAATTCTTCTGCTCTTTGTTTAGACATTTCAGATTCAGGATTTTGATTTATGATTAAATATCTTTCTTTAAAATTTTTTTTACTATTTAAGTAACCAGGCAATAGAAAATCAAATATATTCCAGAATTCGATAATATTGTTTTCAATGGGAGTTGCTGTAATGCCAATTTTGAAAGTGGCATTTAAACATTTCATAAACCGAGAAGTTTTGGTAGTATAAGTTTTAATCCTCTGTATTTCATCTGAAATTATTAAATCATATTTAATTTTGACAAATGAATAGGAGGTTATAATTGAATCATAATTTATTATAAAAATTGCTATATCTTTTGTTTGTAATAAATTAATATCATTTACAATATATTGATTTAAATCTGGGTAATATTTGTTAATTTCTTTTCGCCAATTTTCTATTAGAGTTAAAGGAGATACTATAAGAATTTTAGCTTTAAGATAATTATTCAAATAAAATTTAATATATGTAAGTACTTGTAAGGTTTTACCTAAACCCATATCATCGGCTAATAAAAATCCAGAATAGCCTAATTTTTTAGCATTAATAATCTTTTTAACCCCTTCAATCTGATGAGGATATAAAATGTATTCTAATTTAGAAATAAAATTTTCAAATAAAATTTCATCATCTTTTAAATTTTCCGATTTTATTTTATATGAGGCAATATCTATTTTATCTTCATTTGATTTTATAACTACCTGCAAAGAAGTATTTTCTTTTTTATCTTTATTTTTGAATTCTTCTACTATTTCAGAAATATCATAATATGTATGGTTAAAATATATAATCTTAATGTTTTTACTTATAGCTTCTATAATTTCATTATTCAATAAACTTAATATATTATCATCAGCTTTTTCGGTTTTTATAAAATTAAAAATACTTTTATCAAGATAAACTAGATAACTTAAGCCACTAGGAAATATTTCTCTACGAGGTCTTTTAATTGTATAAATCACGTTTTCTAATCTATCTGAAATTATTTCGTAAAACTTTTCACTTAATTCAAAGTTCATTTTCTCAATAAATTTATTATAATTATTTTGATTTATAATAATTTTATATCCTGGTTTTTTTGGATCTTTAAATTCATTAATAGATTCAAAATCCTTTTTTATTTCTTCTTCTAAAAAATAGATAGTATCATTTGATCCTTCCTTTGAACAATATCCATTTTTTATTAGACTGTCGATTTCTCTATTTTTAATGCCATAAAGATTGAAATTGAGTTCTAGATTGCCTTCGTTATCTATTGTTTCCATATAAGGGTTTTTAATTAAATGATATTCTTGAAAGCCTTTGATTTCGAATTTGTATTTTTCTGAAAGTTGTAATAATCTTGTTATCTTTAATTCATATTTAATAGTATTATCGTTAACTATGTAAATAATCTGTTCTAAAATGTTGTCTATGAATATTAAATATGGTTCTTGTTTTTTATCCTTTACTACCCAGAAGTAATTACTTTTAGTAAAATCGACTTCCTCATTATCATAATAGATTATTAAATTGTTAAAATTCAATTCAATTATAGATTTTAAAAAGAACTTTAATTTGTTATATATCAAAGGATAGATAATATTTAAAGAATTTAGTATTTCACCTTCATCTTCAGAATATAGAAATTTTAGATTATTATACGAAATTTGATAAACTTTTGAGCTAACATCTGAAATTAGGTCATATTTTCTTAATGTATAAATTAAAGATAGATCATTTTTATTTTCACATTTGAGAGTTAATGCATTGTTATCAATCTTGGTTTTCATAACATTAAATTCCAGATTTACTTAAAAAATATTCTACATTATATTGCCAATAACCTGAATGTCGAATTGTTTTAATAGTCAAGTTTTTAACTCTTAATTGTTCAGGGAAAATAATAGGTCTTTTTTTTAGTATATAAATATTTGAAGTTTTGTAGAAGAGTAATGAACCAACCGGATAGAATTCAACCGCAACTATATCTTTTAAATAAATAATATAGGCTTTTAGTGAAGAATTAAAGTTAATTATCTCAACATTACTTATTTTCTCCTTGTAGTTTTTCCAAAAATTCGTTCTTTCATTATTTTCACCGAAGAATTTTATTATATATCCAGAATCTAAATATTTTTTAATAAATGTTTTTACATCATTTGATAGTTCGGAATTAGTTACATGAGAATTAAAATTAATGATATCATTTATATAGAAATTTGTTGCAAGAAGACTTTCGATATATTTTTCGTAATCTAAAGATTTAGAAAAGATTTTAATTAAGTTAAACATTAACTTTTCATACTGCTTAATATATAATAGATTAGGATTAATATTGGTTTTAAAAAACTCTTCATAATTGTCTTTGTTAATTTTAGAATTAGGATTAAGAAAAAATTTATATCGGATTATAAAATCGTAAAGTGCGGTATTTCCGATTATAAAGTATTTTTTAATGATATTGTCGTTAATAAAATAAAGGTTGTTTAAATCTTTTTCAAAATTATTTTTAATTAAATTAAAATAATTTTCGAAAAATAGTTTATTTTTTGTAAAACTAAGGATTAGATTTTTAGAATTATTATTATGAAAATATGAATTTTGAAATATTTTTAATGAATGATAAATTATAAGTTTTCTTTGATATAAATTATTTTCTAAAAGTTTTTTTAAAAAATCATCCAATAATTTGAAATCTATCTCATTAGTAGAACAATATATATCAATTAAGTATTTAATAATGTTTTTATT
Organism: Brachyspira murdochii; assembly: GCA_020722965.1. Taxonomy (GTDB): domain Bacteria; phylum Spirochaetota; class JAAYUW01; order JAAYUW01; family JAAYUW01; genus Exilispira. The sequence continues at coordinate 30,768 of DYJT01000017.1, read as the reverse complement.
TTCTTTGATTAAATCAAATAACTCTTGTTGTTCGTTACTTAATAAATTGATAAGTAAATTTTTATCTTTTTCAGAATTACCTTTATATTTAAAATAGATTGAATAACAAATATTTTTAGTATTTTTGAAATTAAAATAAAAAAACTTCGAACTAATCATTTGTCTTTAAAATCCCAAAAAGCTTTTCTATCATTTCTTGATCTTTTATATTAAACTTGATTTCAACCCTTCTTGATTTTGTATAATCAATAGTTTTATCTTTTTTAAGTACAGGATTAGAAAATCCCCTTCCTGAGCAAGAGAGTAATTTAAAAAATTTATTCTTATTTGGGATAATATTTTGAATGTCTTTTAAATATAAAGCTACAGAATATGCTCTTCGTAAGGAAAGATCCATGTTATACAGATAATCACCTATTGGATCAGTATTCCCTTCTATTATAATATTGGAAATAAAATCTATATTTTTGGAGGATAAAATAATATCTATATATACAGGTATTGCATTTTTTATTATATCTTTACCTTTATCGGTCAATTGAAAATCATTGAATCCAAATAAAATATCATTACTTAAAACAATAGAACCTGTAGTATTATCTATTGTAATTTCTATTTGAAGATTTTTGAATGTATTAATAAGTTCTTCGACTATACTTTTTTTAATACCCGCAATTTTTTCTAATTCTTCAGCCTTAGTGTTTAATTCTATCATGTCTTTTAATAAAAAAAAGATAGATATAAGAACAAATGTTAGTAAAAGAGCCGAGTATATATCAGAGTATGATACCCATGGGTTGAAATTACTTTTTCTTCTTTTTTTCATTCACCTTCCTTTTCTAATTGCTTTTCTTCTAATTGACTTTCAGAAATTAAATTATTCTTAAGTTCTTTCAATTGTTGAAGAGATAAGTTAAAGATCTCAATTGATTCACTAATATTGTTTGATATCGTTCTAAAACTAGAAATTATGTTTGAGATATGGCTGTCTAAATCAGAAAAAGAATTATTTAAATTTCTTTTAAGAATGTTTGGATAGTTTATTGCAATTTCATTAAGATTATCAATGAAATTATCAACTTTATTTGATAATATAGAAATTGTATTTGAACTAGATTCAATTAAATTTGTAGTTTTCTCAGCTAGAATAGTATATTTATCAATTATGCTATTAGTAGATTCTATTTTATCGTAAAAGTTTTGAACTATATTTTCCTGTTTTGTAATCAATTCAATATTTGATTTCAAGGTATTTTGTAAATCATTTGTGAAAGATTTAATGTTTTCCGATAAATTTGTGATTTCATTAAATTGTTCTTTTAGCTTTTTTTGATTATCTTCTACACTATCTTTATATTGTCTTATTAATAAAAAAGAGTCATCAATTGTTTTAATCGAATTTTCTAATATAGAGTTTATTTTGCTAAAATTTATTAAAAAATTTTCTATAATAGGCGAAGTGTTTTGAGTAAGATTTTCTACAAAGTTAGAAACTCCATTGTTTAAATTTTGCGCTACTTCTGAAAAAGAACTTTGACCCAAAAATGAAATTTCTTCCTTTATATTTTTTATGCTTACTATTAATTGATAATGTTGTTCATCTTCAATCTGATTAATTTTATCGGTAATTTTAAAGTAAAAAGGATTAATCAGCCATTTGCTTATTAATGAACATATAATTCCGAATAAAGAAGAGATAAATGCTAGTTCCATTGAGCTAAGTAATTTAGAGATGTTATTTTTTAAATGTTCAGCAGTATCAAAAACAAGTCCATTTAATCCAATGGTTATACCAAGGAATGTTCCTAATATTCCTAAAGAAATAAAGAAATTTGGTACAAACTCAAAAAAATCTAAGAAAAATTCCAATCTGGATTTTGTGATATTTGAATTATTTATAAATTCTTTTTTATATTTGCGAATTATTATGTAAAAAATTATAATAGAAAGTACAAGAATAATAAAAAAAATATACAAAGACAAATAATTATTCATTTTTTTCATCCAATATTTTATTTTTCTGTAAGTATTCACGTCCATTTTCTGATATTTCCCAAATACCATAAAAGCTATCACTTTTTAATAAATTTATATTTATCAAATATTGTCTTGTCCATCTTAAAGTATTTACCCATCTAATTTCTCTTTTTTTTGGTAAAAGTTCATAATCATTTTTAGTAAGTTTATCTTTCATTTTTGAATGAACTTTTTTTATTACTTCTGCGCTTTTAGCTTTGCCACCTAATTCTTCCAAGCTTTCCAATAAAGGTATAACGAAAATTTTTACTGGTGTTCGATGAAAATCATCTTTTTCCTGTTGTATACTTGGATAATCCGAATCAATAAATTTTTTAGCTTTATTTAAATTTATTTCTTCCCATTCCTGTTTTAATTTTTGTAAATTGTTTAATATTAAACTTACTTTTTTATGCTCATCAACAAGGTTATATAAAATTTCATAATTTTTTTTAATGGAAACTTCTTTTAAAATTTGTTCACTTTTAAGATTTAAAGATTCAGAATATTCTTTTATTTCACTAACAAGGTTTTCGAACAATCTGGTAATATTAATAAAACCCATTAAGAACTCCTTAGTATTAATAAAAAATTGAAGCTATTTATTGTTTTTGTTAGTAGAATTATATTACCTAATAAAAATTTGCAATAAAAAATACAAATAAAGTTAAATATTGTTGAAAAAAATATTTATGGTATCAAAATATTGAAAAAGGTATATAACCAATCATTTATTTCAAATAATAAATATCGTAAAGGGGGACTTATGGGAAATAAAACAAGCTCTACAACTATAGTCATTAGTAAAAAGGCTTTTTTTTCTTCTATTTTAATATTATTTGTTTTAACCTTATTAGCAGGTATTCTCACCCAGATAATACCTACAGGGCATTATCAAAGAGTTAAAACAATAGATGGAGAAAATATAATTCCTTCATCATTTTCATATTCAAATGAAAAACCTCTAGCTGTATACCATTGGTTTATAGCATGGTTAGAGGTCCTTTTTAGCGAGGGGAATATACTTGTTATTTCGATAATTGTATTCATTTTAATAATTGGTACATCTTTTGCGGTTATTGACAATACAAAAGTTCTTCATGAAATAATAGACATGCTTTGTAGAACATTTGCAAAAAATAGATTTACATTGGTTGCAATAATTACTTTATTTTTTATGCTTATAGGCTCAATGTTCGGAATTTTCGAAGAGATGCTGCCTTTAATCCCATTGGCGATTCTATTAAGTAAAAATTTTGGGTGGGATGAATTAACTGGGTTAGGCATGAGTTTACTTGCGACAGGTTTTGGTTTTGCTGCAGCTATTTCAAACCCTTTTTCTATCGGTGTCGCTCAAAAACTTGCAAATTTGCCTGTTTTTTCTGGTTTTACATTTAGATTAGTTGTCTTTGCCGTAATTTATTTAATACTTCTTTCTTTCCTTTTATATCATATCAAAAAAAATTTAAAGTTAAAAGGTGACTTTAATCAGCAAGACACGATAAATCCGTTTGATGGATTAGGTGAAAATAAAAAAGTAGATTTTACCACGAAACTAAGCATAATATTTTTCATCGTAATGATGGCAGTTATGCTAATATTTATTATTTTAACTCTTTTTATAAAGGAAATATCGGAATTTTCTCTTCCTTTTATAGCTTTAATTTTCATAATCATATCAGTTGGTTTATCTGTTATAAAAAAGATCAAATTTAGCAAAGTATTAAAAACTGCCATTAGCGGGTTTACAGGAATAGCCCCAGCCATAATCCTGATATTACTTGCGATGGGAGTAAATTTTATTATTAGAAAGGGAAATATTATAGACACAATTTTATATTTTTCTTCAAATCTTATGCAAAAGACAGGTTCATACTCAACCGCCCTTGGTATTTATGCTATTACACTATTTTTAAATTTTTTTATTGGATCTGCTAGTGCCAAGGCGTTTTTATTAATGCCAATTTTGACACCACTTTCTGATATAACAGGAATAACAAGACAGGTAGCTGTTCTTGCATTTCAATTTGGGGATGGGTTTTCGAATGTTATATATCCAACAAATCCAGTATTATTGGTAGGACTTGCAATTAGCGCAATCTCCTATCCAAAATGGTTTAAGTTTGCAATTTTTCTGCAAATCATTATTTTAATCGTAACTTCACTATTTGTATGTCTTGCAGTGGCAATAGGTTATAGATAGAAAAAGAACTAAAAAAAATAATAAAGGGAAAATATGGAAATCTTTAATAATTATGTTGATATAATTAATCAAGCAAAGCTATTGGAAAATGATTTAAAAAAATATTATAGTGATGTAGAAAAAAATGAAATAGATTCAATAATAGTTTTAAATTGCAAAAATAGAGATAACAAAATCCATCTTATATTACAAAGCGGATTGCATGGGATAGAAGGGTATGTTGGATTTGCTCTAATAAATCATTTTATTAAAAAAATTCTTCCATCTCAACTTGAATCAGATAAAAATGGGAAAAATAATCTGCAAACTAATTTTATCGAAGAATTTGAACTATCCTTTATCATTAATGCAAATCCATATGGTGTAGAGAATAAGCGAAGGGTAAATGAAAACAATGTTGATTTAAATAGAAATTTTTTAATTTATGAACAGGATTTTGAAAAAATAACCGATCAATATGATTTGATAGATAGTGTCGTAAACCCTAATAAAAGAGTAAAGAATTTTTATTTATCATATCTTTGCACCTTGTTTAATATTCTTGGAATAGTTTTAAAAATAGGCTCATCCAGGTTTAAATCCATTCTTTTGCAAGGGCAAAAGACCAATCCTAAAGGTGTTTATTACATGGGAAGTCAATATCAACAGAGCACAAAAAATCTTATAAAGATTTATCAAAGTCTTTTTGATGATAAAAAAGCTGAAAACACAATATTTATAGATTTACATACAGGTTATGGTAAAGCATATAATATGAGTATAGTTAATTCCTCGTTGATGACAGACAAAAGCGTGAGTGAGAATATTAAGACTAGATATACTAATGTTGTCCAATCAAATACAGATAGCTTTTATTCTATGAATGGTGATTTAATTGATTACATCTATCAAAAATACCCTAAAATCAAATTTGCTACTGCATTCGAATTTGGAACTTTTGGTGACAGTATATTAGCTGGATTAAAATCTGTAATTGCCCTTGTGCTTGAAAATCAATATTACTTTAATAATTTAAATATAACTAAAGATGAAAAATCTTCATTAACTAATAGTGGAAAATTAGTTAAGCAGTTTTATGAAAAAGCATATTTCCCCAAAAATAAGAAATGGTGGATTAAAGCATTAAATGATTTTGAGACAGCTATAAAGGTGATATTAAATTTACTAACTAAATAAATTTCTTGATATATTGCTCACATTCACCTAAAGACCAACCCTTTGCCTGTATAAGCCCCTTAGTTATTACATCTATATAAGGTCGGGATGGTGGATTTTTCTCATTTTCAGTAAAATGTTCAAATTCAAACCTACTACTCAACTTTCTCGGGGATTATGAATATCGCGATTATATAGGTTATAATAGCTGGTAAAACAGCTGTAATTATAGAGACAAAAATTGCGAGTAATCTTATTATATTAGGGTCAATATTCACCATTTCACCAATACCCCCACAAATCCCTGCAATCATTCTATTAGTTTTTGATCTGAATAATTGTTTCATAAAAATGTCCTTAAATTTATAATTTAAAAACTACCCTAAGCTTTCTTAACTTTGATCTTGTATCTATAATTGTATCTATAATTGTATCTATAATTGTATCTATA
>DYJT01000017.1:0-24843 GCA_020722965.1 Brachyspira murdochii | reverse complement strand
TTGTATCTATAATTGTATCTATAATTGTATCTATAATTGTATCTATATTGTATCCATAAAAAATAGAAAAATTAATTTTTAAAAGTAATATTCTGCTCTATATTAATAGCACCTGTGGGGCACTTTTGAATGTATTCGGGTTTTAAACTATAATTTTCATAATTTACAACTGCAAGATTATCAATAATCTTGATAGCCTCAGGGTTATTATCGTTGGCAGCAGCCTTTGCGCATAATCCGCAGCCGATACATGCATTTGTACATACAGTTTTATAGATAGCACCTGGATCCTTTGATTTACAGTAAACATGGATTTTTTCGTTAATATCGTGAAGTTCAATAAGATTTCTGGGACATGCTTCGACACAATTTCCACATCCTGTACATTTATCGGCATTAACTATTGGTATACCATGTTCAGAAATATGAATTGCATCAAACGGACATGCAGCGACACAAGAACCAAGACCAATACATCCATATTTACATCTTTTCGCAACATCTGAAGAATAAATGGCTGCGGCGCAATCTTTTATACCTTTATAGATACCAGGGAATTTTGCAGATTCTCTATCACCACGGCAATGAACTACGGCTATTTTTTTGATCCCTTTTTCGATTTTAACTCCCATTATCTGACTGATTTTTTCAAGAGTATCATTATCTGCTACCACACATTTATTTAGTTTTTCACCTTTTGTGACAATTGCTTCGGCGTAATTGCTACAAGAAGCAAAACCACAACCACCACAATTTGCTCCGGGTAAAGCTTCCTCAAGTATTGCAATTCTTTCATCAACTTCAACATGAAATTTTTTATTTGCAAATACTAAAAATATAGAGAATATTAGACCTACAGATCCCATTAATATAGTGGATAAAAGGATAGTCATTTAAATCTCCTTTAAAATAAAACTATTATAAAGCAATCATTCCAGAGAAACCCATGAAAGCAAGTGCTAAAATACCTGCCGTAATAAGAGTTATTGCAGCATTTTCAAATGGCTTTGGGATATTTGAAAGTTCGAGTTGTTCGCGAATACCAGCCATAATAGCCATGGCGAGTGTATATCCGAGACCAGAACCAATGCCAAAAACTATTGATTCAAGGAAGCCATAATTTTTAAGGGCTTCTAATAATGCAAGGCCAAGTATAGCACAGTTTGTAGTTATAAGAGGTAAATATATCCCAAATGCCTTGTATAGGGAAGGTATGAATTTTTTTAAAAACATTTCGACAAATTGAACAATGCTCGCTATTACAAGTATGAATGCTGCATACTGAAGATAAGGCATATTAAGTTTTAGTAAAATTAATTGATTTATGATCCATGTTATTACTGCTGTGAGTGTCATAACAAATGTTACTGCAAAACCCATTGGTACTGCGGAATCTAACCTTTTTGAAACACCAATAAAAGGGCATATACCAAGAAAGTAGGATAGAATAAAGTTATTAACTATTATCGATGCTATAAATAAAAGGAGCAATCTCATTTTTTTCTCCTTAGAAATTTAATAATTTTAATTTAATTAATTATTTAATCCTATAAAATTAATACTATATTTTAGATTCAATCAAATTTATTTTGCCTTTTTTAAAGCATTTGAAATTGCCATTAGTGTACCATATGTAAAAAAAGCACCTGTTGGCAGTATCATTACGAGCATAGGCTTATAAAACGAAAGAAGAACAGGTATACCAAGCCATGTACCTTTACCTAAAAGTTCTCTTACAGTACCCATAACTATCAACATCAATGTAAAGCCAAGACCATTTCCAAGCGCATCTAAAAATGAAAGTCCAACGGAATTTTTAGATGAAAATGCCTCGATTCTACCTAAGATAATGCAGTTTACAACTATAAGAGGAACAAAAGGTCCTAAAGCCTTTGAAAGGTCGGGGAAAAAAGCTTTTAAAAACAGATCAGCCAAAGTGACAAAAGTTGCAATAATCACGGTAAAAACGCCGATTCTAACCTCATTAGGTATTGATTTCCTAAGCATAGAAATGATGACAGATGAAAAAACAAGAACAAATGCTGTTGCGAGACCCATACCTATGCCATTAACTACCGATGAACTAACAGCAAGAGTAGGGCAGGTTCCAAGTATCTGGACTAAAACTGGATTTTCATCCCATAATCCTTTTAAAAAATGATATATAGCAGGTTTTTTACTCATTTTGTCTGCCTCCACTAATTAAATCAATTGATGATATCTTATCCATTAAAACCTATTAATAATTATCTTTTTAATAATCCTTTTATTTGTTTTGCATAACTATAGATTTTGCCTTAATAAAAGTCTCATTTAATGCTTTTGTGACGGCTTTAGAAGAAATTGTTGCACCAGAGATTGCCGATATTTCATTGTTTTCCTTATTTGCCGGACCTTTCAAAACAATTATATTTTTTTCTGTAGAAAGACCTTCATATTGAGATATGAAATCCTTATTTATGATATTCCCTCCAAGTCCTGGAGTCTCAGAATGCTCTAAAACTCTAAATGTTATAATCTTTGTGAAATCAGTATTAACAGAAACCAGAATTTTGATTGAACCCTGGTAACCACTAGCATATGTGACAATAGCATAACCAAGAAGATTCTTATCCTGTTGATTTAAATCCTTATCATATACTTTATATATTATCATTTCATTAGTTGAATATATCTCTTCTTTGGAGATTGCATTTGGGACAACTTCATTGAGACTCTGATTTAAGGCTTTTACGGCGTTGTCAGCAATGCGATCCTTAAAAAATTCATATGCAAAAGAAAGAGTAAAACCAGCAATCAAAGATACAATTGTTAATGCGATTATCATCTTTGTCGAATTATTCATAGCATTTTCTCCTATAAGAAAAACTAAGTACCAAAGACCTTTGTTCTGGTAAATCTATTTATTAAAGGTGTACAAGCGTTCATAAAAAGGATTGAATACATTACACCTTCTGGATATCCACCAAAAAGTCTTATTAGAACTACCAATAAGCCTGCTCCGATACCAAATATAAAATTACCTACATTTGTTACAGGTGAAGTAACCATATCGGTTGCCATATAGAAAGAACCAAGGATTAATCCACCAGAAAAAAGATGGAATAAAGGCGAAGCATAAACATCTGGATTGATTAACCAGAAAACCGTTGTCATTAAAGCGACAGTTCCAAGGTATGAAAAGACTAAACGCCAATTGATAATTCCAAATAAAAGTAAGATAAGTCCACCAAGAATAATTGTAAGGCTTGAAGTTTCTCCTATACAACCACCAACCTGCCCAAAAAATAAGGGCGATACATCTGTGAAAATCTTATCGAATTTGGCAGCAGCTAAAGGTGTCGCCTTTGTTACAGAATCTGGTAAAAAGCTAAAAATAATGTTTGGTTTAGTAAATGTTGTAATGCTTACTGGATAAGCTGCTGCAAGAAAGGCACGACCAACAAGAGCCGGGTTGAATATATTTTGCCCCAGACCTCCAAAAAGTTCTTTTGCAACGGCTATAGCAATAAATGAAGCAAGTGCAACTTTTTGCCAGCCAATTGATGGTGGAAGTGTCATAACAAGTAGAATTGCAGTAACAATTGCAGAACCATCAAATATGGATGTAGGTTTTTGTTTTCTTATTATTTTAATAAGCGCTTCGGTTATAACACAGGTTAATATTGCGCTAAGATAAAGGACAAGTGTCGATAAACCAAAATATAAAACAGAAATAATGATAGTAGGTATCAATGTAATTATAACAAGAAACATTATTTTTCTTGTAGATGCTTTATTTCTTATATGAGGCGAAGATGATAGAATAAAGCCCTCTTTTTTAAGATCCATTATTAACCTCCATAAAAATATAGAAAAAATCTATAAGTTCTTAGATTTTATATAGTTTTTAGCATATCTAATCCATGCAACAATATCTATTTTAGCTGGGCAAACATAAGCACAGCTTCCGCATTCCATACAATCATATAGATTGCTCTGTTTTACAATATCCCATTTTTTTGCTTTAGAATAAGCGGCTAAATTATTAGGCATAAGATTCATAGGGCATGCTTTTATACAACTTCCACATTTGATACATGGACTTTCTTCATCTACTTGAGTAAGTTTTTTGGATAAAAATAAAATTCCTGAAGTCCCTTTTGTGACCGAATAGTCTAGAGAAGGAATAGCTACACCCATCATAGGTCCACCAAAAATAACTTTATATGTGTTGTTAAGATCTATTTCTGCATAGGAAAGAAGATATTCTACGGGGGTGCCTATTGGTACCACAAAATTACCACCCTTTTTTACAAGATCTCCACTTATGGTAAGAACTCTTTCAATCAAGGGTTTGCCAAAAAAGATTGCTTCATATATAGCATAAAGTGTCCCAACATTTGAAACAACAACGGCTACATCTAAAGGCAGTTTCCCGGAAGGGACAACTCTTTTGGTTATAGCATGTATAAGCATCTTTTCTGCACCCTGTGGGTATTTGGTCTTTAATGGAACAACCTCTATTGGAAGTTTATAATTTTTTATCCTTTCATTAAATGCCTGCAAAGCATCTGGTTTATTTTCTTCAATGCCTATAAATATGGATTTTAAATTCATTGTTTTAGCAGCAATTTCCACCCCTTTTAGTATTCCATCTGTTTTTTCAACCATCAATCTATGATCGCATGTAAGGAAGGGTTCACATTCTGCTCCATTGACAATTAAGGTATCTATTTCTTTATCCTTCGGTGGAGTGTATTTTATGTGGGTCGGAAATGTTGCGCCACCAAGACCAACAATCCCGGCTTCTTTAATCTTGTTAAGAATTTCTTCTGAAGTTAAATTATTTAAATCTATTTTCTGTTCTTCCCATTTGAAGTTAGATGTTTTTTCAATATCAACATCTATTTCAATATGATTAGCCATCCTACCACCAACAATTGGTTTTGAGCTTATCTTCGAAATTTTACCAAAGACCGGGCTGTGAATATTTGCAGAGACAAAACCCGAACTTTTAGCGATAAGTTGACCAATAGATACATCATCCCCCTTTTTAACTATAACTTCAGAAGGGGAACCTAGATGTTGCAAAACAGGAATTATAAGTTTTGGACTTAAAGGAATTCTTTCGATTGCGATACCACTAGTTAATTCTTTATTATAATCTGGATGGACACCTTTATTGAAAGTTTTCATCAAAAAATGCCTCCTTATAAAATTTTTATTACAATTAAAACATTTTGCAACAATAAAATAAAAGTTTAAATAAGATATTTAAGAGTTCGATTCGTAATATTTTTTCAATATATGTGGAATATCTGAAATGATAAATATTGGTTTTTCTTTTAAAGCCCTATTAAAAAGTTGAACGGAATTTATTCCCCAGAAAACTATTTGGTAGCCTTTCTTCGAAAGTTTCTTAACTAATTTTGTCCCAATAAATGGAGCTTCGAAATGGATAAAATCCGCTTTCGAAAAATTTAAAAACCATAATTTTTTTAAATAAATTGGTAGACCACCTTTCGATATTAAAAGGCCTCTTGGAACATCTGGTAAATATTTTGAAAATCTATAAAGAGAAAATGGATCGAATGAACTTATGACTATATTTTTAACAAGACCATAATCCTTTATAAGATCGGCTACTTTCTTCTCAAGCCCAAGATTTTTTAATGAATTTGATTTAATTTCAAGATTTATCAGTCTACAATCTTTTAATTTTTCGAATGCCATCTTGAGAGTGGGGATAGAATTATATTCTTCTTCATTAGAATCATTTTCCTGAAGTTTATTTTCTAAATAATCATTAATCTTGGGAAAAGGTGTGATTTTAATTTTATTTATCTGCTCTGAAGTTAAAGTTGTTAATTCTTTATTTATACCAAATAATCTAAAGAGACTATAGTCATGATAAACAAATAGTTCTTTATCTGTACTGATATTAACATCAAATTCTGTTCCATCTATATCAAATTTTTTGATTAATTCAAAGGATGCAAGGCTATTTTCATGCGCTAATACCGGAATACCCCTATGTCCGAGGATATAAAGACCTTTTTTAAATTCAAATTTTCTTGGTTTAAATTTAAGACCAAAATAAAAACTAAATATTTTATAAACAATTAAAATGATTAAAAATAAAGAAAATAGAATAAAAAAAGCAAATAAAATCAATAGAAAAAAATCGAAAAGATAAGAAATTAAATCACTAAACTCCCATAATATTGTAACCACAGTCGACATATATTGTTTCTCCTGTAATTCCGCTTGAAAGATCAGATGCAAGAAATGCAACTGTATTAGCAATTTCAGATGGCATAACATTTCTTTTTAGTGGAGCTTTACTTTGAACATGATGCAATATCTTCGTAAAACCGGAAATTCCTCTTGCCGATAAAGTGTTTATTGGACCAGCGGAAACCGCATTAACTCTGATATTTAACTGCCCAAGATCGTTAGCCAAATACCTTACCGAGGCTTCTAAAGCCGATTTAGCAACGCCCATAACATTATAAGATGGAACAACCTTTTCGGCTCCATAATAAGAAAGTGTGATTATTGAACCACCTTTTTTGAAAAGTGGCTGCGCCTTTTTGGTTATAGCAATTAGAGAATAAGCTGAAATATCAAGGGAAATGGAAAATCCAGTTTTACTGGTGTCTACAAAATTGCCTTCAAGATCTTCAGATTTAGCAAATGCTATAGCATGAACTATAAAATCGATATTGTCCCAGATTTTTGATACTTCATTAAAGAAATTGTCTATTGAATTTTCATCGGAAACATTTAATGGGAAATATCTAGCATCTAGTTTTTCACATATAGGCTTTACCCATTTTTTAAATCTTTCATCAAGGTAAGAAACTATAATCTTGGCTCCCATCTCTTTTGCAGTAGTTGCACAAGAATGTGCAATAGAATGGGAATTAGCCAAACCTAAAATTAATCCTTTTTTCCCTTCCAGTAACATATATCTTTTACCTTTTTAATGATATTTAAAAAATAAAATTTCCAAGAAATTTAAAACATAAAATTTTTAAGATTTACCTTTCAACTGCTTTAGTTTTCTGATAAGTGAGGGGATTATTTTAAATAGATCTCCTACAAGTCCATAATCTGCGACTTTAAATATCGGCGCATTCGGATCAGAATTAATTGCAATTATAATCTTACTGGATTGCATCCCTACAAGATGCTGGATCTGTCCCGAAATTCCACATGCTATATAAATTTTAGGATTTACCGTTCTTCCGGTTTGTCCAACCTGATGGGAATATGGAATCCATCCAGCATCAACGCATGCACGAGAAGATCCAATTGCTCCACCAAGAACATCGGCAAGTTCAGTAAGCAATTTAAAGTTTTCTGGTGCTTTTAATCCTCTTCCGCCAGAAACTATAATATTAGCCTCGGCAAGATTTACTTTACTCGTTTGTTCTTTAATAAAATCTATGAATTTAACTCTCTGGTCAATAAGGCTATTATCAAAGTCTTCTTCTATTATCTGTCCTTTTCTTGAGGGATCAGCTTGAGCTTCTGGCATTACCTTATGTCTTACTGTGGCCATTTGTGGTCTAAAATTGGGAGAAATTATCCTTGCCATGATGTTTCCACCAAAAGCAGGTCTTGTCTGAATCAATATCTTCCTTTCTTTATCTATATCCAATCCAGTGCAATCTGCTGTCAGACCAGCATAAGCGCCAATAGCGATTCTGGAAACAAGGCTTCTACCTAAGGTGGTTGCACCAGCAAGTAAAATTTCTGGTTTATGCTTTTTTATGAGGTTAATAATAGTGTTTGCATATGTTTCGGCTATAAAATGTTTGAGAGCAGGGTTATTGACGACAAAAACCTTGTCTGCTCCTCTTTCTATGAGTTTTTGAGAAAGATTTAAAATATCATTTCCCAATAAAACTGCGCCAACATATGTATTCAAATCATCTGCTAGAGTTCTCGCTTTGCCCAATAATTCATATGTTATCGATGCAATATCATCTTCTTGTGTTTCTGCAAAGACCCAAACACCTTTAAATGAGTTTATATCAAGATCTCTAACAATCTTTTGCCTTACAACTTCGATTGCATTTACAGGGCAACTTGATACACATGACATACATAAAGTACATTTTGCAAGATCAATTAAAGCTTTGCCATCAACCATTGAAATTGCATTAACCGGACAAACTCCTACACAAGCAGAACAACCTATACATTTTTCTCTATCAATTTTGATTCCACTCATAATAAATCCTTAATTTCTTCTATGAATTTATCTACAACTTCATCTGGTTCACCCGTAAATATTTTCCCTCCAACTTTATGAGCAGGTGTAAAGATTTCAACAACCTGGGTTGGAGACCCATTTAATCCTATTCTATCTTCTGGTAAACTTAGCTCTTTGTTGGTAATTGTAGTAATTTGAATATTTTTAGCTCTGATTTTACCCTTTAATGAGGGTGTTCTTGGTTCATTTATCTCTTTAACAACGGTAATTAGTGCTGGGAGTTTTACCCTGACAATCTCAAATCCATTTTCAAGCAATCTTGAAACCTCTATCCAATTTTCCTCAAGGTTAATCTGCCTAATATGATTAACATATGTGGCTTGGGGTATATTAAGATGAGCGGCAATACCTGGTCCAACCTGAGCAGTATCTCCATCCGAAGCCTGTTTACCACATATTATCAAATCTATATCCCCTATTTTTTCAATAGTTTTGGCTAGTACAAGGCTTGTTGCCCAGGTATCTGATCCTGCAAATGCTCTATCAGAAACAAGAACAGGATTATCTATACCCATCGAGATAGCTTCTTTTAAGGCTTCTTGAGCCTGATTAGGACCCATAGTTATAACAAAAGTCTGTGCATTTAATTTTTCTTTTATTCTAATAGCTTCCTCGATTGCATACATATCGAATGGATTAATTATAGATTCAACACCATCTCTAATCAATGTATTGGTCTTGGGGTTAATCTTTACCTCGGTAGTATTTGGAACTTGTTTAATGCAAACTGCTATTCTCATTTTCCAAACTCCTTGATTAAAGCAAGAGCCACAATGCTTCTTTGAATCTGGTTGGTTCCTTCATAAATTTGAGTAATTTTGGCATCTCGCATGAATTTTTCTATGGGATATTCTTTTATATAACCATAACCTCCGAAAATCTGTAAAGCATCGGTAGTTACTTCCATAGCGACATCGGATGCAAAATATTTAGCGGCCGCAGAAGCAG
Source organism: Brachyspira murdochii (assembly GCA_020722965.1). Classification (GTDB taxonomy): domain Bacteria; phylum Spirochaetota; class JAAYUW01; order JAAYUW01; family JAAYUW01; genus Exilispira. The sequence continues at coordinate 15,629 of DYJT01000017.1, read as the reverse complement.
GACCAATATTTTTCTGACCGGCATCCGCTGCTTTAGCCGAAGCATATACTAGAGCTCTTGCTGCTTCAATTTTGGTCCCCATATCTGCGATCATCCACTGGATACCCTGAAAATTTGTGATTTTTTGATTGAACTGAACCCTTTTATGTGCATATGATATCGCAAGTTCCATGGCTCCCTGGGCTATCCCAACGGCTTGCGCAGCAACTCCAGGTCTGGAGTAATCGAAAGTTCTCATTGTTGCAATAAAACCTATCCCTTCTATTCCACCAAGAAGCTGGCTTTTATGGATTCTACAATCCTGAAAAATTAGTTCTCGAGTTGGGGAGCATCTTATACCCAGTTTTTCCTCTTTCTTCCCGAAAGTAAAGCCTTCTGTCCCTTTATCGACGATAAAGGCTGAGATCCCCCTTGCACCTTTAGTTTTATCTGTAACGGCGATAATAACATTTATATCCGCGATTCCACCATTAGTAATGAAATGTTTTGTCCCATTCAATATATAATAATCTCCATCTTTTGTCGCAGTAGTTTTTACATTCGATGCGTCAGAACCTGCCTCGGGTTCTGTTAATCCAAAGGCACATAATTTCTTGCCTGCTGCAATTTCTGGCAAGTACTTTTGTTTTTGCTCTTCAGTTCCATTAAGCAAAATAGGAAACATCCCCAAAAATGTCGCAGCGTAGGAAGTAGCAACCCCTCCATCTACTCTAGCGATTTCTTCTACTGCAAGACAAAGATCAAACACTCCACCACCCATACCACCATATTGTGTTGGTATGCAAATCGCGTTCATATCAGATTTTGCGAGAGTTTCTATGGCACTCTGAGGAAATTCTTCTTTTTCATCCCACTGCCTCGAATAGGGTCTTATCTTTTCTTCTGCTATCTGCCTCGCAAGATCTTTAATCATCTTCTGTTCTTCTGTTAATTGATAGTTAATCATCTTTTATCCTCCATTTTAATTAAAACCCAAGTATAAACTGATAATTAAATTAAATAGAAACAATTGAAAATAAAAATTATTCTAAAAGATTTAATTTGTCTATTAATGTAAGGTCTTTGAGTATATAGTGAAAAATTACATCAAGACATCTTTTCCTATAAATGTGAAATGTATTTACATCATCAAAAAGCCATTGAATCATAAAACCATCGATATTTGCTTTAATCATAGAAGCAGCGGTAATTACATCGAGATTTTCTCTAAAATAACCATGGCTTATGCCATTTTGTATGTATGATTTTGATTTTTCAAAAACAGTTCTAATAAAATCAAGATTAGGTTTGCGAAATATTTCTGATCTTGCCCCTTCTCTTAAAAAGTCCAGGTAATAAAGATAGAATCTTCTATTTTCCTTTATAGATAAAAAAGAATCATCGACTCTTACCTTTAGTTGTAAAACAGGATCACTGATAGAATCGACTTTTTTAATCAATCTTCTAGCAATTCTATCATTAACCCAGTGGAGAGTATCAATAAATATATTCTCCATAGATTTAAAATAGTAAAACATTAAAGCCTGAGAAACATTTGCTTTTTGAGCTATATCACTGGCTCTGGTTTTTGCGAGGCCGTTTTCAATTACTGTTAAATAAGCGGCTATCATAATCTTAGATTTTCTAGATTTTACGAGTGGTTCATCTCTTTTACCTCTGGTTCTACCCATGAATTCTCCTAAAGTTTTATCTGACTATAAAGGATATTTCAGCTTCACAGGCAATTTCATTGTCAACATAAGCCTTGCCTTCACCAACACCTCTTCCATTACTAAAATGGGTGAGTATGCATTCAATGACAAGTTTATCACCAGGGACCACTTTTTTTCTAAATTTTGCCTTATTAACTGTTAAAAAGTAAGCAGTTTTCCCTCTATAATCTTCATGATATAGAATTGCACAAGCTCCAACTTGTGCAATAGCTTCAATCTGTAAAACTCCTGGCATAACAGGTTCTGATGGGAAATGTCCTTGAAAAAATTCTTCATTGTATGTAATATTTTTAAAACCTTTAGCATATTTAAGCGGTTGAATTTCTTCAATTCTGTCAATCATAAGAAAAGGATAGCGGTGGGGTAATATTTTTTCAATTTCTTTGATATCAAGCATCGAATCCTCCTTTTTATTTTAAATTTAGCTAGCTATATCTCAATAACCATAGCACCAAAGGTAAAACCAGCTCCAAAGGCTGTTAACAAAACCTTCATCCCTTTTTTTAGTTTTCCACTTTTTAGTGCGTCATATAAAGCTATGGGTATAGTAGCTGCAGAGATATTAGCGTATTTGTCAACAGTAATATGAACTTTTCCCATCTCAATTTCAAAATATTTAGCTATAGCTTCGATTATTCTTACATTGGCTTGGTGAGGAATGAAAAGATCAATATCCTCTTTTTTTAAGTTAGCTTTTGCTAATGCTTCTTGAGTTGATTTTATCATCATCGAAACAGCATCTCTAAATACCGCTCTTCCATCCATTTTAATATAATGCATCCTCTGATTAATAGTCTCGATGGATGCTGGATGTTTAGAACCACCCGCTGGCATTATTAGGTTTTTGTGCTTGCTACCATCGGCACTTATAAATGAAGAAAGAATACCGTTTTCCCCTTCAACATCCTGAAAAATAGCAGCAGCAGCTCCATCTCCAAAAAGCACGGCGGTGTTTCTATCTTCTAAATCAAGAATCTTAGATAGTTCCTCTACTGATACTACTAAAATAGTTTTATATCTTTTTGTTTCAATAAAATTTCTCGCTATTTCAGCTCCATACAGGAAACCTGTGCAGCCTGCTAAAAGATCGAATGAAGGGGTATTTTTAATGCCAAGCTTGTCCTGTAAAACGCATGCTGTAGTTGGGAAAAGATAGTCAGGAGTTACGGTCGTTACGATGATAAGATCTATGTCATTTTTGTCAATTTCTGCCTTCTCAATAGCTTCAAGAGAGGCTGGATATGCCAGGTCGCTTGCAGCTTCATCTTTTGAACTAAAATATCTTATCTTGATTCCAGTTCTTTCTGTAATCCATTGATCAGAAGTATCCAATCTTGTCTCAAAGTAATGATTATCAATCATTGTTTTGGGTAAATGAATCCCAAGACCCTTGATTTTAACACCCATAATGTCTCCTAAATTTGCTTACTTTAATAAATAACTGAATGGTCAATAAAATTTATATAAAACTATAGAATTAAAAATTTTTGTCAATCTTTTATTAAAAATTTAGGCAAAAAATTTTAAAAAATTAGGAAGAATAAATATGCAATAAAAAAGTTTTTACAATAAATAAAAATAGAATATTATAAATACACTAAAAAAGAGGGGTAGAGTAAGGATGAAAGTAGAGGCAAGATACTATAAATATACTGAAAATAATGATATACAGTGTGTTTTATGTCCTAACCTATGCATTTTAAAGGAAAATGAAATAGGTAACTGTCAAACCAGACAAAATATCTCGGGGAAATTATATCAACTCTTTTATAAGATGGTATCTTCTATAGCAATAGATCCAATAGAAAAAAAGCCATTGTACCATTTTTACCCAGGTAAGAAGATTTTATCATTAGGTACAGTTGGTTGCTCTTTTCATTGTCTATTTTGCCAGAATTATTCTATTTCTCAATTTACAGATATACATTTAGAAGAGATAGATGAAAAAGAGATATTGAAAATTTTAAAAGAAAATAAGTTAGATCTCTTAGCTTTTACATACTCTGAACCTCTAATCTGGTATGAAACTATTTATGATATCTCAAAGTATATTAAAGAAAATGATGACAGGATAAAGATTGTTTTGGTAACTAATGGATATATAAATCAAAAGCCATTGACCGATCTTTTGCCTTATATAGATGCAATGAATATCGACTTAAAATCATTTCAAAACGATTTTTATAAAAATATATGCGAAGGGAGATTGGAACCTGTCTTACAAACCATAAAAACAGCGGCAAAAAGAATTCATGTTGAGATAACAACATTAATAATTCCAACATTGAATGATTCTATTGAAGAAATGTCTACAATATCAAGTTTTATTGCATCTATTAATCCGGAAATTCCTCTTCATATTTCCAAATATTATCCTTATTATAAACTTAGTATTCCTCCGACTTCAAATACGACCATATTAAAACTTGTCGATGTGGCAAAAAAACAACTGAAATATGTTTATCCGGGGAATATCTATAATAATGATGATTCAACCTATTGCCCAAATTGTGGTGAAAAATTAATAGATAGGCATGGGTTTGAAGCAAAGGTTGTTGGTATAAAGGATGGATTATGCATTAAATGTGGGAATAAGATTTATGGCAGATATTAAAAACCTGCTAAATAAAGAAAACAAACAAAATTTAAGTTTTAAAACTTATTTTAATAATATTATAAAATTGATGATTCCTATTGCATTGCAAAATCTACTTTTAACTTCTTTGAATCTTGTAGATACGGTTATGGTTGGTCAACTTGGAGATATAGCAATAGCAGGTTGTGGGATTGCTAATCAGATATATTTTCTACTCAATCTATTTGTGTTTGGGGTCTCGAGTGCTACGGCTATATTTACTTCTCAATATTGGGGTGCTGGAAGTTATGAAGAGATTAAAAGAGTAACTGCAACAGCAATTAAAATTGTATTTATCTTCGTATTTTTTTTTCAGTTAATAACATTTTTATTCCCTGGTTTTTTATTGTCACTGTTCACAAAAGATAAAGATGTTATCTATACAGGTTCGAAATATTTAAAAATTGTAAGTCTTAGTTTTTTACCTATGAGTGTAAGCTTTGTCTTCTCATTTATCTTAAGGACTATGCACTTTGTAAATTTATCTTTATTGGCAAGTTTGATAGGTTTAGGCTTAAACACTTTATTAAATTACCTTTTAATTTTTGGCGTTTTGTTTATACCGCCTTTGGGTGTGGTTGGGGCTGCGATAGCGACAATTATAGCAAGATTTGTAGAGCTTGCTATTCTTTTGTTTTTTGTTTATTTCAAAAGATTACCTTGCTCTTTTAAGTTTTACCATCTTTTTAATAATACTAAGGGATTTTTAAATAAATTTGTAAAGATCTCTTTACCTGTGATATTAAATGAGATGCTCTGGTCACTTGGTGTTACAATATATACCGTTATTTATTCAAGGATAAGTACCAGCGCAGTTGCAGCAAGTAATATAGCCTTAACAATCGAAAGATTTGCCTTTGTATTTTTTATTGGTTTAGCAAATGCAAGCGCTGTTTTAATAGGAAATTATATAGGTAAAAAAGATTACAATACTGCAATTGATATAGCGAATAAAGGGTTAATACTGACTACTTTTTTCGGTATTTTTATAGGTATATTTATATTTTTTTTAACTCCATATATTTTAATGTTATTTAAAATTTCAATAGAAGTAAACAGAATAGTCAGGGGTATGATATTAATCTTTAGTTTTATAGTAACATTAAGGGCTGAGAATGTCTTGTTAATTGTTGGAATATTTAGAAGTGGTGGAGATACAACTTTTTCTTTAATTATTGATGTTGGTGCCGTCTGGTTTTTTGGGATACCATTTGGTATATTAGCAGCATTTATTTTGAAATTATCTGTTCCTCTGGTTTTCCTTGCCATATGCTCTGAAGAGTTTGTTAAGATAATCCTATCACTGATTAGATATTTTAATAGAAAATGGGTACACAATGTTTTATAAATATCCTGCTTTTTCTATAAATGTAATATTGATTATCAATTTCCAAATAAGAATTGAAAAAATAAGAACATATTGATAGACCACTCTATACAAGGGATTACCAAAATAAAGAAGAAAAAGAAAAAGTGAAGAAACAAATAAAATAATTCTGTAAATAATTATAAAAAAATAGTTTTTTACCTTTAAAAAAATAGATGTTATAAAAATTAAGATTAAATTGAATATAAAGAATAATTTTAATACTAGCTCGATAACATCTGTTTCTATTTTCAAATTAAAAAACGGAAGTTTAACAGAAAAAGCGGTAAGAGAAAGAGTAGATAGTAATATTAAAAAAGTAAGAAATTTGAAAATACCGTTAACAAAGCCTTTGATTTTTAAAATATATAAAAGAAAAAAAAGATAATTTATGGCAACTATGGTTAGAAAAATTGTGAAAAAGATAACTTTGTTTTCTATCAATAAAATAATATCTTTATTACTATAATAATTTAAAATAAATGTTGGGATTAAAAATAATGTTATTGCTAAAATCGAGAAAAAAAGATAAATAAATTTCATAAACAAATTAATTAAAAAAGATCTATGGTTTTTTCTGGATTAGATTCTACCGATGTTTCATAATTTAAATAAATCCATCGTTTAATGGTGCAATTTGCCCAGTGATAAAATATACCTAATGTTAGAATACTTAAAAGTACAGATACATAGACAATCCCGGCTATTTGCGCACCTTTGCCGGTAAACTTCATCTGCTTACCATTTATAAAGGTATTTCTAGCTGCCCATTTTGCTCTCTGGCATATAGCCCATGGCAGATAAAATCCTAAGGTTATGATAGTTAAAAAACTTGTCCAGATCGTAAGCCAGAATAGACTACCACCTTTCCCAGTAAATTCGATATATTGCTTGTTATTTTGTTCCATTTTCAATATTTCTCTTTTTTTATTTATAGTTTTCTGTCTATAATTTCGACTTAAATGATAAATTTCTTTAAGTTTTGAATTTTTTAAATCTTATCAATTTTTTTTGTCGATATAACATTCGCATCTGTATTAGCGACATTAGATATAATAATCTGATTGATCTCAACAGGTGCATGAATTGAAGAATTCTTGATAATATCCATAATAGGCTGAATAAGTTTTTTTGGGACAGGTTTACTTGTTTTAACCGATACAAGTTCACTTTTACCACCAATTACTTTTACACTTGTAGTAATTACTCTATGTGGGTCTATAATCTCTTGTAAAGCATACTCTTTACCACTTTTGCAGGTATAACCACTGATATCGGTAACTTTATTATCATCATCCAATGATACCTTTATTTTGCATCCCTTAGGACATTGTATACAGATCATTTCTACTTCTTTCATAACTAAATAATCTCCACAATTATATTTTCTATATCACCAGTTTTAATAATTGTATCATATTTAATTGATTTATGAATCATTTCACTTGGAATAAAGACCTGTTGTTTCCCTTCATATATTGTAGAATTTCCATTTCTAATCAGTAATCTACCGTTCTCAATAGGTTTTATTGATCTAATGTAAAGATTTAAATCGGATCCTTCAACATAAAATGAGCAATTAATAGTACCAACTCCAATGCCTTTTTTAATAGGGATTTTTTTATTAATCTTGCCTGTTTTTATAAATTCAGCTGCATATTTACCTGCAATTTCTCCTTCTTTTGTAACATAGTCGACAAGATCATATATTATAACACAATTTCCAGAAGAGAAAATCCAGGGAACTGATGTATTCATAGTAGAATCAACAACAGCTCCCCTTGTTTTCGAATCTATTTCAATATATTCTATCATCGGGGTTGTAGATGGAACAAGCCCAACAGATAATACAAGTGTATCAATGCTCCATGATCTTTGGGATCCATTTATAACATTATATATCTCATCAAGTTCTGAAGTTATAACTTCGGTAAGTCTGCCATCACCTCTAACCTCTGAAACTGTTGTAGATAGTAAAAGTGGTATATTAAAATCCTTGAGACATTGATTTATATTTCTTGAAAGCCCACCCGGGTAAGGCATTCTTTCACAGACGGCTACTACTTCTACTCCCTCAAGGGTCAATCTTCTTGCCATAATAAGACCGATATCCCCTGAACCCAAAATCATGGCTTTTTTCCCAATAAGCCTGTTTTCAATGTTTACAAATTTCTGGGCTACTCCAGCAGTATAGATTCCACTGACTCTATCGCCTGGTATTAACAAAGAACCAAATGGTCTTTCTCTGGCTCCTGCACTATAAACTAATGCCTTACAATTTATCTGCATTATACCATTTTCGCTGGTAAAGTAGACATCTTTAAATTTTAAATCTATTGAAAGCAAAAAATGCTCAAAAAGAAAAGTTATAGGGAGGTTTTTTGTTAATTCAAAAAGATTTGCAGCATATTCGGGACCTGTTAACTCTTTTCTGAAATAATGCAGCCCGAAACCATTATGAATACATTGGTTTAAAATACCACCAGCCATACATAGTCTTTCTACTATAATAACAGATAACCCTTGTTTTGCAGCGGTAATCGCTGCTCCCATACCGGATGCACCAGCTCCAATAACCAATAAGTCACATGACATTTTGTTCATTTTCTAACCTTTCCTTTTACAATATAAGATTTATCATCATTATATACAATGGAATCAATAGGTATTCCTGTTTCCCGTGATAAAATCTCCAATATTTTATTAGTACAAAAACCTCCCTGACATTCACCAAACATAGCTCTTGTTCTAAATTTTATGCTATCCAGTGTCCTTGCTCCTCTTCTGATTGCCTCAACAATCTCCCTTTCAGTTACTTTGTTACAAACGCAGACTATTTTTCCGGCTAAAGGATCCTTTTTTACTATTTCATCATATTCTAAAAGATTTAACTCTGAAATATAGTGTTTTATCCTTTTTCTTAAAGGATTAAAATCATCTCTCTTTTTAAGATTTAAATCATAGTTCTTAATAAGAGTTTCTACTACATAAATCGCAATAGCTGGAGCAGAGGTTAAGCCAGGTGATCTTGTCCCTGCGGCATGAAAAAGACCGTATATATTTCTGCTTGGACCTATCCAAAAATCCTTATTTGGTGTTTCAGGGCGACTTCCAGCAAATGTTTTTACTGTTTCTCTAATATCGATAGATGGGACTAGATGCTTTGCATTTTGAACTATTTTCGCTATTCCTTCTCTGGAAGTTGCTCTTAAATCTTTTAATTTGTAATGTAAATCCTCTGATGTTGGGCCTAGCAAAATTCCTTTATCAACAGTTGGCAAAACCAGAATACCTTTACCCATCTTTGATGGAGTGGGGAAAATAATACTATTAACAATATCATGTGCAGTAAATTTATTTAAAAGAATATATTCACCAATCCTTGGATAAATCGGAATTGCCCTGTCTTTCGCAGCTGTAGCTATTTTATCTGCATAAAGGCCTGCAGCATTAATGATAAAATCAGCCTGATATTCATGTTTATCTGTTATTATTCTTTGAACCTTTGAATTTTTAGTTTCAATAGAGATTACCTCTTCCTCAAAGCAAGTAGTAGCTCCATTTGAATAAGCATTTTCTATAGCAGCAATGCAAATTTGCCATGGTTCGGTAATAGCTGCACTTGGAGCATATAAGGAAGCGATAGCGTCAGGATTCAAATTGGGTTCCATATTTAAAAGTTCATCTTTTTCAAGTATTTTCATTCCAGGGACATTGTTTTCTATTCCCTGTTTATATAGTGTATTTAATATTGCTCTTTCTTCATTGTTGAATGCAACAACATGTGAGCCAATTCTTTTCAATTCAATATCAAGTTCTTCTGCCAATTGAGTATAAAGAAAATTACCTCTACTACAAAACATCGATCGCATTGTGCCTGGTTCATCATCATATCCAGCATGAATTATGGCAGAATTTGCCTTTGAAACTCCTAATCCGGCATCTTTTTCTTTCTCGATGACTATAACATCACAATCATATTTTGTTAATTCTCTAGCTATAAGGGAACCAATTATCCCAGCACCTATAACCGCTATTTTCATCTATCTACTCCAAAGGAAAATCAATTTTATTATTTTCTGAATATTTTTTCCATATCATCTCTATTTCCATAGAAAATTTTATAATTTTCAATAATTAATTTTCGAAGATTTGGGTTATTATCTTTATTTGAAAACATATGGTTCCATGTATTTATGTATATTACAATCCTATGATTTTTCTTTTCAAAAACATTTCCTTCAATTTTTATTGAGAAGTGTTTAACTTTCTTTTCAAAAAAGGTCTGTTTTGATGAATAATCATCAGGGAAATTAATATATTCAGGTTTCCATATATTATCTGGTGTCTTAACATAATAGATAAAAAAAGTTTCTGTATCTATTATCCTTTTATATTTAAACAGCCTAAAGATATCATAGATAAAATTGATAAAAAAGTTTGGATAATCTTCATCTTTAAAAAGAATAGTGTATTCAATTAGTTTTGAATTTTCACCATCTTCTTTAAAAAAAATACTTACACCTAAAATATCATTCTTATGTTTATAATCAATTTGGGGCTCTACAAAAATAGGTAAGAAATTATTTTTTAAAGAATAATTTTGTATTTTAAGATCCATTTTATTGCAACTAACAAAAAAGAGAAAGATAATTAATGAAAAAAAAATAAATATAAAAAAATTTTTAGCTGAGGATATTCTAATTTTTTGCATAATATAACCTCAAAAAATTAACATCTGATTAATTTAAGATAAAAATTGTAAAAATGTCAAAAGATAAAATTTACTTTACATAATAGGCCATTCAATTAAATTGTTCGAAACATACTTAAATACCGTTTGCTTTATAATATCTAATCTTAATCATCTATAATGTCAAATATATAAAGTTAACAAGGTTAAAAACAAGGTGAAAAATGAAAGGTGAATTAGCAGCAATAATAACGGCTTTCTGCTGGACATTTAACTCTCTTTCCTTTTCAATTGCAGGTAGAATTGTTAGTTCAAAAACAGTTAACCATATTCGCTTATGGGTAGCATTTATTGCAATGGGTATGGTTAACTTAATTTCATTTAATAGTTTTTTCCCTATTAATTCAGGAATTAAACCTCTTCTTTTTTTAGGATTATCTGGATTCATAGGATTTGCGATTGGTGATGCAGCATTATTTGAGTCTTTAGTTCTTATTGGTCCTAGACTTTCCATGACTATAATGGCTACAAATCCGATTTTTGGAGCTATTTTATCATATATCTTCCTTAAAGAAATATTAAACCCTTTTCATGTTGTTGCCATAGTTGTGACAATATCAGCCGTAATGTTTGTAGTCTTTCAAAAGCAGGATAATGAGAATTTTGACAAGAAAAAAAGACCATTAGGGGTTTTACTGGCATTTATCGGTTCTATTTGTCAGGCAACCGGAATGCTATTTTCCAAAATTGGATTAAATAGTGGGTTATCCGTTATAAGTGGAAATATGATAAGGGTTACTGCCGGTTTAATTTTAATTATCACTATATCTATCTTTCAAAAACAGTTTTTTGCCGATTTCATTAAATTAAAAAATTTAAAAGGGACGGCATTCATTATAATTGGTGCTATTCTAGGGCCTGTTATTGGAGTAATGCTTGCCCTATATGCTATCTCTAAAACCAAAATAGGAATAGCCACGACATTAACCTCTATTTCTCCCATACTTTTAATTCCACTTTCATCTATAATCTATAAAGAAAAAATAACTTTAAAAATGTTACTTGGAACTATTATAACAATAGCTGGTGCTAGCGCTTTATTTTTTATTTAACTTTCCTCAAATATTTTTTAAATAGGAAAGAGGTTTATTTATGAAAAAAAACATAGTCAAAGATCTTATTTTAATATTTTTCCTACCAATTATATTTTGTTTATTTGCCTTTATTCCTTTTCTTTATGGTTTTTACAAAGAATTCAATATAAACCATCCATTTATAATGAGCTTTTTAAAGTTTGCACTACTTGCAACATATGGTGAAATAGCTGCTTTTAAGATAAACAACAAATTCTATCCTCCAAAAAGTTTTGGGATTATTCCGAAGATGATAGTATGGGGAATATTAGGGATTTTTATTAAAGTAGCTTTTATAATATTTGGTATAGGTACAATTTCTTTATTGATTACAATTTTTAAAAATTTTCCTATAAATGTCATGTCTAATAAGGGTCAACTACTTTTGAAACTTGCCACCTCTTTTTCTATAAGCTTAACTATGAATTTGATTTTTGCACCAGTCATGATGCTTACTCATAAAATAACAGATTTATATATAAATCAAGCTGGTGGAACATTTACAGGCATATTAAAAACAAAATTTAGACTTATCGAACTTTTAAATAGAGTGGATTGGGAAAATTTCGGAGGATTTGTATTACTTAAAACAATCCCATTTTTTTGGATTCCTGCTCATACGATAACATTTTTACTACCCGAATCTTATCAAATAATTTTCGCAGCAATTTTAAGTGTTGTGTTAGGACTTTTCCTCGCTTACAAGCCACTAAAAAAAATTAGAGTAAGATTTTCCCTTCTATAGGTTTGTGTAGTTCTTTAATAAAGGATTCGGCATCTGATTTACTTCCGACAATATCTCCAAAATGTATCGGTATTGCAATTTTCGGTTTTATCTTGTTGGCTAAAATAGCTGCTTCCTTCCAGTTCATGGTGTATGTTCCTCCAACTGGAAGAAAAGCGACATCTACAATTAAATTTTGAATTTCAGCAACAGAATCGGTATCTCCAGCATGATAGTATTTTATATTATTAAGATCGATAATATAGCCAACCCATCTTTTTTCCTTAGGGTGGAATTGTTTCCCAATATTGTATGCCCAGGTAGTATAAAAAGTAAAATCCGAGAGTGTATATTTTTTCTCAGGTTCAACAGTGATAATTTTTAACCCTAAATCTTTAACTTTTTCTTCTGCCTCTTGTGGTAATATTATTGTGGTTTCTGATTTCATGATTTTCCTGATATCTGCTAAAGATAAATGGTCATAATGAGAATGAGTGCAAAAAATGTAATCGGCATAATCTGTAGAGACATTAATATTAAAGGGATCAATATAGATTGTTTTATTCTTTTTGATTTTAATAGAGGCATGTCCGATATGCATAACACCTTCTAACATATAATCCTCCATCAAAAATATCTTTATTTTACCAGATAAATTGGCTCAAGATTTATTATATCACCCCTTTGAATCTGGTTTACTAAAATTTTTTTTGATTTTAAGCTAAAACTAAAAAATTTTTCTTCTTTTAAAAATCCTTCCTTAAAAACAATTACCTTGAATTTAAAGTTTTTCTCTATAGAATTATTGTTTTCAGACTTTTTTGATTTAGGCCAGAATGTAAAAATGCCATGTGTTTTTATTGAAGTTTCTACAGGGTTTTTCCAGAGTTGACTTGCCATTTCGATTTTATTGTTGTTTTCATCAACAAGTAAAACAGAAGCACCATCAATAGGTTCGAAGTTTGATTCATTGAATACCTGACCGATTATTTGGGGGAAATTAAACATAAAAAATTCAGAATCAACAAAAGAATAACCCCATTCTATTTCTTCTTCAACATTTTCAGACAAATCTTCTTTCCTTCTGTTCTTTATTGTTCTTATAGCAGAGTAGATCATATTGATAATATCTGTGATTTTTTGTGAATCATATTTTAATTCCATCTCCTCATATATTAAACCTCTATAAGATATAACATATTCTGGCATAATTCTATTTAAAACATAACAGACAACATCTAGTTTAAATTTTGAAGTCTGTGGAATATCTTCTTTAGATGATGAAACAATGCTATCGGTGAGATTAAAAACAAGGTCTTCTAATGTGTTTTTAATCTTCATAATCCCTCCTGATAATTTGTTGATTTTTTTCTAGAAAGTCAATAAACTGTTCTGTAAGTTCTGGATCAAATTGAGTCCCAGAGCATCTTTTAAACTCTAAAATTATACTTTTAAAATCAAGAGCCTTTCTATATGGTCTATCTGTAGCCATGGCATCAAGCGAATCTGCTAAAGATAATATTCTGCTTTCAAATGGTATATCCTTTCCTTTGATTTTGTTTGGATAACCATTTCCATCAAATCTTTCATGATGATGCAATATTATTTTCCTTTCTTTTGCTAAAAATTCAAGAGGTTCAAGAATATGAGCACCCATTTCAGGATGTTTTTTTATAAAATTTATATCAATTGGTGAAAGAGTTTCTTTTTTGTTCAATAATTCATATGGTATCCCAATTTTCCCGATATCATGAAGTAGTGAAGCTATTTCAAGTGATTTAATCTGATCGGTTGGTAAATTTATGAAAAAAGCAAAATTTACACAATATTTAGCTACCCTTGAGGAATGACCTTTTGTATAGGTGTCTTTTACTTCAATCGCCGAAACAAGAGAATTAATGGTCTCCAGAAAATTGGACTCAATCTGTTCTAGAAGTTGGGAATTTTTTAATGCGAAAGCCATTTGTGATGCAATTATAGAAAGAATCGATATATCATCTGAATTGATATTTAAAACCTTTTCGGATTCTAAATACAAAAATCCAAAGCATTCTTTTTGGTATGAAATAGGGATGTAAATAATTGTAGAAATTAATTTTTTTAAAATTTTTCCCTCTATTTTATTATTTAAAATCTTAAATGTAATTGTCAGTGATTTTTTAGCAAATTCGAGGATCTCATCGGATTCAAAAGGGATAGATTCATACATTTTGTATGCAATCTCTTCTCCTTTTATATATAAACTTTCATCCTCTTTATTATAATTTAAAAAAATTCCTTCATTAAATTCATATAGTTTTTTTATGTGATTTATAGTCTGTTTTATTGTTTCAAAATAAATTTCTGGATATTTAATCTTTTCAAAAAGCTTTGCAAATTCGTATAATGATGAAATTAAATAACTCTTTCTAGATATTATATCACCTAAATCGGCGGTTATATCATTAGTTAAAACCAGATCTATACCTTTTTCTTTTTTCATTACTTTAAACTTAAAGCATTTTCTATAATCTTCAAGTTTAATATAATTTTTTTTTGTAATTCGATATTTAAAATTAACTATAAAATATAAAAACAGACAAAGGAAAGTTTATGGATATTACAGAAAAAAAAGAACAGTCGACAGCTTTAGAAAATGTAAATTTAGGGAAAAGTTCCAGGCTATTGGAAAAATCTCTTAAAAAAGTTTTAGATATAAATTTAACCGAGCTTGAAAAAGCCTTGTTATTTTTGTATCAATCAAT
Source organism: Brachyspira murdochii (assembly GCA_020722965.1). Lineage (GTDB taxonomy): Bacteria > Spirochaetota > JAAYUW01 > JAAYUW01 > JAAYUW01 > Exilispira. The sequence goes on along the minus strand of DYJT01000017.1, from coordinate 622 downwards.
TTATACAAATAATTTAATCATAGATTTTGATATTAAACCTGCAGAAAAAGAAAAGTTAATATCAATCGCTAGAATTATCCAATATTTTTTAGATTTAAAATATAAATGGCCTGCCAGTATTTCTTCTGTGGAAATGGCCGTTAAATATGCTAAAAATCTTTGTGCTATCGATAGAGAGACATTTATCGCTATATATCTTGATACACATCATACAGTATTGTTCTCTTCGGTAATATCTTATGGAACAATAGACTATGCATATGTCAATATAAGGATGATATTCAATTATGCATTAAAATATGAAGCCTCAAAAATAATTTTAGTTCATAATCATCCAAGTGGAGATCCATCACCATCAGAAGAGGATATATCCTTTACAGAGAAAATAAATTCATTTGCCAAAGAATTTGGTATAATGCTTTTAGACCATATCATTATAGCTAACACATATTATTCATTTAAGGGCGAAGGATTGCTATAAATGTAAATTATATTAACAAAATTTTATTAAAAAAAAGGGTTGTCTCTGTTTTGAGACAACCCCTTTAATAGATTTTTGTAGAAATCTAAGAATTAGTTATTTGGTTCATATCCTGCTATCATGAAAAACTGCATCAATCCA
>DYJT01000016.1:37109-43722 GCA_020722965.1 Brachyspira murdochii | reverse complement strand
CTGAAGCCACATATAGACAGAAAGGGAATATCAAGAGTGAAGGTTATGTTGTAACGGTAATTTGCTTTTTTAACAAGGTCTACCTCAATATTACACGAAGATATTATCGTTTTAGAAGAATACATACAATCAAATAATTTGTTTGGCCTTATTCCTTTATTTAAAACCTGTAATTTCATTAAATTGAAAATAAGAAAATTTGAATTTTCTAAAATAGATGGAATATATTTTTTTTCAACTTGATCAAAAAACCTAATATTTTTAATATTTAAGTTTTTTGCAAAACTTATCAATTTTGATTTTTCAGGACCATTCCCGATAAAGTTCATATTAAAAGATGTATTAAAATCTTCCATTTCATTTACTATTTTAATTGCTTTAATTATATTACTTAAACCATTTGCTATACCATGAGGACCACAGTAACATATATTTATCTTATCTTTTTCAAAGTTAATAGGAGAAGGATAATTTTCTTTATTGTAAATAAATTGTTCAATTTCCACGCCATTTAGAATATAGAAAATCTGATTCTCTTATAGACAAAACTTTATATTTTTTTGAAATTAGAATACCGGCTAATGCTGCAAAAAGATAGACAGAAGAACCAATCACAACATCTGGTTTTTCATCTAATATTTTTTGGTATTTTAAAACCATTAAAAAATAAGAAATCATATTAATAAATCTTTTAAATCCATTCCCTTCATAATTTGGTTTACACAAATCTGACACCATCTAATTCTTCAATTTTATATTTTTCTTTTCCATTTATAATATTTACACCTTTACCATGTAAAAAAGAGGATGCAAAAATAGTTACTTTGTAACCTTCTTTAACAAGATGTTTAGAAAAATCATAATGCCTTGTTCCACCTGGATAGTTGTTAGGTCTTGCGTAATGATTGAAGATCCAGATTATTTTTCTCATCATTTTATTCCTTGATTATCTTTCTGATAAATCTTTATAAACTTTTAAAAGTTTCTTTTCCTCAAGATCCCAATTATATTTTCCCAAAACTGCTCTTTTTCCATTTTCTCCCATTTCTTTTGCCTTTTCTGGATTCTCTATTAAATATTCAATCGCTTTAGCAATTTCTTCTGGATTTAATGGATCTACACATATACCGCAGTTATTTCCTTCAATTATCTCTTTCCATAAAGGAAAATTTGAGGCAATTACTGGAAGACCAGCAGACATATATTCAAACATCTTGTTAGGTATGGCATTATTATGATTTGGCAAAGGCTGAAATGTAACTATGCCACATAAAGTTTTTTTAAAAACTTCAGCTATTTTATTTCTATCAATTATTCCAAGATAATTAATATTTGCAATCTCTTTCAATTTATCTTTAATAGTATTATCTTCTATCGGACCTGCAATATATAGTGTAGTTTTTTTACATAATTTCATAGTTTCTATTAGTTCAAATATACCTCTTATTTTTGTTATACCTCCAATATAACAGATTGCATTTTCTTTTTTTTCCCATATATTCTCGATATTTGTAAACTCGGATAAAATTGGCATATTTTGAACATCGATAGCATCACAACCTATATTAACAAATCTTTTTTTAATAAAAGGTGTGGCTGTAATTAAATAATTAAACTTTTTTGCACAATAATTTTCATATTTCTCAAAAAAAAAGGATATTATTTTGCTTAATAATCTGCTTAAATAAGGTTTACTTAAAATTTGTCGAGGAAAATCTTCATGAATATCATATATTACTTTTTTGCCTATTTTTTTTAATTTTACCCCTATTGGTATAAGCTCTGGATCATGAAAATGATAAATATCTGCATCAATTTCCTTTGCTTTCTTAAAAACATTTTTAGTAGTTTTTGTCATTCGAGATATTCTGCCAGCAGTTTTTGCTCCAACATCTATTATATGTACATTGTTTTTAGTCTCATTTCCCTTTCCATCAGCTACTATTAAACTTACTTGATAATCATCATTTTTTGCTAAAGAACTACACATTTTACTAAATATTCTTGTATCATATCTTGGATGAACTGAAGTTAGATGGGTTATTTTTAACATATTAAACATTCCTTAAATAATAATAAATAGATGTAAAAGCATTGTAATTTGATTTTCTACTTGCAAGACTTAGGATTATCTGCCTATTTATTTTTTCAACTTTTTCATTAGACATATTATTGGCTGTTACAATTGTTTCTGCTATGCTTTTATATTTTGTAACAATTATACCATTAAAATTATCAAGAACCCATTCACTATTTGAAGGCAAATAGGAAACAATTGGTATACAACCATAATACATCGCCTCGAGTAAACTAATGGAAGTTGCATCGCTTTTTGGTAAAGAAATAAATATTTTAGATTTTTTATAATAATTATTATTAGATTCTTTATCTAACCAACCAGTAAAATTTACATAATCTTCTATTTTTAATTTTGTAACAAGATTTTTAAGTTTTTCAGTTTCTTTGCCTTCTCCAGCAATAATTAATTTCCAGCTTTCATTTGTTCTTTGCAAAAATTCATAAAAACCAATGATAATTTTATCTATTTGATAAAGCTTTTTATGTAACCTATTTGAAAATATTATATTTTCTTTTTTATCAAAATAATATAAATCATTTTCTTCAAATGAACAAAAATTAGCTATTTTAATATTTTTTATAGGATAAATTTTGAATGCTTTTGACGCTAATTCGTTTGAATCACATGTTAAAAAATTTATATTTTTTAATATATATTTAACCATAAAATAAAAAAGAAAATTTTTTTTTGGATGAACTAATATGTCGCTTCCCCATGCAGTAGCAACAATAGGAATTTTAAGTTTACTTTTTGTTAATGCCAAGATTGTAACTAAAGAAATTACATTTAATTGATGACAATGAATAATATTAGGCTTAATTAATTTAATAATGTTTTTTAATTCATTTATGCTTTTTGATAATAAAAATGGATTTTTTAAAGATAATTTAATATAAAAAATATTATCATATTTGAATCTAAACTTTTCATTTTTATTTGTTACAACAATTATCTCATTAAAGTATTTTTTTATAAGATCATAATAATTCCATAAATGAATATTATTAGAACTAATAAGAAGTAATTTTCTCATTCTTTAATTCCATTTGCCTTTTTTCAATTCTTAAATTTTTAAAAAATATTCCATTTAGTAAAGCAATAATACAATTTATTTTGTTATTAAATGTTGGATTATTTGTTAAACTTGTAAAAAGTAAAACTATATAAAATAATAATAAAATAATATATAAATTACCCTTTCTATTTTTTAAAGAAAGATAAATAGGATACAAGATCAATAAAATATTAATAAATAAACCAATAAAGCCATATCTATATAAATAAAGAATATATCCATTTTCAGAATATATATTATCCTCATAAAAGTAGTTTTTATTTGGTCCAAAACCAATAATTGGCGAATCTTTTATTAAATTTAATAAATGAACCCAAATTTCTATCCGTTTTTTATAGGAACCAGTACTTTTTAAATCTATTGTAACCAAAGATTTTAAATATAAAAAATAATCGGTATATAATAATAAAATAAAAATAAAAAATAGAATAAAAATAAATGCTATTTTTAATTTAAAATCTTTTTTAATAATAAAAAAGTAAAATGAAAAAGCTAAAATTAATGCTAAAAAAGTTGTTCGGGAATTTGATAATAAAAATAATAAAAATGACACAAAAATAAAAAATAGATTTGTTAAAGATTTTCTAATTTGAAATAATGAATAAAAATAAATTAAGAAAAATGAAAATAGAATAGAATTATTATTTGGGTTTCCCATAGTACCATATAATCTTTTAATCTTGTTGAACATTGAAATTTCTGAAAGCAAAGTTTTATATAATTCATCTCCAGCATAAAATTTCATTATTATTTCATTAAAATTAAATAAATTTAACAAATGTAACAAATTAAAAACAACTACCAAAACAAATGAGATTTTTATTATTTTTGAAAGTTGATAATAAGTAAATTTTTCATCATAATATAAATAGAAAAATAGAAAAATTATCATATGTTTTAATAATTTATAAATTTCGAATAAATCATTAATGTTATTTTTATTTATATTAAATAATAAAGAAATTGAAATTGAAAAAAGTATAAAAACTAAAATTGTAAGATAATTTTTAATCTTATAATCTATTTTAAATTTTATTAATACAAAAATTAATAAAAATGGTAAAATTAAATCATCAATACTTAAAGAAGGGAAAGCATTTATGAATTTAATACCTGGAAACAAAAAAATACCAAGTATAAAGATAAATAAAAAAATTTTTATTATATTATTCATTAATCCATTGCTCATAAAGATTTTTTAAATCAGGATATTTATTTAAATATTTTTCATCCAATTTTCTAGTATCTCCAACTACTTTAGCAGGATTACCTGAAATTATAGAAAAATCTGGAAAATCTCCTTTTACATAACTATATGCAGAGACAATACAACCTTTCCCAATATCTGTATTAGGCATAACAACAGAATGTGGACCGACAAAAGTATATTTACCAATATGAACTTTTCCGGTCTTGTGTATTTCTTCATTAGGTTTTATCTTGGTATATTTTTTACCATAAAGTCTAATTGAGATATGACTTGAATGAGTTACAATAGAAGTATTATAACCTATTTGGCATCCTTCTTCTATCTCTAAACCATATGTTGCATCAATAAATGAAAAATTGCCTATAAAAACATTTTCTCCAAGTTTTAAATTTTTAACGCCCATAAAATTAGTATGAGTTCCAAAACGAGTATCTTGTAATCTTTTTTTTAAATCTGGATGATAGTTAGATATAAAGTCTGGTTTTAAGAAAAATTTATAAAAAAATCTTATAATAAACAAATATATTTTAAGAAAAAATCTTTTAATTATCATATGAACTCCTTTGATTTTTATCAAATTTCTTCAAAAGTTTAAAAACCCAATAAAATGCAAAAATAAAGTAAATAGTTATTAAAAATGAAATTGAATATAAAACATTAATAGATTTAAATTTTAATAAATATCCGATAAAAAGAGAAAAAATAATTATTATTTTACCAAAAATTGAAATCAAAAAAAGGGATTTTTGTTCATCTGTTACAAAAAAGAAAATTGATAATGGAGAGGCAATAAATGACCAATATTGCCAGATAGTAATTGATTTAATATAATTTCCAATTTCTGGCCATTGATTTCCCATAATTAAATAAAACAATTTATTTGGAATGAAATATATAATTAAAAAAATTGGAGTTGAATAAATAATGATATTTTTTAAATATTTAATAAAGAAATTTAACAAACTTTTTTTCTCATTGAAAATATTTGTTATTTTTTGATAAAGTACTTGATATAAAGATAAACTAATTAATTGAGATGGTAAATTGATTAACCTCATAGAAAGAGAATAATATCCAACAACCATTGAATCATAAAATGAAGTAAGAAAAAAAATTATTATAGTATTTTGTAAAGAATCTAATAGAGACTGAAATAATGTTATCTTTGGGAATTTATTATATTTTTTAAACATTAGCTTTATTTTTGAAATATTAATTTTTTCAAGTAAAGAAATTTTTTTTATATTTAAAAATAATTTTGTATTTGAAACAACATTTGACATTATAAAACCCAAAATTAATCCCCCTGGACTAAATTTGAATATACCAGAAATTAATTGAATAATTGAGCCTGTCAAAGTTTTAATAATCTTAGATTTTGCTATATCTTTATAAATTTTAAATCTATTATTTAAATAATTTAAGATTTGAAAAATTCCAATAAAAAATGAAGTAATAGGTCCTAAATATATCCAAAATGACAATGCTTCTGCTTTTAAAATTTTTAGCAAAGGAGTTTTAAAAATAATAATTATTACAAAAAAAATTGAATTCACAAAAATATTAAATAAAAAAGCGACAGATGCTACATTTATAGAATCTTCATCTTTTTCAGGTAACATAATCGCTAGTTGATAATTCCCATTTGCAATAACACTGACAATGGATATTATTGAAACAAAAATAGAAAAAATACCAAAATCAGATGGATTATATAATCTCGATAATATTGGGGAAATTAAAATATAAAAAATTTGAGCTATAGCAGTTCCGCCAGATAATATTAAAACATTTTTAATAAATTCACTATTAGTTAACTTATTTTTTAGTAATGTAAAGTTATTATTTAGAAACTTCATTTTATTGTATTATCTCTTTCCAGTTTTTCTTAAAAAAGTCAATTATAAAAACAAGGATAATAGAAATAAAAAATGAAGCGACAAAGACTAATATCAATTTTTGTATCAATGAAGTTGTAATACCAGAAACTTCATTATTATTTACTAAAACTGGGTTAAATACCATTTTTGAAATAGAATCATATTCTTTTTTTATTAGGTCTAAAAGAATTTTTTGAGCTTTTTTTAAATATGAATAATCTAGTTTCAATTCGCAAATATATTTAGTAATTAAGGCATAATCTTTATTAATATCAAGATTATTTAAGTTAAAATAGTATTCAATATTTTGAAATAAATCTATTAAAAATAGATTAAATTCTGGATAATTTTCATATGAACCCAATATG
>DYJT01000016.1:35149-37009 GCA_020722965.1 Brachyspira murdochii | reverse complement strand
AAACCTGATCACCTTTTCCCTTATCGCCTTGAAAATAAAAGACAATAAAACCAACCAAAGTTATTATAAGACAAAAGACTAATATAAAGATTCTATATTTCCATAATATTCGTAAAATATCTACAAGACTTATTTCATCATATTCTATATTTTTTTTATCTTCCATTTTTCCTCCTGATTTATTTAATTTTCAATTTTAAAGCTTAAAAACCTTTTCGTCTTCTATATGCACTTGTTTTACCGCATTTCGCAAATCTACAACGAGTCTAGCTTTTTTTACAATATTTTCGACATCAAAGCAGGAGTGATTTGTAGTAAAAACAACACAATCTACAGAGGAAATTAATTCATCTGTAAGTTCAACCCCCCTCCATAGTTTTCCATTTTCATCAACAACCTCTGGTATATAGGGATCATGATACAAAACCTCTGCACCTTTTTTATGAACATGTTCCATTACCAAAAGTGCGGGGCTTTCTCTTGGATCATCAATATCTGGTTTATACGCGACCCCTAAAAAAAGGATTTTTGAACCATTCAAAGCTTTTTTTTGCCTGTTTAACGCGTAAGATATCTTGTTCATCATACGATATGGCATAAGGTTATTTATCTGCCCTGCGGTATGTATCATCGTTAAATCGAAATTAAAACCCTTTGCAATATATTCAAGATAGAATGGATCAAGAGGAATGCAGTGCCCACCAATTCCAGGACCAGGGTAAAATGCCTGAAAACCATATGGCTTTGTCTTAGCGGCTTCGATTACTTCCCAGATATTTATATCCATTTTACCAGATAGTAATGCCAGTTCATTTATTAAACTAATATTTATCAACCTGTAAGTATTTTCCAATATTTTAACCATCTCGGCAGCTCTTGGTGAGCTTACAGGATAAAGATTAGTTATAGCCTTCCCATAAAGGTTTAAAGCAATTTCTTTTGCCTGTTCTCCCAAAGCGCCAACAACCTTCGGTGTATTTTCTGTCTTGTACTGTTTATTACCTGGATCTACCCTTTCTGGGCTGAAACAAAGCCAGAAATCTTCCCCTTCTTTAAGTCCCGATTCTTTTTCAATTATAGGTTTCATAAAATTTTCTGTTGTAGTCGGATATGTTGTGCTTTCAAGACTTATAAATGTGCCCTTTTTCATATTCCTTGCTATATCAATACAGGAAGTTTCTATATAACTCATATCAGGCTTTTTAAACTTATCCAGTGGTGTTGGAACACATATAATAACAGCATCGCACTGTTTAATCTTTGAAAAATCAGTTGTAGCTGTTAATGTTTTTTCAGAAGTAACCTTTTTAAGCTCTTCATCTTCAACATCACCAATGTAATTTTCTCCTTTATTTACAAGTTCAGCCTTTTTTTCACTTTTTTCAAAGCCTATAATTTTTATCCCTTTTTTAGCAAATGCAACGGCTAAAGGCAATCCAACATATCCAAGACCGATAATGCCAACGACTACAGAATTTTCTTTGATCTTTTTTATCAGATTCTCAAAATTGCTCATTTAATTTTCCTTCCTTTTATATATTTCTATTCCTACCCTTTTTATATGATCAATAATAGGACCTTCAAGAAACTCAAATTTTGTTAAATCTATTTTGTTTGGAATATCAAGGCTCTCTAACTGATCGATAAGTTTTAAATAACCACTTAAATCAAGTTCTGGAGCAACAATAGAAATATCGATATCAGATCCATCTTGAAAATTCCCCTTTGCTCTCGATCCATATATTATGGCTTTTTTAATCTTTTCATTTTTTGAAAAAAGATCTACTATCATTTTCAAATATTGCGGTTTTAATCCAAAAATATTTTTTTTGTTTTCTTTATCCATGTTTTATATTAATT
>DYJT01000016.1:27823-35049 GCA_020722965.1 Brachyspira murdochii | reverse complement strand
TATTTTTTTTATTAATATGTTATATTAATTCGATTTATTAATAATTTTTTTTAATGTATTTTGTCAACATATTTTGTCAACATATTTTATGAATAAAATTCTATTATCTTATCACAGACAAAATCTATTTCATTATCTGTTAACTCAGGGTACATGGGAAGAGCGATTATTTCATTCGATATTCTTTCGGCTACTGGAAAATCACCTTTTTTATATCCAAGATATGAAAAGCATTTTTGTAGATGAAGTGGTAAAGGATAATAGATAGAATAACCAATTTCGTTTTCACTTAAAAATTTTGCAAGCTCATCTCTTTTAGGGACCAGGATATTATAAACATAATAGACACCTTTATTCTCCATTTTGACTTCAGGTATTTTTATCTTTTCTACGCTGGATAATCTTTGTGTATAATGTTTTGCATGCCTTTCCCTAAGTGCAATAGATTGCATCGTTGTTTTTAATTTTACCCTGAGAATTGCCGCTTGTAGGGTGTCCAATCTTGAATTGTAGCCTATATAATCATGAAAATACTTTTTACTCGAACCATGAACCCTATAACTTTTAATTTTAAGGTATAAATCCTCATCATTTGTGACCATTAGTCCGGCATCACCATAAGCGCCAAGAGTTTTTGTAGGAAAAAATGAGTAAATGCCTATATCTCCGATTGTTCCGGCTTTTCGCCATTGATTATCAACTAGACTTTCCATCCCCCAGCCTTCAGCTGCATCTTCTAAAACTTTAAGGTTGTATTTCTTAGCTATTTCCATGACCTTTTGCATAGGAGTGGGTTGTAAAAAAAGATGAACAGGAATTATCCCTTTTGTCTTATCTGTAATCTTATTTTCAGCATCTTTTAAATCCATATTCAAAGTGCTTTCATCCATATCGACCAGAACAGGTTTACCGCCAAGTCTTGCAACACATGAGGTGGATGCAAAAAAAGTAAATGTTGGAGTAAGAACTTCTACACCATTTTTGAATCCAAGTATATCACTTCCGATGACTAAAGCATCAGAACCAGATGCAACACCTACTGCATATTTAACATTTAAAAATTTTGCAGCTTCGTTTTCAAATTCAACAACATCTTTACCAAGGATAAAATCGCCTCTTTCCAGAACATCAAAAATAGCCTTATCAAACTCATTTTTTCTGGCTTTATACTCTCTAACAGATGTGTAAAATGGTACCTTCATGATTTATACCCTTTAATTAATTTACATATTTTTACAATTCTGTTTTTATTCTTTAATTATTCTATTTATTATTTTATTTATCTTTTAATTTGTTCTTCAATTTATTCTTTAATTTGTTACTCAATATATCCTTTAATTTATTCTCTAATTTATTCCTAGAATTCTTTTTGATTTGTTTTCCAATTTAATATTCAATTTAATATTTGATTTATTTATTTAATTTATTTTTTTATTTGTTTTTTAATTTAATATTTAATTTGTCTTTTATTTTTATATTTCACTTATTATTTCAATTGTTTTTTAATTTATTTTTTATTTTTTTTCTAAATTTTTATATAAAATCTTTTAATATTCAGCAATATTTGAGTAAGGCACTTAAAATTTTACTGGCTGTATTTCCATCGCCATATAGTTGAATATCTTTGCCATATAATGGCATACTCTGTAAGGCTTCTAATATTTTATTAATATCTGCACCAGTTAGAGTATTCCATCCATTTTCGACAAGTTCAACCCATTCTGTGGAATCTCGCAATGTTATACACGGCTTTTTAAAAAAGAATGCTTCCTTTTGAACCCCACCTGAATCTGTAACAATAAATTCAGCTTTATCCTCTAGATAAAGCATATCAAAATAACCAACAGGGTCAATCAATTTTACATGATCTCTTAGTTTGATATCCATTTTCTTAAGTATTTTTCTTGTCCTTGGATGAACGGGGAAAATACACTGAATATTATTGAACCTATTAATAGCTGAAAATATGGAATTAAGTCTTTCGATATTATCTGTATTTTCCTGCCTGTGGATTGTTAAAAGATAAAATTTTTTGGGGATATTTTTTATAATTTTTGATTCATATTTTTTAATTTTTTGCCTGTAATATAGCGATGCTTCAAGCATTATATCACCCGATAGATGCACAAGTTTATTATCAACCGTTGGTTTTTCTATCTCTTTATAGATAATACCTTCCTTTTCAAGATTATTAACTGCAACCTCTGTTGGACAAAACAAAAAGGTCGAAAGATGATCTGTTAATCTTCTATTCTGTTCTTCTGGCATAGCCATCATGAAACTTCTAAGCCCGGCTTCAATATGTGCAACAGGTATAAGCAATTTTGAAGCAGCCAGAGCACCTGCTAAGGTTGAATTTGTATCGCCATAAACCAGAACAACATCTGGTTTTTCTTTTAATAGAAGCTTTTCTATCTTTTCAAGCATCGCTGCCGTCATCGCACCATGAGAAAGAGAGCCAATACCAAGATTATAATCTGGTTTTGGTATTTCCATCTCTTTGAAAAATATATCTGACATATTTTCGTCATAATGTTGACCAGTGTGAACAAGAATTTCCTGTATTTTATCTTTATAAGTTTCACTTCTTATAATTCTACTTAATACAGCTGCTTTAATGAATTGTGGTCTGGCTCCAACTATAGTAAGGATTTTTTGCATCAAGACTCCGCTAGTATATAGATTTGAATAATAAATTTAATATTATCAATTTCTAACTAGTTAAATAACACAAAACAGATTATTATCAACCTATATTTTTCTAGATTAAAAATAGGCGATAGAATTGATGACCTGAAGAAAGGTTAATATCATCATATATTTTTTTTCATCTCGTTTTCAAAAAACTTTTGTATCTGCTGCTTTGTTAATGACTCGATAGGTTCTAAATGATTCAAAAGTTTCTTTTAATCCAAAATGTTTTATTATAAAATACATATCGTAATAATCTCTAAATTTTGCTCTAAAAAACAATACTTGCGTCTTTAAATCTATTAATTGATTTATTGGAGCGATATTCAATCTATCAACTTCATCAGGAGCAAAAATTCATACTGGGAATCGCAAAAAGTAACTTTTACATCTTTAATGGTAAAATCCAATTGATCATCTGATTCATTGATAATCTTAATTTCTGGCATCAATTTTAGTTATCAGGATAAATTAAAATAAACATTTTATTTGAATAGCAAATATAATAAGGGATTTAAATACTTACCAAATCTTCTTATTTCAAAGTGTAGATGACTTCCGGTTGAACGCCCGGAACTTCCCATTAGAGCTATTTTACTGCCTTTTGATACTCTCTGACCATATTTTACGAGAATTTTAGATAGATGCCCATATAAAGTAGTGTAACCCAATGGATGGGAAATTATTACACAAAGGCCATACCCGCCTTTTTCACCTGCAAATATTACTACCCCATCATATGCAGCATAAATTGCGGTTCCCCTAACATTCGCAATATCAACACCAGAATGAAATCTTCTAAGCCCAGTGAAAGGATCTTTTCTATAACCAAATCTTGAAGAAATATAGCCTCTTGTAGGAAAACTAAAGGCTATACCATAAGCCATTAACTTTTCGGTTTGAGGTAGTTCTACATTTGGTAAAAATATCTCACTCTTATCAACGAGTTCTTCTTTTGTGGAAACAGCGTTTGCTATCAGTAATGAAAGTTCATCTATATCGTATTGATTTAAAAGTGAATCTATTTGCTGGATTGTTTTTACTTCCTTAACTATTCCCATGTTCGATGGGATCCTTATAACAACTTGTGGCGTAAGAATATGCGGATTTTTAATCCTTTTGATATTTGCGCTGTAGATTGAATCAACCGAAATCTCGAATTTCTTGGCGATGGTCCAAAGACTATCGCCTTTTTCAACCCGATAATTAAAAAATTTTACAGGGGTTAAGACAACCTCTTCACCACCTGCAGAAAGATAGATGTTTTTAATTTCACCGGTCGAAATGTTAGAAGCAGATTCACTATTGTATGTTCTGGTGTATGGAAGCATAAGTATTTTTTCTGTAGATGTAGATTTCAAATAATCTGAAAATAAAAAGGCTCCTGCAAAAATCCCAAAGGCTATTATTAGAATAAATAAAGATGTAAAAATAGTTTCGAACTTTATTTCAAAAGGGAAAATAGCCTTTTTCCCTTTAAGAACCCTTGAAATTGCTTTTAAAAAATAATAAAAGTCTGAATAATAAAAAGAATTGCGTCTTTTAATCGAATCTTTACCATTATTTGAATTAAAATAATATGGCATTTATTCCACCAAAACTTTTAATTTTTATAGCTACCTTTAATATATCGGAAACATTTCAATAACATCTTAAACAGTTTTAGTATTTTTGGTTTAAAATATTTTTTAATTCTTCGAGCAGCGTAATGGCTTTTATTGGAGTCAATTCATTTATATCAATTTCCTTTAATATATCAAGTACCTTCTTTTCTGAGGAATAGATTATTGGTTCGCTGTAGTTATCAAATAGAGTCGCCTTATCTTTTTCTTTCTTGCTCTTATTTTTAGCCGTTCTTCTCTCGAAGACTATCTCGTTTTCAGATAGAATCTCAAGGATCGATTTCGCCCTTTCGATTATTTTTTGGGGAATTGCAGCCAGTGATGCTACATAAATCCCATAGCTTTTATCCGAAAATCCTTTAACACATTTTTTTAAAAAGATTATCTTGTCTTCCCATTCGCTAACCTGCATATTAAAATTTGTGACTTCGCTAAATTCATCTTCAAGAAGTATCAGTTCATGATAGTGTGTTGCAAATAGGGTAAAACACTTTATCCTTGTTATCAAATATTCACTAATGGCGTAAGCCAAACTCATCCCATCAAAAGTCGCCGTTCCTCTGCCTACTTCATCTAATATTACAAAAGATTTCTCAGTTGCGAAATTCAGTATTTTTGCAGTTTCATTCATTTCCATAAAAAATGTCGATTGCCCAGATGAGATATTGTCGGATGCGCCAATTCTGGAGAAAATTGAGTCAAGAATAAAGAAACTACAAGATTTTGCTGGCACAAAGCTTCCAGCATGGGCAAGATATAATATTAAAGCGGATTGTCTTAAAAATGTCGACTTACCAGACATATTTGGACCTGTGATTATATGAAAAAAATGCCGATCATCCATATAAAGATCATTTGCAATACACTGCTTCCCAAGAACGATATCTAAAACCGGATGTCTTCCTTCCTCTATCCTGATTTCATGATTTTTGTTTATAATAGGTTTTACCCATCTATATTTAAATGCGATATAGCTTAAGCTATAAATCGCATCGATATACGCAATAGATTCAGATAACTTCAAACCATCATCATAATGTTTAAGGATAATTTCTACTATAGAATCAAAGATTTCTTTCTGCTTATCTTTGTATTCGCTATTGGATGAAAATATCTTTGTTTCAAGATTTAAAAGTTCTTCGGTAGTAAATCTTTCATTATTTACAAGAGTTTGTTTTCTAATAAAATAAGAAGGAACCTTATCTAGATTGCCTTTAGAAATCTCGATAAAATAGCCAAATACCTTGTTATACTTTATTTTCAGGTTTTGAATCCCTGACTCTTTTTTTAATTTTTCCTGATACTCTGTTAAAAGAATCGAGGTATCTTTTGAAAATAGATAAATTTGATCTAGCTTTTGATCATACCCTTTTTTTATTATCTGCTGCTCGAAATCTGAACCTGCCGGTTCAACAATGGATCTTTCGATTAAATCGACTATGGATAAAAGATTTTCATTTACCTTTAATATTTCTATTCCGGCATCTTCAAGTATCATTTGTATGGTTCTTGCATATAGAATAGAATATTTAAGATTTAAAAGATCTGCCGCTAATCCTTTTTTTGAATATATTTTTGTAAATATTCTTTCGATATCAAATATTTTCTGGAGCTGTTGACCAATATTATCTATTAATTTTAATTCTATAAATTTCTCAATAAATCCATACCTATTTTTTAACTCGGATTCATCTTTTATTGGGAAGTTAAGCCATCTTTTAAGTAGTCTTCTTCCCATAGATGTTTTAGTTTGATTTATCGATGAAAACAAAGTATATGTTTGATCAATTGCTAGAAATGGCTCAAAGATTTCAAGGTTATGTATTGTCCTTGAATCAACATTCAAATATTCGCTCTCTTCTAGCAAATTAACCTTTGATACCCTCGGTTTAACATTTACCTCGTTTTCTTTTAAATATAGTACAAGTGCATTAACCGATTTTTTTAATATACTACTTTTAAAACCTATATCTTCGACAGAATAAACATTAAAGAAATCATTTAAAAGATTCTCTTTTTCATTATAATTAAAATATGATTCAGAGATTACGCTTACAAAAAACCTTTTAGACAAATTTTTTAAATATTTGTTTTCATTAGAAATAATGATCTCGGAAGGTTTAATCTTCTCGAAAAAATTGTAGATTTGTTCATATCGTTCATTTTCATTTTTTTCAAGCTTTATTTCTGATGCAAAAAACTCTCCAACAGAAACATCACACCAACATATCCCTGCTATATCTTTTTCGATAAAGACCGAACTTATAAAATTATTATCTTGAGATAAGAAATCTTCTTCTATCAAGGTTCCGGGAGTTATTACTTCTGTGACACCTCTTTTGACCATTCCTTTTGCCTTGGCAGGATCCTCAAGTTGTTCACATATTACAACTTTCTTCCCACTTGCGACAAGTTTTTTCAAATATACCTTGTAAGCATGGTATGGGACTCCACACATCGGATGACCATTTCTGGATGTTAGAGCGAGATTCAAAATCTTAGAGGCAACATGAGCATCCTCTTCAAACATCTCATAAAAATCTCCTAACCTGTAGAAGACTATAAAATCCTTGTATTTTCCCTTTATCTTTGCCCAATGTTGCATCATCGGGGTTGATATTTCCATATCCTCTCCGGATTATAAACAATTAATATCATTAAAATCATCAAATAAACTTTTTCTGTCATTTTTTATATTTTTTTAATTATTTCTTTATATTATTATTTTAATTCCTTTAATCCTTTTTATTCTTTCTTTCCTTTCTATTTCTTACAATTATTTTAATTATTTTAATTCTTTTATTTCTTTTAACTATTTTAGTTCTTTTAATTCTTTTAATTCCTATAATTCTTTTAACTCTTTTAACTATTTTAGTTCTTTTAATTCCTATAATTCTTTTAGTTTTTTTATTT
>DYJT01000016.1:11670-27723 GCA_020722965.1 Brachyspira murdochii | reverse complement strand
TCTTTTAACTATTTTAGTTCTTTTAATTCCTATAATTCTTTTAGTTTTTTTATTTCTTTTAATTATTTATTTGTTTCGATTGTTTCTATAGTTATTTTTTAAATTATTTTTTTACTGCAAGAATGAATTGAACATCACCAAAATCGAATTTTTTGACCAGTTTATCTGTCAATGGTTTTAAAAATTTTAATTTTGAATCAATTGGTATTGAACCCCAGGATTCCATGAATATTGGCTCAAACCCAGATATATTTAATAATGAAATAAGATGTAATCTACCAAAAAGCACAAGATGATCTGGAATTAATGATCTCCATTTTGACCTAAACAACTTAAACCAGATTGTATCCTCTCTTGGGGTAGTAACTAAAATATAACCACCTTTTTTTGTTATTCTATAAACCTCTTTCATAAAATCTATAGGATTTTCAACATGTTCAATCAGGTGAGAAAAATGCACAATATCAAAAGTTTCTGAATCATACCTTGCGTTTTCTAATGTTCCATTATATAGATTAATATGAAAATGTTCATATGCATATCTACAGGATTGAGTGCATATTTCAACGCCATGAACAGTAGATCCTTTACTCTTCAAATGATTTAAAAGCATCCCGGTTGCACAGCCAACATCAAGTACCTTTTTCCCTTGAAATCCACCTACTAAATCTTCGATCTTGCAATCTGCAACAGTTTTCAATTGCAATTGAAAAAAATTCTTATGATTTTCTATTTCATATTGAAAATATTTGTCATCATATCTATTTTGAATAAACTCTTTTTGAGGTCTTGGATTCTGATATAAGACTCCACATTCATTACATCTTACAAACCTGAAATTTTTTCTGCTGAATTCCACTACATAGCTTTTTGAACCACAAAGTGGGCAATCAATTTCTTGAAGTATTTCCCCACTTCTAGCATTATTTCTCATATATAGATCTTTCATTATAATTCCCTTTAATAGCTCCTTTAATAGCTTTTAACATTAAACTTCTTTTGAATCTCTTTTACATGATCAAAAATATCGAAAACCTTTATTTTGAGTATATGCTCTCCATTAGACACATTTGAAACTATATATTTTATGAACTGAGGTCTGGAAGAAGTAGAAATAAGTTCAATTATCTGTTTTTTAGAGATTTTATCTAACTCTCTTTTATATATCATTTCGTTATCGAGATATATTTCAAGTTTGTATACATTTGAAGAAAAAGCGAACCTTCCGGAAAGATATGTCGAATAAGCATTAATCAGAATAGGAATAACATTATCTTTATAATTCTGCCTGAATGCAACCGCAATATTATCTTTATTTAAATAATATACATTTATTATCGAGACAGAAGATGAAACCAAGGGTTTTAAATAATCTATTGGGTTTAAAAAAATACCTTTTTCAATTATAAAACAATAAGAATTATTTTCCGAAAATTCTATTATGTCATTTTTCTTGAGCTTTTCATGTGGATATGAAAGATTTGTAAATCCTATAAGTTTTTCATTGGAGCTATATACTGTAAGATTATCAAAAACATTTGTTTTAATATAGGGGGAAATCGACTTTTTATTATAAATAAGCTCTCCATCAAAAAAAGATTGCGTAATTTTTTGAGGAAAATAAAAAAGAGAAGCAGGCAAAAAAGAATTAGACCAACTGCAAAAATCTTTAGTAAGGAAAATATTCTCCTTAGCATCGTTAAAATAAGAAAAAGTAATTAGCAATATTAATAATATAAAAACAATTATGGATATAAAAAAGAAAACTTTTTTGATTTTTATATTTATCATCTTATTTAAGCTCCTGTTTTAATGAAAGTATCCATAAACTATTTTCATTATAAACAGAAAAGATACCATTTGAATCTATTATTTCTAGCTGATAAATCGGCTGTTTCCAGCTTTTTTTAAAAAAACTATTTGAATCAATATCATAAAAAACTAAAAAATACTGATCACCATCAGATATTATCAAGATTATATATGAGAAAAATTCTATTAAATCCAAGACTTCACCTTTAATATTAAGGTTAGCAATCTGATTTATTTCCTTTTTCTTTTCATTTAATTTTAAGATTTTTATAGATTCGGTGTTTTTTATCAATAGAAGCTGGTTTTCCAGTAAATAACTAAAGTTAAGAGTATAAATCTTTTCAAAAATATAACTAAATAATATGTTTCCATTTTTATTTAAAAACAACAGTTTTTGAGGTTTGTATTCGCAAATAATGACATAATCATTTGAGGAAGAATTAGCCGAAATACTGTAAATAAATGGAGAATTTTCGACTAAATTCTCTATAGAAATTGATTCAAAAGGATTATAAATATAGCAATTTCCATTCATCAATGAAAAATAAAAGGAATTTCTTGTTATATCAAAAGAGGTATAAAAACTGGAAAAAACCTCTTTTTTTAATTCTATTGCCCTATCCTGTAAAGGGATAAACTGATAAAATGAAATTTCCAATCCATTATTCTGCAGGATTGCGAAAAGATTGGAATCCTTGTCTGTCAAAGCGATCTGTCCACTTGCTAGAAAAACACTAGCTTCATTTTTCTTGCCAATTATATAAAAATCCGAACCCTGCTTTGAAAGAAAAAAATCTTTCCCTGTGTAAAAGTATGAATTATCGTAATTTATAAAACTTATTTTAAAATTCTTATTGATTTTGGCTATTTTGTTCAATCTATTCCAGTAGATAGTGTTATTTATTTCAAAACTCTTATCATATTGTTTTACATATGTATTTTCTATGATATTTTTATTTTCTACTGCATTTTCTGTTTTTTTTGATTTATTTGCTATATTTGTTATATCTTCTACTTTTTCTTCAACTTTATTTTCTATACTTGCGATTACCTGTAATTTGGTTGCAGTTGTTAATGAAGGTAAATTTATAAAGTAAAAAAAGACTATAAAAATCAGAACTAAAAAAGATAATATTTTCCTGAGCATAATTCTTCACTCGATTTTATATTTTTATTTCTTTTATTCTTTAGCTTATCTTTTTACTTTTTTAACGTATGTTTATCGTTTGATAGCAGCGAGTAATCCATCTCCAATAGGAAAATAAAAAGGTATCAGGCTTTTATCATTAGATATTTGATCCAATAAACTTTGCAGAATTTTGGCACCTTCCACATTTCTTCCTTTGTTAAGTCTAGTAAGCTTTAAAAGATTGCCATTAAATAATATATTGTCAAACAGGATCAAGCCACCCTTTCTTAAATAATTGATGCAGATTTTATAATAAAAAGGATATTCTCTTTTTGTTCCATCCACAAAAATAAGATCAAATTCCTTAATATTGTTCTTTTCTAATACTCTTTTTATCGATTCATCACCGAAATCTTCATTAATTATATCTATAGGTAATCTTTTTTTGTCTATAAATTCAAGCCCTTTTTTATATCTTTTTTTTTCATGTTCGAATGAGGTTATTTTTTTTATCGAATTTTTTGAACCAAGATAAAGGCTATAACTTGAAAAACCTGATCCAAAGCCAATCTCAAGGATATTTTCTGGTTTGGTTAAAGATGAAAAAAAATATAACAATCTCGCGGTTTGTCTATCTAAGGCAGGAACCTTATCTATTAATCTTTGTTGGATGAAATAATCTTCATCCGCTATATTTATAGAATTTTCATTTTTATTTTGAAGATATCTTAAAAGCTCAAGATCATCTATCATAAAAATGCCTTTATAATCTTTTTTCTATAGAAGCATAAGCATTATGATTATGAATAGATTCCATATTTTCAGCTTCTACCTTATAGTATTTAATCTCTGAATTTTTTTCCAGCTCACTGGCTACAGCTCTTACAATATCTTCAACAAACATCGGGTGCTCGAATGCAAATTCTGTGACATACTTTTCATCCGACCTTTTAAGGTAAGAGTACAAAGGGGAAGACGAATTTCTTTCGGCAATATCCACAAGATCTTCGATCCATATAACTGTTTTTGCCTCAATGGTTATAGTTACAAATGACCTTTGATTATGAGCCGAATAATTTGAAATTTCCTTTGAACAGGGGCATAATGAATGGACAGGAACTATAACAGTTAATGTATAATCAAAGTTGGTAGATAATGTTGCGGTTAGTTTGCAATCGTAATCTATATAGGCTTTTGAGTGAGAAATAGGCGCAGATTTTTCTATAAAATATGGGAAATGAAATTCGATTTTCGATCTCTGCGCATTTAATCTGGTTTTCATCATCTTAAGTATGTCTTTTAGTTTTTTTACCGAAATTTCACCATTTACCTTTGATAGGATTTCAACAAATCTGCTCATATGGGTGCCTTTGTAATGAGCTGGAAGATCGACATACATTGCAACTTCAGCGACTGTATGTTGAAAACCATTTTTTTTATCGTAAACCACAATAGGATATTTTATCCCTTTTATTCCAACATGATCTATATTTATAGGATGATTAGCTTTACCATTTTGAACGTCCACAAGTTTTTTATAATTTTTTTGATTCATTTAAACTAACCCTTTGTTTAATCTGAGATAGAAATACACCTAAAATTACCAATAAAATTCCTGCAATTTTACGAAAATTAAAAGTTTCCTTCAATATTAAGAAAGAAAAAATAGCGGTAAAGATAGGAATTAAGTTTGTGAAAATATTTGCAGAGTTTATCCCAAGTTCTCTTAAAACTCGTGTAAATAGAACAAAAGCAAGAACACTTGCAAAAACAGTTAATGCAAGGATATTTACTATCAACTTTAAATCTGGTTTGACCGATATGAAATTATTGAAATCAAAAATCAAAAAAAATGGGAGAAAATACAGAAAACCAAAGAAATTTTGATATTTTATAATAGTCACTGAAGTATACAAAAATGTAAGTTTTCGAGCGACGATACCATATGCTATGGCTGAAATCACTGCGAATAAAAGAAGTAGTATCCCGCTTAATTTTGCATTAAAATTGAAGTTTTTATCTACTACAAGGGTAAATACCCCAAAAACAGATACAAAAAGACCGATTAAGCCAAATTTTGTAAGTTTTTCTCTATAAAAAATATAGGAAAAAATTGGTGCAAATACTGGAATAGTAGCGATTATAATGCTTGCCAGTGTTGAGGAAACATATTGCATACCAAAACTTTCGCCAAGGAAATAACAAAATGGCTCAAAAAAGGCTAAAAGCAAAAATTTTGGTATATCACTTATTGAAACCTTGTGGGTATTTTTAAATGTGTATTGATAAATCAGTAAAAGTATCGTGGCTAAAAAAAGCCTTATTGTTACAACTGTAAAGGGTCTATAGTATTCATAAACAATCTTTACCCATACAAAAGATAAACCCCAAAAAAGCATTGATAATGTAGCGATAAAATATATTGTTAGATTCTTCTTCATCCTTAAAACCAAATTTTTATATAAAATAATTAAAATAAAACAAATAGTAAACTATTGATTAAAATTATTCATATTGTATTTGCTTATTTTTTATTAATTTTTTGAGTGTAATAACGATTTTTTTATAAGATTTGTAAGCCAAAATAGAATACTTTTTTTTCAAAAATCTTCTACTTTGCTCTTTAGGTGCAAAAAGAAGATTATTGTATATCATTGCAAAATCATCGAAAGATCTGTCAGTATTCTTTTTGTATTCTTTTAACTGCTCGGCAGTAATAAAAGCTTTTTTTAGTAATTTGGCAATTCTTTTTATGTAGATATTTAGCGATTTAAAAAGCAGTGATGGGAAAAAAATAGAAAAAAGAATTATAAGCTGCTTTCTTACAATAAAAATAATTATTAACAAGCCAAAAATTATAAATAAAAAAATATAATTATTAAAATCTAATACTATTTTATTACCATTTTTATCTTCCTTTTTAATTTCAGCCTTTTTTGTCTGAGGAACCAGCTGCTTTTCTAATTTTAATATTTCTTCAAGTAATGAAGATTCATCCTGACCGAGTGGCTTTTCAAAAGGAAGCATCTCGTCTTCTGCTATCCTATCACTTGTTGGATCTATTGGAACCCAACCATATTTATCTGTATAAATTTCAACCCATGAATGGGCATTGAAATCATAAAATCTATAGTAATTCAAAATCTTATTATCTTCAATTGCCTTAAAACCTCCAACAACTCTTGCTGGTATACCAAAATATCTTAAAAGCAAGGCATAAGCAGAAGCAAAATGGGCACAATACCCCTTTTTTGTTTTGAATAGAAAAGAGATTATACCATCATAACCTTCTTCACCAATAGTTGAAATCGAATAAAAGTATTTTTGCTTTAATACATAATAATAGAAAATAATAAAATCCTTTTTATCTGCATAATAAGAACTATTTGATTCTATTAATTCTTCTATCTTAGGATCTTTTTTCCCAACATCTGTATACTTATGATATAAAACATCCCCTAAGGTATTTGAGGTAAAATCTATATCATAAAAGATATCTTCAATATTAGACAATGTCTTTGAATAAGCCGAAAAAATCGATGTAAACTTAGATGAAGGGATCTTTTGATATGGAACAATCTTATATGGTTCATTAGGGGCAAATACTATTCCATCTTTTAAATTAAGGTTATATACTGTAATTTCCTCTTGTAGCCTTTCCCCTTTTATATAATTTTTGTCTTCCCATCTTTCAAAGCTAAGTATTGAAGGGAAAGGAAGATCTCTTTCGATAAAATAAAAACCTTTTTCCCTTGAAAATAAAGGGTAAGATACCGCTTTCAACAGCCTTGATTTATCTATTTTAGCTATAAAAAGCAATATTCCCTTAAAATTATAGTCTGATTTTAAATTTATCTGATCATTGAAATTGAACTTAAATAGATATTCGGTTAAAAGATTCCCCTCTTTTTTATCATTGGCAATTTGAACTATAAAAAAAGATAAAATTGCAAATATTATCAAGATAATTAATAAAAATAATCTAGAATTTTTCCTGTATTTAGCTTTATCTATGTAACTAAAATATATGAAAGATATTGCGAATATAAGTAGGCAAAAGATAATTAAAGATAAGATAAAATTTTTAATTAAAATAGCGCAGATGAAACTAAGAAGAAATGAAAAACCTAAGAATAGATAATCTTCTTTTATGGTGAGAGTAAAAATGTAATAAATAATAAAACTGAAAATAGAAAAAATGATAGAATAGAAAAATATCAAAAGAGAATAGATAAAAGTCTTATTTAAAAAAAGCATTGTTATTAGAGTTGTTATTGCAAATATTAAAAAAATTAAAATAAGACTCAAAAGTAATTTTGATAATATTGTCAAATTTTTAAGAAGATTCTTTTTAAAAAAGATGAAAATAATTAAGGGAACAGGTATTAAATAGAAAAATGGTATATCTGTAATAAAGAAAAAGAAGATAGCTGCTAAGATAGAGCAAAGCATTAAAAGTATAATAGATTTTTGATTAAGCTTAAAAAAATAAATAATTTTCAAACTATAAGATCTGGTATCTTTTCTCATATAACTCATCATAATCGAAATAGTTAGAAAAATAAAATCTGGTTATTTTGCTTAGATTATCCTTTTTAATAAAAAGATTTATAAATGGCTTAGTATTGTAATACTTTTTTTTATCAATAGAAAAAAAGTCCCTTAAAGTGACATAATATATAGATTTATTTTTTGGTATCCATAGTTCTTTAATGGGATTTTTCTCTATAGAGCATGCAGAAAACAAGAGTATGGTATTTGGGTCTATATTGAAAGAGATTCCATCTTTTTCTTCCTTTTCATATATCTTAAAAAGTTCCATTTGCAACTTTCTATCATCATTCTCACTAAATATTTTCCCATTAATAGAAATACTATATTTATTCTGAAGCAAAACCCTGATTAATCCATAGATTTTATAGATTATAAGATTTGAAAAAAAGTAATTTTCTGAGTATAACCCGATTATAGATAATGGTAAAAAATTGAATGATGTTTTTTCAAGCCA
Organism: Brachyspira murdochii; assembly: GCA_020722965.1. Classification (GTDB taxonomy): domain Bacteria; phylum Spirochaetota; class JAAYUW01; order JAAYUW01; family JAAYUW01; genus Exilispira. Next base: position 19,774 of record DYJT01000016.1, on the reverse strand, counting down.
ATTTGTTTTTACCTTTATATCATCTGTTGTCGCGTAAACTCTCCACAATATCTTCCTTACATCATCGCCAAATAGATAATCTCTTATAAGGATAGAATCATCCATTGTCTTAAATTTTCTAATATCATTATTTGTCAATGGGAGTATACCTTGGTGGGTATTTATGGAATTAAATTTGAAAAAATTGTAAAATTCACCATGATCAAATTTTATTTTATAAGTAAAGAACCTTAAAGGATCTGTTATTTGAAGGTAAAATCTTTTAATCTTGTGTCCCCCTCTATAAAAAGGTATTGCTTTAAAAATCCCTTGCTTATTATCAAAATTAAAAAGTATTTCACTTTTGTCTGTTATTAAAACAGGTTTATACTCACTAAGGAAAAAAAGACTATTAAATTTATACTTAAATATTAATTCACTATTTTCTATCTCCTCTGGTATAGTAAAAAAGCCAGATATCTTTTTTTTATTTTTCAAACAGTAAAAAATAAAAATTAAATAATAGAGAATAAAAAACAAAAACAAAATCGAAGAAAAAAAAAGAAGAGATTTAAATATGATGTTAGATCTGAAAATATAGGAAATTATAATAAAAAGTATAAACAAAATAATCATCAAATTAACCTTTTTAAGTTAAAATAAAGTATCGGAAAATATATTATTTGCAAATTCTTGAAGATACTTCTTTTCTTTTTCGGAATGAAGTCTATGGGACATGACAGGATAAACTATTGATTTCAAGTCATCATCTATGCAGAAGTTCTGGCCTCTGGCAACAAGGGCATATGATTTCATGGCATTTAAAAGATGTAAAAGAGCTCTTACTGAAAAACCATGGGTAAAATTCTTGTCTGTTCTGGATGCTATACCAAATTTATTTATAATATCAATCAATTTGTCGTCTACATATATATTTTTGATAAAATCCTTTATTTCTTTTATCTGATCTAATGAGACAACCTTATTTACTTTTTCAGGGTAGAATTCCATCAAATTTTCATTCAAAATTTCCTTTTGTTGGTAGGTATCTGGATAACCAAGGGAAATGCACATCCCGAACCTATCAAGTGAAGAGATAGGTAAAGGGAAAGTTCCTTCTATCTCTACTGGATTCTGAGTGGCTATTACATAAAAAAGAGGATGCATCTTGTAAGTCTTACCAAAAGCCGTAACCTGATTTTCACCCATTGCTTCGAGTAATGCAGATTGAACTTTAGGATTCCCTCTATTTATCTCGTCTGCTAGCAATATACCGCAGAAAATTGGACCTCGTATAAAGATAAATTGCTCCTTTTCCTTTGAAAAAATCTCTGTGCCAATGATATCATATGGCAAAAGATCTGGTGTAAACTGAACCCTTTTAAATGTGAAAGAACTGTCCTGCTGAAAATCTATTAGATTTACAAGTGTTTTTGCTAATGTAGTCTTACCCATTCCTGGTAAATCTTCCAAAAGAAGATGAAGATCGGCAAAAAATGAAGTAAGGACAAGATTCAAAGAATTTTCGCTTATCTTTACTCTATTTAAAATTTCTTTTTTAATTGAACTGATTTTTTCATTCAAAATTAAAAGTTTTTCCTCGGTATTATCTTCAAACATCTAGTTGACTCCTTGAAATTCTTTTTAAAAATTCTCTTGCATCCATCTTTGCATCAAAATATCTATTATAAAATTCCTTTATATTATTTTTATCAATTTTAAGCAAAAATTCAAGATGAGCCAATGATTGAATTTTAACATTATCTCTAATATATTTAATAAAGTAAACCTGAATCTCTTTATTGTAAAGGTCGATTGTCTTATCAAAAATATTTGTCTCTATATCTCCTTTTTCACCAACATAGGTCATAGAATAATCATATTCAGAATTTAAATATTTTTCAAATTTATATTTAGTTATTGTCGCATAAACTGCGGGTTTAGGTCTTATCTGATCGTAGATATAGATATTTGCTGTTGGGAATTGAATAAGCCTTCCATAATGTTTACCGGCTTCGACAAGACCAAGAATGTAAAATGGTTCTATTAAATAATCGTTGATACAAAAATCACCACTCAAAATATGCTGTCTTATCATAGTGGATGAAATTAGTTGTCCTTTTTTATATACCAAAGGTACAACATTCACCCTGACATTTTTATCCTCAAAATATTTTTTTAAAACCTCTGTATCACCTTTTTTATCTTTACCAAAAACGAAATTTTCCCCTATCACTATCTCTTTTAAAAATTTATTTGATGATAAAAAATGCAAAAATTCTTCGGCCGTAATATTTTTTAAATTTGAATTAAATTCAAACAAAAATATATAATCTATCCCGATTTTTTCAAAATACCTTAATTTCGACGAAATCGGGAAAATCTGAGTATTTATGAAATTCGATTCAAATAAAGCTGCTGGTTTGTTGCAAAAGGTAATAAGTGCTTTTTTATAGGAATTTTCTCTGGCTAAATCGAAGGTTTTCAAAAGAATTTGTTGATGTCCTGTGTGTATACCATCAAAATTTCCAATATTTAATATAAAGTTTTCATCAATTTTTAAATAATCCTGAAGCAGGTTGTTCGAAATTATTGCCATTTTTCAAGCTTTTTTTTGAATTTAATTCAAATTTAAATCTTGTTCAAAAGATCAATAACGGCTTGCCCTTTTTTATAACCGAAATCTATTACAAAATTTAGTAAAGGTATAGATCTGACTCTAACATTTTCGGCTATTTTCTTTCTAAAAAATCCAGAAATCTTATTGAAGGCATTTAACTCCTTATTATTGAGTTCTGGATCATCAGAAATAGGAACTATAAAAATTCTGGCAAATTGTTTATCTTTGGAAATCTCAACTTTCGTTATTACAGTATCTTTATGTATATCCTTATGCTCAACCTCATATCTTATGGAAGACTGAATAATATGAGCAATAGCTTCTGCAAATCTAAGATTTTTTGGGTTTTCTGTCATATATATTCTCAATTTTTAGTTGATTTTTCTTCGTTATCTAAAGCAACAAGATCTTCAAAATTCATCTTTTCTTCGACATTTTTAAATAACTCGAGTATATCACCTTCTTTAAGATCATTAAATTTTTCGACTGTTAATCCGCATTCAAGACCTTGTTTAACCTCTTTTACTGGGTTCTGGAAATGGTATAATGAGTTAATCTTCCCGGTAAAAATAACAACATTGTCTCTAAAAATTCTGCACATAGAATCTTTTGTGATTACCCCTTTAGTAACAAAACCTCCACCGACGGTACCAATGCTTGGTATCTTGAATATCTGCCTGATTTCGAGTTCACCTATTATCTCTTCTCTAATCTTAGGCGCTGCAAGTCCAGAAATTGCATTTTTAATGTCTTCTATAACATCGTATATTATGCTGTATCTTCTTATTTCAACGCCTTCCTTTTCCGCAATTACCTGTGCTTCCTTTGTTGGTTTTGTATTGAAACCGATAATTATCGATTTTGATGTTATTGCAAGATTAATATCGGATTCGGTAATAGCACCGACAGAGTAATGTATAACATTAACATTAATCTTTTGAATGGAAAGTTTTTCACATGAGGTCTTTAAAGCCTCAGCCATCCCCTGAACATCTGCCTTGATAATCACATTAAGCTGTCCTATCTCGCCTTTATCTATCTTAGAAAGGATATTTGAAAGGTTAACAGAACTTTCTTTCTGTTTCTCAAAAATTTCGAGTTCTCTTCTCTTTCTAGCTATCTCTTTAGCTGTTTTTTCCGAATCAACAACATTGAGAATAGATCCGGCTTCTGGTAGCTGTTCGAAACCTATTACTTCAACTGGTGTTGAAGGATAAGCCTGAACAAGCTTTTTGCCATTTTCATCTATCATTGTCCTTATTTTCCCTTCATAATTACCGGCTATAAAGACATCCCTTTCTTTTAAAATTCCATCTTTTACAAGAACAGTTGCGATGATTCCCCTACCTTTATCCAGTCTTGATTCAAGTATTACTCCTTGAGCCCATTTTTTAGGATTAAAGTCAGCCTTTAAATCTAAAATTTCTGCAAGAAGTATAATTGAATCAAGTAATTCATCGACACCAGTTCCCTTCAATGCAGATATCTGCACATAAATGGTATCTCCACCCCATTCTTGAGGTAGTAAATCTAGATTTGCAAGATCTGTTTTTATCTTTTCGATCTTTGCACCAGGTTTATCACACTTATTTATGGCTACAATAATAGGAACCTTTGCAGATTTGGCATGATTTAATGCTTCGATTGTTTGCGGCATCACACCATCATCGGCGGCGACTATGAGTATGGCTATATCCGTGACACTTGCTCCTCTTGCACGCATGGATGTAAAAGCCTCATGTCCTGGAGTGTCTATGAATACAACCTCTTCACTTTTAACATTAACCTTGTAAGCACCTATTCTTTGAGTTATACCACCTGCTTCTCCTGCGGCAACATTTGTTTTCCTGATGTAGTCGAGTAGTGTAGTTTTTCCATGATCGACATGACCTAAAACAGTAACTATTGGCGGTCTTTTCTGAAGTTTTGGTTCTATATCAACCTGCTGCGGTATCTTTATAGAATCGAGAATTGATGTTCTTTTTACCTTACAATTGAAATATGAAAGAAGTATTTCAACTGTATCGGCATCAAGAACCTGGTTGATAGTTACCGTGTTTCCAATTTCGAAAAGTTTCTGTATAAGAGCATTCGCCTTAATATTCATCTTTCTGGCAAGATCTGAAACAGTTATTGATTCTGGAATCTCAATCTCTTGAGGTATGGCAAATTCTGTCTCCCTTTTCTTTTTTAATGTATGTGTAAGTTTATTGTGCAATTCATCTTTATCGGGCTGATCATATTTAAATTCGTCGGTTTTCTTTTTATTCTTTTGGTAATTTGTCTGTATAGGCTGAATAGGAGTTATTGAAGTAGATTTAAAACTTTTAGCAAACCCCGATTGTCTTTGCTGTCCAAACCTTGCTTGCTGACCTCTATCTGTAGTCTCTTTTTGAACTGGTTTTTTGATAAAAATTCTCTTTTTATGATGCTCTGCATCGGTTTTTTGTGCCGTTGTATTAGATGGTGTATATGTGTATTTTTTATTATAAGAAAATGATGTGCTTGCCTTTTCGGTTTCTAGACTCTCGGTTTTTTCTGGTTTTTTTTCTTCCTTAGGTTCAGGATGAGATTTTTTGGTTTCAGTCTTATCTTCGAGCTTACCATGAGTTTTTGTCTGTTCTTTTTTATCAATTGCGGCCTCTTTTTTGGCTAATTCTGCAGTTTCTTTTAAATTGGTAGCTAAATTGGTATTTAAATCGGTATCTATTTTATTATCTATATTTGTATTTTCAACATTAACAGGTTCTTTATGTATAGCAGATTTTTTATGTCCCTTTTCCTCCTGGGTAATAACTAATTTTTCTACTTCTTCCTCTTTGTTTTCTGTTGTTATCTCGTCTAGAGTTGTTTCAACGGGAGTATTATCAAGTTCTTCGACAATCTTTTCCTCTTGAATTTGTTTTGATATCTCTTCTGGTTTAATAACCGATTTTTTAATAATCTTTCTTTTTATTACAAGCTTTTTTTGAGGCTTTTTATAAACTTCAACTTCATTATCTATCTTGGCTTTTATTTCCTCATTCAAAAGTTCTTCAGGATTGATATTTAACTTTTCGATTATAGCTTTAATTTGAATATCTGATAATTCTTTTTCTTTCAAGTATGTTACGATTTTAATTCTCTTCATAATTAATATTATTTAACTCCCGTTTACAATCTATCATATTATTTTCAAAACGCAATTATTTATAGTAATTAAGTATTAATTGGTAAATTTAACTCCACAATAAGGGCATTCGGTTGCGTCCGGATCTATCTTTTTCCCACAATTCGGGCAAACTGTATAAGACTCTTCGGTTTCATATTCTTCATCAGATTCCTCTTCTATCTCGACATTCTGTTCGATAAAATGTCTTATCTTAAAAAGTTCATCTGTCGTTAAAGATGAAATAGTTCTTAATCTATCATTTTCATACCAATCTATCAATGAAGATACGACATCTATACCTGCATCAACAAGCTTAGAGATTAGATCTCTACCCAGGTGATTTATTAAGACATTTATTGAATCTTCTTCTCCAATTTCTTCTAATTCTTCTTCCTCTTCTTCAACATTTATAGGTTTTGAAAGCATCATTTCTGCTTCCTTGCTTATCATCTTATAAATTTCGGAGTTGATAAATTCCTCTCTGGTCTTGACATCAATTTTCCAATCCGTTAATTTGCTTGCAAGTTTCACATTAATTCCATTTTTACCGACAATTTTATCCTTTTCAATCTCTCTTTCAACGATGAAGATACATCTTTTTTTGCCTTCTGTCTCCTTTATCTTAATTATTTTACCCTGACCGAATTTTGAAACATTTAAAGCATTTTTAATATATTGTTCTTCGTCATTTGAATATTCAAGAACCTCTATAACCTCTCCACTAATTTCTGCTCTAATATTAAAAATCTTACTGGAATTCTTTCCAAGGACAGTCCCAACAGGATCCTTTGAGGAGTTTTTGGTGTATACTGCTACTTTTGTCTTGAATCCAGCTTCTCTTACTATTTTTTTTATCTCTATTTCTCCTCTTGCAACTTCATCGACTTCATTTTCTATCAATCTATAAATAAATTTTGGATCTGTCCTTGACAAAATTATGGTTGGTGTTGACCTTTTATTGCCATTATTCGTCAAATTATCTTCTTCTGTTTCATTCTTTTTTGAAAAATTTGCAACCACTTTTTTTATCAGAAATTTTCTTGATTCATTTATCTTTATATTTTCGATAGGTGATTGTTCTTCAGGTGGCAATGTCGCTTCTACCTTGTTATCATCAAGGTAAACATAAAGATTTCCCTTGCTTGCTCTGTGGATCTTACCAATTATTATACTACCTTCTAGTTTTTTATATTCCTCATACAATTTATTTCCAACATAGTTTTGAATCTCCTGAGTAAAAGTGTCAATCGCTGTTCTTATGACAGTAGTTGGAAAGTTTGTGTAATCGATGGGAACAAGTATAATATTGCCTATTTCGGCGCTTTCATCGAATTTTTTGGCATCTTTTAATGATATTTCTTTTAGCAAAAGTTCTGGTTTTTTTACTATCTCTTTTTCTATGAATATTTCCAATCTATTTTTATCTGATTTTGCAATTTTAAGATTAACATCTGCTGTTTTATCTCTTTTTTTATTTTCTCTTAAGCTGCTTCCTGATTTATACAAAAAGTTTCTATACGCAACAACGAGGGATCTTTTAAAGCAATCAAGAACTGCTTCTGATGATATATTTTTTTCCCTGGCTATTGTTTCTATTTCGTTATAAAATTGATCTGCAGACTGTGATGATCTTTTTTTGCTCATATTTCCTCCGGGTAAAATGTAGTTTTAATTTTAATTACCTTGTTTAAATCAATTGAGAATATTGATTCATTTTCCATTTTCTTTTCTTTCTTATTTTTTTTGTTTTTTTCGGAAACCTTTATACTTACTGTCTTATCTATAAAAGTAAGAATTCCTTCGATCTCTTTCGTGACAGGTTTGTCTTGAATGTAATCTTTATAAAAAATTTTAATCGGAGTTTGTAAAAATAATTCAAGTAGATTAAAATTTTCTTCTTTAATTTCAAAACCTATCCCAGGACTTTGAACCTGTAAATCATAATCATCTGGAATATGCTTACTTATTAATGTCGATACAAATTTACAATCGTCAATAGATACACCTCCTTTTTTCATAATAGTAACCATAACCGCTTTTCTGGCGGTTACTGAGTAAGATATCAAAAAAATATCTTTAACAGGGAAAATTTCTGAAAATATCTCTTTTAATCTGTCTTGCAAATCTTTTCTACTAATTTCTTCCATCATTTAACCTTAAAATTCAAATAACTTAAAAAATCAAGCAAAGAGAAACAATTGAAAAATAAAATAAAAAAAGAGACGATAAAATCGCCTCTAGAAATAGTTTAGAATGGTATTGTAAAAAGTCAACATTAATTTTTATTTTTAAATTCTTTATCTTTTCTTCTATTAAATTATTTCTATTAAATTAGTTTTAGTAAATTAGTTCTA
>DYJT01000016.1:2621-11570 GCA_020722965.1 Brachyspira murdochii | reverse complement strand
TTCTATTAAATTAGTTTTAGTAAATTAGTTCTAATAATTTGGTTTAATTAAATTAGTCTTAAAATTTAAATAAATTTGACTATTATTATTCTTTTTATTAAATAAGTTTAGCTATATATTTTAGTTATATATATTTAGGATTAAAATGCAATTATTCGATTTCCCATTATATAAACTTATAATATTGTTTTTTACAATTTTCTTCGCTGGATTGGTTGATTCTATCGCTGGTGGAGGAGGAATATTATCTATACCTGCATATCTATTTCTTGGTTTGCCGGGTCATATAGTTCTTGGAACAAATAAATTTTCCTCTTCTATCGGGACGCTTTTCGCGACTTTCAGATTTGCAAAATCAAATAAGATCAACTGGGTTATAGCACTAATATCGGTTATCTTTGCGTTAATAGGTTCGACGATAGGTTCAAGACTGGTACTCTTAATTCCAGTAAATTTTATCAAGATATTGTTGATTATACTTATCCCTATCATTACAATAATTACACTTTTACCAAAAAAGAATAAAACAAAAAAGAATAATAGTAATGTAGAAATAGATTTTGTACTTAATCAAGCAAAACAAATACACGACTTTTCCTATTTTCTTATCGCTTCTATTTCAAGCCTTTTAATAGGGATGTATGATGGCTTTTTTGGACCGGGCACAGGGACATTTTTCATCCTTGTTTATACAACATTATTAAAAATGGATATGACAACAGCATCTGGAAATGCCAAGGTTGTTAATTTATCTTCGAATGTTGCGGCTTTGATAACTTTTTTAATATACAAGAAGGTATTTTTTCCATTAGCAGTTATATGTGCGTTTTTTTCTATCGCTGGGAATCTTCTTGGATCTACACTTGCGGTAAAAAAAGGGAGCAAGGTGATAAAACCAATTTTTGTTTTAGCACTCTTACTCCTTCTTTCAAAAGTCCTATATGACTTACTAACTGGTAGATAAGCAGGATTTACCTTGTAAGTCTTTCGAGTCTTCCTCTGTCAAAACCAATAATAATTTCACCATTAAAATCGATTACAGGAACACCACTTTGACCAGATTTTCTGATCATATCCATTGCAGCTTGCTGGTTTCTTGAGACATCGATATCTTCAAAAGGAACTCTTTTACTTCTTAAAAAATCTTTAGCCATAGAACAATATGGACAACTAGGTGTTGAATAAACAATAATCATCCTTCGCTCCTATAAATAGATAAATTTATTTAAAAAAATAACTATTAGTATTCTAACAGTCAATAGATTTTATAATTTTTTTATAAATTTTTTATATAAATTTTTCCAATTTCTATAATCTCAAATATTTTATATATTAAAATGGGAAAAACTATCCATTTATACTCCAGATAGATTTACCTTCAAGAATAACATTAAAAGTCTCTGAAAAATTTCTACCATTAATAGGTTTGCCTATAAAACCATCGAAGCCAGCGGATTTTGCCTTTTCTATATCTTGATTCATTACGGAAGCTGTCAATGCTATTATAATCGCTTCTTTTGTTTTTTCATTATCTTTTAATTCTTTTATAATCTGATACCCATCTTTCTTTGGCAGATGGATATCAAGAAACACAAGATCGATTTTCCTATCAAGATTAGCGACCAATTCTGATGGATCCTTTTCTAAGCAAAGAATCTGATTCTTTTCTATCCCTTCAATTTGAAGTAGCTTGGTAAGAAGAAGCATATTGTTTGGTTCATCCTCAACAATTAAAATTAATGCTGATTTTTTATCTAGTTTATTAGGCATTTTAACCTCATAGCTTAATTTTTTCTTATGATATCAAAGAGCTTACTTTTTGAAAATTGATCCTTTCGGATATATTTAATACCTCTTTGCGATATATACTTTTTTTCTTCATTCGTTAAATCTCTATTACTAACTATAACAATTTTTGGTAGATTTGGCTTTGATTCTTCTATTTTTTGCAAAATCTTAAAACCATTTTCATCTCCAAGCATTAGATCCAATATTACAACTTCCTTTTCATCTAGATTCCTTATTTTTTCAAAGCCATCCTTCGATGTTTTTGCTGTTTCTATTTTGTACATATTTTTCGTAATAAATGAAGAGAGAATGTCTATATTGTTTTTATCATCATCTATTATTAAAATTGTTCCCTCCTCTTTTTCTAACAAAAAAGATTCGAAAACATCCCTTAATTGATTAAAATCAGTTGGTTTATTTATATACCACTCTGCCCTCAACTCTTTTGCATAATCTTTCTCATTTAAAATAGAACAAATAACTACGGGGATATTGCAGTATTTCTCTTCTGTTTTAAGTCTTTTTAAAATTGTCCATCCGTCAATATTCGGCATTATAATATCCAGAAATATTAGCTGAGGATTATATTTATCTAAAAGAGTAAATATTTCTTCTGGATTAACAGTGCTTATTACTCGCCATTTTTTATTGAATTCCTTGTCCACAAATTTTACAAAATTTTCTTCATCATCGACGATTAAAATCTTTTCTACCCCTTTCCCTTCTATCTTCTTATTTTCTTCTTCAAATGTAATTTGTTCTTTAATCGGTAATTCTTCAGAAATATAATCTTTGACATGTGGTATCGTAAAAAAGAACTTTGTTCCTTTTCCATATTCAGATTCGACAGATATTTTCCCACCATGTAATTCGACAAATTTTTTGGTTATTGGTAATCCTAACCCTGTTCCCTTTACCTGCCTATTTATTCCTCCATCTATCTGGATAAATTCCATAAAAGCTTTATCTATATCTTCTTTTTTAATCCCAATTCCGGTATCTTCAATACAAAAAACAAACTCTTTTTCAGCTTCATAATTTATTTTAAGTTTAATATACCCCTCTTTTGTAAATTTTGCAGAATTAGAAAGAAGATTGAGTAGTATCTGTCTTAATCTTGTTTTGTCTGCAAAAATCTTTGGTAAATCTGGCTGCAATTCTGTTAATAATGAGATTGGTTTATGATTGATTAAATTTTGCGTAGTAGTAAGAATCGAACCAAGAATTTCAAATATATCAAAATACTCCTTATAAAGCTCCATCTTACCGGCTTCAATTTTAGCTAAATCCAGGATATCGTTTATTAAAGATAATAGATATTTCCCTGATTCCTCTATTCTTTTAAGCATATCAAATTCTTCGGGATAATCTTTTTCTGGTATGGTTCTTTGAATAAGATAAGAAAAATTGATTATCGAGTTTAATGGAGTCCTAAGCTCATGACTCATGCTTGATAAAAATTGAGTTTTCATGAGATTTGCATATTCGGCTTCTCTTTTTGCTTCCTTCAGTTTCTCATACAAAATAGAATTTTGCAGGGCAACTCCTATAGATGCAGCTATGCTTTCAGCAAACTCCCTATCTGCAAAATTAAAATTATCTTCATTTTCACCTCTCCAGATTACTAGAGCTCCCTTAACTTCATTTTCAGAAAATATAGGAATTGACATTATTTTTTCATTTTCTGCACCTTTTAAAGTTCCATCAATTTGTTTTGCTATTTTGTTATTTGCTAGATTATTCTCTATTATCGTTTCCCTTTCTAAAACACTTTTACCAATAATACCTTCACCAGGTAGTACCTTATGTTTTAAAATCTGTTCTGAATCTTTACCTGTAGAGGCTACACCATAGAAATTTCCATCCTCTTTTTTAAGGTAGATTGATGCTGTAGTATGAGATATAAGGGGAAAAACTATTTCGATTATCTGTTGAATAATATTACTTAAATCAAGAAACGAAGTAATTGTTCTACTAATTTCAGCTACTATTTTAGCCTCGGCTTCTTTTTCTTTAGCTTCATTGAATAAATATAATTTTTCTATGGCAACGCTGATAGAATTTGAAAGAATTTTAAGTAGCTCAATATCCTCTTCGCTGAAATAATTTTCAGTATCGTATTGCTGAATTGAAACTATCCCAATAGCTTCACCTTTAGATATCAATGGAATTCCAACCCAGGATTTAGGTGGATAACCATATACAACTTTTGCACCAAGTTTGATTAAATCATCATAATTAGATGTATTTAATATTAATGGTTTTTTTTCTCTTAAAACAATTGCTGTTAAACCCTCCCCTATTTTCATCGGTTCTGATTTTTTGTTTTCACCATACACACTAAAATAAGGTGTAAATATCTTTTCCCTTTCTCTATCAAGGTAACCTATATATATAACATCACATTTATATAGCCTTAAAAGAGATTCGCCAAGCAATATACACAAATCATCCAGTTCAATAGATTTATTCATCGCCTCAAAAACAGTTTTAATATATTCAAGCTCAGTCAATCTTCTTTTCTGTTCATCCTTGTGAAATTGATTCCCAAATGCAATTGCGAAATATGATGCAAATGATATTGCCAAAAAAATATGAGATGATTGATAAAGATCTACCTGATCTGATTCAAAGATAACAACGGCAACTACATTATCTTTTATCATTATAGGAATTCCTAATTTTGAATGAATATTCTTTTTAAATCTTAAATTTTTTTCATATTCATCCATATAAATTATATCTTTTTGGATATCGGCTATACTAAAAGGTGATTTGGCATCTATAATTTTTTTTATAAATTTTGAATCTTCGAATAAAATAACTTCATCTTTTTTATAGATCATTTGATCTTCGGGACAAACTATTGCTTTAACTATTAAGGATTTTTTATCTATCTGAAAAACCGTTACCCATTTAAAAGATAGCATCTGATGTATTTCTTCACAAATTCTAGTTAACAAAATATTGAAATCTATATCACTATTTATAATATCAACAATATCAATAAATGTATGGGTTATCTTATCAAATCCAGAAAAATTTGTTTTTAATTTATCATTATATATCATCAATTTAATTATAGCTTACAAAATTAATTAATTCAATTTTAACTGTTTTGACATAATTTAATCAATCTATATTATTTGATCGATAGGAAATTAATAGATGGTAAAATTACAAAAGAATGAATTAAAATCCTTTATTTTATTGATAATAGCATCATTATTCGATGGAATCACTCAAGGCATATTTTTGCTCCAGGAATCCATAGCCAAAAAGGCACTTTTTGCAACAGATTTTGAAATTTCTTTAATTGGAGTAATTGCAAATGGTACGATGATTTTTTCTTTCTTTATTTCATATTTTTTTAGCAATAGAAGTAAAAAAAGTTTAATAATAGCAGGTTATATAATATGTAGAGCAATTTTCCTATTCTCTTTTTTAATAACAAGCAGTAAAATTTTCCTTATTTTTCTTTTCTTTTTCCACCTTCTTTTTTCTATTCAGGTTCCAGTATTTAACTCATTTTTAAATAATAAATTTAAGAGTAATAGAGGTTATATCTTTGGAATAACAAGGATGGTTCTTATTCTTATTACTATGATAACATCAATGCTCTGTGGGAAAATCCTTGAACTATCAAGTCAAAATTATAAAATTGTTCTTACAATTGTTGCATTCCCATCTTTAATTACCTATCTAATTTTCCTTTCCCTTGAATTAGAAAACAATTATAAAACAGCTAAGTTAAATAATGTAAAAGGCATTATAAAAGATTTTGGGAAAATAGTTAAAAATAAGGATTTTCTCTTTTTTGAAATAGGATTTATGACATACGGGTTTGCCTTTATGATTATGGTACCGGCTGTTCCAATATATTTACTTAGAAACCTAAATTTTTCTTACTCCCAGATGTCTTTCGTCCAGGGAATTCTTGCACAGATAGCAATACTAATTGTTACACCATTTATAGGCAAATTATATGATAAAATATCGGTGTGGAAGGTAGAAATATTTTCTTTTTTAGTACTTGTCTTTTATCCTCTATTTTTCCTTATTTCCTATTTATTCAAAATTAATTTCTCAATTTACCTTGCTTTTTTACTATATTCCCTTGGTTTATCAGGAGTAAATGTTATATGGAATGTTGGGTCTATAACATTTTAAGGTAAAGATGGAAATTCCTTTTTATATCAAGGATTCCATGTATCACTTACTGGAATTCGTGGAATTATCGGACCTTTACTTGGATATTTAATATTGTCCTCAATAGGGCTTGTTTACAATTTTATCTTTTCAGCAATTTTACTTGGTGCAGCTGCTCTTATAAACCAATTATATTCAAGTAAATCAAAAATATTGTAAAATTAACATTATAAAACCTATTTAAAAGATTAAATTGTAAGAATTTAACTTGTAAGAATTTCTATTACCTCTTCTGCTGTCTTTGCAGCAAGAATTTGATCTCTAATCTCCTGGGTCATAGTTTTAGCTATCTGAGAAAGAAGTTCCAATCTATTACTTCCTTCCATTGGACTTAATATCAAAAAGAAAAATATAGATGGTTTTCCATCGAGAGATTTGAACTCTATTCCTTCTCTGTCAATACCAAAAGCACAGATTATGTTATTTATCCCTTCTATCTTAGCATGAGGAATTGCTATTCCATCCGTAAGACCTGTACTCATTTCCTGTTCTCTTTTCATTATCTCATTGAACGCATTACTAAAATCTATCTCTGGATAATCTTCAATGATTGAACTTAAAAGTTCATAAATTATATCTTCTTTTGTTTTAGCCTTTAAGTTCATTATAATATGTTCTTTTTTAATATATTTAGGATCAATTCTTGAAGGTTTAGGATTCTTACTTTCCATCAGTTTTTTTAATGCATTACTTTGATCAAGAGGTATTTTCAAACCTCTAAGCATCTTCTCAACATTTGCGAAGACATCTAGCAGACTTGCTAATATTATTCCTTCATCTTCTTTTTGGTAAGAAAAATTAATATCTTTCCCATCCCGATCGACAGTAATGATATATCTATCTTTTCTCATCTGATATATCTCATCTTCTGGGTTTAATATACTAACAAAATAATGCTCTTCCTCAAAAAATTTAACAATATTTTGAATCATCAAAAGAGAAAGTTCATTTGAACCAAAAGAAAGCTTGAATGTTTGAATTTCAGATTCCTTAACCTTTTTATTAGTTCCTCTACCAGGTATGTTAAATGAAGAAAGTACAAAACCAGGAGCGGACAAGGTAGTTAGTAGAGTCATTAAAACAGATACACCAAATATTTGCTGATTGATAAAGCCGCCAGATATACCTATACCTGCGATTATAAGGGCAACTTCACCTCGGGGGATCATGCCAGCACCTATTCTTAGTGCGCCTTTAGCATTAAAACCCAATAATAGTGAAGGCAACCCACACCCAGTTACTTTAGCCAGAATTGCTCCAATTGTATAGATTACCCCAAAGGCAATTACAGGAAAAGATGAAAATGTCTTAATATTTACAAGCATTCCCATTACACAAAAAAAGATAGGAACAAAAAATTCATATAAAGGGTTAAGAATATCATGTATCAGATTTTTTATATCTGTATTTGAAAGTGAAAGACCTGTAACATATGCACCTATAATCATGGCAAGCCCTGCTTCCTCAAAAAGACCCGATACTATAAGTGCAAGTCCAAGAGCATTTATGGCTATTGAAGTTTTTGTTTTAAAAAGTTTAAGTAAAAAACTTATTTTGTGTGAAGACAAAACACCTACTAATGTTGCAATTAGCCAGATACCAATAGATTTAATTGCGATAATACCAATCTTATTAAAACCACCGGAACCTCCAAGTCCTGTGGAACTTAAAAGTCCGAGAACAATAGCCAGTGCAATAATACCTCCAACATCATCGATTACTGCACCTGCAAGTATAGTAACTCCTTCTGGTGTATCCATTTTCTTCTTTTCAGATAGTAATCTTGCTGTAATGCCAACAGATGTTGCGGCAGACATGACTCCTAAAAATAAGGATTGAGGAGAAAGAAATGAATATGATGTCTTTAATAGTAAACCTGAAAAAAGAAAAGATACGCTCATACCAAAAGCAAATGAGGCAAGAATACCACCTAAACCAACAAAAGAGCCGACAACAGAATATTTTAAAAATAAACCAAGATCAGTTTCAACTCCTGCGATAAAAAGTAATATTATTGATGCAATTGTCGAAATACCATAAAGTTCTGTTGTAATAGGGAATTCGCCTTCTAACGGGAATAAGCCATGTGGAAATCCAGGAATTGGTATTGAACCAAGAAGATATGGACCAATTATTATCCCGATACTAAGTTCACCTAGTAAACCAGGCATTTTAAGTAATTCAAAAATTTTTCCACCTATTTTCGAAAAAAATAGGATTAGACCAATTTGAATAACAAGCATCATCATATGATGAGTCATATCTATCTCCGATTAAATAATTATGATCTGATTAAATTTTTATAATTTTCTTTTAGATTTAGTCAGTTTTAATCTCTTTTTAATTAAAAAAAATTCCAAATATAACGAGAAAAATATTATAATTTAAAAATAAATTTTCAACAAAAATAGTTTATGAATTATTCAACTATTCAACTTAAAGTTTTATATTACATAAATCATGGATATTGTTTCTGTTATTTAAAATTTTTCGAATATTTTCAAATTCTATAAAGTTTTCTTTATATATAATCTCATCTTTTATAAGCATCGATAAGTGTTTATAAACAAGTCCACCATTGTCATCATTTGTTTTTACTTTATATAAAATATATTTGCCATTTCTTTCGGCTTCTATTAAATCGACTTTCTCTAGCTCTTTAACACATCTTGAAATAGTATAAGGAGGAAGATTAAGTATATTAGATAATTCGCAACCAAAAAGACCATCTATAAAATAAATTAAAATGGAATAAAGTTTTAACCTGTTTGCATCGGATAGTACATTAAATATTTTGTTATATTTTTTTATAATATTATCTTGCATATAATTATCTTCCATTTTTATTTTTTTTATTTATAAAACAATATTAAATTAAATCAATAAATTAATTTAAATTAAATTTTTAAATTTGAATCAAAACTTCAAAATTAATTAAAACCAGAATTAAAA
>DYJT01000016.1:0-2521 GCA_020722965.1 Brachyspira murdochii | reverse complement strand
AAACTTCAAAATTAATTAAAACCAGAATTAAAATTAAACTAAAGATTAAAATTGATTTGAATTGAAAGTTAAAGATTAATTTGAACTTGAATTTAATAGCTATTTAAAAATCAAAAGCAATGACATAATATGCAAAGCTTAAATCTTTCGGGGCATCGATAGAAAGAGGAATTTTTTTTACTTGTGCAGGGTAACCATATTTTTCATCATATTTAGCCGTAATTTTAAAAAGATTACTTTCTCTAAATTTATAAGAAAAACTTGCTATTTCAAATAGCTTATCAAATGTAAAAGAAGAAAAAGCCGATTTTTCAAATAATTTTTTATCTTCAATTTTTTCATTATTATTTGTTATAATTCTTATAACCTTACCATCTTTAACCCAGATATTCCATGTGCCCCTTGTCACAGAATTTGCTATATAATTTACGGTAAAATGATAAGATTGAATTTTTAAACTTTTCCAAAGATTATAATTTTTCTGAAATTCTTTATATGCAACTATATTGTCATCTATTTTCTTATCCTCATCATTAAGGCTTTGTATCTTAAATTCTTTTTTACATCCACTTAAAGAAAGAAAGATAATAAGGAAGTTTAAGATAAAAAATAGAAAAAAAAACAGGTATATTTGTTTTTTTATCATAACTTTAACATCATAACTTTAACATTCTTAAATTTCCTTCTCGAAAAATCTCTTCTATTGTTTTCGTATATTAACAGTTATAGATGTTCCATCTATAATAGTAACAATATCTAAAATTACATTGGATTGAAGAGTTGGAGAATGGTCATATTCGCCTTCTCCAGGGTAATAATTTGTATTTGGCTGTGTTGAGGGCGATAAAACTGCATTACCAATAGTAGAAAATAGATCCTCAGCTTCGCCAAAACAATCTTTCGTATTCAATGAAAGATCCCACAATTCCCACTTATTATCAGCTTCAACAATCTCCACTCCATGATGCCAGGTCTTAAAATCATTAAAATTAATCGAATTAGGGCTATTTTTCCCCTTAGTAACCAAATTTTGATCAATTCTTAACACCATAAGTCCACTTCCAGGGATAAATTCTGTCCAGGTATTCTCAGCCTTATGGATATATTCAATAAAAAGATATTGATCAAGTTTATTATCGCTTTCAAGTTCAACTTTAAGGGCATTTGCATTTGGACCAATACTTTTAAAAATTTCAAAATTTTGCCTTTCAATGCCATAATTTACAACTTCTGGAGTTAACCAACCAAGAATAGATCTTTCCCATGCTGTTAAGGGGGATGGTCTTGAACCATCTAAATTTGGACCTGAGTATACGCCCATATCCATTAAAGAAAATAATCCTACTCCATCTGCTTCATATTTATAATCATAAAGATCTGGTAAACCTAAAATATGACCAAATTCGTGACAGAATACCCCTATTGTAGTATCACCTGGTTTTGAGTTATACTCCGGCTGTATGGTATAATCATTAATAATTACATTATCATATTTTCTTGGACCATTACCATCTTGATTATAATAATTTGCAGAGTACAAATTCCATCTATGAGACCAAATATAATCGGTATTTCCAGTAATTTCCTCACCCTGTCCAGCATGTATAACTATTACAGCATCTGCTTGTCCATCACCATTATTATCATATTGAGAAAAATCTACTCCTGCAGATTCTGCTTTATCTATAGCTATACCTATCAATTCTGCTGGATGGATATCTTGATTATTATCATTATTTCCTCCATAATAAGCATACCCCTGCGGTGCTGAAAATGGTCCTACTACATCAAAAGATAAGTTTAATTTATTATTTGACATATCAAGATAGTATTTTTTCCAGCTAAAATCACCGATTTCAAATAAATTTTTATAAAATTGTATTTTATCGTTATCAAAATAATTTATGTCTGTATTCGTAGGATTTGGGCAGGCAGTAAGAGAAAATAACATAAAGATAGATGATGTAACAAGTATAATTTTTTTCTTCAATTTCTTATCTTTAACTAAAAAAAACAATACAACTAAAATAGAAAAAATAATAAGAGGAATTAATGTATAAGGAATTTTAATATTCACTTTGTAAAAAGTAAATAAAAATTTACTGATAGTAGTATCATCACTAAAACTCATATCTTTGTAATTAATAAGGATAACCAGTACTCTCGCATTATTATGTGTCGTTGGAAATGTTTTAGTAGAATTGTCAATTCCAATCTTTCTTTGTAGATCAATCTTTTTGATTAACTTATCGAGTTGTCCTTCGTTTGCCATTTTTTTGATTAAGTTTGGATGAGCTGGCATTGCCATAACATTTGATGAAACAAAAAACAGGATAAAAAATAAGATAAAGACTAAAATATAATAACATTTTACTTTTTGCATTACTTTTTGCATTAAACAATACCCTTTTTACAAAAAATTTTTTCAAAAAATTTTTTAATATCATATTCACAAATAAAAGAATAGATATAAATCTTCAAAGACAAAATTTTTCAATCATTAACAGCCTATTCTATTGCT
>DYJT01000037.1 GCA_020722965.1 Brachyspira murdochii | reverse complement strand
GATATACTTAAATTTAAAAAATGATCTAAATATGGATATGATAAAGAATATCAAAGGCTTTTATTGGTTTACATTGGAGTTTTGTGAAAAAATCTATAAATAAAACTACACTAAATTTCCATTCTTTCTTCATAATTTCTTCATATTGATCAATATCATATTAAATTGCAAAAAGCAAAAAAAGCTTTATTGTTTTTACAAATAAGGATTTATCATGAGAATTATCTTTAATAAAAACATTATTGTTCTATTATTAATTATAATTATTCCAATATTATATTCTCAAAATTATCCTGAAATTTACAATTTTGATAAGGTCAAAGAATTAGCAATATTAAATAACCTTACGCTTAAAGATTATGAAAATCAGATGAAACTTGCAAAACTTTCCTATGATCAAGCTGTCTCTAATTTATATTTCCCATCTATTACTCTTAGCTCATCGACTAATATAAACCCTGATTCTAACGATAATCCATCAGGTAGTTTGAGTCTTACTCTATCAAAGCCAATTTTCAATGGTCTTGCTTTAAAAAAGGCAAAGGATCTTGCATATTTAAATTACAACTATAAAAAAAGTCTATATGAGGCTAAAATTTTCGAGACAAGGTATTTAGTATTTCAATATTATTACCAATTTCTGGAAAGATTGCTTGAATATAGGTTATATAGCGAGATTTTGAAGATAAATGAAAATAGGATGGATGAATATTCCACTAAATATGAACTTGGTTTAATAACAGAACTTACCTATATATCTTTAAATCTTACATTTTATAAGGTATCCCTGGCTAAAAAAAATGCTGAAAAAGAAAAAGATCTTGCATATTTAAAATTAAAAAATTTTTTAAATGAAAAAATAGATTTTAAAATTGTAGAAGAGATGAACCTTGATAATATCGATTTTAGTAAAATTTTCATAAAAAAAGAGATAGAAAAAGATATAGAAAGCAGTAATTTAAATTTTCAAAATCTTTTATCTGATGCAAAAAAATACAATGCGGCATATCTTGGAGCATTGTTAAACTATAATCAAACCGATCTGAATTTAAGATATTATATCGCAAATTTATTCCCCGATCTTTCAACATCTTTAGGAATTTCATATAATGGTATCTATAATAGTATTTTTGATACCACAAGCACTAATCAACCATCCTTTAACATATCTATTTCTATATCGCTTGATCTTGATTCTCTTATCCCTTTTTCTTCAAAAAATTTAGAGCAAAAGGAATTGAAAAAAGAACTTGAAAATTCGAAGATAAATTTACAAAAAGCAGAAAATGATTTAATTTTAAGCCTTCAAACCAGTTTAAAAAATATTGATTTAAGTAAAATAACCTGGGAAAATGCTTTAATCGAGTATGACTATGCAATTAAAGGTTATAATCTGGCAGAAGATGCTTTTAATACAGGGCAAATTTCTGTTTCAGATTATGCTTCATGGGAGGAAGAATATGTTAATGCTAAAATTTCTCTTTATTCAGCTATACTGACCTATCAGTTAAATCTTCAAACGATATTACTGGCTATTGGTAAGCTAGATTAATAAAAATTAATCAATTTAATAGATATAAGTCGAGGATAAAAAAGAGAAAAATATGAGAAAAAAAGGTAAAAATATTTTAATAATCATAGTGATTTCAATATTGGTGATATTAGTTGTTAGCTTTTATTTTGTTAATAAAAACAAAAATAACATTAAAAAGAATGTTGTTTTTACGACGGCAGTAATTCAAAAGGGGAGTATAACCAGTTCCGTGAGTGCCTCGGGAAAGATAGAACCTGTAGATTCATATCCTGTTATGGCTTCAATTTCGGGGAAGATAGAAAAAATTTATGTTGATTATAATAGTAAGGTTAAAAAAAATGATATACTTGCTAAACTTAAACAAGATGATTATATCTATGCCTTAAAACAAGCAGAGTTGAGTTTTCAAGAGGCAGCAGTTAATCTTTCACAAAAAGAAATTGATTATAAAAATAATTTAGAACTATATAAAAAGGGTTTTGTGACAGAACAGGTTTTCAAGCAATCTGAAAATAGTTACAAACTCGCTCAGATATCGGTTGAATCTGCTAAAGTGGCTTTAGAAAAGGCTAAAACTAATCTTGAAAATACTGTTTTAAGATCTCCAATAGATGGTTTCATTTTAGAAAGAAATGTAGATGAAGGAGATTTTATAAGTACATCTATTTCGCAAAATTCACTTTTTATTGTTTGTTCAGACTTATCGAGGTTAAAAATAACAGCTTATGTAGATGAATCGGATATAAGCCAGATAAAGGAGGGGCAAAAGGTTACTTTCACCGTTTTAGCTTATGACACATTGATTTTTGAAGGTTTTGTCGAACAGATAAGACTGAATTCCTCAGAAAGCTCCAATGTCGTAACATATACGGTAATAATAGAGACTAAAAATATAGATGACAAACTACTTCCTGGTATGACAGCATCGATAGAATTTATAAACGAACCAAATAGCGATGCGTTTTTAGTCCCACAAACGGCAATATCTTTGAAAAACATTCTTATCCTTAATAATCTTGGACCCTATACAATACAAAAACTAGATCTAAGTAATAGTAAACTTAAAAATAATAACTCAAATGAAAAAAACAAAACATTACAAAAATTAGATATACTTAAGAATTTTAAGGTTATATGGATAATTGATGAAGATAAAAAAATGATCTATCCAGTTCCCGTGAAATTGGGAAATAGCGATGGTAAAATGGTAGAAATATTTTCAGAAAGGATAAAGGAAGGGATGAAAATAATATCAAGTATTATGACACAAAGTAAAAATCAGAACAATAATAACTTTAGTATGCCTCCAATGAGATTTTAGGGATGAATATGGAAAATTTTGATAAGCCATTAATAGAGGTTATAGATTTAGTAAAAGTATATGGTTCGGGTGATTCAAAGGTTCTGGCTCTTGATAAAATAAACTTAAAAATTTTTGAGGGTGATTTTATCGCTATAATGGGAGCATCTGGTTCTGGTAAAAGTACATTTATGAATATACTTGGTACTCTTGATATCCCAACTGATGGCAAATATCTTTTTAAAAATATCAATGTAGAATCCATGGATGATGATCAAAGATCAGAGCTTAGATCTAAATTTATAGGTTTTGTTTTTCAGAGTTTTAATCTCGTAAAAACATTAAATACGGTTGAAAATGTAGAATTACCACTTTTTTATTTGAAAGATACAGATAAAAAGGGAAATTTTCAACATAAGAGAAAGTTGATAAGACAAAATGCATTGTCGATATTAAATAATGTCGGGCTCGGCGATAGAATTTATCATAGGACGAATCAGCTTTCTGGAGGTCAACAGCAAAGAATTGCAATAGCAAGGGCACTAATAAATGATCCTGATTTAATACTTGCTGATGAACCAACAGGAAATCTTGATTCAAAAACTTCTGTTGAAATAATGGATATTTTCTGTGAACTGCATCAAAAGGGAAAAACAATAGTTTTAGTAACTCATGAACATGACATAGCATCTTACGCGAAAAAGATTGTAGAATTTAAAGATGGGAAAATTATAGATATATCAGAAAATTAAAAAGGGAAAAAATGAGGATAGAGATACTTTTAAATTTTTCTATAAGATCGCTTTTACATAGCAAATTAAGGACTTTTCTTACAATGCTTGGAATAATAATCGGTCTTGCTGCAATTGTCGTTATGGTTGCAATAGGACAGGGTGTTTCGAAACAGGTACATGACCAGATTGCATCGTTTGGGAATAATCTTTTAACTATTATGCCAGCTCCACCCTCAAATTCTGGCGTAAGGGCTTCGAGTACAAGTGGTTATAGGCTTACAGAAGACGATTATCTCGCAATAAAGCAAAGGGCTAATTTTGTAAGCGCGGTTTCACCCTTGATACAAACAAGAGTTCAGATAATTTCATCTTCTGGGAACTGGAATACACTTTTATATGGCGGTAGTATAGATTACCTTACAATTAGAGATTGGCAATTAGATAGCGGGAGGAATTTTTCCTCTTCTGAAGAAAAGGCGAAGGCGAAAGTCTGCATTATAGGAAAGACAATTGCGAAAGAATTGTTTGAAGATGTCGATCCAATCGGCTCTGAAATAAGGGTTAACAAGGTTAACCTTAGGATTATTGGTGTATTAAAAGAAAGAGGAGCAAATTCATTTGGTATGGATCAGGATGATTTAATTCTTGTACCTTATACGACTCTTCTATATAGATTAAGCAGATATAGATTTATTCAGCAGATAATATGCTCTGCAAGAAGTGAACAAGAGATAGATTATGCTGCGCAGGAACTTGAGCAGATAATGAGAGCTTCGCATAGACTATCGGATGAAGAAGAAAATAATTTCAGAATCGCAAATCAAGCTGATGTTTTAGAGGCATCTATGAATACAACAAGGACTTTAACTGTCTTTCTCGCAATTGTTGCGGGGATATCACTGCTTGTCGGAGGTATTGGTATTATGAATATTATGCTTGTGAGTGTTGTTGAAAGGACAAAGGAAATTGGACTTAGAAGAGCAATTGGTGCAAGGAAAACCGATATACAACAACAATTTCTAATAGAAGCTTTAATATTATGTCTTACGGGTGGTATAGTCGGGATTTTAATCGGTGTTCTGATTGTATTATTTTTAAGACTTGTTTCAACTTTACCTTTATCAATTTCGGTTAATTCCATTATTATTGGTTTTATTGTCTCTTTTAGTGTAGGTCTATTTTTCGGTTATTATCCTGCAAAAAAAGCATCTGAAATGAATCCGATAGATGCTTTAAGGTATGAATAGCTTTAGGAGTTATATTCCTTTAGACTATTAAATCCTTTTCTTACCATTGTGCCCCAGGAACTTTTGCCAAATAAATAATTAAAAAATGCTAATAATCTTAAAACATTCATCAACTGTCTAAATCCAAAACTCTCTAATAATCCAATTAAAATTAAACTCAAATCTTCGTACCACTTAAAATAGAGAACATTCCTTTCTGCAATTGCTAAAGAGATTATCGAAATAAAAATTCCAAGTAAGATACTTGTTAGAAACAAAAATAATAATAATGGTAATGTAAAGATATTTAATATTATTGCAAAAATCGAAAAAACTAACCCTGTAACTTCATAAAATGGTCCTAATGTTTCAAAAATTAGATAATAAGGCAGAGCGATTAAACCAATGTTTTTATAATTTTTATTGAAAATCATCTTTTTATGATACATTAAAATTTCTATTAATCCTCTTTGCCATCTATCTCTTTGTTTTCTTAGTATTTTAAATGATTCTGGAACTTCTGTCCAGCAATTAGCATCGATAGAATAATTTATGGAAATTTTTTCTTTTTTTTCAATGTAATATCTTCTTAATCTGACTATAAGTTCCATGTCTTCACCGACCGTATTTTGGTTAATAGATGTTCTTGCAGTCATATATCCGCCAATTGAAAATATGGAACTCTTTTTAAAAATACCAAAAGCACCTGAGATTATAAGTAAACTTTTAATAAAAGACCAACCAAGTCTACCTACAAAAAAAGCTCTCAGATATTCTAAAATTTGGAATAATGATAAAATATTTTTGCTTATTCCTATTTCAATAATTGAACCATTGTTTACCTTACAGCCATTGACAGGAAGAATTTTACCACCTGTTGCTATAATTAGCTCATCATTTTCGAAAAAAGGTGTCATAGCTTTTATTAATGCATCCTGCTCTAAAATACTATCTGCATCAATACCACATATATAAGAACAATTGGACAAATTTATTCCGGCATTTAATGAATCTGCTTTTCCTCCATTCAATTTATCTATTACTATCAAGTTTGAATAAAGTTTGCTTTTATAAACGCCAATAATTGGTGCAGTGCTTATCGCATTATCGGGTAAAGTAAAAGCAACCCTTTCAAGATCAAAGTTTTTTTGCAATACTTTTAAAGTGTTATCAAAAGAACCATCATTCACTACAATAATTTCAAAGCTGGTATATTTCAAGGCTAAGAGAGATCTGACATTTTGAACAATTGTAGCTTCTTCTTTAAATGCAGGTACGATTATTGAAATAGAAGGAAGAACACCTTTTTGGAAATAGTTAACATATGATTTCGAAAAGTTTAATCTTTGTTGTCTATATATTTCAATATTTGCTAAAAAGAGAAACAAAAGGGAGATTAGATTTAAAACAAGAGCATAATATCCAAAAAATCTTATATAAAATATTGTAAAAGACTTGATGATATTTAAAATACTTGTAAAATGAATATCTTTATAAGAAAGAATAAATGTAATGATTGGCAAAGATATAAAAATGCTAAGTAATACTAACAGTATCGGTTTGTCTTTTGTTTTTGCAATAGGGGCTTGAGGTTTTTGGATTGGTTTTTTAGCTGGGAAGTTATATCTTTCATAAATATCCTGATTTAAAGCCGAGAAAATCTCTTCAAAAATCTTTACTCTACTTTCATAGTTTGGTTTATTAAAATTTAATATATCGAGTGTATTAATTATTTTTAAAATTAAAATTTCTTCAATTTTAAGATCCTCATTATCATTTAAAAATGAGACTATATTATAAATTAATCCATTTTTAATACAAAAAGAGATGAACTCCATAAAATTCTGATTTAAATACCAGTCTTTTTGTGAAAACCAAAAGGGCAGATAACCTTCTAGGATTTTAGAAAGCTTTATTTTTAATTCTTCATCGTCTAACATAAAAAATAGATTTAATACCTTCTCTTTTGCGTCATTAAAATTACCTAAAAGCCTTTCTATCCCTTCAAGAGCATATTTTTCGTTTTCTGGTTCAATTAAGAATTGGAATAATCTATCAAGATTATTAATGTTTTTCCCAAGAGAATTAATCGCATAGGATCTAATTTCATTATCAGAATTACGCAAAAAATGTTGAGAGTCTAACATCGTTGGTAGCATATGGTATATTACACTTGCTGCTTCTTTAAGTAGATCAGAGTCTTGTGATAACAAGGATTCAATAAGTATTTTTTCATATAAAGCATTTGGGAAATATCTAGATAATCTAATGGCTATAATTGTTTCAGCCTTATTATAAGGATAACGAGAAATGATTGTATTGATTACATGTTGTGCATGTTTTTGAAGTATCGCAATATACTGGGAAAATTTAAATTCATTTTTTAATTTATATTCGAGACAAGCACTATCTAAAATTAAAGGGATAAGGTCATATTCCTGGGTAAAGAGCAAAGATTCAGAAATTTTAAATCTTATGGAACTAGATTTTTCTGTCCCCAAAAATGCCGCTAAAATAGATGTCCCTTCTTTTCCATAAAACCTTAGGGCAAAAGCACCATTATGTCTTTTAATTTTATTTTTAGATTTTAAACATTTAGTATAATATTTTAAAAGTTTAACTTTATTCCCTTTGTAATAATAGATATTTTTCAACTTTAATGGGACAAAAATTCTTTCAGAGCAAATATTTAATGCAGATATTAAGAGTTTTTCATTAACTTTTAAAAATATATCTTTTTCTCTTTTATAATTTTTTAAATTGATATTATCATCAGATAGATTTAAATTATCATCTTTATTGTAATATTCATATACTTTTTGAGCAATTTCTTTTACAAGTATCTCGATAAGATGATTTTTCTTTTTGCCCTTATATTTAACAAAAAATAGGTTTATAATCGACAGAAAGATTAAAAATAGCATTACAGATATTAAAGTTATCATTGAATTTAAGTTTACCATAAGTTAAATACTTGCGCTAATATATATTTTTATTATTGAGATTAACTCTGTAATGAAATATGGCTTTTGCAGATAATAATTGATCCCAAGTAGAGAAGCCAACTTAAGTAAATCATCGTTTTTTTGAGAGCTTATAATAACGACAGGGGTCGAAATGCCATCTTCAATAAGCTTTTGTTTAATATCAAAACCACTTAAACCAGGTACGGCTACTTCTGAAAAAATGCAAATAGGCGAGGAATTCTTTGCTCTTTCATAAGCCTCTTTTCCATCTCTAAACCAGACACAGTTTATATTGTGATTTTTTAATATATCTATGACAATCGCAGCATTAAATGCGTCCGGTTCTACTAAAAAGATTTCTGGTGAAATTATATTGTCTTTTATATTTGCAAAGTAAATTTTATTATATTCAAGCTTGTTTTTCTCTTCTATAGCCTTAATAATCTCAAGTTTGAAATGGTCAATTAAATCAATACCCTGGTTGATTTTGGTAAGGCAATTTTTAATAGAAAAAATTATTACATTTAAGTCTAAGACAGAGCTAAAGATTGATTGGTTAAATTGATAAAGAAAAATATTTATCCTCGCTTTGATTTCAGAAACAGATGAACTAAATGAAAATACAAAGTAATCTTTGTTAAACTTAAATATGGGGAAAATAGGGTCAATATATGAAGAGACAAGAGTTTTTATCTCATCGGCAAATTCTTTTGTATCAAACTGATTTTGAATCTTTTCAATTAAATCAAAATAGATCAAATATGAATCGATTTCATATTGTTCAACTAACTCAGCGACTTTTTTAAGATAAAATTCATTATTTAAAAAATCAACAATACCGCTATTTTCGTTAAATATACTAGATAATTCGATTCTTATAAGTTTTTGTTTTAAAATCTCGTTTTCTTTTTCAAGTTGAAAAATATTTTTTTGAGTCTTCATAATTTTACGACAAATGCTAATCCGAAATCTGAATAACCCTTTTTACCTGCGAAAAAAGGTTGATAAAACAATGAAACAAAAAAATAATTAAAATAGAACTTAAATCCCAAAATTATTGAGAAATTAAATTCGCTTTTTTCTACTGCGAAACTTGCGCCTAGTTCAGAACCAAAAAATGAGAAAAATGGAAGAAAAGATTTCATCCATAATGCATAAGATATCCCTTTATCAACTTCAAATCCAACGGCAGAGTTTATAGAGAATGTGTAATTATTTGGGAAAGTATATATAGAATAAATATAAGTTGTTGTGGCGAAAAAATCATTAGAAAATTTCATTACCTCTCTTAAAGATAAAAACCAGTTGTTTTTTTCAAAATTAATCGCAAAGAAAATTTG
>DYJT01000015.1:23012-43998 GCA_020722965.1 Brachyspira murdochii | reverse complement strand
TTTGATATTCTTTATCATATCCATATTTAGATCATTTTTTAAATTTAAGTATATCTGATTTTCTATTTCCTTTATTCCTTTTTCTTTTAAGATTGTATAAAAATACTGATTTTCGGCAGAAAATATTAAATAGATAGATGAATCTTTTTTTATATTATATATAATTTCAAATCTTTCTTTGATGTAATCATAGACATTATCGCTTTGTGAAAGATATGCATGAATAAGGATAGAATCCAATAGATCGGTGAATTGTTCGGCTTCTTCCTTTTTAAACCAACCAAAATATGAAGTCAAAAGAATATCTTTTTCGTTAGTTAGTGTCTTTATCTTTAAAAGATTTTCCATAAAGATTCGCAAAGCATGTTCTCTTGAATTTACCTTATATTTGTGAGGATTCCAGAACTCATACTCCAGATAAAAACCATCGATTAGACTTAAAAGCTTTAGATCTTTCGAAAAATCATAAAAAAATTGATAATTTTCACCTGCAATAAAAATCTTCATTTCAGGAAATAAAAATTTTAACCTGGAAATAATACCAAATAGCCTGTCTTTATAGCCTAATTCTTTATGTATTCCATAAATAATAAGTTCATCACACCCTATAAGATTTAAAAAATCTGTATATTTTTTAAAATTCGAATCTGTTAAAATCGATTGAATCGTCAAATAAAATCCTCTTTTAATTTCACCTACCTTATAAAAATCATCTCTATTAAAAGAAGAAAAAATTTCAAGATCTTCTGAGATTCTATAAGGGAAATAGAATCTATTCAATGCTGTTCCACCAGTAAGATAAAAACTATTATCGAAAGAAAAAACAATTTTTAATATTTTTTCTTGCTTTAAAAAAATTTTATTTAAATTTACGCCATTCATATTTATCAATCTTATTGTTCTGGTTCAAAAGACAATTTCCCAAAAGTTTAATCTTTTCGATATTATTTAAACTAACCTTTATATTACTAAATATCTTTGTTAAATCATCTTTTGAGAAAAGCAACAATCCATCTACAGGTTGTTTCATATTTTCGATTATCTTCATAGCAAGTTTTGTTTTTTCTTTAATATCGCCTTTAAAAATTATCCTTAAAATATCTGATTTTTTAATATCATTAAATTAAGCTAAAATTAAAATAACTATCTTTTAATCTCATTAAAAGTAAAGATCAACAAAAAGATCTTGCCATCTTGCGTATGAATCGGAATCCTAACAATTACACCCTTATACTGATAATTAACGACAGAATAGAGAAATCTAACCTTTCTTTCATTCTTGCTATAATTTTCTTTTTGAGATATAAAGTATTTTGTAACAAAATCTTTCATCTCTTTTGTCTGCGATTCAATAGATGTCTCATACATGTTATTGTTTAAGGCAAATTCCTTAAAAATAACAGGATATGATCCCGATTCTGTTTTAATATTTATTTCATTTGCATAGATCGTAAAATTGATTTTTGGAATTATTAAAATAGAAAAAAGAATAGATTCCTGCTTTGTTATTACAGGATCCTTATAGATAAATGGATTTAATCCTTCTGCCGCAATATTTTTTATCATAGAATCTCTATCGACAAAAGAGCAGTTTGAATATAAAAGGTCATTTTCAATTATAATGCTCTGAGTAAGTCTTTCAACCCATGAGGTTTTTGTATTTTTCTGTAAGCTACCACAGGAAAAAAATGTGAAGATAAATAAGACTATTAATATTAAAAATAAAATTGCTTTTTTCATATTTTTATTTTCTATCCTTTCCCTTTTTTTAATCTTGCACAATAAAAAAAAATATTCAATAAAAAAAAAGGCTATCCCAAATTTAAAGGATAGCCTTTTTAATCAAAAGTTACTTAAAAGACTAGAAAAAAGCGAGGAAAGCAAGTTTTAAACCGTAATCTGTAGTACCAGGTGCTGGTGGGATTACGAAGAAGAAAGCAGGAGTGAAATGGAGTCTTCCAAATGTAAAATCATAACCAAGTTCAAAACCCATTAAAGTTGTAGAATTAGCAAGATCTAATTCGATACCAGCTGCAAGATAAGCTGAAGTATAGTAAGCCTTTAATCCAAGTTGTAAATATTGAATAGCTGCTCTATATGCGCCTTCATGGTAGATAGCTATCTCTTCGGTAGGTGTTACTGAAAGGTTCCATAAAAGTTCCCAAGCTGAAGTTCCGCCCTGTGGCATATTCATAGCGAAGTTTGCACCAATTGTCAACATTTCTATTGGGGTAACATTTACGCCAGCCCAAAAAGCTGTAGCAACATTCATGTCATAATCAACACCTAATAAGAATGTAACCATATCATCAGCTAAACTTCCATCAACCCATGCATGGATATTTATAGATTCAAAACCTGCTACCCAGCTTAAGTTTGTTGGAATAACCATGTGAATCATAGCAGGGCCAACTGGGATATGGATACCAAAACCATTATCACCATTTACACCAAAGTCTTTTATGTTAGCGCCGGTAGACCAGAAAGTATAGAACATCTCTGGTTGAAGTGTATCACCAACTGAGAATTTACCAAGCTGAAGTATCATAAAACCAAAATTATATTGGACATACCATCTATCCTGATAAACTACTCCTGATGCTGGGAATGAGCCATTAACTGCGGCTTTACTTAGTCTAAAGTATGCCAAAAAATTTCCATTTCTATAGGTAACTACAAATCTTGGGAGAATTAAAGAAAGAGTCATACCATCACCATCAGCTGGAGTATAGAATTGGTTCCATACAAATCCAGAACTTGGTATGCTGACATACATCCAGTTGATATAAAGACCACCAAATTTCCACATTTCAAGTTTTGTTAATCTGTTGTTTAAATCTTCAACAGTAACTTCCTGTGCAAAAATTGGGAGAGCGATAAGAAGAATAAGAGCGAGAACAAGAATAATTCTCTTCATAGAAATTTCCTCCGATATTTTTGTTTTCTGCACTTAATCGTGCTTAACTTACAAATAATACCTTTTTTCTTATTGTCAAGTGATTTTTAATATTTTTCTGATAAATTTTTATTTTTTTTTCATATATATTAACAATTTAATTTTTTTTTCCCTTTATTCTTTTTACTATTTGTTTTTTAATGCTTTTGTGTTATATTTTCTTTAACATATAAAAATTAATTATATGAGGTTTTAAAATGAAAATAAACATTTTACCCATGATTTTAACAATTTTTTTAATAACGGTTTCTTATCCTATTTTTGGTCAACAACTATCCACCGGGTTTATCTCAGATTTTCTACCTTTTTCATATTCTTCTAGTTTCAACTCTATTACAGACAACAGCTACTACTTAGGATTCTTTCTTTTCAGTTTTAATGCTTCAAAAGAAATTACCATCGGTTTTTTGCTAGAAAGATCCACATTTAATCCATTTGAACCAAATTCATTATCATTCGTCTTTATTTATAACAAAGATTTTTTATCTATAACAACAAGTTTTAAAAGTCTTTTTCAGGATAGCATAGATTCCCTTTCGCCATATTTTTTGATTATGACAAATATTGTTCTTGATTTTTACCCAATATTTTTTATATCTTTTGAAATATCTAATCCTTTGTATCTTCAAAATCTTTTTGCTTCTTTAGTAAATATTCCTTCGTCTGATACATTTGAAGATATTAGTATAAATGGTGAATTTGGATTTTATTTATATCAGCTTTCTATAGGTGCCATTTTTACTTATGAAACTAAACTCTACAATTTCGATATCGCGAATCAACCCATTGCTTACGACAAACTTACCAGTTATGATCTTGCAATCTCTATTAAATACATCCCAACATTTACGGTTTTCGGTTTTTGCATAAATATCGGTTACTCATATAACGATCTTTTAACTACCTCTTCTCA
Organism: Brachyspira murdochii; assembly: GCA_020722965.1. Taxonomy (GTDB): domain Bacteria; phylum Spirochaetota; class JAAYUW01; order JAAYUW01; family JAAYUW01; genus Exilispira. The sequence continues at coordinate 40,129 of DYJT01000015.1, read as the reverse complement.
TTATATTCATCAACTTATCTATACCAGGCTAAAGTTAATATTTAAGTTTTTAAATTTTCAAATTGAAACTGGATTTGGATACTTGATTTATTCAATCTGCTCAAGCAATATAACAGATTTAACCCAGATGGTAAGATTAAACTATTCTATTAGTCTTAGCTATAAACTGTAGATATCTGCTTTTTTGATTATTATATTCCCCTGCTCATCTTTATCAAATTCAATGTTTTCACTTTTAACCAATATATATTCTATACTATCTTTTTTCTTTAATTTTAAATATTGCTTTATTACATTTATCTCTGTAAGCAAGAAATTACCATCGTTCCATGTAAGATTGGTACCAATAGGTGGTAGATTCATCTTCGCTTTTTCATACTGATCTGATTCATAGGCAAGACAACATAGTAATCTTCCACAATAACCCGATATCTTCATAGTGTTTAGTGGTGCATTCTGAACCTCAGCCATCTTTATTGAAATTGGTGTGAGTTGATGTAAAAATCTTCTACAACAAAGTTGCTGTCCGCAAATAAAAATTCCATCAAGCATCCTTGCTTCATCCCTAACCCCGATTTGATGAAGTTCAATTCTCCTTTTGTACCTTGCCGCCAATTTTTTAACAAGTTCTCTAAAATCTATCCTATGATCTGCGATAAAATCAAATAGAATCTTCATCCCATCGAGAAAATAATGAACACCAACTGGTTTCATCTCATGTTCTAAATTGCATCCCTTTATCTCTTCTTTAAATATCTTAAATGCTTCTTCTTCTTTTTCTTCATTCTCTCTATATCTTTTCAGATCTTCTGAAGTAGCAGTAGATATAAATTTCCCTTCGATTTTTATATGTTTTTTAGTATTTTCACCTTTTTTATCGACTTCAAAATTTGCCGATTCATCTATCTTGATTTTTGAGAAACCATTCTCGCCTAAATATTCTTGAGATATCTCAACATTATCTATAGTTTCCTCAGCAGTTACAGCCTGGTATTTCAAAATTTCTTCGAATTCCTTATCATCTATATTCTGTGTCTTATTTAAATAAATGGCAAGATCGACTCCATGCTTTGTTTCGACCTTTACAATCGCCTGTTTTTCAATCTGAAAAAAATTACCGGAAAAAAAATCCATTATCGCCTTAGAATAGAGCAATCTACATCTATATAAATACATAATCTTTCCTTAAATCTTATTTTTTTAACATTTTTATCGATTCTTTTTTATAAAACTTATTATATTTTAATTTTTGAATATTAAATAGAAATCTTAAAAATAAGTCCTTCAATTTCATCTATGATATTCAATATTTCTTTTTGAGAGCTTAAAAAACTTTGAAGAAGTGAAACAAGTCTCTTTTCTATTTCTAAAATTATATAATCGAATTCATCTTCGCTTAAAAGATCCCTTTTTTTTTCGATTATCTTTATCTTATATGCCTTTTTTTCGACGAGAATTATGAAAGAAGCAAGAAGTTCTTTATATTCTTCAAGATCCTTTTTGTTTCTTGTATTTTTAAAATTTCTACCCGCTTCATTTATTTTAAATATTAAACTTTCTGGTTCTATGCTTTCATATTCAATTACAAGGTCCTCTATCCTCTTTTCAAATAATATTTGTTCAAAACTTTTATCTGTTTCTCTTATGCTACCCGATTTTTCAAGTTTCAGGTTTTTTTTCCGTTCATTTGGCGAAAACTTCTGCAAAATATTGAAAATAGATGGTATCATTTAATTCCTTCTTATCATCTATTTATTTATTTATTTTATTATCTAGTAATTTTATTATCTAGTAATTTTTTTATTTAGTAATTTTATTATCTATTATTTGTAAAATCTTTTCGTAAATAAGATTTTTATTTTTTTCAATTCCATTTGAAAAAGGGATTTTATAAACCAAATTTTTAAAATTTTTATAATATGAAAAACTTAACTCATAACCATTTAAAACATCTTTTAAGTAATGACTCCCCCTTGATTCAAATCTATCATTTTTTTCCAATCGGTTAAAATCAAGTTTATCATTTAAAAAATAAAAAATTGCATCTGGTTGGATAATAGAAAATAGATAGCTGCCGAAAGTTTTATCCATTTTTATCAGGCTTTTCAAATTTGAAAGTTCATCTTTATCCTTATAATGCCGCTTTTTTACCTTCAAAATTGCCGGGAAAACCTGGTAAGAAAAGGTTGAAAAATGAAATCTATCGACTATAACAATCTTATTTTCATCCATGTTTTTAATTATAAGCTGGATTGTATGTTCCAGTCTATCTGCTATAAATAGAAGAAATTCTGTAAGATTTGAAATATGAAGATTTTTATCAAGCAGAATCGATCTAATCGGTTTGCCTATGATAGAATCGCCAGGTTCGAATGATGTTATAACATTTTCTATCTTGTTTTTTAAAAGCAGCTCTTTTAAAAGATTACATTGAGTAGTTTTACCGGTCTTATCGACTCCTTCAAAAACTATGAATATACCATTTCTTTTTTTCTTTCTAATCATATAGATAAATAAAGTTAAGATTTCAGAACCTTGATAGATCCATTAAAAAATACCCCTTCTTCTATTATAATTCTGGGTGCTTCTATACTTCCTTTGATCTTACCGGTTGAATAGATTTTGATGAGATTTTTGGCTTTTGCTATTCCTTCCCATATCCCACCAATTTCAATAACATCGGCATCAATGTTACATATAGCCTTTCCCTTTTCTGCAATTAAAACCTTGGAGGTAGATTTTATATTACCAGAAAATTCTCCATCGATTCTAAGGACATTGTCTAGCTCAAAATCCCCTTTTAATTTCGTACTTTCAGAAATTATATTTGAAACAATTGTACCACTTTCCATTAAAGGCATAAAAATTCCCCTTACTATTTTTTCAAAAAAAATGAGAAATAAAATACTTTTTTATTTAAATAACACTAACTAACACATTAAATAAATTTGTTAAAGATTTTAAAATAGCTCAAAATATAGATGTAAAAAGTATTCCGGGTTAACAAATTGGTTGTTGATTCTAACTTCATAATGAAGATGAGGTCCTGTTGCCTGTCCTGTAGAACCTTCTTTACCTATAGCCTGCCCCTTTTTAACCATTTCCCCGGGTCTAACAAGTGACATCATAAGATGCGCATACAAAGTCTCAATACCTCTTGGATGCTCGATAATAATCGTTAAACCATAACCTTCTTTCCATCCCGAAAATTTAACAACTCCATCTGCTGTTGCACAAACAAGAGCACCAGGGAAAGCTGCAATATCCAATCCCGAATGAAAACTAACTCTACCTAAAATAGGATGTCTTCTTAACCCGAAACCAGATGTTATAACACCGCTACCATCCACAAAAGGCCATCTGGAAGGGAATGTTTGAACCATATCCTTGAGAAATGGTTGCCTTTTGTTGTATTCAAAGAACAAGTTATAAAAAATATTTGAATCATTTTTAATCTGAGCCAGCTGTTCATAGGGATCAAGAACTTGATCTTTTTCAATATCGGGCCCACCGATTCCACCCTGATTCCAGTTCTTCTTCCCCGAGAAAAAATATGCAAGATTTTTGCTTTCGGTCTTCGTTTGAACAAATTTTTCATAAATATCATTTATCTGATTGATTATATCATCATAATTGGTCCTGTATTTCATATATTGAATCTTAAAATGAGAAAGTTGGTCTGCTGTTGAAGCCAGTGTGGATATAGAGATGAAGAAGACTACAAAAAGCACAGAAATGGTGATAATGAAAAATGCTATAGAAAATATTGACATATGAAGATTAAATATCTTCTTTTGGTTATGAGGGATGAGCATCAAGGTAACTTTTTCATTTCCTTTTTTAATAAATTGCTTCCAATTCATTGAAAGAATTTCAAAGAATCGTCTAAAAAACTTTTCAACCGAAGATATAACCTTCTTTTCCCAGTTCTTGAAGTTTTTCATTATCTTCCCTCTTAAACTCTTACTTAATCTATCCTAAAAAAATTACTAAAAACCTTCTTTTATATAATAATTATAAAGGCAAACAAAAAGATAGCAAAAAATTTAATTTTTTAAATTATTTTCTTTCTTTCTTTACAATTCCAATTTTATATATAATTTTCTTTTAGTTTGCATTATCAAAAACTTTTCAGGTAAAAGGAAAATGTATATAGATTCGCATTGCCATTTAAATCTAATTATGGATTCCATAATAAGTATACAAAATATTTTACAAAATGCAACCTCTTTTAAAATCTCAAAAATTATACAGGTTAGTGCATCAATTGAAGATTTTATTAATTTTTCGACAGAAATTGCCAGGTTGATAGATAAAAAAAAAGAGTTAAAAATACCAGAATTATTTTTTACTTTTGGCTCTTCTCCAAATGATCTTTGTGAAACCAACTATTCTTATGAAAGTCTTTTAAACTTTTTTAATAATTTTACGATAAAAGGGCAAAATATAAAAGAGTTTATATCTAATAAAAAGCTTATAGCTATTGGAGAAATTGGTCTTGATTATTTCCATAAATTTTTTGAGATAGATAAACAAAAATTAGCCTTTGAAATTCAATTAAATCTTGCAAAAGAATTTGACTTACCGGTTATGCTTCACATTAGAGACGCATACGATGATGCGATAGATATACTTAATAATTTTAAAATAAAAAACCCTATAATATTTCATTGTTTTAGTGGTGATATTAAGGTTACAGAAAAAATATTGAATGTTTTTGAAAATGTTTATTTTTCTTTTGCAGGAAATATTACATATAAAAAACTTTCTTTTTTAACTGATTCTTTAAATATGATACCAAAAGATAGAATACTTGTTGAAACAGATTCCCCATTTTTAGCACCAGTTCCATATAGGGGTAAGGATAACTTACCATGGTATATAATAGAAACATACAAATATCTGTCTTTTAAACTGGGCATTGATATAAATGATCTTTCTTTATTGATAGCTAAAAATTTTAATAATGCTTTTAAACTATAGGTTAATTTAAAGTCTATAACCTAAATTATAATCTAACTAAATAATAAATATTCAAAAAATTTAGGTTAATTTAAAGGCAATAATATAAATAATAATTTAAGCTAATTAATAAATACTAAAAAAAATTTTATTTATGATTATATCTTCAAATAAATATGAGAATATTTTTTCTGCTCCAATAGCTGGTTATACAAATTGGCCATTGAGACAAATCTTTAATGATTATAAGGCATATTTAATTTTCTCCGAAATGGTTCATGTTAGAGAAATTCTTTATGGAAAGGTTGAGGAAATTCCATTAATAAAGGAATCATTTAAGTTTGCAATACAGCTTTTCGGTTCCTTTGAAGATGATTTTATAACGGCAGGGAAAATAGCATTACAATATTGTGATAACATAGACATAAATTGCGGATGCCCCGTTAGAAAGGTTATAAAAGCGAAGGGTGGAGTTTTCTGGCTTTCAGATATAGATAATTTTTCTAAAAAAATAGGGGATATATCATATTTTTTCCCAAATATAGTTAGTGTTAAAATTAGACTTGGTTTCGATAAAATAGAGCTCTCTGAAATACTACAATCTATAAAAAAATTCCCGATATCTTTTATAACGATTCACATGAGAACAGGATCAATGCTGTTTAGCGGTAGGGCACTTTATCAGTATGCAAACTTAATCACTGGATACCCAATCCCTATTATACTAAATGGAGACATCGATTCACCTGAGTTTGCTAAAGATATTCTGGATAAATTCAATTGTAATGGTATTATGATCGGAAGAGCCGCTATAAAAGATCCTTTGATTTTTTCACAGATAAATGATTATATTAAGACAAATAATTATAAAAAGACCGATTCAAAAGATAGAATAAACAATTGTATAAAATATATCGATTATTTGATTTATTATGTTGAAAATTACGGGGAAAAAACAGGATCTTATCGAGATTTTGAAAGAAAATCCATAATCGAAAGTAGAAAAATACTTTTTTCACTTTCAAAAAAAATAAATAATATCAATCAGCTAAAGGAAGATATACTAAAAATTAAAACAATAGATGACTTAAAAAAATTGAAAGAAGAGTTTATAAATTTTAAAATTTAAATAACAAAAACCTGAAAAATCGAATTGAATTTAACCTTATCTATTGGCTCTACCAGATATTCTTCTACTCCTAAAGTGTAAAGTTTTGTCTTTAAATGATTATTTTGGCTCTTATCGATTGCTATAATTGGAATAACTTTTAGTCTTTCATTTGTTTTGATTCTTCCAACTATATCGTAGATAACATCTTCTGAAATATCTGAAACATAAAAAATTATCAAAGATGCCTGAGGAAGAGCATCACATTTTAATACAAAATCAGGAACAGACATCATCTCTATATCAAAAAGGTCATAATTTATATAATCTAAAGCATCTTTCCATCCAACAACATATATCTTTTTTTCTAAACTTGTAACATTTGATTTTGCCTCTAATTTCTTTTTTAAATCCTTTGGCAATGTAAAATAAAAGGTAGATCCCTTATTTTTCCCTTCACTTTCAGCCCATGTATTTCCAAGATGAATTCGCGCAATATTTTTTACAATAGAAAGTCCAAGCCCTTTGCCACCTGCCATAAACTCATACTCTCCAGAGAAATAATGTGAAGAATCTTGAATTGTAAAAAACTTGTCAAAAATCTTTTCAAGATATTGTTTCTCTATTCCAATTCCACTATCCCTGACATATATTTTGTATTGTATCATTTCTTCAACAACCCCCACAGTAATTGAACCAAGATCCGGAGTATATTTTATGGCATTTGATATCAAATTATTGATCGCCTGAGTCATCAATGTAATTTCGATAGCGATAATCTTATTTGAAACATACGATTCAAAATTTGCAGAAATTTTCCTCTCTGCAAATTTGGTAGCATATTGATCGAAGATGCTTTTAATGAACTCTACAATATCTACCTCTGTAAGTACAGTAGAAGAACTCCCCTCTTTTAAATTTGCGAAATTGGTAATATCTTCAATCGTTTTAATAAACCTATTTATGTTTTCCTGCAAGATCTTTATTATCTCTGAAAGTTTGGGATTTAATTCGCCAAAGGCTCCATCCGTAATTAAATCTATGAAACCTTTGATTACAACAACAGGAGTTCTTAATTCATGTGAAGAGATGGCGATGAAATTTTCTTCCATTTTATTTAACAATATCAATTTTTGATTAGCTTCTTGAATTATCTTTAGGGTGTTTTCCAATTCTTTGTTTGATTTTTCTAGTTCTTCATATTTTAAGATTAACTTATCTATCAGTTCTCTTGAATATTGTCTTAAGTATTTTACTTCGGTATCTTTTTCCAGTTTTTCATTTTTTCCACCAATAAAATCATTTATCACCCTGATAAATGTTGAATCTATTGGCTTAGGAATAAACCCGTCGCAACCAGCGGCTAAAGCTTTTTCCTTCCCTCCTTCTCCGACATCTGCTGTTATTGCAATTATTTTAATGTTTTCAAAGTTTGGTATTGACCTAATTTTTGTGGTGACATCGAGTCCCGAGAAATCTGGTAAATTTATATCCATTAAAATAAGATCTGGTGATATCTGTTTAGCTTTTTCAATCCCTTCTAAACCAGTTTTTGCTTCATAAAATTGAAAATTATTCGCTTCAAGTATCTTTTTTACAAGTAAAAGATTATATTGATTATCTTCAATATATAAGATCTTAATCTTATCTCTCATTTTAAGTTATCCTCGTGATTCTCGCTGAAATTATATGACTTTTTTTATTGCTTCTACATTTACTTTTTCATTTACCCAACAATCGCCTTTATATGTTTATATAATTCTTTTTATTACTTCTATTCCTGTTTTTGATTAATTATAATACAAACGATCTATTTTATCAATTTTGAATAGACAAACTCATAGATAATATTTTGATCTAATGCAGATATTTTGAGAAATTTAGCATGCATATGAAACTTTTCGCCTGCTCTTTCAAACCTTATAACCTCGGCTATACCCTTTATGCTTTGTCTTCCTATGAATATATTTGTTTTAATTAATTTTTTAACAGGAATTTTTGTAACAACTTCTATTGCGAATCCACCCGCACCAATATCAAAAACTGTACCATCATATTCTGGGGGGATGACTTTTAAGCTCTTTTTCCCATTTGAATCCGTTTGAATTTCGACAAGTACATAGTTTGCATAGAATCTGCATTCCTTCCTAATATACTTCCTTTTCTGATATCTTAACATGGTGTTTGAATTCCTTACCAATAGACCCGAAATGGTACTTTCACTTACTTCATCCTCAATAAATGTTTCAAATGAATAACCCGCATCATTTTCTCGCCAAAAATATACTGTTACCGGTAATTTCCAGCTTTTAGGCTCCCTATCAAGTTTTGGTTTTTTAATTACAAATCCTTTATCGAGTACCGCAACAACTTCTGTAAAAAAATAACCATAATCCGCAATGTATATTCTTGCCCTTTTACCAACATTTAAATCCCTTGATGATACTTGTTTTTTATTATCAGTAAAATAATCATCAAGATTAGATAGCAATGAATAAAGCTTGTTTTTGATAAGGGTTAAATTAAGATTTCCAAAGTTTTTATCTTTTGTTTTTAATGTTGATAATACCCTTATCAAAAATGTTTCGAAATTTTGTTTGGATGCAAAAAGTAAAACAGGAGATTTAATAGGTACATAATCTATAACCGACAAGATAGCATTAACTAGATCTTTAGGTATTCCTCTAACAATTGCAGCATCTTCAAACATCTTCTGTTCTTTACTCTTTACATTTAACAAATTAGATAAATATCCTTTTTTCTTTAGGTAAAAATATAAAATAATTACCACTGTAATTACAAGAAAGACAATGACTAATACTGTTCCCCCGCCTTTTGTAGCATTCCCAACATTCGTCGATTTTTTTATAATCAATAATTCTTCCTGAAGCATTTTACTTCCTTACATAAATTTTTTTCATATTTTTATTTTTTTATTCTAGATTTGATTTTATTATTTCAAGACTACTATAAAGAAGTGCCAGAAAAAGTGGCCCCAGTATTACACCATTATACCCAAAAGCCATAAGCCCACCAATTATCGAAAAGAATAAAAGAAGTGGATGTATCTTTATCTTGTCTGATATTATTAGAGGTCTTAGAAAATTATCTACTGTTGATACAAAAAACCCTGCCAATAATGCGAAGATAACCCCTTTAACGATGCCCTGGGTAAAACCTATCAAAATAGCGATAGGCAACCAGATTACAGAAGCACCTAACATCGGAATAAATGAAGATATAAATGTCAATGTTGAAAAAAGAAAAGGATTAGAATGCTTGAAAATTATCAATAAAATAAAGATTATAAAGGCTTGATATAAACCAATAATCAAATATCCTTTTACTATAACTTCCATTACCTGGCGAAATTTAAAGGAAAAGTTATCAATATATTTTTTCTCGATAGGAATTATATCCTCAAAATATTTTATCAATATACTAGAATCCGTAAGTATAAAATAAATCGTTATTACAAGAAAAAAAAGACCTATAATAGTATTTAATATCTTGGAAGCCAAAGAAGTTATAATTGGTGCTAGATCTAATTTTTTATTCGCAAGGATTTTCGAGATTTCACTAGCAAGATCGAATTGTATATTTATTCCACTTATTTTATATATTATATCCTGTATAAGATTATTTATCTTTTCAAAATCAATCAATACGGCGCTTTCCCTAAGATTTTCTAACCATAAAGAAAATTGCTTTAATTCGATTGCCAATCTATATAAAATAAAAAAAACCGGAACAACTATTATTAAAATAGTTAAAAAAGATAAAATAGCAGCAATAGTACCTCTATAAAAATAATTATTAGTAAGCTTGTTTTTTTTATTAATAAATTTTTTATAGATAGGATTGATTATAACGCTTAAAAGGATTCCCCATAGTATTAAATTTAAAAAAGGTTTGAAAATTAAAAAGACTAATATAAATAATATTAGAATAATTATTACGAGGAATATTGTTCTAATCTGCTTTGTCGTCATTTCCTTTACAATTTCCAAATTTTACTTAAATTAAGTATAACTTTTATGAGAATTAAATAAAGCAATTTTATAATAATTTCGGTAAATTTTATGAATTTAAAAATATACAAAAATTATAATTTATCTTTTTTAAGTACTTTCAAAATAGGTGGGATCGCTAAATTTTATTTTAAACCCAAAAATATCAACGAGATTTATGAAGCTATTGAATTTTCAAAAAAAAATAGCCTTACCCCTTTTATATTTGGTAGTGGAGCAAATATTCTTTTCCCGGATAAAATCAACGAAGATTATTTTTTTATAAGTTTAAGAGATTTTATAGACTTTGAAATATCTAGCGATCAGGTATCTGTTTCTGCTGGTTTCCCTATTAGTCTGACTCCATTTCTTGGACTTTTTGATCTATTTTTCCTCTACCTCCTTCCAGGGACAACTGGAGCAGCCGTATTTATGAATGTTAGATACAATGAACATGAAATCGGAAGTTTTATATCCAAAATAGTCTATCTAGACCTTATAGATTTAAAAATAAAAGAGATAGATGCTAAAAATGCGAAATTTTCTTATAAGAAATCTATCTTTCAAGATAATGATTGGGTAATTTTACAGATATTTTTCAAAAAAGAAAATTTTCAACAAATAAAAAACCAAAAGTTGATAAAATTAATAAATAGATTTAAAGAAACAAAATCCGATCTGGCTAAATTTTACAAGATTCTTAACTACAAAAATATCGAAAAATCATTTGGTGAAGAGACAAAGAGAATCAAGGATGAATTAAAAAAGATAGAGGATTACAGAGTTTCGAAAAATCACTTTATCTATCCTAGCTGTGGTTCAGTTTTTAAAAACAATCATGAGTATGGAACACCTACCGGTGCTTTGGTAGACAGACTTGGACTTAAAGGATTTAAATACAATGATGCACAAATTGCCCCTTATCATGGGAATATAATAATTAATCTTGGAAATGCAAAGGCAAAGGATGTTCTTTACCTTATAAATCTTGTTCAAGAAAAGATTAACAGCTCTTTTGGTTTTGTCCCTGAACCAGAAATTGTTATATTATAAGTTTTGTTTATTATTAATGAGCTTTTGATGAAAGTTAAATAAATATCATTAAATATTAAATTGGATATTAAATCGAAAATTAATTAGATATTAAATAAATTAAACTGGTATTTTATTTCTATTATTTTAGCAGTTATCTGAATTATGGAGCAAACATTTTAATTGGAGGCAAGTATTTTATGGCTATTATTTTAACAGATATTGGCAATTCAAAGATCAAGATTGCATTAAAACAAACTCAAGAAAATTCATTTGCCCTTACAAAATCTTTCTTAAGATTATCTAACTTTTATAATTATATTAACAATCTTACTTCAAAATATGAAATAACAGATTTTGTCTACTGTTCGGTTAGAGGCAAACTTACTAATCAGATAATCGAAAAACTAAAACTAATCTTTCACCAGAAATCTAATATAAAAAAAATCAATATTATTAAAATCGAGTATAATCAAAACATGTTTTCATTTAGCTACAATCCAATGGATTCATATGGTGAAGATAGATTGGCTATTTTATTTTACATCGCATTAAATTTCGATAAAAAACCAGTTTTTGCCATCGATAGTGGGACAGCTATAACAATAGATACTATGATTAATCTAAAATATGAAGGTGGATTTATTTACCCGGGGATAGGTCTTGCACTTAAATCATTATTCAAAAAAACCAGGCAACTCCCTTTAATTAAAGAAAGTGGGTATTTAAATCCACAAAATATTCAAAATTATAAAGTAGATAAATTTGGTTTTTCTACTTCTGATTCTATAATATTTGGCGTTTATAAAGCTTATCGAGGGTTCATAAAGGAAAGTTTTAACTCTTTTTGCTATAAATTAGAAAATAAAGGAAAAGATAAAAAACCTATAATTTTATTGACAGGGGGGGATGCATCTCTTTTACATGCACTTATAAAAGATGATTTTACTCCATACGAAATTGTTTTAGATGAAAATGCAGTATTAAAAGGTTTAAATTACTTTTATAAATCAATAACTGAAATTTATTGATGATGATTTTTAAGGATTTTCCCTTTTACTTTCTATTAAATTAATTTAAAGTAATTCGATAATCAAATAAATTTATCTAATTATCTAATAAGGTATTAAAATGAATATTCGAAAAAATATCTATAAGACTTCATATTTAATATTTATAGTATTATTTTTCTCATTTATTTTCTTCTCCTGCTCGGATGAACAGCTTTGCACAAATGCCATTAACAAATATATCTCATATTCTAAGGCAGGCAAATTCGATAAGATTTACCAGAATTTGCTTACAGGACCTGCACTCGAATCTTTTTCAAGGTTTGCAAAGGACCTTGCATCAAGTAAAAATAGTGAACAATATGATATAGTTGTAGACACTTTTAAAAATATAAAGAAGATAAAAGTAATAACAATAGAAAGAGAAAGCGATACAGAGATTGCCATAAAATTCCAGATGATAAGAAAAGATGGGGTAATCGAAGATACACCCTGGTGGAGATTTAAAAAAGAAAATGGAAAGATGAAAATTATGAAATTTTCTAAACATTAACAAATATAATAAATAATCAATATGAAAAAAATGAAAAAAATGAAAAAAATATCTATAATTCTACTAATTTCCCCTTTGATTCTCTTTATCAGTTTTAGTATTTTTCAAATCGATAAGATAGAAAAAATACCTATTACAGGATATTTTATAAATCCAAATGCATATTCATCATTTTTTTCAGATTCAAAAAAAGTAAACTTTACCATTGAACAAATTGAAAAAAAGATAGAAGAAAATCAGCAGACCATTGCAAATCTTATTCTTACAGGGATTTCTTTTTCTCATAAAAGAAGCCTTAGGATTAAAGGATTCGAGGTTTCAACAGATTTTAAAAAAGAGTTTATTAAATATAAGCTTGAACCTTATTCAATATACTCAGAAAATGGATATTTTGTCTCAAAAACATCATTGATAACTATAACAGATTATATAAAAAACCGCTTAAAAAGGATAACCCAGGTAAATGGGATACTTACTCAAGCAGATGCAAGTCTATCCCTATTTGATAATGTTGATTCAATCGAGACAATCACCGAAGATGTAATTTTTGAAGCACTAAAAGAATGCATAATAAATGCCGTAATAAAGGCTTATGGGAACAATTATCTTTTCGAAATAAATGGATATATAAATTTAACGCAGCCACCTGAATATAGATTCGCAAATTCTCTTATCTATGTTAGGGTCAAAGGATATGTTATATTCTATTCTTTCACAAGATAATTTAAGTCAAATGTAAAATCGAAACCAACCATATATTTAAATGAATTACTTAAATCTGTAAATATTTTATAATCAAAAAAAGCATAGATTGAAAAATCAAAAAGCCAGATAGGTAGATTTAAGCTTATATAAATATGATGAAGGCTATAATCTGTTGATGCCTGTCTATTATAAAAAGCATAACTTATATAGAAATATGAGTATTTGGCAAACCTATATTTTAAATTTGCTCCAACTTTAAAAAATGAATAATCTGGATGTGTACTTAAATAATCTACATTCTTATAACCAAAGATAATGTTTATTATCATTGAAGGGAAGGTCTTTATCTTGATATAATTGTATAAAGCCATTATGTTTTTATCAAGAGAAGGATTACTCTCGTAATTATAATTGGAATAATAACCTTCGGCAATGTAAAAAATACCGTTATAAATTTCCTGAGAAATTTTTGCATATACTTTAGTATAAACATATTCTTCCCACTCTTCATCTTCCTCTTCTTTAAATAGTGTCCCATAATCTGCACCTAAAGAAAATTGAGGGAATCCCGGAAACAATCCCGTTTGTCCATTTACCTGTTTTACTAAAAAAACATTGAAAAATAAAAAGAGAAAACAAAATAGAAAAATTATACTTATAATCTTTTTCATATAAATCCTTCTATGATTTTTTTATCATTATAAAAGCGGATTCACCATTTTCATAATAATTTTCAATTACTTTGCTCTTGAAAAAGCCTTTATTTTCATAAAATGAAATGGCATTTTTATTCCCTTCTCTTACCTCTAAATAGACAATTTTAATTCTTCTTTTTTTCATATTTAAAAACATATCTTTAAGTAAAGCCGATCCTATTCCAATATTTTGAAATTCAGGATGAACCCCTATTTTTAAAAGATGACAGATATTTTTTTTATTCGAATTTTTCTCATATCTAAAAATTGAATAACCTATAATCTGATTTGACATCTTTACAGCCCTCATAAAACATAGCGAATAAAAGAATGAAAAATCAAAAAGATGCCATGGATTTTCGAATATTAGCAGTTCTAAATTTTGAAGAAAATCCAGATCTTTTTCCTGAATATCTACTATCTTAATCTTATTAAAGAAAATATCCTGAGTTTTGAAAATATCTATCTGGGAGGGTAAATTTAATAGGCTCTCTTTTTTCTTTTGCATTAATTTTATTATATTTCTTATTTTCAGTTAATTCAAGATTTTTTTAAAAAAAAGGATTGCCTCATCTTCGAGACAATCCCCATTTTTTTATTAAAATCTTTTTTTATTCTTTATCTGGAATAGATCTAGGGATTTCAAAATCTAGCATAGATAGAAGTCCGGATCTTTCACTATAGAAAACGGCTGGAATCATGTTAACTGCTGTTGCGATAGTACCTTTCCCGCCAGGGATTTCAGGTTTATTAGCGAAATGAATTTCAGGATCTCCAAATATGTTTATATAATCACCTGTCTCAACCCCTTCAAGATGAGGATGGATCTGCTGTGGATGTATTAACTTAATCTTCTCATTCCCTTTTGCATCATAACCTATACCTATATGTTTACATCCAGCCACCATACCTGGTTGAACCTTAACAACAGGTGTTTCTCTATAAACATTTGATATAATCGGTTCCCTGGTCTGTTCAATTCTTGTTATTTCCCAACCAAGGGCATCTGCTATCATCCTTATAGATTCTGGAAAACCAATATGACCGACTATTGTACCCTTTTTTATCCCTTCGTTAAACTGTTCAACAGTTGTTCCAACTCCCTGAGTTTCCATAACAGTTTTACCAAAAGGAGAAAGGTCATTAACTCTCATAGCCTCAATTTTATTAACCTTAATACAAGCTCCTGTCAACATAACAATCAAGCTATCTAGAACAAAACCTGGATTAATACCGGTTCCAAGAATTACCGTGGAATTTTCGCTGGCAATCTCATCTAATTTTTCTGCAAGTTCTGGTTCCTGTTGCCATGCATAAGCCATCTCTTCTGCTATTGTTATACAATCAACACCATTTTCCGCTATAAATTTTAAATCTTCAAATACTTCTTTTACAAATGATTTTGTAGCATGTATAACTACATCGCATTTATCTGATGAAATTATATCGGCGGGATTATCAAAAACAGGGACTCCAACCTTACCTATTCCTAAAAATTCTCCGATATCACTAAAACCAGCAGCAACCGCTCTTTTTGAAATTACCCCAACAAGTTCAATATCTCTTTTTTGGAGCATCATCTTAATCATACCGCTTCCCATTGCACCACTGCCCCATTGAACAACTCTTATCTTTTCGTTAACCTGCTCATCATCATGTTCATCCGTATAAATATCATGAAGATTACCCATATAATTACCTCCAAAATAATAAAACTAATTATTATTATTTAACTTTTTCTTATTGTAATCATTAATTTTGTCTTGGCAAGTTTTTTATAATTTTACTAAAATGAAAAAGATGATTATATTTGGTTTAGGAGTTATAGATTGTTTATGAAGGATTTTCATTTACATTCAACTTTTTCATTTGATGGGACCTCTAGCATTGAGAATTATCTGGAATTTGCAGATAAGAATAATTATCTTGCCATCTGTTTTACAGAACATGATGAACTGCTTGAAATAACCGATAATTTCCAAAACTATATTGATGCTATAAAAAAAAATTCCTCTCAATACAAAACCACACTTTACGCCGGTATTGAAGCCGAAATTAATAATTTAACCGATATTGAAAACAATACCTATGATAAACTTGACTTCATTCTATGTTCTTTTCACCAAAATTCTAAGACGCCAATAGACTATTACATCAATTTTTTCGATCTTTTGAATGACGAAAGTATCTTTGATAGATTTGATGCGATTGCTCATCTAGATTTCCCTCTAAGGTATAATGATTTCGCCATTAACTTTTTTCAATATTTCAGTAACATTTCATTTGTTTACATTGAAAAGATCTTACAAAAATTAGCCAAAAAAGAAAAAGCTCTAGAGATCAATATAGAGAATTTTTTAGGTAAAAATAAGGAAATTTCCTTAAAATTCTGGAAAAATATTATTGATATTTTTAAAAAAAATGGGGGTCTTTATTTTACATATGGTTCAGATTCCCATTCCTTAAATAATTTTATGAATTCGACAAAAATTAGAAAATCAATAATAGAATCGCTTGGTTTAAATGAAAGTGATTTTGTAATATTCGATAATCATAAAATAATTTGATTTATTACAATTTTTATTTATTGCAATTTTATTATTTTTAAAATAACCGAAATTTAAATGTATTATTATATGCATTCAAGGTTAAACGATGAATGAAGATTTTAAAGATTTTGAAGTAGAAAAAAATGATAATATAAAAAATACCGATAATTCACTGAGGACATTAAAGATATTTGCCATAGTCTTTATTCTAATTTTGTCAGTTGCAATAAGTATTTACCTTGTGTATTCTTATTTTCAAAATAATAAGCTTTTATATGAAGATAAAATACCACAAACTTTAAGTGAAACCGAAGTTACAAATCAACAAGGCGAATCTGTTATATTACAACAGCAAGAGCAAACAGTTGATATATCCACACCCGATGAAAATAAAGAAGAACCAAAAGTAGATGATATCGATAATTCAAATCTGGCTTCTAAAATTGAATCAAATAAAATTGAATCAAATAAAATTGAATCAAATAAAATTGAA
>DYJT01000015.1:0-22912 GCA_020722965.1 Brachyspira murdochii | reverse complement strand
TAAAATTGAATCAAATAAAATTGAATCAAATAAAATTGAATCAAATAAAATTGAAGCGCAAAAAGTAACTGAGGTTAAAAAAACGGATCTTCCAAAAAAAGAAAGTACTACCAGCACTAGCAAAATTTATACTGTCCAGATTGCATCCTTTACCGATTTTGATAAGGCTATCTCGTTGAAAAACAAGCTTGAAAAGCAGGGTATTTCCTGTTATATAGTGATAATCGAAATTTCAGGTAAATATTACTATAGAGTAAGAAGTGGAAAGTTTAAAAATAAAGCCGATGCAATCGAACTGATTAATAGAATTAAAAGTATAGATAACTCACTTGCACCGATGATAATAACAAATTAAAAACAATGAGTTAAAGAAAAAGATGTCAATAAATTACAGTGAACTCGAAAAAATTGTCTCAGAATTAAGAGATTTTATAATCGGCTGCTTTATAAAAAATATCACGCAATATACATCTAATGCAATAACAATAGAATTTAGAAAACAGGCCCGTGAAATTTCACTTATTTTTTATATCGATCCAAAAAACACATTTTTGGGCAATTGCTATTTCTGGGACCATGCTCCTAAAAATCCATATCATTTTACCTCTGTTGCAAGAAAGCATCTGCTCGGACTTTTAGTCCAAGATTTTTATTCCGAGAAAAATGATAGGATCTTACATATAAAATTCGAAGATTATGAAATTATTGCAGAATTTTTAGGAAAAAATGGCAATATATTTTTAATAAATTCGGACAACAGGATTTTAGCTGTCTTGCATAATAGAGCTGGTGAAAAAAGAGTTGAACAAACAGGACAAACATATATATCCCTTGGTACAAAAACTCAAAAAGAATTTAGCATTAGAGAACAATTTGATTTAAATGATAGTAAGAGTCTTGTTGCGCAAATTACAGAGTATTACTTAAAGAATCTGGCGATAGAAAGAATCTTACAAGAAAAAAGAAGACTTGAAAATGATATTCAGAAAAAAACTCAATTATATGAAAAATTAAATGAGGAATATAAAGATATAGATGAAAAATTATACAAGGAAACAGCCGATCTTTTAATTGAAAATATCAACAATATTGATAGTGTTGCCGATAAGATAAAATTAAAAATTGATAAGAATAAATCTATTTCCGAAAATGCTCAATATTTCTATGATCTTTATAAGAAGCAAATAAGGAAAAAAAAGCAGCTTAACGAATATCTATCTTCTTTAAAAATTACTATTGATAAGCTTTATAATGATATAGAAGATTTAAACCTAAAAATTAAAAAAACGGAAATTGGCGAAATAGATCCAATTAAAATTTTAAAAAAAGAAGATGAAAACAAGTTACATAAAAATAAAGAAAAGACAAAGAGCAAAGTTGAAAACAGTTCTTTATACAATATATTGATTACCGAAAATGGGAAAAGAATTATCTATGGCAAAACTTCTTCTGGCAATAATGAAATCCTCAAAAAATTTGGTAAGGGTAATTTTTGGTGGTTCCATGTTAGAGATTTTCAAGGGCCATTCGTAATCTTACAGGATGATAATCTCACTCTAGATGACATAAAGATTGCATCAACTATAGCAGTGCATTTCTCTAAAGGGAAAAATGCCGGTAAAGTTTCCGTAATATATACCAGATGTAAGTATGTTAAAACAATTCCGAAAGCGATAGGTAAGGTTATTTATTTTAATGAAAAAGAGATATTAACCGAAGACAATCCCCAAATAATAAAAAAGATATTAATAAAAACAAAGGACTGACAATTCAGGCCTCTTTTTTTTAATCCCAAGATATTACAATTTTTTGTTCATAAAGATTCATAAGAATAATTTATTAGAAAGATCTATTATAATGATTTTGGATGTTTATTGCTTAAATATCTCTTTAATTGTACCAAGTGAAGATAGTATTGAACTAGCTTCAAAAGGCATAAATACTGTTTTTGTATCCTTTCCTGCGACAATATCCTTAAAAGCATCGATGTATTTTAAAGCAATAAGATATGTGCCTGGATCTGTTTTTGTTGTAGATATTGCATTTGCAATTGTTTTGATGGCAATACCTTCTGCTTCTGCTATCCTGATTTTTGCCTGTGCTTCACCCTCAGCCTGTAATATTCTTGCCTGTTTTTCACCATCTGCCCTATTAATAGCGGATTGTTTCACACCTTCTGATTGCAATATTGCGGCCTGCTTGTCACCTTCGGCAGAAAGTATTATGGCTCTTCTGTCTCTTTCTGCTCGCATCTGCTTTTCCATAGCGTCTTTAATATCTTTAGGTGGATTTATGTCCTGTATCTCAACTCTATTGATCTTAATGCCCCATTTATCTGTAGCTTCATCAAGAATCAATCTAAGTTTGTTGTTTATCTTATCTCTTGAACTAAGTGTTTCGTCAAGATCCATCTCACCAATGACATTTCTTAATGTTGTCTTTGTGAGTTTCTCAATAGCATCGGGATAGTTGGCTATTTCATATGTAGCCTTAACAGGATCCATTATCTGATAATAGATTATAGCATCTATTTCTATGACTACATTATCTTTTGTAATAACATTTTGTCTTGGGAAATCATAAACAGTTTCTCTCAAATCGAGTTTTTCCATTGTTTTTGTATATTGGTATACCCTACCATCGGCAAGTTTTTTAGTATACATAACATCTATTGTTCTAGGCTTATCTATTATAGGAATAATTATATTTAAACCAGACTTGAGTGTTTTATGATACCTACCAAGCCTTTCGATTATCATAGAAGATGCTTGAGGAATAACTCTTATTCCCTTTATTATTATTATCAATATAAATAGAATCAGTAAACCAGCTAATATATAAATCAATGTTCCCATCTTTCCTCCAAAATAAAATTATTTAGTTTGCTTTTTTCACTATTACCTTATTTCCAGCTAATTTGATAATTTCGACTTCGGTACCCTCTTCTATAGGAGTGCCATCTTCAGAAATGGCTGTAAATTCATCGCCATAAATTTTCATTGAGCCGAATTCTGATGGAGTTATAGATTTTACTATTTTCCCCTTTTTGCCTATCAATCCATCGGCATTTGTTGAATTACCCTTATCATTTTTATAAAGATATTTCAAGGCAACCGGTCTAACTAATATAAAAGCCACAATAGATAAAATTGAAAAAATAATTATTTGCAAAATAGATGAAATTTCTGGAAAAATAAGAATAACTATCGAATCTATTGCAGCAGCAATTCCAAGACATGCGGCAAAAAATCCTGGGGTAAAAATTTCTAAAATGAATAAAACGATTGAAATCAGCAACCATATTAACCAAACACTCATAAGTATACACCTCCTTTAAAGATATACTTTTTAACTAATCAAATATATTTTATAGTAAAACTAATTTTTATCAATAATATTAAAAAATAGTATTAATTATTTTTTTTAATCTTATCAAAGTCGATAAATAGTTTTGAAAAGCAAAAAAATAAAATACCCTTAAATTGCTACATTAAATAACTTTTTTAATCTTATCAAAACCTTTACCATATACCCCCATGACAGAAGAAACAGATATAAAACTTTGAGGATCTTCTTTTTTAATTATTTCAAGACAATTTTGCAGCTCATATTTTCTTACTAAAATTAAAAGAATATTAACATCTGATTTTGTGTACCATCCAATCGCTGGAATAACGGTAATACCTCTTTTTAATTGGGTCATTATGCTGTTAGCCATATTTTCAGAATTTCTTGTCACAACAAATAATTGTAAAGATTGCTTACTCCCTTCCAGAACAAGATCTATTGCATATGCCGTAACAGCCATTGTAACATAACCATAAATTATTCTTTCGATTGAATGGACTAAAAAATAGGAACAGGCAATGATTATTACATCCAAAAAGAATATAATCTTACCTGGAGCCAGATCTCTATATTTATTTATAATCATTGCCACTATATCTGTTCCACCAGATGAGCCACCTGCTGAAAAGGCTATCCCTATACCCCCTCCAAGCATAATACCGCCAATTATTGAAGACAATAATGTATCTGATACTATCGGGTCTTTTACAAACCTCTGGATAATAGTAATAAAAAATGATAATGTTATAATTCCGTATACCGTTCTTATGCCAAAAGATGAACCAATAATCCTTATACCAAGCAATATTAAAATTCCATTTATAACTATAAT
This sequence comes from Brachyspira murdochii, assembly GCA_020722965.1. Classification (GTDB taxonomy): domain Bacteria; phylum Spirochaetota; class JAAYUW01; order JAAYUW01; family JAAYUW01; genus Exilispira. Next base: position 18,732 of record DYJT01000015.1, on the reverse strand, counting down.
GCTTAATCCAAAAGGTATTTTAAAACCATAAAATAAAAGAGCCGCTATGCCACTTACTCCCCCGCCAACCATTTTAGAAGGGATTAAAAATACGGCCCAACCTATGGCATTTAAGAACATACCGACTGTTATGATTAGATATGATTTAATCCCATTGTATAAAATTTTATTATCTTGCATCTTCAAAATCCTCCAAATTAAACTATCATGAGTTTGCATATTATTAATTGTAAAACAGATCGACTACTACATAACCTTTAAAAATTGATTTTACTAAAGATATAAGATTTTTGGGGTTTATACTTTGAATTCCCGATGAAGTCCATGTTGAAACTGTAATCCCCATTAACTTAGAACTAAAAAGATAATATATATTACAGTTCCTGTTTTTTAATATTGAAATAAATTTTGATGATAGAAAATTTTTAGTAAAATCATCTATAATTATATCTATATCTACGAAGAAATTAGATAATTTTTCAATTGTCAAATCTGTCAAAGATCCTGGTAAATATATCCAATCAGGTTTTTTAATTATATTCAATAATTTTTCTTCATTATGAATCGGATTTCCAAAATCGAAGTAATAAACATCATTTCCAAAACCAACTGTAATTACATTGTTTTCTATCAATTCTAAGGTATTAACTTTTATCTTTGAATTATCTACAATATCTATTTTATTATATTTCTCATAAAAGAGCAAAAGAGATTTTTCAAACTCCGATAAACTCTCTTTCCAATTATATAGAATCGATAATATGAAGCCATCGGTTATAAATGATGATGCCGAAGTATTTCGATTTAATGCCCCGTCTAAAATAACATAATCTGCTAACTCTTTAAGTTTTATAATAGTTTCTTTTGTTGAAACAAGATCTCTTGGACCAACGATTTCGATCTTCATATCGTTTAAGGCTTCAATTATATATATTGAACCCAGAATTGTCTCTATTCCTGTGTCATTATGTATTTTAAATAGATTAGATGAAACCGGTAAGAGCATTTTACATGTTGCAGCAAATGAATTTTTTGGAATTATTACAGCAGGTTTTTCAGTCTTATAGACTCTATCGATTGTTTCACCGTCCCAACCTATAGAAGATATCCCCGCTTTTTTATTCATTTTTGAAATATCTCCTAATAATTTGTTGAGTACGGTTGTTTTCCCGGCATTTTTAAAGTTACCGACTATTGCATAACTATTTTTCTCTTTTAAATCAAATATTTCGACTAAAGAATTTAACATATTTTTTTGAAATTTATCTTGAAAGTAATTTTATGCAATTGCCTAAAAAAATCGAATTTGTAACAACCCCGACACCACCCGGAGTTGGAGTATAGCTTATATCATTTCTCGAAGAAAAAGATACGGGATCAAAATCTCCTACAATTTTATCACCTTCATAGTTTATAGATGCATCAATTATAACGGAGTTTTCTTTTAACTTTTTACCATTAAAGAAATGAGGTCTGGCAACTCCACTAATTACGATGTCGGCATTTGATATATGAAAATCAATATCCTTTGTTTTTGTATGGCAAACTGTAACAGTTGCATCTCTATTCAATAAGAGTGCAACCAGTGGTTTACCGATTACCATGCTTCTATTTATGATCACGACATTTGCGCCTTTTATTGGAATTTGATAATATTCTAAAATCTTGATTATGCTCATTGCAGTAGGAGGGGCGATTGTTTCATCATTAGCGAAAAGCTTTCCAATAGCTTTCGTGGTAACACCCTCAACATCCTTTGAATATTCTATGAAATCTATTATTTTTTTATAGTCTATTCCTTTTGGCAAGGGCATTTCAAGGAATATACCGGCGATATCGTTTTCATTATTAAATTTTTTTATAAGATCGATTATAAATCCTTCATCATAACTTTGGGGCAAAACCTCACTTTTATAGGGTATGTTATAATTTTCCAATATCTTTTTTTTGGACTTTGAATAAGCTTTCGCCGCCTTATCAAAAGAATTTTCTAAGATTAATATCTTTTTAATTCTATTTATTTTATCGATCTCTCTAATTAATTTTGCTTCTATATCCTTCTTTACTGGATTTCCTAAAAGCTCTATCATTTTTAATCTCCCGATTTATTTTGTTCTAAAAACTATCTCCTGTGAAAATTCCGATCTTTGAGGATAATATGCATTATCAACCGCTTTTATAGAAACAAAATATTCAACTTCCGGCCTTAATGTAATAATTATTGAATTTTTTTCAGTAAAAATTGGTGAACTTCCCTCAACTGCATCGCTGCATATATAAAATTTACTCTTAGTTCCATAATACACATAATATCCGATAACATCTGATTCAATATTCTTATTCCAGTTTATTTCTACCTGTGAATTACCTAAGAGTTTATATTGAACATTAATTGGAGGGTTTGGTAGATAATTAGGCAAGATTGTTAACATCAGGTCTATAAGCTGTGGACTGTATTTCCCTTCGTAAGAAGGATAGAAAACTATCTTCCATTGCAAATATCTTCCAACAATAGATGAATTATCATCATATATTTTCCATGGGATTACCTGATCATCTTCATCGTAAAAATCTTCCATAATCCTATAAAATATGGAAATAGATGTATTATGCTCTGTCATGCTTTTTGATTCAAAGTTTAATATTTTACTAGAAAAATATCCTAAATCTATGACTTTAGATAGAAGATAACCCCCATCTCTTTTATAGCGAGATAGATCAAATTCTTCAATAAATCCTTTTTGAATGACGAATTCATCAATATTCCCGAAAAAGCTTTTACCTATGACAAGATATGTTCTTAACTCATTAGGGATAAATCCATCTAATAATGTACCTTTTTCTTTTCCGGAATCTGTAAAATAAAAGATCCCTTTTTTTTCATTATTTTTTAAACAGACAAATTTACCGGTAAATCTATTATATGTAAATGCTACATGTTGCCATTTTACAATATCTATATCAATACCAGTATTCAAAACAAAAGAAATCGGAATCCCTTTAATAGAAAAAAGATTATCGAATTTTATATATATGATATTACCTATTAGATATATCTTAAAACCTGTAAATTCAATTTTTTCAGTGGTTCTATTATATGCAGGGCTATAGTAGGATATTAACTCATTTCCTTCATAACTTGCCTGAGGGTAAACCCAGAAAGAAATTGTAAAATTATCTATGTCAGAACCTGGGTATAATATTGAGTTTGTTTGTGGAAGTAACTTTATCTGATGATGTGACAAAGAGAAGTTTGCGCTGGCTTTTCCATAAACCTTGTTTTCTAGATTTGGTATATATAAAGCATCTGAAATCTTGTAATTCCCATTAATCTTAAAATCATCTTTTCTTTGCTCATTAAAATGGATAACTAAATCTGTGGCTAAATCAAATTCTTTTTCATTTTCTTTTATTCTATAGGAAACCAAATTTTTAAAATGCACCTCTTCAAGATTATATATTTTATAAACATTCTTCCATAGATTATGTGAACCTTCATATTGAATAATAGTAAAAATAGATTGTGAAAAAAGGAAGATTGAGGTTATTATTATTACTATGATAAAAGATTTTTTCAGAATCAAATCTATTTACCCCCTTTTTATTTTTCGTCATAATTTAATCAATGATAATACACTAAAATTTGACATTATCTTCTAATAATGCAAACTTTTAAATAATGATATTTAAATGAGGATATTTAATGAAAATAACCTATTTTAAAAATGGTAAATTTTACTCCCTTTTAAATGAAAATGATTATTTTACTCATATGCTTGCAATAGATGGGAAGATAGTATTTACATCAGACGAACCAATCCCATTAAAGAGATTTGAAAAAAGAGGTAATGAGATAAAAATATACGATCTTGAAAATAGAACTGCTATTCCTTCATTTTGTGATGCACATATTCATTTTATGTATCCTGTTATTCATTTTGATGATATAGATCTTTCAAAGGCAAGAACATTTAAAGAAGTTTTAACTGAAATAAATGTTTTCTATAATAAAATTTTGTCTTCAAATTCTATAAGATGGCTTATTGGTGGGGGGTGGGATAAAAATAACTGGGAAGATAAATCAGATGATCCATCTTATAATGATTTAACCAATTTTGAAAAAATTCCCATAATACTCTTTTCAAAAGATTATCATTCCGCCTGGCTTAATAAAAAGGCTATAGAATCGCTTAATGTCGAAAACCCCGATAAAAATTTGTTAAACAAACTAAATATAGGCGGAAATCAATATTTCGAAGGGATTAAACGAGACTTTAGTGGTAAACCAACAGGAATTTTCAATGAAAATTCAATGAGATATTTATCAGAGACTATCTCGATAAAACAACCGATTGATGAAGAAATTATAATAGAAAATATAAAAAAGTTCGTAAAAATATTAAATAAAAATGGAATAACTGCTTTTACCGATTGCTCAAGTCTATACTCTGATTCTCCACTAAGATACCTTCAAAAGATACCGATAGACAATCTTCCAATAAGGTGTTCGATTTCAATTCCAGAAGATTCTCTTGAACAATTTATTTCACTCGGACTTTATACAGGGATTGGTTCAGATCAACTCAAGATTGGTGGTCTTAAGATACTATATGATGGTTCACTGGGAAGTCAGACAGGACTCATGCTTCTACCTTATGAAGGCACAGATAACATTGGTAGAGCTAACATGGAATTTAATCAACTTGTGAAACTTACTCAAAGAGCGATTTCAAATCAGATAGGCCTTACCATTCACGCTATAGGAGATAGAGCTACATTAGATATTGCAAATCTTTTTGAAATTGCCAGAAATCAGGATAGCAGAATAAATTTAAGGATGGAACATGCCCAAACTCTTACAGATGAAGCTATAGAGAAGATGAAATATTTAAAAATCAATGTTGTAATGCAACCAGTTCACATAGATCAGGATATCTCATCCGCTCATAGATATTTAAAAGGAAGAGAAAATTTATTATATAGATTTAATTCTCTTATTAAAAATAATATTAATCCCGCCTTTTCTACCGATTACCCTGTCGCACCTTTAAATCCATTTTTAGGAATATATGCTGCATCAACTCATTCTGGATTTAACCTTTCTAAGGGCGTTGTGTTAAATAAAGAAGAATCTATAAGCCTTTATCAATCTATTAAATCATATACCACTTATTCTCATCATTATAGTCTTTTCAAAGATTCTGGAATTTTAAGCGAAGGTTTTTATTCTGATTTTATCGTGTTAGATAAAGATATATTTAACCTTGAGAATCTGGAGGAAATACTCGATACCAAAGTAATTAAAACATATTTCAAGGGAATCGAAGTTTACCCATAAATTCATAGAGGTATTTTTATGAATATAGTAATTTTTGAAGATTATTATAACTATCAATTTCATCCATTATCTACTTTCCATCCCATCTTTGACCTATATGCTGGTTTTTTTAAAATCTATCAAAAATTCTTTTATCTATCTAAATTTATTAAAGATGATGTCAAATCAATCTCTTTTATCGCGCGAAAGAATCAACTGGCATTTTTCTTGTCGAATAACAACCTCGATAATCCTGTATATGAATATTCAGAAGATGTGTTGTTTGTAAACTCCAGACTGATAGATATTCTTTCTCTTTTAAAACTAAATATCAATTCTGCTTATGTGGATGATAATGATGAAATACTTGCCATAAGAGCTGGTAAAAATCTTCTTACAAAGATAAAGCCAAAAAATCTATTTGAGCATTCCGAAGATGCCCAAATATTAAAATACTGCGATAAAGTCGAAAAAAAAGAATCGATAAAATATCTTTTCGATATAATTTCTAATCAGTCAAAATATATAGAGCAAGATAGTATTTTATTTTTAAAAGCAAAAGGTAAAGAATTCAGACAAAGGCAGGCGAATCTTTTCATACACCCAAAGGCAAAGGTCAACCCCTTGACATCGATTAATCCTGAAGAGGGGATAATCATTATAGACAAAGATGCCAGCGTAAACCCTTTTACAGAGATAAGAGGAAGCAGTTATATTGGTCAATTATCGATAATAGACAGAGCATATATCCATGACAATGTAACAATAGGGAAAAATTGCAGGATTTCTGGCGAAATAGAGGCATCGATTATAAGTGATTACTCTAACAAGCATCATAGCGGATTTTTAGGACACAGCTACCTTGGGGAATGGGTAAATATCGGCGCTATGACGACAACTTCCGATTTAAAAAACAATTATTCAAATATAAAGTTTTTTTACAGAAACAATACTGTGGATACAAATCAGATAAAGATGGGTAGTCTTTTTGGAGATCATGTAAAATGTTCAATAGGTCTTATGATCAATTGCGGTACAATAATTGGAGAATGTTCCGTCTTATTCAATTCACCAAAAGAAAAAACCATACCACATGCTATGTGGGGACAAGACAAGCATTATGATTATTCCATCTTGGTAAAAAATATTGAAAAGATAATGAAAAGAAGAAATGTAAAGTTAAGCCAGGAATATTTAAATCTTATAAATGAGCTCTATGACTGATAAGAATAGAGGTTAAACCTTTCGGATTTCCCCCTTATCTCAACATCTTTATGCAATATAAAATGCGAAGAATCGAATAAATTTAAATCTAGTTTTTTATATGTTTCGCCAGTCATAAGTATAGAACTAGAAAATTGCTTGTTTAAATTTTCAATTCTTGATGCTACATTTACGGTATCACCAATTACAGTATATTGTAATTTTCTTTTATTCCCTATATTACCGGCTAAAATAGTTCCTGAATGAAGTCCTATACCGATTTTTATCGGGAATTTACCTTCTGTAATTCTTTTTTCATTTAAACTATAAATTTCCTTTTGCATCTCTATCGAAGCCATTAAAGCCTTTGTTGCATGATCTTCGATTTTTATCGGTATTCCAAAAACGACAAGCATTCCATCACCGATAAATTTATCTATTATCCCATCGTATTTTACCGCCACTTCAATCATCTTATCAAAATATTCATTTAAAAACGATACTATTTCAGTAGGACTTATATTCTCTGTTAATTTTGTGAAATCCCTTATATCAGAAAATAGAATTGTAGATTCATAAAGTTCACCATTTATATTAATCTGCCCTGATAATATTTTATCAGAAATCTCTTTTGTTAGATATTGACCGAATAAGTCTTTTATCTTCTCTTTTTCATTAAGACCATCCAGCATTTTATTGTAACCTACCACCAACTGACCTATCTCATCGTTAGTCTCTACATGGGTATATGCCGAAAAATCATTATTGGCAATTTTATCCATGCTTTTTATTAATCTGGAAATAGGATTTATTATATTAAGAGTGTTGAACCTTATAAAGAAGAAGATGTAGATTAAAGATGAAACCAAGGTTGAGGTTATAGAGTAAAACATCAAAATAGTATCTAATGAAGAATAGAAAATAAATAAAAATGGAGCATTAGTCAGTGCTTTCTGCAATTTATTGTAAAATTCAGGGCTATTTAATTTATATTTTAAAATTATTTCCGAAAAAGAACCAAAAATCATCTTTAATTGAGTTTTTGATACTCTATCTATCTCATTTATATGATCAATATTAAGATAAATTGCAAAAAATAAAAATATCAGTGGTAAAATTGTTGTAACCATAAAACTTGGCAATAGCTTATATCTGATGCTATTAAAATGTTTATTGACCGGGAAATATTTCAATTCCTCGAAACTGTATACTACCTTTAAATAATATTGCTGAACCCTAAAACTCTGCCAGGAATAGATAAAGATTGCAGATGCTATTGTTGCTATAATGGTAATTATTATTGTATCAATAGCATAATCTTTTAATTCATATAATACTTTTTCATCTGTTTGCTTCGTTAAAATGCTAAAAATTACAAATGTAACAAAAAAAATCAGATAGATTAGAGAAAAAGTAATTGGTGTTTTTAATATAAACTTTTTAACAAAATTTTCTAAATTTTTACCTATTTGTTTATTTTTTTTCTTTCTATGAAAATAGATCTTGAAAGGTAAACTTATAATTACAAAAATAATTGTAATATAAATAAAATTTGAAAATATGCTAAATAATAGTTTTCTTGATATTGTAAATTGTCTTTTTTCAAAACTTAAATCTTGTACTTTATTATCAAATAGACTTTCAATTTTAAAATCTTGTTTGGAAATCAAAGGAATTATTGCTTTAATGAATATATTTAAATAGATTGAACTTGTCAAAAGAAAAAATAATATAATTGTAACCAAAATGATTCTGCCAGAAAAAAATGATGGGAACTTACCTTTTTTTCTTTTCTCCCTTTTTTCTCTTAATATCATAATCAATCCTTTCCTTTATCAACTTTTTAAAAAATCTTTTAATATATTTTGAAGTCATCTCTGGCATTACAAATCTTTTTTCAGGGATAAAAACCTCTAAAAATGCAGGTTTTATTGAAATATCTAGTGGTGGATAACATGCAATATCCCCATCAACCTGAACTTTTACCTTTTTTTTGCTAAAGATAAGAATCTTAGATGATTTATAAAAAGAGATATCTTTCATCTCCATATGTGTCTTGGTAAGCACTCCCATAAATAATTTAAATGTTTGTAATAAAGAATTTTTTTTAAATAAAAAAACATTTAAAAGTCCATCATCTATCATTGTAGTATCATCTATTGTAAATTTCCCTGCATAAAATCTAGAATTTGAGATAATTGCTATATAACCATTATCTACTATCTGTCTATCGAGTAATTTTACTGTTAATCTTTGAGGTCTATAAATAAACAAAGACTTTATTGCTGAGATCACATAGGCTATTTTTCCTAGAATTCTCTTCACATTTAAATTTAAATTATGTACCGCTTCAGCATCAATTCCTATTGAAGCCATTAGTATAAAGGGTTGTTGATTTATTAACCCAATATCTATATTTTTTTTTATACCATATACAATTGTTGTAGCAGCTCCTATCGGATCGAAAGGTATTCCTAAATCTAAAGCTAGCACATTAACCGTACCAAAAGGTATAATTCCTATTGGTTTAGGTTTTTCCATTATTCCTGCCACAACCTCTTTTATGGTTCCATCTCCACCAAAAATTGTAAAGAAATCTACCTGATTAATATAATCTTTTGTTATTCGTGTCGCACAATCATTTGATTTTGTAAATTCAACATCATAAGTAATATTATGTTCATCAAAAACAGCCAGAACTAGTGGTAAATATAATTTCAAAAAAAGCTTTTTGCCAGCCTTTGGATTAACAATAACACAGGTATGAGCCATTTGTAACTCTTTAATTTTTAAAAATCATTAAAACATTATTCTGAATTATTTGAATCATTATTCGCATCTCCATTTCCAGCCTCTGGCGGCTGCTGGGTTTCATCTAATAAATTATTGAAAATGGAAAATGGATCTTCCTGGTTTTCTGTATTTGTTTGTATTGTGGAGAAAGGATTATTAAAATCTTCTGCCTGAGTTTCTGTTGGGGATAAAGTTTGAATGGGATTTTCGGGCATCACAAGAGAAAATATCTGTTTGCCATCGCTTATTTTTTTAGGCTGAGTACCTGCAATAAATACTTCCAATAAACTTTTTTTTGTAGTTGGACCAGCGAGATAACCTGTATCTGCATCAATATTTACCCATACAAGACCACCTGGCTTATTGAATTTAGGGATCTTAATTTTTAACACCTTATAAAAATATTGCATTATATTTCCCCATATTGGTGCCACAACCGAACCGCCTGTAAAGCCCTTTCCTAAAGATGAACTTCTGTCGAAACCAAGCCAGATAACAGTTGCCATATTTTGTGTGTATCCATTAAACCAAGCATCCTTCCAGTTCTGAGTCGTACCTGTTTTACCTGCAAATTCAAAAGGGAACTTATAATTTGCTAAAACAGGTGCCGTACCTGCTCCTGTTCCAACACCAGTTAATATAGATGTGATAATGTATGCTGTTTGAGGGGATACTATTTTCAATTTTTCAGGTGGGAGTTTTAAATATTGATCCATAATTTCTTTTTCAAAATTTCTTAACAATCTTCCTTCTCTATCTTCAATTTTTCTAATTAAAATTGGGAAAACATCTACTCCCTGATGAGCTAAAACTGCGAAGGCTTTAGCTGCTTTCAATGGGGATATCCCTATCGTCCCTAAGGAAGTAGCAAGAAAAGGCGGAATCTCGGATTCATTTAAAGAATAGAATTTCGCTAAATATTTTCTTGCCTTTAAAATCCCCAATGACTCCATGACTTTCACAACAGGAATATTTATGGATTGGACTAATGCTTTCCTTACCCTAACATAACCATTATATTCCCCCGAATAATTTTTAGGTTCCCAAATATCATCTTCCGAAAATTTATAAATAACAGGGGCATCAAGTATCACGGTTGATGCAGTGCAGATCCTTTCTTCTATTGCCCCTGCATATATGAATGGTTTTATCCCTGATCCCGGTTGAAATTTGCCACTTAATGCTCTATTTATCTGATTTTGTTTTGTAAATCCAGATCCCCCAATTAGTACAAGTACATAACCTGTTTGAGGATCTATTGTTACTATACTTCCTTGCAAAATATTTGTTTCAAGACTTGTTTTATATGATGATACCCAGCTCTCGCTGGAATAACCGAGATTGCTATCCTTTTGCCCAATAGAGAATAGGCTTACTATATTTAAAGTTTCCTCTAACTTATCAAATTTAAATTTATTTTTATTTTTGTTCAATGAAAAAGAAGGTGATGCATTTGTCATTTGGATAAAAAGATCAGCAACATCATATGCTTCTTTAATAAGAAATCTTTTAATCGGTTGATAATTTTTATTATAAGACTCGTTTAATTTTGAAAGAGATTCATTTAAATACTTCTGTGATGCTTGATACATTTTTAAATCGCATGCAGTATAGATATTAAGACCCTTTTTGTATATCTGTTCATCTGTAAAACCTTCTTTTTTGATCATCTTCAAAACAGCATCAACGTAATAAGGGGCTTTATTAATGGTTAGATTCTGTGCTGAAAAATCCGTAGAAAATGTTTTTTGACTATAAGAAGACCAAAATTCTTCAAAACTTTTATTTGCTTCATCTTCTGTTATATAACCATTTTCTATTAGTCGTGCAAAAACCATCTTCTGTCTTTTCTTTGAATTTTCAGGGTATAAGGCTGGAGAATTATATTTCGGTGATTGAGGTAAAGTAGCCAGTATTGCAGCTTCAGCCAGATTCAAATCTTTAACTTCTTTATTAAAATATAATTTTGTAGCAGATTTTATTCCATACGCTCCATGACCAAAATAAATCTCATTTAAATACATCTCCAGGATTTCTTGTTTTGAATAGTATTTTTCAAGTTGAACAGCATACCAGAGTTCCTTCAATTTCCTGAATAAAGATCTTTCTTGAGTTGTAAAAAGCCTTTTAGCCAGTTGCTGAGTAATCGTAGAACCACCTTGTAAAGAACCACCTCTTCTTGTAATGAATTTTTTAAAATCACCAAGAAATGCTCCTAAAATTCTTCTTATCGAGAACCCATGATGCTTGAAAAAAGCGGAATCTTCATATGATATAAAGGCTTGAATGACTATTTCAGGTATATCTTTTAATGGAATTATCTCTCTTTGTTCCATTGACAATTGTGCAATTAACTCACCGTTTCTATCAAAAATATTTGTAGGTATCGATAATTCAAAATCATCAACCATTTTTCTAACATCGGTAGTCTGGAATGAGGCAAAAAGAGTGCCTAAAGATATTCCAAAAAGCACTGTTATCGCTATCAATAGGATCAAGAGTATCTTTTTAACAACAAGTTTTTGCACATTATCCTCCATTAAATACAATTTACGAAATTGTGTTTTTTATGCAAGAGTTTGTATAAAAAAAATGGCCGGCTCCGGGAAGAGTCGGCCTCTGGAAAAACTGGGAGGGGAAATCTATTTTAATTATCGGAAAATATTTTTCATTCTTGATATTACTATATCATAATTCAATTATGAAGATCAATAAGTCATCACTATAATTCATTTTGCTAAAACTATTTATAGATAAAAGTAGTATGTTTGTCAATTTTTCTATGGAATAATTATCTTTTTCTTCTAATGAACGATATATTTTATTTACAAGATTATAAAACCTCTTAATTCCAAAAATCTCATTCTTCTCTTCTAGCCAGAATTCATATATCCCATCGGTGTAGCAAATCATCGAACATCCCTTCGGTATATAAGTAACCTTTTTCTCAAAATGTACATCATTTAAAATCCCTAATAGTGGCCCTGTAGAGTTTAAAAAAATCGGCTTTTTATTTATACATATTATTGGAGGTGGATGACCTGCATTAATATATTTAAGTTTTTGTTCGTTTTTTAAATATGATGCTATAAATGCGGTACAGAAAAAGGAATCGTGAAATAATTTAATCAACTCTGAATTTAAATAATAAATAAACTTTTCTATATCATCATTTTGACTAAAATATCTTCTGAATTCTGCCTTTAAAAATGTTGCAACCAGGGCTGCTGATACTCCATGCCCGCTTATATCTGCTATTAAAAAAATAAAGCCATCATCATATTCAATATAATCGATAAAATCTCCACCTATTTCGTTGTAAGGGATATACTTATAATAAAAATTGAATTTTTTCCCCATGTTTTCAGGGAAAAGCTTCAAAAGAAACTGACTCGCAAGATTTAAATCCCTGGACATCTTATCGTTTTTTGCCATTAAATCTTTTTGTATTCTATTAAATTGAATAGCATTTTTAACCTTTTTTGGAAGCATTATATTTAAGTCATCGGTAGATAATGGTTTTGTAAAATAATCGTATGCGCCTAAATCTAAAGCCTTTTTTATAGATTCAATATCCTGACTCGCAGAAGAGATAATTATAGGTATAAAAAATTGCGGATATTCTTTTTTCAATTTTTCTATAAATTGAAATCCATTCATCTTTGGCATTAATAAATCGAGTATTAGACATTCACAGTTTCTTTTATCAGCTCTGGTTAATTCATTAAAACCTTCTATAGGGTCATTGAATATTATCAGATCAAAATCATGTTTAACTAAAGAATTTTTTAAAATTTCACAACTTATCTTATCATCATCAATTATGAAAATTGTTGCTTTTTTATAATTTTGCATAAAAAAATTACCTTGACAAAGGTTTATTTTTTGTTTAACTCAATCTGTCGCTGGCGTAGCTCAATCGGTAGAGCAGCTGACTTGTAATCAGCAGGTTGGGAGTTCAATTCTCTTCGCCAGCTAGTAAGGGGAGGTTCCCGAGTGGTCAAAGGGGACAGACTGTAAATCTGTTGCCAGACGGCTTCGTAGGTTCAAATCCTACCCTCCCCATTTACTTCCAACCTCTATCAAAAGTTCTATTAATAATTACTTATTTTCTCGATAATTTTTATCATTTCATTCAATTTTTCAAGTAGTTTTTCGTAAAAATTTACCGTACTTATCTGCTCTGTTTCATATTGGATGGTTAGTAAATACTTTTGAAAAGACATTGTAAGCAAGTTTTTTAAAGATAAAAAGCTTAAAAGATTTTTATCTAAAGAATTTAAATAATTCAAAATTGCTGTAGAGTTTAAATCTTGCTTATGATCTCTCATTCTTTTTAAGAACGACTCTATCATAGATTTTGCACTTAGGCTTTCCACCTTAATCTTTTCAAGATGATTTAAATACTTTTTTACAAAATCTTTGTTTAAATTTATCTCTATCTTGTTAATCTTCTTTTGTAATTCAACCTTTTTCACTAATATATTTTTCTTATTATAATATTCTTCAAATTTTGAATCATCTATATAAAAATTTTTATAAATTCCGTATACCTTATCACTTAAAATATATATATCCTTTTTGCCATCATAAAGCTTAATCTGATTATTAAACCAATCCAAAAACATCATAAATTTCGGATCCGTTCTTGTCTTCTTCCCAAATTCATTTTTTACAATGAATGAACTGGATTTTAAAATCATCTTATCCACAAATGTTTGATAACTATATTTATAATCTACTTTTGAATAATAGATACTATCGAACAATGCATTATTGCAATGTAATTTGCCATTTGAATAACAAAAATCCAGACCAACCAAAAAGATTTCTGAAGGATTAAGTAAAGATAAAAGATCGAAGGCAAGAGCCGAAACAGTCCCTCCTGCTCCAATTTCAAGCCTTTCATATGTAATTTTATCTATCTCTTTTACAAAAGAAAAGAAGGCAGATGAAAAGATAATCTTGCCATTGAATTTCGAAATAAGCAAAGGATGCACTGTAGGCATAGTTACAAGTATTGGCAGTATTCGATCATTAGATAATTTATCTTTAGATAATTTTTCTTTTTTAATGTAATCACTACATGTTATATATAATGCATTTATTGATTGAGAATCGGAGGAAACTATTATATCAATAGGTATATCAGCCTTTTGCAATGGAATTACTGCAGTATCAACTGCTATTATTAACGAAATATTTGCCAATTTTTTAATTTTAAAAATACAATCATCTATAGAACTTCCAGCTCCTACTATGACAATAGGGAATTTGCCTTCCAGTAGATTCTGTAAAGATTCAACCCCCTTGTTTTCCACATATTTAAGGCTATTAAGCAGAAAATTCTTACTCCACTGTCTGCTAAACCTTTTAGCGGTATTTATATTTATTATCTTTCTTCTCATGCAAGATGATATATAGTTTTCAATAAAATTAAACTCTGGTTTTGTTTTTAATACGGGATTAATATAGATCTCTATATCTATATCCGGTATATACTGAACAATATTACTAATCCATTTTTTATTTGGATTAGAAAAGATAAATACAGAGTTTTTTGCCTGTTCAAAAATTTCCCTTAATATTTCGGGATCTTCTATTTCAATTTTTTCATATTCAATATTTTGAATCTTAAAATAATCCAGATAATAACTTAAAAGCTCATCGCTAAATTCCAGGGTAAAAATATTTAGTTTCTCTATCGAATTAAAGATCTGGGGATTTGAAGGACAGATTAGCAAAACAGATTTACTTTTTATCTGTTCAGATCTTTTACTTAAAGTATCAGCAATAATTCTTGCTTCCTTTTCGATATCATATTTTGAAATAAGATTTTTTTCTTTATGATATGGTATTAAAAAATTTTCGTTTAATAAATTTTTTTTAAATTCGATTTTTAAATTATCCTTTTCAATCAACTTTTCATCATCATAAAATAATTTTGGATTATCTATTAGAATAAATATATATATTTTATCTTTTTTTATCATATTTTCTTATTATATTTCTTTATTATATTTTTTATCATTTTTACCATCTTCTTTTATTATATTTTTTTATCATTTTTATTATTATTTTATCATCTTTTTTTATCATTTTTTATCTGTTTTGATCTAAAGCATACTCATCTGTAGTTGAGTTTTAAAGTAATCGACATATCATTTTCAATAGCGCTTCCTGGTAATATTGATTGGTAAAACACAAAACCTGAACCACTTACTTTTATCTTAATTCCAAGCTTTGAGGCTAAAAATATCGCTTCTTTCAATGTTAATCCTGTAAAATCGGGGATTACATCTTCCTTGATTATCCTTTGTAAAGCCCTTTCAAAAATGCGGTCATAATCTTTTGTATTATATTCTTCTACATCAACGGCGATAGGTTTTTTATTCTTAATTTTTAAATAAGGTGAAATTGATTCAACAATATTTTTAAAAACCTCAGCCGCAACAACACCCCCTGAACTATTTTTTTTGGGATTCATAAATCCAATAAATAAAGTATAGATATTATCACTTAATTCGAAAAACCCTAAAAAAGAAGCAAAGGTTTTATCTGGATCATATCCTCTACCATTAGTATATGGAACTTGAGCGGTACCTGTTTTACCTCCGACAATAGCATGGTCAGTATATGCCAATCTCCCAGTTGCTGTGCTACCTTTTAATGCTTCAATTAGTATATTTCTAATTGTATTTGATGTTTGTTGTTCGATGACTCTTCTGACTATTTTTGCTTTATATTTTTCATATTCTGAATTTTTGAAATTTTTCCCAATTACAAGATGAGGTTCATAAAAATAACCACCATTTAAAAGTGAATTGAATGCGGCTATTAATTGAACAGAAGATACGGAAATTTCCTGCCCGATATTTATTATTGCCCTGGTCATCTTCGTCCAATTTTTAATTGGTTTAAGAATCCCCTCGGCTTCAGCTGGATAATCGAGACCGGTCTTACTACCAAAATTGAAATTTCTTAAATATTGGTAAAGTATACTGGAATCTATTTTCATCGATGATTTTATTATTCCGACATTAGATGAATATTTTATTATATCGGTTAAATTTAAGCTACCATTTTTATTATAGGTATCTTTAATTTTTATATTCTCTGTAACCTTGTACTCTCCATCGCAATAAAAATATTCATTTAACGATACTTTTTCTTCATTCAACAAGGCTGAAGCTATGAAAACTTTGAATGTTGAACCAGGTTCAAAAGAGTTTAAAATTGCCCTGTTCTTCCTTTTTTCTACATCATAAGATCCATAGATAGACGGAGAAAAAGATGGCCAATTTGCAAGTGCTAAAATTTCTCCATTTTTCGAATCAGATATTATTCCAATAGCCCAATCTGAACTTTCCTCCTGCCCCTTTTTTGCTAATTCATTATATAGTATAAACTGCATAAAACTATCGATTGAAAGTCTTAATGCATAATCTTCCCCTTTATTCAAAAAATTTTCATAATAAAATTCGAGTCCTTCAAGCCCCCTATTGTACTTATCTACAAAACCAATAAGTGGTGAAATGATATCATCAAGAGGATATTCCCTTAAAATATCAATTCTGTAGTAGACACCATTTATTTTTAAAGAAAGAATCTTATCCAATGTTTCTTTATCAATTTTCTCTGCAATTACCAAATACCTTTTGTTTTTAAGTTCCGTAAGTTTTTCTTTCAATCTATTCTCATCATACATAGAGTATTTTGAAAGCTGTTTGGAAACATTTTCGATATCTTTAATGACATAAGGATCAACAAAAACAGTATATACCAAAAAATTCCCCGCTAATAATTTCCCATCTCGATCTATTATCTGCCCTCTTTGAATTGATGATATAATATTTTGAAAAGGATAAGAGCTATCTTCCATCTTAATAGAAATATATACAAGCCTGAAAGAGATTAAAACAAAAATTAATAGAAATATTATAAAAACAACTTTTAATCTCGATTCGAATAAAGCTATCATAGATTTATTACCTGACTAATTAAAATTTTAATTATGATTAATTTTCTTTGGATTTTAATAGGTTATAAAATATCCCGCAAGCCTCAAAAGTAGAATATTCTGTAGAGTAGATTGGGATTCCATTTTCATCTGCCTTAGCAATTGTTTCTTCTTCGGGTTTTGAATTCGATGTTAAAATTATAGCCGTTAAGTCTTTTAATGTTGCGACTGCCACTATGTTTGGATGTTTTTGAATAGTAAACCAGATAGATCCAGATTCTGCTCTACCCATGACATCGGAGAGTAAATCTGATGCATAACCCCAATTAACATCAAATTCCTCTCCTGAAAATTCCGTGTGTTTTTCTAGTTTTAATTTTTCGACAATATCAGAAATTTTCATACCTATCCTTTTTCTTAACTTTAATCATATTTTTACAAATTTCAATATATGAAATTAAATTAAATCCTTAAATTAAATAAA
The DNA here is from genome assembly GCA_020722965.1 of Brachyspira murdochii. Taxonomy (GTDB): domain Bacteria; phylum Spirochaetota; class JAAYUW01; order JAAYUW01; family JAAYUW01; genus Exilispira. The sequence goes on along the minus strand of DYJT01000015.1, from coordinate 975 downwards.
AGTCGATTATTTAATTGCTATTAAATTATTATACCAAGAGCTTATAAACAAAAAATATTTGACAAATAGATATAATAAGCTAACTTTTCAATACGGAGAGATGGCCGAGTGGTTGAAGGCGGTAGTCTTGAAAACTACTGTACTCGTAAGGGTACCGGGGGTTCAAATCCCTCTCTCTCCGTTTTTATTTTTTAAATTTTTATTTTTTAATTTTCAAATTCGAATTGGAGAGGTGCGAGAGTCGGTCGAATCGGGCTCCCTGCTAAGGAGTTATACCCCAAAAGGGTATCGGGGGTTCGAATCCCCCCCTCTCCGTTTTTTTTAAATTAGAAATTTAAGAATTGGTCTTGGTTTGTATCAAGAAGAGCTTGTAAATAATGCAAAGTGCTTTTTGCAACTTTAAGAAAAATTATGACTCCTTTTTTAAGAAGCCTTCAGTGTTTCTGGTGGCAAAGATAGAGAAATTTTTGAATACACAATGTGTATGATTTAATAAATTATAATTTACAAAAACATTATGGAATAAAAAACAGGAAGAAGACTTTTTTATTAAATCTTTAGAATTCGCTAAGCCTGAGAAATTATTTTATCAAGAAGATAATAGTAGGCTTTACGCTTATTGGACTAAAGGGTACAAAGGTATAAAAACAACTTTACAAAGTAGAAATTCTCTCATAGGCTCTTTTGCAGAAAAATGGGCTACTGATTTGTTTAGTTAAATAGCAAAACATATTAATGGTTATGCTGTTCAAGGCGTAATCTGTGAAGAAATTCCCCTTATAAAACTCATCGAGAAAATCCTGGACTTCTCAGATCCGATTCAATGTTAAAGGCTATTGGCAAAAGCATAAATATAAGAGTTTCTAGTTTTGCAGCTTCAAAAATTCCTATAATAATTTTAGGAAATACCCCAATAACAAAAACTTACTAAGAGAAAGTTGATCATCTAAAGAAAAATGGAATTATACAAGGATT
>DYJT01000036.1:7025-9222 GCA_020722965.1 Brachyspira murdochii | reverse complement strand
TCCATACAATATGTCCTTTTTATTTGATTGAAGTAATCATTTTAGAATAAAGTTTGTCTACTATATTATTATCAAATTCAGACAAATCTATATCTGCAAGTTGAAAGAAGACTTTATCTCCACTAATAAAATAATTATCGTCTATTATATTATCTTTAATCCAATGGAAATATTTAGATCTTTCTTCATCTCGTTTATTTTTTATAACTTCATCGAGTAAAGCTTTTCTTATATATTTTGTCAAGTCTCTAATAAATGAAACTATTAGAGATGTATATGTTACTTCTCCGTAAGTTCTTTGAACATTATCAGGTTGTAGTTCATAATTAGGTATAATTGTTCCAACAAGTTTTCTCATTTCTATAAGTTTTTTAATTCCATCAGAATCGCAAAACAATACTTCACTCATTAATGATATTATTTCTTCTTCTTTTATTCCTATATTCATCTTATAAATCTCCTTATATAAGTTAAAAAATACTAATTACTTGGATAATTGTTTCATACATTTCATTTTCTCTTTTAAAGAAAAAGGATAAGAAATGTAATATGTACTATTATTATCTACTTTATATGCTATAATTTTTCTTTTACAGAGTAAATCTAATAAATCATCATCAATATAAAACATTAATATATTATATTCAACGCCATCGTCTATTGGTGGATTTGGCTGAGGTGGAATAACTGCATAGTGTTTTAATACTATTAGTGAATCATTATCAAGAAGAACTCTTGTTTCACCATATTCTCCTTCATTATAATATGTTATTGGCTGAAATAATCCCAAGGATAATATCGAAAAATTATCTTTCCATGATACAATTTTATGGATAGCATATTCTCCATATTCTACTGTCAGATATGCTGTTGACTTAGTTATAGGATCTGTTTGTTTTTCAATACTTTTACATATTGGATTTTTCAATGAAATTTGCGACATTCCTTGATACAAAGGAATAGTCATTATTAAAATATAAAACATAAATTTTTTCATTTTAGCCTCCAATTTAATTAGTCAAACATACTATTTTGAAAATATTTTAATCTTTTTTTAGCAGTTTCACAATATTGTTCTGATATATCAATACCTAAAAATCTCCTTTTTAATTGTTGTGCAACTACGGTTGTAGTTCCCACTCCATTAAATGGGTCTAATACAATATCATTTTTATAGCTAAATAATTTTATAATCCTATATGGGATTTCTTCTGGGAATACAGCTGGATGTTTCCATTTATTCATATCAGAAACTCCACGTATAGTCCATAGTGTTAATGTCCAGTCCATAAATTCTTTTTTAGTTATATCAATATCTTCTTTATTTCCATCTTTTGAAAGATTTCCTTTAGAAAAAACTTCTATATATTCTAGAGTACTTTTGAGATATGGAGATCTAGGACTTAGCCATGTTCCAAATGTATTATGTATCGATGAAAATACTGTTTTATCCCATATAAATTCTCCTTTCCATATTAGTTTTTTTTGCATTAGGTAATTACTAATTATATGATGAGTAGGAATATAATAAGAATATATTGGTTGTATGTTAATCACCATCCTTCCACCATATTTTAAGACTCGGATGCATCCGTCAAATACATTAAATAATTTATTAAAGTAGGTATTCCATTCAAGATTATCATCAACAACATCGTATTCTCTTCCAAAATTATAGGGAGGAGATGTAATAATTATATCTATACTATTTTCGGGAAGTTTTTTTAGAACTTCGGCAGAGTCTCCGCATATAATCTTATTAACGAATTCATCTGGAACATCGTTATTCATAGTAGAGAAATTATTATCTAATGCGTAATAATATTTTTCTTTTTTAAAATCCATATTAGTATCCTTTTAATGATTAGTCTTATCATTTTTTCTAGTTAAGTTTTGTCTCCAGTCTGAATGTTCTAGTTGGAACGTTTTTAAACTTAAAAGATAAGTTAAAAGTTCACTTATATTTCCATATGAAGCAGGCTCACTAATAGTAATTGGAGGATACCAAGAATAAATGTGGTCATGGTTTTTACTTTTTATTTCATCAAAATCTTTTGAGAAACACCAGCTATAGCCTTTATCGATAGCATAAATAACTATCTCTCCAACAACTTCTCTACGAACCAAGTCGAACAATACTTCAAGTAAATCTCCTCTTGCTTTAGAGACATCAGAATAAGTTTTCATTTTAACCTCC
>DYJT01000036.1:0-6925 GCA_020722965.1 Brachyspira murdochii | reverse complement strand
CATTTTAACCTCCGATAATAAGTTAAACAAATTATATAATATAGATATCAGAGAACAAAATTCCTGATATTTTAATTATTTACATATAATCAGATAGGTAAATCTTCTCCAGTATCTTTTTCTAATAAGTTTTTAGACACAACGGATAAGGCTTCATTTAAATTTTTCTTTGAGACATACAGTCTTCTTGACCCATTCTTATCTTCTTTACGAGTAGCGATTATTATTCCTTCATATACAAGTCCTTCATAATCTCCTATTACTTCTATAATTTCTTTTTGCACATCATCTATTTGCTTTACTATATCTGTTACATATTCCTTATAAGATACATCTTTTTTTTCTTTAAGGTTTGTGAAAGCTATAAGTTTTTCTACAATATCTTCGTTTACTTCTATATAGTCTGAATAATATACTTTGTTATATCTTAGTTTTACGTCTTCAAAGTCAACTAAGTCAGGATGTCTTTTTTCAACATTAACTATTTTATTATATTTAAATATTGCTTCTAATATTAAATCATGCACTTTTGGGTCAGGATAGATAGGGAGACTATATTCTAGTTTATCATCAAGACTATAAGCAAACATACCATATACTTTGTCTGACATAGACGGATTTATTTTTTTGATAATATCTTTAATTATCATTAGATATTGTTGAAGTTGGATTTTATATATTTGCGGAGGACCATCTTCCCATCTTGCAACTCCAGGTCCTACCGCAGTTTTGATCTCCAATACTCCGATGTTGCCTGATTCATCTATGAACAATCTATCAATGCTACCTGCTATAACAGGGTATGAAGGGTGGTATGTTATACATTCTTTATTTTCCTCATCTTTCAGGTTTATAACCTCAAAATTTGGATGGTCTTCTGCGAAGAGATTTGCTATAAGTGGTTCTAGATATTTCCCTCGTAGCATAGAAAATGTTTTCTTTGTTTCGTATCCTTCTTTTTTTGTGAGGTATAATCTAAAAGGTGTATTGTAAGGATTAATACCTATCAGTGTAGCTGCATCTGTGCCTGTAAAACATTTCCTGCGTTCTTCTAACCACTCTTCTTCTGTCAATATATTAGTATGTTTCTTTATGCTATCAATCAATATTTTTATATCTTCTGTCATTACATCATCTCCTTTGCTTTATTAAATCCTACTGGTTCTGAAAATTCTTTTTCTATATTCTTTGATATAATTCTTGGAATTGTTTTAAAAGAGTTTATCCCAAAAACATTTTTCAATATATCTTTTGCTGATTGTGTAGTATGTCCACTTTTCTTAGCTATTTCCCATAATTGTTTAGCTTCTTCATCAGATAAGAAGTCTGTTGCATTAGTATTAAGATGCGAGGAGGTATCAAGTTTAGTTGTTATTTTATTAGCTTCATCATCTTTTTTATTCATTTTCTTTGGTATATTAGATATAGTAGAAGATGTATTTGGATTTTCACCAAGCCATTTTAAAATAGTAACAGCTAACTCACCTGTTGGTTTTTCTATCACGCTATTAGCTAATTCAGGATCTCTTGTTTTAGTAATTATCATATTATTATCGATAGTCATTTCAGCTACTATATCGAATTCATATTCAACACCTTCTCTTTGTATAGGAGCAAGTCCTATTTTTTTAGGGGACATTCTACCTTTATCATTAGATTCAATAATATATTCTGTTTTACTTCTCATAGTGGCGATGATATGCATATTAGAAGCCAGAATAGTATCAATTAATTGATTTTGTAGAGGAGTAACTTCTTTCCATGCTGCGAATGTATTAGATGTTTTCATTCTTGTAGCAACTTTTTCTACTGTTTCGAGAGCACCCTCTTTTCCGAACCAGGCATGAGACAAGCTATCAATTATTAGAACTTTGAATCCATTACGTTCTGCTTCCTTTATAAGATTAATATATGTAGGTATAGAGAATGTATCTGTTTCTACAACAGAGAAGTCGAATTGATCAGCATATTTTTTTAAGCTTCCATGTTCTGTATCAATAGCTGCGATTTCTCCTCCTGTTAGTTTTGTAATGCTACTAGCTAGAATTAAACTAGTATAGCTTTTTCCTGACCCACTAGGACCGATTATAGCCATCCTTAAAAAGGATCCTTTTTTAATTGCTTTTTGAAATACTGACATATAGAACCTCCTTTTAAACTTCTGAATTAGTAAAATATTGGAGCAACTCATTTGCTCGTCTATTATTTTCACTTTCTATTCTTTTAATTTCTTCGAGAACCGATAAAACAAAATCATAATTTTTAGATTTATAAAACTTATCTCTAAATGCAATATAATAGTTATTATAATTTTTCCATTTAGATTTATCAGGTTCTCTTTCATAAAACCTCTTAATAATCTCTGAGCTGATTTTGATTGTATTCCTCATTTCTTGTATTTTTTCATCTAACGTTTTCATATTTCCTCCTATAAAAAATGAATAAAACACATATAAAACTTTAAAACAATTTAATAAAATTATATTTAAAAAGCAATAAAAATTTTAATAAACATAATAATAAATTTTAATAAACATAATATAAGTTTATTAATAATGTAATTATAATAGTCAGTATTATTGTAATAGTTGAGATTTTAGTGCCCTTTAATACAACCTGAGTAATTACTAAGAATATAGCAATAAATATGGATTGGTAATAAATTGCATAGACAGACATAATAATAATAAATATTGTAGTAACAACCTCAGTAATATTGTCAATTTTTTCATCATTATATTTTTTATATCCGTCTAAGAATAAAAGAAATACAATCATCGACATATAGAATAATCCTATGATCGATAGTCCTAGTTCTAAATAAGACATTTGCATAATTACCTCCTTTGTTTATTCTTTAATTGTTTTTGTTTTCTATTAATAGATCTTTCTCTTGCTCTCAATATCCTTTGATATAGTTTAGCCCATCTCCCTTTTTGGGGAGTAACAGCCAGTAAGAAATCTATCTCGTCTAACGTCAAGTGAATGAATACAGCTAATCCTTCTACATTTTCTCGTTTCATTTTTGGAGTATATTTATCTTGGTTAAGACACCAGTTTCTAGCAGCTTTGTGTGATAAGAAAATTTTATATTTTCTATCAGGAGTATTTGCTATATAGAATTTAGTATTTTTATCTATCACAGATGTTATAAATATATTATTAACTCGTTCTACCATAGACCCATATAATCCTCGCCATTTAGTTAGTTTATCCTTTTCTCCCTTGAATTTAATATAGTTTATAGCATGTCTATTATAGTAAATATAATCTTTATTAGGCTCGTTAGGCATAGGAACAAGGTATCCATCATGAACATCTTGTCTGATTTTTTCTAAGGACAATCCTGTTTCTTCTGCAATATCATTAACTGTAATCATTCTCATATTTATTAATCCTCCTCTCCGTTAGTTAGTTCTGCATAAATTTCTTTTATCATTTTAATTGTATCTACTGTTTCAGGATTAACATATCTCATTGTAGTAGATATACTTTGGTGTCCTAACATTATTGATGCTTTATGTATTCCTTGTTTGTTAGCTATATTTGTAGCAACAAAGTGTCTGAATGAATGAGTGGTTAATGATGGATTATACTTTTGTATAATTTCTTTTCGGATATAGTTATCTGTTAATTTGTTTCCTGATTTAGTAACAAAGAAAGAATCATTAGATGAATTTTGATTTTTGACAAAATATTTTTTAGCAAAGATATAATTATCATAATATTCTTTAATAGTATAGCTTCCAATTTTTAAATCAAATGGTATATATTTTATATCCTTTTGTGGTATTAATGTTTGTCTATTTTCTTTTGCTTTTGGGAATAATACTATCAGTCTATTTTCTTGTTTATCTTCTCTGACTTCATCTGATAAAATGTTTATTAATTGTGAAACTCTTAGCCCAACTGTTGCGAAGAATATTATAATCAGAGGATTTCTTGATCGAGATAGAGGATTGTCAAGAGCAAGATGCTGATTAATTAGATTCACTATATCATTATATGTTATTTTTTTACTACTCCATACTGATATAGGATGTCTAAAATGTTTTTTAAGCACGTTGAAATCATCTTCACTAATTAGATTACAGTATCTTAAAAAGCTTCCAATTGAGAATGATATGGTTGCTCGAGATGATTCTGCTAAGTCTTGCGACATTAACCATTCTATGAATCTATCTCTTATATTTTCCGTAGATGATTCAAAGTTTAGAAACCTTTCTAAATATCTTTTTGACCTAATATAGTTCCCTTCTGACATTTTATCTATTCTTTTTCTTGTTGGAAGTGAAGCATATAGATCAAATCTTTCAATAAGTTCTTTATTGTCTCTCATACATATACCCTCCTATTCTTCTAAGTATTTAAACATATTATTATTATTAAGTGATGTAGTCCATAACAAATGCTTGAATCTTTTTTCTATACCTTTCATATACTTTGGATTAATTTCTATCATTACAAAATTTCTTTTTAGTGATTGTGCAACATATCCAGTTGTTCCAGTCCCAGCAAGAGGATCTAAAACTAAATCTCCTTCTTTTGTAGAAGTTAGAATAACTCTCCTGAGTAGTTCCAATGGTTTTTGTGTAGAGTGTAGCTTTTTCCCCTCTTCATCTTTAAGTCTTTCCTTGCCATGACAAAGAGGCAACATCCATACATTAGCTCCTATCTTACCAATACCAACTTCTTTTGCGTATTCTTTATTAAAAGTATATCCTTTAACATTCTTGTCTTTCACAGCCCAGATTAGATTTTCAGTAGCATTTGTAAATCTCACACCTAACCAGTTAGGCATGGGATTAGTCTTCACCCATATAACATCATTAAGTATCCAGTATCCTAAATCCTGCATAATTTTTCCAATTCTAAAAATGCTATGATATGTTGCAATAATCCAGAGTGTAGCAGTAGGTTTCATTACTCTTCTAACTTCGTTAAGTAACCTTGTGATAAAATCATCATATTCTTGGAATGAAGAAAATTTATCCCATTCATCATTTACTCCTTTGACAATAGTTTTTACTGTCCATCTTCTTAATCTTTTATTTGGCAATTGTAAAAAATAAGGTGGGTCAATAAAGACCAAATCAAAAACTTCGTCATCTATTTTTCTCAATACTTTAAATGTATCTCCTAAAATAATTTTGTTCCCAATATCATCAAGCAAATACTTCTGGTTTTTTTCTTCATCTTCAATTACAAGATTCATCTTTTCATTTTCCCTCATATTAGCCTCCTTAAAAGGGTGAGTAATAACTAAAAACTAATTTGATATCTTCGTATGTAAAATCAACATCACAAATATTTAGCAAATATACAAGATTATAGATTGTTGTTTCAGTTTGCATACCAAAAAAGTCTCTCACATCAGATACAATATCTGATACATTGGCTATTGCGATTACTCTTTTTTCACTTTCGTAGAGAATAGTTTCTGGATAATAGCCATTGTCTTTTCTTTCTACGAAGTTCTCATCTTTCATAGATAGAGTAAATTCTTTTGCTATAGATTCAGATGCACCTTTTAGTACTGGCATATCTAACAACCATATAGGTTGTAACTCATCAATATATTGATTGGATAGTTGTTTATATCTTTCATAAACTATATATTTATTCCTGTATTTTTGGTTCAATATTTTTAATCCCCTATCTATTTCTTTTCTCATTTCTTGCATATCTTCTTCTTCGTTATACATCTCTATTTCTTCATCAAATAAATACTGTTCTTCTTCATGCCAATTATTATATCGATTAAACTTTTTGTATGGACTAGTGTAGATAATATCTTGTTTAGTAGAAATTTCTCGATAAGTATTTAGTTTCTCCCATTCAATATTTATACAGGCGTTTGTTAGATGTTGCAAGAATATAAAATCTAAACGTTCAATTGCTGTATGTTCATCAAAGTATCCAACACTTATATTAGTGCATTCAGATATATTATATATAAATTTTGCACTATCAGTGAATATACCTGTATCATCTGGCACCATATAGATATTATGTTTCATAAACTGGTCAGACAGTTCTAATGCAAATTCATCACTTGCTGTCTGGGAACTTCCTTGATGTGTGATAATAGACGAGTAGCCTCTTCTATCAAATGACACGCATTTATTTATACCTTCTAAAAGATTTTTATGTTCACTATCTAGGAATTGATTTGAGCCTATTCCTCCAACTTCTTCTCCAAAGGGGAATAAATATAATCCTGGCACTTTATTCTCTATCATTTTTAGAAGTATAAAGATACCTGCTCTATCGTCTGCTCCTAGAGTATTCTTATTTTTATTAGATATAAATCTGTTATTAATAACCAAATCTCGTTTGTCTGTTGTCATTGTATTAAATTCGTTATACGATACCATATCCATATGTGCTGTGAACATTGAGTTTGATTTATCATTAGATGCTGTAGGTATTGTAACCAATATATTTCGGTAGACTGTATCCTGTTTGTTTGTATTATAGTTTAATACTGTAAATTCTACATCTCTTTTTTTAAGAGCATCTAATATAAAATCAGCCATAATATTTTCATAAGGATGAGGAGTTGCTGGTAGTTTTAATAATTCTACCAGCAGTGGATCGATTACATACATACTTGTCTCTTTGTTATTAAGAGATATATTTTCTTTATAAGACATAGCTTTTCCTCCTATATTAGTGAATTAAAATTCAATTATAATAGTTGTTTGTTTATCTTTTTGATCAGAAATAACTCTATCATCATTTTTATAGTAGTATTCTCCGTTAATTTCAACGGCATATTCTTTTGGGCAATAATCATAAAGCAAGTCTTCTGCATCAGAAGGAGGCTTCACTTTGATAATATTTTCATCATTTTGTAAAAAGTAGTCATCAAGCCATTCAGAATGGACTGCATTACGAACATTGATATATCCTTTTAAATAAT
>DYJT01000014.1:39579-49625 GCA_020722965.1 Brachyspira murdochii | reverse complement strand
GATAGTTTTTATGATTTTGCTAATGCTATTTTTCTATAACCATAAAATGGATATTAAATATTGTAATGCTCCCTTTAAACTTTCCAAAATTAAGTTTATATAAACTTATAAAATTAGGGGGAATACTATGAGATCAAAATATTCTTTCCAAGCAAATAATACAATTCTTGCAGAAGCCAATCTTCCTGCCAAACTCAATTTAAGTATTGATTCAAGATAATCAATGTAATTTGAAGTATATTTTTGATTATTTTTGAAAAAAAACATTAATGCTGAATCAGCATAGAGTTCAATAAATAATCCCCTTGTCATTGAATATTTTTGTAAAAATTCTTTGATTTTAATAATCTCTTGTTCATCTGTTGAGCCATCTTTAGACTCTAAAATTATTGAACGCATTAAAATTCTAAAATTTATTTCTTGATCACTTTCATCATAATTCATTTTTAATGAAAATAGATCGTTAAAATAAGCAAGCTCATGTAATATAATTGCTAAAAATAATTGACTATCTTCAAAACAATTTGAAATCGTAATTTTGCCATTACGATAGGTTCCTCCTTTTATCGGTTTAAATAATTTAAATGAAAAAAAATAATAAAAACTTATTTTTACTTTCTTTAATTTTAATGAATAAAATGAATAAAAATCTTTTAAAGGTTCTTCAAGATTATATATTGAAATAAAATTTTCCCAATGATAAACTAATTTTTCATATATACCGCTTTTATCTATTAAATCATTTAATATATTTAATTTTGATATAATATAACATAATCAACATTTTATTTTAATGGGTCACCTTTTTTTCATTTAATACTATTTCTTTGCTACTAATAAAATTATTATTAAAAATGCTATAAGTTTTAAGTATAAAAATTTCACAGGATAATTTTAAAAAAACCTCCTCTACCTTTTTAGCATTCTCAAAATTTTTAAAATCTTTGTTAAAAACTTTTCTATTTGAAAGATAAAAGAAATTATGATCTTTTTCTTCATTAAAATCATAATAAACTTGATAAATATAAGACTTAAAATCTTTTCTAATATTATCTATCTGCTCTTTGTTTGGTTCATAAAATGGGGAGAAAATCTGATTTATTGAGAAGGTAAATCATCATAGTTAAACAATATATAATAAATAATATGAATTATTGTGTTATCGAAATAATATTTTTGGTTATTAATTTCTACTAAGCATTTTTCATTATCAAATTCAATAAAATTATCAAATCGTAAATCTTGGTCAAAAGAATAAAATAAAAAGAATAAAAAAATAATAAAGATAAAAATACATTTTTTAGCAACCTTTTTCATACAAGCCCCTATAATTAATATAAAAAAGTGCATGACTTCATTCGTCGAAGTCATACACTTTCCTTTTTTTAGTAAAAAAACTTATATAGCATTTTTAATTGCATTAATAAGTTCATCACACATTTTTTGAATTTCTATAATAGTATATTCACATTTTCTATATTTTTTAGTATAAATATTATATTCTTTTAAACTTATTATTATAAAATCTCCATTACCGTTATAATATCCTGATACATAAATATATGTGCCATGTAATATTCTTTACTTATTATACTTTATTTAATGTATGGTTAATAAACTACCATATATTTTTGCTCTTTTTTTTATTATATTTTTACACCCTTAAGCAGTCTTATATATCCACCGAAGAAAAGATGTTGTTCAAAATGACTGAAACCCTCTTCGGTTAATATCTTTTGCCAATCTTTTTCAATAAAATCAAAAGCATAAGAACATTCGATAGTTTTAAATGGTATCCTTACATAAAAGGGCATTTTTTTCAGTGAAAATTCGTTGTAATCCAGTATGAAAAATTCTCCGCCTTTTTTTAAAGCATTAAAGACATTGCCGATGATTTTTACTCTAGCCTCCTGTGGGAACCCATGCAATACAAAAGAGATAAAAGCCTTGTCAAATTCACCCTCATAGGGTAAAGGTGTATCTATTCTTTGATTGATAATTTTAACATTGTTATAACCTGCAAACTTTTTCTTAAATTGAGTAATCATTTCTTCGGAAATATCAAGACCAATAATTTCGCCTTCTTTTGAAAGATATTTACTCATCAAATATGCATTCCTGCCTGTACCTGCACCTAAATCGATAATTTTATCGTTAGGTTTGATCCTCATTAAATGAATTGCTTTTCTTATGAAGGAAGAGTACATACCAAAACTAATGATATTCATCAGAGTATCATAATGCTTTGCTTCGAAACCTTTTACTTCAACCTTAGATTCTGGATAATATGGGCTCATTGAATCATATACCTCCTTTCCAATGTTGCTGCTCAAGATTTAAAAAATTTTCCAGTTCTTCTTGACTCATTGTAGTTATCTTTACTTCAACTTCTGCACCAAGTTTTTCTATCGGGTTTTTTACACTATCTATAAGATAATCTTTAATAGGAATATTTGGGAAAGGAAATGCCATGGTAATTGTAACTTTTTTTTCGTTAACCGATATATCCTTAACTATTCCCAGCTTAACCAATGAAGAATCAATTGCAGGATGTTTTACTTGTGCTAGTGTATTAAGAATATCTTCTTTTAAAATTTTTTTATCCATCATTCTTCCCTCTTTTTCATAAAACTTAAAACCTATCCTATAGCAATTTAATATAATTAGAAAATGACTTTTTTTAAAATTTTATCGTTAACTCATATAATGTAATATAAAACTTTTAATTTGGAATTTCAAATTTATTTTACTTTAAATTAAAAATCATTGATATTCTTAAATTATTTATTTTTCATAAGTACTTTTCCTTTTATTAAAAACTTTCACTAGTTGACACTAATCGCTATGCAAATTCTCTATTTTTATTTAAATTATCTTCACTTCAAAAGAATATTCTTACATTTTAAAAATACTTTATTTTATCAAATATTAAAATATTCAAAAGATGATGGAGTATCTATCGCAAAATATCCTAATATTGCTTACAACGATTATGCAAATGGCTATAAAGCCACGGCGATGTGGTTTAAACCGTAATTCAAGGTTAAACCTTTTTTGAGTTTTAAAAAATTCGCCTTTCAGAGTTTTTTATTTCCATTAACATATATGCCCCAATTTCTTTGAAAAATATAAGAACTTTGCACAAAATTATTATAAAATTCACTTGCAAATGCAAATATTAAAATTTATTTTATGAAATAGTCGTTGCAAATTGTTTTTTATCCTTCTTACATATCATCTGAATTACATTATGAGCTGACATAGCGGCAGTGGGTAAGCCACCACCTGGCTCAACCCATTGCCCTGCCATATAGAAATTGTTAAGTCCAGGCAAGGTTTTATTAATACGCATGCTAAAAGTTTTTGTGGTATTTAACCACCTTTCATAGCTTCCCTTCCAGTTGCCATTGCAACGCTCCCAGGTGATGGGAGTAGCGACATCCTACATCTGCATCTGGGAAGCAAGTCCTGGAAAACGACCGCTAAGAAGAACAATAACCTTACCGGCAATTGTAACAGGCTCATCTAAGGGATAATTTATCCCTGCCACGCATTGCGGTAAATCCTCAAAAGAGCGATTTACTCCCAGTGCTATATGGTTTAAAGGTGGGAAAACAGGTAATTTATCATAGTATAGCTTTATTTTATCGTTTATATACTTGCCATCCAACATTTCAAATAATGAATCTTACCTCCCAGGTCAAGGTAACGCTGCTCGATGGATTTGGCGAAATTCAAAGATCCACCAATTGGATAAACAGCTGTTTTAATCTTTTAGCAAAATCTTATTCTGCTCATAGCAACCAAACGATAGTCTGGCAATTCCTGCTCAAATTATAATTATCGATTTTACCCCATTTTTCCACCATTTGCACATATACTTGAATTCTATGGTCTGGTCATACGCATGGTCTTAATATTTAAAATAGTCAAATGTATTGATATTCTTCGGGTTTAATATAATATTTTGCTCTTTCTAATTATATCCTTTTAATTATAATTTATGCGACAAAAAATATAAAAAATTAAAAGTAATATGTTCCTTTCTCCAACCACCAAAATTTTCATATTTTCCTCCGTTTTTTATTTTTATAAATCATAATCTTTATTTATTCAATATCTTTTAATATTTATTTTCGACAGACTGAATGTTAATAGTTGTGCTTTCAATTTTAACATTTTTGTAAAATTATTTTAAAATATTTAAAGTAATAAGTTTAATATATAAAATTAATAAAAATTTTAATAATTTTTCAACTAAATTTTATATTTTATAAGATTTTTTTAAGATTTTCGCGACAGATTTTTAAGACAGAAGTTAAAATAGCTAAAAGCTATCGTGTATAAAAGCTATCGTATATAAATGAATGATTTTATTATAAAAAAAATTATTAATATCCATATCAAAATTATAGGTATTGCATAATACCATTTTTTAGGTCTGCCTTCTTTCCAGAGTTGTTCAGATTCTATACGGCATTGTTCGATTATACCCTTCGGAATTAGTTTTATAGTTATTGCTATCAATAGAGGTAATATTAAAATATCGTCGACATAGCCAAGTACAGGGATAAAATCTGGAATCAAATCAATTGGCGATAAAGCATAGGCAACAGTTAAAATAGCAAATATCTTTGCATACCATGGAGTCTCTTTTTTCTTTAAAGCAAGAAATACTGCTGGTATTTCCCTTTTTAGTTGTATCACTCTTGTTTTAATCTTCATCTATAATCCAGAATATTTATTTTTTCAACTATTCTTATTTCATCCTGCATCAGTCCATACATCCTATAAAATAACTGTATGCAACCTGTTTATCTCCAGCTCTCACTGCTTTGTGTTGGCTTTCGGGTTTTGTGTGTTGGCTTGCGGTTTTTGGGTGTTGATGGTTGGACTTTCTTTTTTGGCAGTGCAGTAAGGACTCTATCAACCAAACAGAATTTTGGCTATTTTATTTTCTTCTGCCACATCTGCCTTTTCCCCTTATCCCAACCTCTTCCCCGACCACCTCCCCGATGCAAGGTTTGGGGGAAAGTAAGTTTTATTATAATCACACTTTAACTAGCTATTTTTATTTACTCCCGACCAATTCAATTGCTCTTACAGGGCATACATTTAAGCACATTCCACATAAAATACATTCTGTAGAGGTTATCTTTTTACCTGCTTTAGCATATTCCATTACATTGATATCCATCGGGCAGTTTTCATTGCATTTACCACATTCTATACATTTATTGGTTGGTGAATCTTGCCTTATTATCGCTAAACTTGCTGGCACTTTCATTACCAAAGAAACAGGGCAGATAATTTTACAGAATGCTCGCTTCTTTTTGAAAATAAATGCAAGTGATATAGCTAAAATGTAATAAATACCATTACCTATTAAAAACCAGATTAGCTGGTGAAATTTGCCTAATTCTTCGTTAATATGATTTTGTAAATAATCATACCCACTTAAGATAAAAAGTAATGGGATTATTATAGAGATTACAAAAGTTATAATTCTTAATTTAGTATATTTTTGAGGAATATGTCGATTTTCTTTAATTGGTAGCCATTCCAAAATTGCGGCTGTCCAACAAGCCCAGCCGCAAAAACCACGACCCCAGATTAATGGTCCAAAAACCTTCGCAACCGCATAATGAATCAGCACTCGAGAAAACATTCCGGCAGAAATGTAAAAAACTGTTTCTTCTAATTGTAAATTTTCTCTTTGAAAAATTCCTAAAAATATCAGGAAAATCAAAGCAGTATTAAGTATAGCAATTCGCCTACCAAGATCTTTTCCCTTCCCTTTCTTCTTTGAGGAAATAAAGAGTCCAAATGATATCCAACAACCAATCCATAGGAAAATAAGCCAAAAACCCCACCATCCAATGGTAAAATAAGTAATAGTTGCAATTAAGCAGCCTATTAGAAAAGGGATAAGATTTATTAAAAATTTTACCATAAATTATCACATTTTTTATTTTGAGATTAAATCCTATAGCTTCGATTTTAATGTAGATCAGAAAATATTTTGTTAAAATTATTTATATATTCTGTAAGTTTATTCTTAATTCCAGTATAACCGTGAAAATTTGTTTCCCTATAACCAGCATGGTTAATATCATTTCTAAAGTCTTGAATATTTTGAAGTAAATTAGCCAATTGTATAAGTTGGTTGTTATATTTATCGCTTAAATCATTTAATTTTTTTGTCAAATCCTGATTAATTTCTTTTTTTTGTTCAGGCTTTATTAATCCATATAGATAATTATTTATCTTTTCTCTTGTGTCTTTATCGTTTAATTTTTGCTTTTCCCCTATCTTTTCAAGCAACACTGTTGGGATTAACTCCTCTAATACGGTGTATCCTTGTTGAATATAGTTATATTTAACGCAATAATCTAGTACTTTTTGATATTTATTAACTTCATCAAATTCAAATTCCTGTCTTATTTTTTGAATTAATGAATCGATTAAACTATCGTTAAAATCTGAAGTGACCTTGTACTTAGGTTGATTAAGCTCTTTTACTATTTTATTTAAATTATATGCTGACTCAGGTCCACCTATTCTACAAGTCGTTATAATTTGATTTAATTTAGAAAGTTTAGAAATATATGCATTTATACTCTGAGCCGGAATATCACTATTTAATTGCTTTCCTAAGATATTTTTTGTGATTTTTTCTAATTTAAAACTATTACCTGTTTCAATAAAAAAATTTGTTGATATGGTCCAGTCAAAAATAGTAAAAACATATGTTGCATCTACAATCGGTGCTTTCCTATTGTCTATTTCAATTTCTTTAGTGGTATTTTTACCAGGATTATCTTCATATATTTTTTCAAAAGCTCCATATAGTATTTTGTTTATTTTTATATTCTTTAAAACTTTTAAATAGAAACCTAAGGTAACCACAAAAAGTGGTATACTTCTATACGAATGAGTAATATCAAATATAATTTCATCCCCTTCATTTATTTTCTCATAGATCATTTTAAAATTTTCTTTAAATTCTTCCTCATTAAAACCATTTTTTATAATTAACTCATCGATAGATTTTTTGTTTATTTTTTCTTTTATATCATTAAAATGAGCTTCTCGAGATTTTTCTGTTCCCACTAATATTACTTTGTCTATATCATTATCAAATATATTAACCAAAGCTTCCTGAATATATTTTGTCCTATATGAATTATCCCTAAAATAATAAATTGCTTCTTCATATTTCCCTGTGCCAATGAAGGTTAATAGTATTTTAGCCATATTTTTCTCCATTGTATAAATATTTTTTTTACGAACAATACCTTTTTGTAAATTTCAATTTTAAACTTATACAATTTTAATTTATTGAAAGTTTAAACTTAAGTTTAAACATATACAAATTTAATTTATCGCTAGTATAGAATTAATTTCAATATAAAAAATGTTAATCTCAATTTTTTTTAATTTCTATTAATTATTATAACAAATTCATTATGTTCTATTTCAAGTATTGGTTCTTTTCCTGTTTATTCTTTAATGAGTTTTATCATTCTTCTTACACTACTACCTAAATCTGTTACCATTTTATATTTTGCAAGCATGTTGTAAATAGTCGGGTTTCTTAAATACATTCGAAACACCCACTTTTATAATTTCAATTAAGGATTTTTCCACCATCTGTATTGGCAAAACTTACTGTTATTTTTGCAAAATCATTATTGTTTTCTTCTTCTTGTTTAAACTCAAGATGATACCCTTCTGTTTTGCCTATAAATTCTTTTATTTCAAACTAATTAATAGGAAACTCCGTCTTTATGAAAATGCCATCATATTTATAATTGCTAAAAAACAGATAAGAAACATGTATTAAACTATATTTACATAAAAAAAAGCATAAAATTTAAATTTAGTCAAAAGATTCTAAGGATTTTTTAAAACAAAAAAATAAAAAATAATAAAATAAAAGGAAAAAACTAATAAAAAAAAAGCAAAAAAAATTAAATTAAAAAGTAAAAACTGATAAAATAAAGAAAAAAACAAAAAAACTAATAGCAAAAAAGAATAAAAAAAAAAGCAAAAATTAAAATAAAAAAAAATCGGATAAAATAAATAGTGAAACAAGAATAAAAAGAATATAAAGTAAAATAGTTTTAAATTCAAAGCAAACTGAAAAATAAAATAGATAAAAATAAAAGAATAAAAAAAACAAAATAAAAAATAAAACAAATAAAATAAAATCTCTTAAAATGGAAAATTAAATTGAGTTAAATTGTATTTTTCCACCAATTCTTTAATCTGTTTTTGTAAGACTGGATCAACAGGGACACCTTTATCTTTTCTATAAAGATACGCATCCTGTTCTTTTTCTCCCGCCGTCCAGATTCTATCATGTCCTGGCATTTTCTTAGAATTTCTGAGTTTTTTCATTATATCGCCAGCTGTTTTCTGAAAATCCTCAAGATCGACAAAATTTTCAATATTAATAGCTATAAAGAAATGACCTAATTTGTAAGGTACCTTTTTACCATTTTCATCATATCCAAGTAAACTTTTTAAGTAAGCGCCTTGAGCAAGAGCGCTGGATAAAACTTCCACAACAGTAGCATAACTATATCCTTTATATCCACCACCATCCTCGCCAATTCCACCCAAAGGAGTTAGGGCTGCCCTACCTTTTATTAAATCATCAAGAACAACATGAGGATCTGTCTTTGAGTTGCCATTTTCATCTATTACCCATCCTCTAGGCATTTCTTTGCCAAGTCTTTCGTAAACCTCTATCTTTCCGCGTTGAGTAATTGAAGTAGCGCAATCTATGCAAAAAGGGAATTCTTCATCTGTCGGAAAAGCAATTGTTAAAGGATTTGTCCCAAGCATATTTTCAACACCAAAAGTCGGTGCTATCGAAGGTCTGGCATTAGTTCCAGTAATTCCAATCATACCTGCATCACTTGCCATTAAAGCATAATAGCCAGCAATTCCATAATGATTTGAATTTCTGACTGCCACCATTCCCATGCCATATTTTTTTGCTTTATCTATCGCTATCTTCATAGATCTATAGGCTATCACCTGCCCCATCCCATTATGTCCATCAACTACAGCAGTTGTGGGTGATTCTCTTATTATTTCAAAAGTTGTTTTTGGATTAATAATCCCATCATTTATTCGATCGATATATATAGGTTTAAACCTTCCAATACCATGTGAATCAATCCCTCTTTTATCCGATTTGATAAGGACATCTGCGCAGATTTTTGCATCATCTTCTGGAACTCCTACCTTCTTAAAAACTTCTATCATAAAATTCGTTAGAGTATCAAAATCTACCCAAACACAATCTTTATAAAGCTCTTCGTAATTCATAAAAAAATCCCCTTTAATCTGATATTTCAAATTCAAGTTTTAAATAAAATACATCTATTTACCAAAATATAAACGATAAAAGCAAAATTTCAAAAATTTTTTTTATAATTTTATTTTACTTATCTTAATTTTGAGATTAAAAATAGCATTTGCTTTTTTTATTTCATCTGTTAAATTTTTCATGTTCAAATTGTTATAACCATTTAATTCTTTTTTTATTAAAATTTATGTTGAAAATTAAAGTTTCAAAAAATTTTTCCTAAAAATTTTTCTCAAAAAAAGAAATATGAACTTAATAGTCGGCAATTTTTCTTTAAAAAGTATTATTCCAATAGAAAAAATTATTACGAATAAGAACCCATTGCTAATAAAAACTTATTACAAATATGAGCCTATTATGAATAAAAACCTATTGTTAATAAGAACCTATTTGTAAATAAGAACATATTACGAATAAAAACCTATTGCTGATAAAAACCCACTATAAATATGACTCTATTACAAATAATAAATTATTAAGGCTAAAACCTATTATTAACAGAAAACCATAAGAATAAAAACCTATTGCTGATAAGAACTTGTTAAGAATAAGAAGGTATTACGAATAAAAAGAAATTACTAATAATAGAAAATTATTTATAATAACAAATTGATAATAATAACAAATTACTAATAATAGAAAATTACTAATAATAGAAAATTAC
>DYJT01000014.1:0-39479 GCA_020722965.1 Brachyspira murdochii | reverse complement strand
AAATTACTAATAATAGAAAATTACTAATAATAGAAAATTACGAATAAAACAAAATAAGTTAGGAGATTTAAATGAAAGACACAGTCATTGTTAATCTATCAAACCGACATATTCATCTTTCCCAGTCAGATTTAGAAGCTCTTTTTGGTAAAGGTTATCAACTTACAAAGATTAAAGATCTTCTTCAACCAGGACAATTCGCAGCTCAAGAGTGCGTTAAATTAGTTGGACCAAAAGGTGAATTCCCCAAATTAAGAATTCTTGGACCTACAAGAAACCAGACTCAATGTGAAATTATGTATTCCGATACATTTGTCCTTGGAATTGAACCACCACCTACTAGAGAATCTGGTGATCTTGCATCATCTGCTCCCATGACAATAGTCGGACCTAAAGGTTCAATAGCACTTAAAGAGGGGCTTATTATAGCTAAAAGACATATTCACCTTGACCCAAAAACAGCAGATGAAATGGGATTGAAGGACAAACAAATAGTCTCAATCGAGGCTGGTATAGATCAAAGAAAAGTTATTTTCAAAGATGTTGTTATAAGGATTAAAGATACTTTCTTACCAGAATGCCATATTGATTTTGATGAAGGTAGCGCTGCAAGCATTAAAAATGGAGATATTGTAAAAGTTATAAAATAACAACCTTCTTTAAATTCATAAAATCTTAAAAATTTCCCCTATTTTTATTTCTTTTGTAATATTTTTTGTTTATATTATTAGTACAAATCTAATAAATTTTTAAAGGAGATTTAAATGTCAAGATATATTATAGTCGGAGGAGTAGCAGGAGGAGCAACGGCTGCTGCAAGACTTAGAAGAATTGACGAAAATTCTGAAATAATAATGTTTGAAAGAGGATCCCATATCTCTTATGCTAATTGTGGTTTACCATATTATATAGGTCAGACCATAAAAGAATGGGATAATCTTTTCGTACAAACACCCCAATCTTTTAATAGTAGATTTAACATCGATGTAAGGGTTAATCATGAAGTTATTTCGATCGATCCTGTAAATAAAATTGTTAAATTTAAAAACCTATTAAATAATGAAACAGGTTTTATCTCTTACGATAAACTTATCCTATCTCCTGGCGCAGACCCTTTCAAACCCCCTTTGCCTGGTATTGATGATCAAAGGATTTTTACCTTACGAAATCCAAAAGACACAAAGGATATTAAAAATTATATCGAACAAAATAATATCAAAAAAGCTATCATAGTTGGTGCTGGCTTTATTGGTCTTGAAATGGCTGAGAATCTTCACAATCTCGGTCTTCTCGTTACCATTGTAGAGATGGCTCCTCAGGTCATGCCACAGGTAGACTTTGAGATAGCAAGTGAAATACATCAACATTTAAAAACAAAAGGTGTAGAGTTCTATTTAAACGATTCTGTCACCAGTTTTGAAGACAATAAATTAAATATTGCTGTTAACTTAAAAAGCGGAGAAACAATCTATGCTGACATGGTTATACTTTCCATAGGTGTAAGACCAGAGACAAAACTGGCAAAAGAGGCAAATCTTGAAATAGGTCAAAGAGGCGGGATTTTAGTAAATGATTTCTTGCAAACAAGCAATCCCGATATTTATGCAATCGGTGATGCATCCGAAGCTAAACATCTACTACTTGGCGAAAATATACCTGTTCCTCTTGCAGGGCCTGCAAACAAACAAGCAAGAATTGTAGCAGATAATATTGTTTTTGGACCCCATAAAAAATACATTGGCTCTATTAGTACAGCAATCGCAAAAGTATTCGACCTAACTGTTGCTTCAACTGGTCTTTCAGAGAAAACCATAAGACATAAAAATTTTAACTATGATAAAGTTATAATACATGCTTCATCCCATGCTGGTTATTACCCAGGTGCTTTACCGATGACAGTTAAAGTATTATTCGATATCGATAGCCACAAGATTCTGGGAGGACAAATTGTTGGTTATGAAGGTGTTGATAAAAGAATAGATGTTTTAGCGGCATTGTTACTAAAAAATGGAACAATTGAAGATCTTGAAAACGTAGAACATGCTTATGCACCACCATATTCCTCCGCAAAAGATCCTTTAAATATTGCTGGCTTTGTCGCAGAAAATATCATTAATGGAAGTTTAAAACAGATACATTGGGATAATTTAATTTCCATGGATAAAGATTCAATATATCTTCTTGATGTAAGAACAAAAGAAGAATTTGATCTTGGAACCATACCATCAGCTATTAACCTTCCTGTTGATGAGCTGCGGAAGAATTTAAATAAGATTCCTAAAGACAAGAAAATAGTTGTATTTTGTGGTGTCGGTCTTAGAGGATATGTAGCATATAGAATTTTGGTACAAAACGGATTTAAGGATGTTGTAAATCTTGCAGGTGGTTACAAAACATATGAGTATATGACTCAAAAGCAATCCAATGAGGATATTTTTTCAAAAGATTACATTGGAAAAGATGATTTAATCTATCAGGCAAATCCATATTCTACTAATGTTGACAAAACAACTTTGTCTAACCTCGATCAAGCAAAGACAATTTCAATTGATGCATGTGGTCTTCAATGTCCAGGTCCTATTTTAAAACTTAAAAAATCTTTTGAAACTATTAACCCAGGTCAAATCGTAGAAGTAAAGGCGACAGATCCTGGTTTTAAAAAAGATGTTTCTGCATGGGTTAATCTTACTAAAAACACACTTTTATCTTTATCTGAGGATTCTGGGGTTATTACAGCTAAGATTCAAAAAGGAACAATTTCAAATGTACAGTCTGTGGCTTCATCACTTTCTCAAAAAGAAATGATAAATAATTTAAATGATTCTACCATAATAGTCTTTTCGGATGATATGGATAAAGCACTTGCTTCTTTTGTTCTTGCTTTGGGTGCCACAAGCACTGGCAAAAAAGTTACCATGTTCTTTACCTTTTGGGGTCTTTCGATAATTAAAAAAAGAAAACATCAAAAAGTTAAAAAAGACTTTATGGGTAAGATGTTTTCCTTTATGCTTCCAAAGCACTCACAGAACTTAAAACTTTCAAAATTAAATATGTTAAATATTGGGCCAAAGATAATGAAATTTAGAATGAAACAGAAAAATGTCAGTCAACTAGATAATATGATTCAGCAAGCAATAGATGCTAATATAACATTTGTTGCATGCCAGATGTCTATGGATATAATGGGAGTAAAAAAAGAAGAACTTCTTGACAATGTCAAAGTTGGAGGTGTTGCTACATATATGGAGTCTGCTTCAACAAGTTCTTTAAATCTTTTTATTTAAAATTAGCTTAGAGATTATTAATTTATTATTTTTTTTAATTTTAAGAAGGGAGCATTTTGATGCTCCTTTTTTTTAACTTGACTTTATATATTTTTAGTATAGTTAAAAGCAATAAATTTTTAAGGTTTGTAATTATGAATGAAATAAAAAAAGTAGCAAATGTTGCATATACATTTGATGATGTTCTTCTTATACCCCAAAAATCGGATATTTTACCAAAAGAAGTAGATGTTTCAACCAAATTATCTGAAGATATAAAATTAAATATTCCATTGATTTCAGCAGGGATGGATACTGTTACCGAAGCAAAACTTGCCATTGCAATATCAAGAGAAGGTGGAATGGGTGTAATTCATAAAAATATGACACCTGCTCAACAAGCAGATGAAGTTGACAAGGTAAAAAGATGGGAACATGGAGTTATTACCGATCCTTTTTATCTTAACCCCTATAATACAATAGAGCAAGCTGCTTCTCTTATGGATAAATATAAAATATCTGGAATCCCTATCGTAGAAAATGACAAACTTGTCGGGATAATCACAAATAGAGACATAAGATTTGAAAATAACTATAAAAAAAAGATAAAAGATCTTATGACAAAAGACAATCTTGTCACTGCCCCCGTTGGCACTACACTTTCACAAGCACAGGAAATACTTAAAAAACATAAGATTGAAAAACTTCCTTTGGTCGATTCAAATGGAAGCTTAAAAGGTCTTATTACCATTAAAGATATTGAAAAAAATATAAAATTTCCAAATGCTGCAAAAGATAGTACAGGAAGGCTATTGGTTGCCGCTGCAATTGGTGTGGGCAAAGATTTTGAAGAAAGACTTGAACTTTTAGTTAATTCAAAGGTTGATTGTGTAGTTGTAGATTCCGCTCATGGCCATTCAAAAAGCATACTTTTGGCAATCGAAAAGATTAAGAGAAAATATCCAGCACTACCTATTGTAGGTGGAAATGTAGCGACAAAAGAAGGTGTAAAAGATTTATTCTTGGCAGGAGCAGATATTGTTAAAGTTGGAATCGGTCCTGGTTCTATTTGTACTACAAGAGTGGTCGCTGGAGTTGGCGTACCACAATTTTCCGCAATACTTGAATGCGCCGAAGAAGCAGCTAAGCACAATAAGACAATTATTGCAGATGGAGGGATAAAATATTCGGGTGATATTGTTAAAGCTATCGGGGCTGGAGCATCTGCTGTAATGATAGGATCTTTATTCGCTGGTTGTGAAGAAAGCCCTGGAGAAGAAGAAATCTATCAGGGTAGAAGGTTTAAGGTTTATAGAGGAATGGGTTCGATTGGAGCCATGCAAAAGGGATCCTCTGATAGATATTTTCAATCTGATTCAACAAAATTAGTTCCAGAAGGTGTCGAAGGAAGAGTACCATATAAGGGTTCTGTTTCTGATGTCATCTATCAATTGATAGGTGGTCTTAGGGCAGGCATGGGTTACTGTGGGGCAAAAAATATAGAGGAACTTAGAAAAAATGCGATATTTGTCGTTCAAACTTCTAATGGTCTAAGAGAAAGCCATCCTCATGATATCCAGATAATAAAAGAAGCACCAAATTATTCTCCAAATAATAACTAGATTTTTAAATTTATCAACTTTTGAAATTTATTAGATTTTTGAATTTAATATATTTTTTTAATAAGATTTTTAAATTAAAAAAGGTAAGTTAGAGGTAAATTAATGAATCAGGAAAAGGCAATAATAATTGATTTTGGCGGGCAATATAGTCAACTTATAGCCAGAAGAGTTAGAGAAGCCGGAATTTACTCTGAGATATTACCATTTTATACCAAAATAGAGGATATAGTAGATAAGAATCCTGTCGGAATAATCTTTTCTGGTGGTCCTTCAAGCGTATATCAAAAAAATGCCCCGATGATTTCAAATGAGATTTATAAACTAAAAGTACCGATTCTGGGAATTTGTTATGGAGCTCAGCTTATAGCGCAATCTTTAAATGGGATTGTGGCAAAATCAGATTTTAGAGAATACGGCAAAGTTTCATTAAAAAAAGAGAAATCTATACTTTTTGAAGAACTGCCTCAAACTTTTAATGTTTGGATGAGCCACACAGACTATGTAAGTAAATTGCCAGAAAATTTTGTTGGAACGTCTTCTACAGATGCCTGCCCTTACGCTTCTTTTGAAGATAATGAAAAAAAAATCTATGCTCTTCAATTTCACCCAGAAGTTTACCATACCGAGTTTGGCTTTGAAATTATCAAAAATTTCCTTTATAAAGTCTGTAATTGCGAAGGTAAGTGGTCAATTAGTTCATATCTTTACGATCAAATAAGTGCAATAAAAAATCAGGTAAAAAATCAGAAGGTGATTTGCGCACTTTCTGGTGGTGTAGATTCAACAGTTGCCGCAAGTCTTTTGGCCAAAGCCATCGGTAAAAATCTTATCTGTATCTTTGTCGATCATGGACTTTTAAGAAAAGGCGAAAGGGAGGAAGTTGTTAATTCTTTTGGTAGTAGAGAAGATATCACTTTCAAATTGGTAGATGCAAAAAAAATATTCTTAAACGCATTAAAAGGCGTTACAAATCCCGAGAAGAAAAGAAAGATAATAGGGAAACTTTTTATAGATACATTTGCAAAGGAAGCTAAAAAATTTAATGATGTAAAGTATCTTGTTCAGGGGACTATCTACCCCGACATAGTAGAAAGTGGTACTAATGTAAGTGCAACCATAAAAAGCCATCACAATGTAGGTGGTCTTCCAAAAAATCTTAAATTTACTTTAATTGAACCATTAAAATACCTATTTAAAGATGAAGTTAGGCTACTCGGCAAAGAGCTTGGTTTAAGCGATCATCAGGTCTTCCGACAGCCATTCCCAGGACCTGGACTTGCAATCAGAATAATTGGTGAAGTAACAGAAGAAAGATTAAATATATTAAAAGAGGCAGATTTTATTTTAAGACAGGAAATTTCAAATTCTGGTCTTTCAAACAAAATATGGCAATACTTTCTGGTTTTAACAGGCATTAAAACCGTTGGGGTAATGGGTGATAATAGGACCTATAACGAATTGATGGCTATTAGAGCTGTCGAAAGTGTAGATGGAATGACCGCCGATTGGTACAAAATTCCTTATGAAGTTCTTGCAAAAATTTCCAATAGAATTGTTAATGAAGTTCATGGTGTTAATAGAGTAGTTTATGATATAACCTCAAAACCACCTTCTACCATAGAATGGGAATGAATAAATTTTTCCAGCATCTTTTAAAAATTTTACCTGAAGATGATATCAATAATTTTATTAATGCCTGTAATATCAATTTAAATAAATCTATCAGATTCTTTAACAGGGTCAGTAAGACAAAAAAAGTCATAGGATATAGCGGCGACACATACAAGATTAGCTCGAAAATAGAATGGGATCAAAATGGTTTTTATCTTGATCAATTTTCTAGACCATCAAAATCAATCGATTATATAAAAGGAGATTTCTATATACAGGAAGCAGCATCCATGTATCCCGTTGGTTTTCTATATAGATACCTAAACGAAAATACTTACGAAAACAATAACTTAGAAGATAACAACTCTTATATTCTAGATTATTCTGCTAGTCCTGGCGGAAAAACTGTACAAATTGCAGATTGTTTTCCAGATTCTGTAATTATTTCGAATGATGTTATAAAAAGTAGAATTGGAGCATTATATTCAAATATAATTAGAAGTAAGCTTTTTAATATTGTCCTTCTTAACGAGGATTTTTCTTTTTTTGAAAATAATAATTTAATGTTTGATATTATTTTAGCCGATCTGCCTTGTAGCAATGAAACACTTATATATAAAAATAAGAAAAAGATTGAAGATTGGAACCTGAAAGAAGTTTTATTTAATTCAAAAAGGCAGAAAAAAATCTGTGCAAATCTTATTAATCTTTGTAAATCAGAAGGCCTTTTTTTATATTCTACATGTACTTTTTCTGTTGAAGAAAATGAACAGATAGTCGATTTTATAGTAAAGAATAATTTCTCTCTTATTCATCAAAAAAGGTTGTGGCCTCATAAAGATAACTGCGCAGGTGGATTCAGCTCATTATTAAAAAGTTCCACTAAACAAAATAGTTCTTTTAGTGTTAATCAAGATTATATATACGAAAATACCGACAAAATATTTAAGATCTTGAGTAAATTAAATTTTTTCGATTATCAGAAGATTAAGAAAAAAGGCTATCTGTATCAAAAGCAAAACTATATCTACCTTTTTTCCTTTCCTAAAATATTAAAAAAATACTATGATAATGCGGTAATTTTTGGTTTACCTATAGCAAAAATAGAAAATTATGGAATTTTGCCTCTTTTTAATGCCGTAGATCTTGCAAATGAGCAGTCAACTATAAAAATCACAAAAGATAATCTTGAAAAATTATCAAAGGGCGAAGATTTGCAGGATAAAAATATTGGAAATTTAAATAGATTTATTGTTTTTGCCAATGATGATTGTCCTATTTTTTTAGTAAAAGCCAGCTCAAATGGGGTAAAAAACCTAATTCCATCAAATATGATAATAAGATAAAATGATAATAAGATAAACTTATTATTAGACAATATTATAATAAGATAAAAAAAAGCCTCCTAATAGAGGCTTTTGTTTTTGCGAGGGCAGGATTTGAACCTGCGACCTTTGGGTTATGAGCCCAACGAGCTGCCAAACTGCTCTACCTCGCGTCCTGTTCAAAGTAATAAATATCAAAATTATTTAAGTTGTCAAGTTTATTATTGTTAAATATTTGACATCAAATATAGAAATTGTAAAATGGTTGTTAACTTATGATTTCATTATCTATCATAAGGGCAGATTCTCTGAAATATCTCTATATATTTGCTTAATTGACTATCAATCATTACAAGTTCAGCATCTGTATTATCTATATTAAAATTATTTTTTAGTTTAACAAGTCCAGTAATACCATTTACAAGAACCTGTTTCATCTTCGAATCTAAATTTGAGGTTAAAAGTGATAACTTTAAATAATCTTCTTTTACTGGTAATTTTTTGTCAAATTTCATCATCTCAATTTTTATCCCATTTGCAAGCTTATCGACTAAATCAAAATCTACTAATATCTGATTTAAAGACTCAAGAACTTCCTTGATAACTTTAATATCATTTTGATTAAATATGAAATATTTAAATTCAATAAGATGCATTATCTTAGTATAGATTTTACCCAACCAGATCGATTTAAAAAATGAGTAAAATATCAGATAGCTTTTAATATAATTTAAAGGTGAAAGTTCAAATTTACTTATCAACAAAATTAATGAATCATTGGCATCATTTGGCTTAATTTTGTCTGCGCCTTCTTCTTTTAATAGAGCGTAAAATTCATTAAAAAGCTGTTGCTCTACTTTCTGCTGGGCATCTTTGACCTTTTCCTCTAAGGATAGCTCTATCTGTTTTTCAAATGATGTTTTTAAATCAAGATTTATTGAATAAAAAGGAACCTTTAATAATGGGTTTTTGTAAAGTATTCTATATAATCTATTTACTATATCTTTTGCAGCGTAATATTGTATCCTTTCTGAGAATTTAACCAGCTTTGGGAAAAAAACCTTTTTTTCGATATTCATCTGCGGAAAAACTTCATCGTAATAATCAAAAAAACAATTTAAATTTTCCTCTGAAAATTCATTGTAATATGGATATACCATGAACAATCTACTGATAGTTCTAATGGCATTGGTAAATTTATCCAGGTTAACATTTGGGAATTGATTCTCGAAAAAATCAGTTGAAAAGTCATTGAAATGTATCGGATACAAAAGCTTAAAAAGATTTGAAAAGTCATATGTAAAAAAAATTATTAAATTGTATAATTGATTTAATTGATCCAAAAATTTATTTAAATTATTTTTTATATGTTTCTTTATGGCAGAAATATTTTCTGCTATTGTTTTTATATAATCTTTATCACTTTTTATAAGATCTATAAGCTGTTTTTCATGAAACAATTCAAAATATGAGTTACCATTATTGTTCTTTATCTTATCAAAATAATAAAGTGCAAAAGAAACTAAATTGTTTTTTGAAGAAAATATTTTTTTCCAGAATTTAAAAAACTCTTGATAATCAAATGAAATTTTACCAGCTTCAAATAAAAATGATAAAAAAGAAGCCAGTATGAAAGCACCATTTTTATCGAGAACCGGTGGATTTAAATGAGATAGATAATTTATCTCATTTTTAATTGCCTTTTTAAAAATATATTGCCTCATGCTTTCACCAAAGAAAATCTGCCTAAAAAATGCCGAGATCGTATCAATAAAGGATAAATTAAAATTAGCGAAAAAAGAATTCTGCTGCTCGACAGGGATTAAATCTATAACATCTTCCATACGATCATAATATTGAAGATTATCAATTCTTTTTAATAGTTCCAATCTTTCTTCAACTGTAAGGGTATAATTTTCTTTTTGAGATAAAGGTCCAGACATTTTAATCCTATCCTAATAAAAAAGTTTACTTTTGGGCAAGTCCTTTAAGGATTGTAAAAACATGTTCAGAAATTCTTTGATCTGTTTCATAAGTTTTTGAAGCCAGATTTGGGGTTATTATAATATTTGGATAATCCTTTAATTCATTAATTAAAAAAGAATCTGAATTTAATACATCAATAGCAACTGCTTTTATTTTACCTTTTTTAATTTCGGAAAGTAGAGCTCTATCGTCTATTATCCCATCTTTAGCACAATTTATCAATATGACATTATCTTTCATCAAGGAGAATTGTTCTTCTTCAATAATAGGATTATCTTTTTTTGGATCAAATGTTAGATGAAACGAGATAATATCTGCCTTTGGTAGTAGTTGATTTAATGGCAGAAGTTGTACTGAGGACATCGGAGAAATTGATAGGTATTTATCACAGGCAATTACATTCATACCAAAGGCAAGAGCTCTTTTTGCAAGTTCCCTCCCTATTCTTCCAAAACCAACAACACCGAGTGTTTTACCAGATAATTCAAAACCCTTATAGTTATCTGGATTAAATACTCCCGATTTTAAAGAATTATAAGATTGAGGAATATTTCTTGCCAAAGTTAATATTAAACCAATAACATATTCGGCTACAGAAGTAATAAGTGCATCAGGGGTATTCATTAAATGAATTCCTAGATCTTGAGCGTAATCTGCTTCAATATTTTCTATCCCTACTCCACCCTTTATTATAAACTTTAAATTCTTTGCCTTGCCGATAATTTCTCTTGATACAAATGTTTTTGACTTTACTACCAGCACTTCGCATATTTTGAGAAGTTCATCTTCCTTCGATCTATCCTCAGTAATATCATAAACGATATGTCCTAATTCTTTAATTTTATCAACAATAGAAGGTGTCAGCTTCTCATACAAAAGGACATTCATCTTGTGCTCCTTCAATCCAAGTATAATTCTGGATTTAAGAAATATCAAAAAAAATCAATTTTTTTTATTTTTCTTCCATAAAAGGATAAACAAAGTCTTTTGGCGGGATGAAATTTTCTTTTATAGCTCTTGTACTAATCCATCTTAATAGATTTAAATAGGATCCGGCTTTATCATTTGTTCCGGAAGCTCTAGAACCACCAAATGGTTGCTGGCCTACAACAGCGCCTGTTGGTTTGTCATTTATATAGAAATTCCCGGCTGCATGTCTTAGCTTTTTCTCAAGCTCAGATATAATGTATCTATCTTTTGCAAAAATAGCTCCAGTTAATCCGTAATCAGATGTTTTATCGCACAATTCAACCGTTTTTTCAAAATCATCATCTTTATATATATAAATAGTTAATACTGGTCCAAAAATCTCCTCTTTCATGAGCTTAGAATCAGGCATGAATGATTCGATTAAAGTTGGTTCTATAAAATAACCCTTACTTTTATCATAATTACCGCCAGCCATGATTTTGTAAGTATCTTTTTCTTTTTTAGCTATTTCAATATACGAAGTAATATTATTGAAAGCAGATTCATCTATAACAGCCGTCATGAAGTTTGTAAAATCCTCGGGATCACCCATTTTAATCCTGCTCATCTGCTCTAAGATTATTTCGATTATTTTGTCGGATAAGGAAGCTGGCAGGTAAGCTCTTGAGGCTGCAGAGCATTTCTGCCCTTGATACTCATAGGCACCTCTTACGCATGCGGTGGCAACTTCATAAGGGTCTGCACTTTTGTGAACAAATACAAAATTTTTACCACCTGTTTCACCAACAATTCTTGGATAAGACTTATATTTAGAGATATTATTCCCTATCGTTTTCCACATCGATTGAAATGAGAAAGTAGAGCCAGTAAAATGAACTCCACCAAAGTAAGGAGAATCAAATACAATATTACCCATTTCGGAACCAGTACCTGGAATAAAGTTAATAACCCCATCTGGAAGTCCGGCTTCCATAAGTATTTTCATAACGAAATAAGCAGGATAGACGGCAGATGAAGCAGGTTTCCATAATACTGTATTTCCGACTATTGCAGGTGTTGATGGGAGATTACCACCGATTGAGAGAAAATTGAATGGTGTAATAGCAAAAATAAAACCTTCCAGAGGTCTAAATTCCGTTCTATTCCACGTGTACTTAGGAGAATATGGTTGATCTTCATAAATTTTTGAAAGATAATATGCATTAAATCTAAAAAAATCGGTTAACTCACAAGCCGCATCAATTTCAGACTGAAAAACAGTTTTAGATAGATTCAACATAGTTGCAGCGTTTATTAGGGCTCTATAAGGTCCAGATAAAAGATCTGCTGCTTTTAAAAATATACTTGCTCTATGTTGCCAGCTCATCTCTTCCCATTGTTTTTTTGCATCTAATGCGGCCTTTATTGCAAGGTCAATCTCTTTTTTAGTAGCTTTATGATAGGTTCCTATTTCTGTATTTAAATCATGGGGTAAAATACATTTTCCAGTAATTCCGGTTTTAACCTCTTTCCCCCCGATTATTAAGGGAATTTCAATTTTCTGATTCTTAAGTTCTTCTAGCTTTTTTTTAAGTTCAATCTTCTCTGGGGAGCTCTTTTTATATTCTTTAATAGGTTCGTTAACCGGAAATGGAACTTTAAATATCGCATTATCCATAAAAATTCTCCTTAATTTTAATTAATCAACTAACATATAACACATATATTATAATTACAATAAAATTTTAACTTAAGGTTTAATAAACATTGCATCACCATAAGAAAAAAACATGTAATCATTTTCTAGTGCATATTTATAATATTTTTTAATATTTTCATATCCAGCAAATGCACTAACCAAAAGTAAAAGTGTTGATTTTGGAGTATGAAAATTCGTTATCAATCCATCCACTACCTTAAATTCATAAGGCGGATAAATAAAAATCGAAGTTTCAGATTCTACTGGTTTTATTTCTCCATATTGTAAATAGCAGCCTTCTAAAGCCCTTAAACTTGTGGTTCCACATGCTATAACTTTTTTATTTTTAAATTTTGCATTATTAATCTTTTTTGCATTCTCTTCATCTATTACATACCATTCTTTATGGATATTATGCAATCTCACATCTACGGTTCTTATAGGAGCGAATGTTCCCCATCCTACATGAAGAGTTACAAAAGCTATATCGACACCTTTTTCTTCTAATTTTTCAATAAGATTATCTGTGAAATGTAGGCCAGCTGTAGGACTTGCAACCGAACCTTTTTCTCTGGCAAAGACATTTTGGTAATATATTTCATCAAGTTCAATGGACTCTCTTTTTAAATACGGGGGGATAGGAATAATACCAAACTCTTCGATGCTATTTAAACTTAAGGATGTATTGAATGATAAGAGCAAACCATCTTTTTCTTTCCCCATAACAATTAGAAAGTAATCTGTAAATTCTAATTTATCGCCTACTTTGTCATCTAATTTATCGCCTAATTTTTTTAGGATAGATATTTTTTCTCCTTCCTTAAATGATTTTATATTTTTCGTAAGGGCTAAAAAAAGGTTTGATTCCAATTTTTTAATTATCAAAATCTCGATTATCTTATTATTCTTTTCTCTTAATCCATAAATTCTGCTCTTTATTACCTTAGAATTATTAAAAACTACCAGATCACTAGGTGATAAAAAATCGATAATATTTCTAAAAATAGTATTTGAAATGATATTTCCATTTTTATCTACGACTAATAGCTT
Source organism: Brachyspira murdochii (assembly GCA_020722965.1). Classification (GTDB taxonomy): domain Bacteria; phylum Spirochaetota; class JAAYUW01; order JAAYUW01; family JAAYUW01; genus Exilispira. Next base: position 26,014 of record DYJT01000014.1, on the reverse strand, counting down.
TGAACTCTCTCTATCCTGCAATGGAAATTTTCTTATTCTATCTTCTGAAATAAAATAATCATAATCATCAAGCCTATAATATGACAAGATTGGTTCCTTTTTTTAAATCTAATTAACAAACTTAACTCATTCGTCAAGTTTAATTAAATATAAATTAACTTGCTAAAAATTTTTAAATTTGCATATTTTTAATGTTAGAGGTTAATATGGAATACTTTAAAGTCATTGGACCAACTAAGATAAGCGGAAACTTTATCCCAAATGGGAGTAAAAATGCTGCTTTGCCGATTATTGCCGCTTGTTGTTTGACAGATGAACCGGTAAGCTTGACTAATGTTCCAGAGATCGAAGATGTCAAGGTAATGATTGAAATTGCAAAAACCCTGGGTGCTAAAGTACAACATCCCCGTGAACATGAATATATGATAGATTCTAGTGAAATTAAAAATTCCAAGATAGATCCAAATCTTGGAAGTCTGATAAGAACGGCAATGCTTTTTGCTCCTGCACTTTTATTGAAAACAGGAAAGGCTATTTTCCCTCGCCCAGGCGGAGATAGCATCGGAAGAAGAAGAATCGACACTCATTTTCAGGCTTTAGCCAGTCTTGGTGCTCAGATAAAGGTAAATTCATTCTTTGAAATTGAGGCGAAAAAACTAAAAGGTTCATACATTTACCTTGATGAAGCATCTGTTACGGGTACCGAAAATGCTATTTTAGGCGCTGTATGTGCAGAAGGTGTTTCAATAATCTATAATGCCGCTTGTGAACCGCATGTTCAGGATTTATGCAATTTCTTAAATTCATTGGGTGCTCAAATCGAAGGCATAGGAACAAATAAAATTACCATTACAGGTGTAAAGAGTTTGAAAGGTGGCTCCTGGAAGATTATTTCTGATCATATAGAAGTAGGTTCAATAATAGGTCTTGCCGCTATTACAAATTCGCAGATAACTATTTCGGATATATATCCAGAGCATTACCATATAATCAAGATGTATTATAATAAATTAGGGGTAGATTTCAAGTTTGAACACAATAGCATAGTTATCCCATCTAATCAGGAACTAATTGCCCACGCAGATATAGGCGAAGGGATACCTATAATCACAGATATGATCTGGCCTGGATTCCCATCAGACCTCACCTCTATTACAGTTGTAATGGCTACACAGGTTAAAGGAACCGTTCTCATTTTTGAGAAACTTTTTGATAGCAGATTGTTTTTTACAGATAAGCTTGTAACATGCGGTGCAAAACTTGTACTTTGTGATCCTCATCGTGTAGTTATTTCGGGGCCTACAAAGATGAATCCTGTTACTGTTACTTCGCCTGATATAAGAGCTGGAATGGCTTTACTTATTGCTACAATGTTAGCAGAGGGTGAATCTAAAATATATAATATAAGACAGATAGACAGAGGATATGAAAAAATAGACATAAGACTAAATAAGTTAGGTACAAAGATTATCAGAGAGGATGACCAATGTCAATAATTACAAAAAAGGGTGATGATGGTTTTACCCAATTATTTGATGGTACTGTTGTTAAAAAATCAGAAGATAGACCAGAAACCTATGGTATTATAGATGAATTATTTTCTTTTCTAGGAATTGTAAAAGATAAGATTAGACAAAATAATAAATTTTTAAATTTAAAGGAAAATGAAAATTTAAAAAATATCATCCTGGATGAAAGCTACAATGAATTTAAATCTTATTTTTTAATAGATGAAGATATTGTTAAAATTAGTATTGAAGATCTAATAACTCTTATTCAGAAAAGATTGATGTATTTAATGTCCGAACTTGCAGTTAATAAAGAGAATTGTGATAAGTTTTGTAAAAAAAGAATATGCGAAAATGACATTACTTTACTTGAGCAGATTTCATATTCGATTGAGAAAGAAACTGGTGGAATAAATTCATTTATAATCCCTGGAAAAAATGAGATCGAAAGTCATTTAAACTATTCGAGAACAATTGCAAGAAAGGCAGAAAGAAAGGTTGTCTCTATCAAAGATAGATTAAACGAAGATTCTAAGATTATTCCTTTTTTAAATAGATTATCTGATCTACTTTTTCTTATAGCTCTTTATTATTCATAAAAATTATTTTTGAAAATATTTGCAATTTATTTTATTATTCATGAAAATAATTGCTGATTATTATCTTTAAGATTATTATCTTCTTTTTTGTCAATTTTTTTGTCAATTATTTTTCTGTTTTTTTCTATATTCTGAGGTGAATCTTTTTCTTCTTCAACATCGTTAGTAGCTTTTTCTTCACTATTTTCTTCAGCATTAGAATCTATTGATTTTCCATTTAAATAGTTTTTCTCTAAAATTTTTATCTTGCCTTCATAGTTTGTTAATAAATTATTTAAATAGGAAGATAGTTTCAATCCATCTTCGTAAAGTTGAATAGCCCTATCGAGACTTATATCTTGCTTTTCCATTTCAGATATTATTTTTTCAAGTTGCACAAGATTTTCTTCGAATGATCTACTTTCAAAAACATTTTTATTTGCCATGATTATCCTCTAATAATTAATATTGTTAACCTTAAAGTAATACACTTTATCTTTCGCCTCTTTTTTGGATATATTACCTTATGACCTTATATCGTTAACTTTTGAGACTATTTTACCTTCGAATATGATAGATTCAATTGTGTCATCTATGTTAATATCCCTATAACTTTTAATTACTGTTCCATCTAATTTTCTTGTAATAGAATATCCTTTACTTAGAATAGTAGTTGGGGAAAGATTTTGTAACAATTTTGTAGCATTTATCAATCTTAATTTCGAATTTGTATATTCAGAATTTAAAAAATTATAAAGGTGAGATATATCATAATCCAATCTAATTTTAAAATTATCAAGTTTAGATTGAAGTATTATAGAACCTCTTTTTTGAAATTTATTAGTGGAAGCTATTTCATAATAATAATTAACCATTTTCCTTATATTATTAGATAACCTTTCATCAATTCTGGCTATATATTCTTTTGCATTTAAATATCCATTGCATATAATAGCAGCTGCACCTGTTGGTGTGGGAGCCCTGTAATCAGAAACAAAATCTGCTATGGTATAATCTGTTTCATGACCAATACCAGTAATTAATGGGATTTTACATTCAGCTATCGCTCTTGCGACAATCTCTTCGTTGAATGGCCATAAATCTTCAATAGTACCACCACCCCTAGCTAAAATAATAAGATCAAGAATTTTATTAAACTTAATGCTCGCAAATCTTATTGCATTACTTATCATTTTAGCTGCATTATCACCTTGAACAAGCGCAGGAAAAAGGTAGATATCTATCATTGGAGCTCTATTTTTAATCGTATTTATGATATCCTGTAGAGCCGCTCCTGTCTCAGAAGTAATTATACCAATCTTCTCGGGATATTTAGGAATAGGTTTTTTTCTTGAGGATTCAAAAAGCCCTTCTTTATCTAATTTTTCTTTTAATTCAAGAAATTTTTTCCAGAATTCACCTTCACCGCTTAATCTAACGCTTTCAACAATCAATCTGTATTCACCAGAAGGAGTGTATAAGTTTAGTCTTCCCTTACATATGACCTTATCCCCTTCTTTTAATGGCAAATTGATATTTTTATAAACATATTTCCAAATAATAGCTTTTAACAAATATTGTTCATTATTCTCTTTATTAACCTCTTTTAAGTTAAAGAAAAAATGCCCTGTTTGAGAAAAAGAACAATTTGATACTTCTCCACTTATTGAAACATTTGTGAATTCTTCAGACTCTATTTTTTCTTTTATCTTTAATGTGAATTCTTTAACACTTAAGATATTTTCATTTAAAGTATTTTCCATAAAATAAGAAGTTATTACCTCTTTTCTAATTTTATCAGATATTCATTTATTATCAAGTATCTTTTGATTTAATTATTTTTTTTTAATGTTAATATACAATCGAATGGGAAAAGTGGAAATTTATATTAACAACTTAAGCGGTAATTTTAAGGAAATTAATTTTGCAAGTTTGTCCAACACCTGTAAAACGAAGGGTTGTTTAATTGATTCTTCCTGTATAATATATCTTGATAAAATCTTTCTATTATCAGACTTAGTAATAAATTTCAACATAAAAACTATAAAACAGGTTTTGATAGAGGTCTTATCGAATAATAAAAAAATGATAAATGATACACAGATCATTAATTCGATACAAATAATAAAATTACCTGAAACAGAATTTTCAGAGCTTAAAGAAAGACTATTAACAAAAATACCCGAAAGATTTAAATCAAAATTAAGCGAAGTAGATATCAATTTACTTATTTCTTCTATCTTCTTCAATATCCCGATTTTTACCGATGATGGGATCATTTCTAAGATATGTAAAAATCTAGATTTTGCATATTATAATTCTTTAATCGTACCATTAATCCTTTTATTTAACGATATCATATCTGAAAAAGATGCCATAAACAAATTATTTCAATTAAGTAAAATAGGCAGATATAGTTTAGAAATATTTGATTTTGCCATTTCTTCACTTGAAAAGATTGTTAAAAACAATAAAATTTGATATTTTAATTTTTTCTGTTAATTTTTTAATAAATTTGATATTCAAATATTTTAGATTTTAATATCATACATAAAAAAGGAAAAACGGGGAAGTTCACAAATGAATATTAATAACTTACTAAAACTGATAATCCTTTCCATGCTTCCAATTTCTGAGATTAGAGGAGCTCTACCCTTCGCTTTCTTCAACAAAATTCCATTTTATTTTGCATTTCCAATATCGCTACTTTTCAATTTTCTAGTTTCGTTTTTAGTCTTTTTCTTTTTAGACACAATAAACCATTATCTTTTGAAGATAACATTTTATAAAAAAATCTTCACAAAATTTGCAGATAATGCAAAAAATAAGATTTATGAAAAATTTTCCAAATATGAATATCTTGGTCTTACTCTTTTTGTGGGAATCCCTTTACCTGTTACCGGTATCTGGACAGGTATCTTAGGTGCGTGGATTTTACAACTTGAAAGGAAGAAAGTATATATTTCTTTGTTCTTTGGGGTTTTGATAGCAGGTATTATAGTTTCAATTATCTTATATCTTGGCCTTTATTCCTTTAAATTTTTCAAGATTTTCTTTGGGAAATCAAATCTATAGCAATATTCAATAAATTTGATAAAGTTAATAAAGGCAATAAAGGTAAAAAAGGTTGAATAAATTAACAAAGCTTATATATTTAGTAAAGATAAATAAAATAAAAAATTAAATAAATTAAAAAAGTTTATATATTTAGCAAAGATAAATAAATTAAAAAAGTTAAAAATATAAAAAAGGTAAAAGACAAAAAAGATAATAAAGGTGGCATAAGTAATAAAGGTAAAAAAATGAATAAAAAGATTATTGAAATAATTAAAAAGAATTCTTTTATACTTTTATCTGTGATTTCGGTTTCCCTTTCATTCCTTTTTATCAATGTCAATTTCTTAATATTTATAGCTTTTGTCCCCTTATTTTATTACTTAAATGAGAAAAAAGTTTCTGGTGGGCAAATTTACATTTATTTTCTTATCTACTATGGTATAACACTTTTTTTTATAAATAAGATCTCCATAAATTTAAAAACATCTTACCTGACTTACCTTGCTTTAATTTTTGCTTGTGCTACAGGTGCATATCTTTTTTTTGGTATTTTTAAAAGAGGTATTTATAAATTTTTTCAAATAGATGATCTTCCTCTTATTTTCATATTATCTCAGGTCCTTTTTGAAATAATTCTTGAGAATAAAACGCTTGGTTTCCCATGGATGATTACCGCTTTACCAGTAGCCGTATATCCTGCTTTTATTTCCGCTGCAAGTTTATTTGGTTCTTATTTTATTTCATTCGAAGTCTTCCTGATCAACTATTTTATCTATAAGATAATTAAAAATGCCATAATAATATATCTTCAAAATAAAATTAGTATATCTACAATAATTAGTAGAAGAAAACATATAATTGTCTATAGTATTATACTTTTATTGATTTTTGCATTTAACTTTTCCTGGTATATATTTAATCCATATGATCAAAAAATAGAAAATACAGATTTAAATATCAGTGTTGGACAACCAAATATTCCTTTAAATTTTAAATATAGAAATGAATTCTTCGATTTAGCTGTTTCTAGAATAACAAAAATGTCGGCATTTGCTGCCATGCAAAATTCGGATCTTGTTGTTTGGCCTGAATCTGCAATTCCAACTTATATAAGGAACAAACCAATACTACTTGAAACATTTAAAAAACTAACTAAAAATTTTAAATTAGGAATAATAATAGGAACTCCCGATTTAAGTATAATAAAAGATAAAGTTCATTCTTTTAATAGTGCCTTTTATTTTTCTAAGGAAGGTGAATTCCATGTTTACCATAAGATTCAACTTGTGCCATTTGGAGAATTCATTCCATTTGCCGATAAACTTAAATTCTTAAGATCTCTAATTCCCGAGGCTGGTATAGACCAAACCTTTGGTAAATTAGGGGCTCCATTTGTTATTAGTGATAAAAAGGATAAACTCTATACATTTTATACTACAATTTGCTTCGAAAATGTATTTACAAATCTAATTAGAAACATGGCGAATCAAAATCCAGCCTTTTTCGTAAATATAGTAAATGATTCCTGGTATGATGATACCTATGAGCATGAGCAACACCTTTATCACAGTGTTTTAAGGGCAGTTGAAACAAAAAAGATGATCTTTAGAACCTCGACAACTGGGATTTCTGCAATAATAGATCAAAAAGGTATTATAGTTAGAAAATTGCATCAAGGTGAAGAAAATCTGATTAGCTATAATCTTTCTGTTTTTAATGGGAAAACATTTTATGTTAAATTTGGATGGATATGGATTAAATTATATAAATATTTAGGCTTATTTGTTCTATTAACTGCAATATTATCTATTCTTTTCCCTAAATTTTCCATTGTGAAACTTCTAGTTAAAGTATTGAAATTTCCAAAAAATCTTATTAAACGATAGGATAATTTGAATGTTTTCAGATTCCAGCTTTTTTGCTGATAATCAATTGAAAGCCGATTTTCACATCCATTCCTGCCACTCCGCCTGTGGTAGTCTTGATATGAGCCCTAAAAATATTATCGACTTTCTAATTAAAAACAATATCAAAATATCTGCTATTTCTGATCACAACTCGATGAAGAACTGTAATGCCTATATAAAACTGGCAAAATTAAACAATATCTGTATTTTCCCTGCCATGGAGATACAATCTGAAGAAGAGATTCATCTTGTAGTTATATTTCCAAATCTTGATATTGCCTATGATTGGCAAAAATGGATAGATGATAATCTGCCCTACATTCCTTTAAATCCTGAGATTTTTGGTGATCAACCGATTGTAGACGAACAGGATAATATTCTTGAACTTCCAGAGAATCTATATTCTATTTCAATACCTTTTTCTTTCGATCAGATTGAGAAGAAGGCTTATAAAGATAATTTACTCTTCTTCCCCGCACATATCAATGATTCATCTTATTCAATAATTTCTCAGATTGGCTTTATTCCTGAAAATCATCTTTTTAAGGTAGCCGAAGTTTCAAAATTATCTGATTATGAAATTTTCACTAAAAGCAACCCCGAAATTCTTTTAATTACAAATTCCGATGCTCATTATTTAAATCAAATAGGATTAAGATATAATTTAATCTGCTCGAAAAAATTGTTCGAAATTTTCGATAGATATATAAACTGCCGTGATGATTTAAAACTTCTCGAAAATTATAAAAATGAAATTTATGAAAAATTATTTACCTTATTTTCAAATAATTTAGTCAAGGAAAGCAAAAATAATTCAAACTTTCAAGAATTTGTAAAACCAGTATTTAATAAATGAAAAAACTATTGATCGATGGGATGAACTATCCAATCTCTCTCAGGGAAATATTCTATAATTTCTCCATCGGGTTTTTTTAAAAGAACTCTTTTAATTCCAGCATTAGCTATTATTGCCTTACATTGATTGCAAATATATCTGTGCCCAACTACATATATTGTGGCATCATTTGTAGAATGGCCATGTTTCGCGGCAAGAACTATTGCATTACTCTCTGCATGGGATCCGACAGCTCTACATAATTCCAAAGAATTCCCTGAGGGTATTTTATTTTTATCCCTGTAACAATAACCCAATTCCTGGCAGTTTTTCTGGTATGATGGTGCACCATTGTAGCCTGTTGAAATTATCTCTTTATCTTTTACAATTACCGCACCAACTTTATTTCTAAAACAGGTAGAACGAGATGAAACTGCTTTTGCAATTTCAAAAAAATATTCATCCCATGTCGGTCTAGTCATTTTTTGGTCTAGTCACTTCATTATTTATACAAAAAACATGCTACCTTATGATTACCACCCATCTCTTTTAACTCGGGTGAATTTTCTTTACATATATCCATATGCTCATAACATCTATCATAAAATTTGCAACCCTTAAAAGAATCGGCTGGATATTTAACATCACCTTTTAAGATTATTCTTTGCCTGCTTTTCTCTTTGATAGGATCTGGAATTGGTATAGCAGATAATAATGCTTTAGTGTAAGGATGCAAGGGATTATCGTAGATCTCCTTGTAATCTGAGATTTCAACTATTTTTCCCAAATACATAACAGCAACTCTATTTGAAATATGTTTAACAACGGATAAATCATGCGCAATAAAAAGATATGTAAGGTTAAATTTAGCCTGTAGATCTTGAAGGAGATTTACTATCTGAGATTGAATTGATACATCCAGAGCAGAAACAGGTTCGTCACATAGAATCAATTTTGGATTCAATGCCAGAGCTCTTGCAACACCTATTCTTTGTCTTTGTCCTCCTGAGAATTCATGAGGATATCTATTGATAAAACTGGCTCTAAGCCCAACTGTCTCTAGTAATTCTTTTACTCTTTCCTTAATCTCCTTTTTTGTAAGTTCAAGTTGACCTCTTGATTTAAAAACTATCATAGGTTCAGCAATTATATCTCCAACTGTCATTCTAGGGTTCAAAGAGGCATAAGGATCCTGAAATATCATCTGAAAATTTCTTCTATATAAGTTTAAAATTTTATGATTCAACTTTGCAATATCTTTCCCTTCGAAAATGACTTTACCACCAGTTGGCTCGTGAAGTCTAATCATAGTTCTGGCTACTGTTGATTTTCCACAGCCAGATTCTCCTACAAGACCAAGGGTTTCTCCCTTGTAAATATCAAAAGATATATCATCAACAGCTTTTAAAAAATTAGGCTTTAAGTGAAAAAATCCTGAATGTCCAATAGTAAAATATTTTTTCAATCTTGAGACTTCTACCAATTTTTCATTTGTATTCATAATATTTCTCCATTCAAACTTTAGTATTAAGCGAAAGGATTAAAACAGGCAAGTCTATGATTTTCATCACTCTGTTTAAGAGGTGGAATTTCCTTCGTACATATTTCAAGCTTTCTTTCGCATCTTGGATAAAATGGGCAAGCTTTTGGTAAATTTACGAGATTCGGTGGAGTACCTGCTATTGAATAAAGCTTTTCTTTCTCTTCTTCATCAATTCGTGGTACCGATTTCAAAAGACCTTTCGTATATGGGTGTGAAGGATTTTTAAATATATTTTCTGCAGTATTCTCTTCAACAATATAGCCAGCATACATAACCATAATTCTTTCAGTCATTCTCGCAACTACACCGAGGTTATGGGTTATTAGAATTATTGACATATGTATCTTCTCTTGAAGTTCATGAAGTAGATCCAATATTTGTGCTTGAATAGTAACATCTAAAGCTGTTGTTGGCTCATCGGCAATTAAAAGTTTTGGATTTGTAGAAAGAGCCATCGCTATCATTACTCTTTGTCTCATTCCTCCAGAAAACTCATGAGGATATGAATAAATCCTTTTTTCCGGGTTAGGAATTCCAACTAATTTTAGCATTTCAATAGATCTATTTATTGCTTCTTTTTTCGATAATTTATCATGCTCTATTAAGACTTCCGTCATCTGAGTAGAAATTCGTAAATAAGGATTCAAAGAGGTCATTGGATCCTGAAAAATCATAGAGATTTCTTTTCCCCTAATCTTTCTTTTATCCTTTTCTCTTAATTTTAACAGATCAATCCCTTCAAACATTGCTTCCCCACTGATTATTTTCCCTGGAGGGGATGGTATTAATCCCATTAAGGATAAATTTGTTACAGATTTTCCACAACCTGATTCACCAACAATTCCAAGAGTCTCTCTTTTTTTAACAAAAAATTCAACACCATTTACAGCTTGCACTATTCCTTCATCTGTCTTGAAGACAGTTTTTAAATTTTTAACTTCAAGAAGTATTTCATTTTTCATAAATCTTCCTTAAATTATAATCTATTTTTCATCGAAGGATCTAAGGCATCTCTAAGTCCTTCTCCAAAAGCGTTTAATCCAAATAAAGTTAGGGCAAGTGCTAAACCAGGGAAAAGAATGAGATGAGGGTAAGTCTGTATAGCGCCTAATGTGCCACCCATTGTTGCTAAGGAACCCCATGAAGTTTTTGGAGCCTGAACACCTAAACCCAAGAAAGAAAGAAATGCTTCCTGTAGCATTATACTGGGGATAGTTAATGTAAGATAAACTATTATTGGTCCAATAGCATTAGGAATAAGATGTTTAAATATTAATCTTGAAGTAGAAACCCCAATAGATTTTGCCGCTTCAATATACTCGTTATTTCTTAAAGTTAATATTTGCCCTCTGGTAATTCTTGCTATGGTCATCCATGAAACTGCTCCGATACCGATAAAAAGCATATAAGTTTTTTTCCCAAAGGCTACCATCAAAAGAATAACAAAAAACATATAAGGTACACCATACAAAATATCTACAATACGCATCATAAATTCATCAATTTTTGGCGATGCAAAACCAGAAATAGCCCCATATGTAATTCCAATAATTAATGAGACCATTGCCGTAACAAATCCTATGGATAAAGATATTCTACTACCATATACGACTCTAGAAAACATATCTCTACCCTGTTCATCTGTTCCAAACAAATATTTTGAGGATGGCTTTGCATATTGTTGGTTATTTTCAAAATCTATGTAATCATAAGGATATGGAGCTATAAGGTCTGCAAAAATTGCTACTATGATGAAAAATATTATAATAATAGCACCAAAAACTGCTAATTTGTTTTTTAATAATCTTTTAAAAGCATCGACCCAAAGAGATACACCCTTTATCTCTTCAGAATCTATAGTTGTTCTTTCTGTTTTTTTTGGCATCTGTTTTCCTCCTACCTTCTTATAATCTATAAAATGTCTATATTTTTCAAATTATTACTTTTTATTTTTATCTATCTTAACGCCTTATATTTATAAATTAAATTAATACCTTTTATTTACATCTACACTAACAATCATATAAAATACATATATTTATCTTATTTAATTAATACTTTTTTTTTATCTATCTTAAAATACCAATATTTATTTACTATTTCTTTTTATCTATACAAACAAAATCATAATATACTCATATTTATCTTATTAAATGACTGTTTTTTATCCTTATCTATCTTAACAAGCAAACTATTAACTATACTTAACTCTGGGGTCTAAAAACCCATATAATATGTCGACTACAAAATTCATTACTATTATAAGAGAAGAATAAGTTATAACATCACCCATGACAAGACTATAATCTCTATTAAATGCGGCTTGAACAAATACTCTACCCATGCCAGGAATTCCAAGAATCTGCTCGACGACGACAGATCCAGTTACTATTCCAGCAAAAGCAGGTCCTATAAAAGAAACAACAGGGATAATTGATCCTTTCATTATATGTCTAAATAATATTGTCGAATTTTTTAAACCCTTCGCTTTTGCTGTTGTTATAAAATCTTTTCTTATAATATCCATCATACCTGCTTTTGTCATTCTTGTTATATAAGCTGTATATGGAAGAGATAAAGAAAAAACAGGAATAATAAGGTATCGGATCATTCCTAAAACCCCAACCTCTGAGGCTCTTTTCCAACCCCCTACAGGTAGAAGATGCCATCCGATAGAAAGCCATAATAAAAACAAAGGGACTATGACGAACATTGGTACAGAAATGCCTAAAATAGCATAAGACATAAAAAAATAATCAGCAAATTTATTCTGATTTAAAGCGGATATCATACCAAAAGCGACACCGAGAATAATTGCTATAAGCATAGCAAGTGTTCCAATCAAAAGAGAAACTGGTAGATAAAGTTTTATCAACTCATTTACAGAAAATCCTCTGGACCTAAATGAAGGACCGAAGTCGAAATGAAGTATCAAACTATTTAAGTAATATAAATATTGTTTTAACAAAGGTTCATCCAGGTGAAATTTCTTATTTAAATTTGCACGGATCTCATCTGGCATGTTTTTCTCAGTTGAAAAAGGATCACCAGGAACGGCTCGAATCAAAAAAAATGCGATTGTGATAATTACAAATATTGTTATTATTGAAGAAAATAGTCTTCTTATTACGAATTTTAACATAAGTCTGACCCCTTTTGAAATGGATTCGACAATCTTATATTATGACTTTTTAATTTTATTTCAACTTTTAGATACAGATTTTAAAACATTATCAGTTATTATCATAAATGTTATCATTTATTATAATTTTTTTAACAGATTATAAAAATAATAAAGATAATAAATGTAGCAGAAATCATAAAAATAATTAAAATAATAGGTGAAAAATATAATAGAGATCATATAAATAATAAAAATAGAAAATAAAAAATAGATAACAAATATTAATAGATAATAGAAAAATGAAAAATGCCTGGCTTTAATACCAGGCATTTTCAAAAGTTACCTAATTATTTTTTTAACCAAACTTCTTTTAATGGATGCATTCCTAGAATATTTTCATAAAATCCTTGAACATAAGTTTGCAGAGTAAAAATATTTACGTAAAAATATATTGGAAGAATTGGCAATTCATTCATCAAGATTTTTTCTGCTTCGTAAAAAATAGCCATTCTCTTTTTAGGATTTTGCTCGATTTTTGCCTTATCTATTAATTCATCATATTTTTTGTTGCTCCAACCAGTCTGGTTATTTCCACCATTTGTAACCCACATGTCAAGGAAGGTGTTTGGATCAACATAGTCACCTATCCAACCTGCTCTTGAAACCTGATAATCAATTTTTTGCTGTCTGTCAAGATAAACTTTCCATTCCTGATTTTCAAGAAGAACTTCGATACCCAATGCCTGTTTCCACATCTGTTGAATTGCTTCGGCAATTTTCTTATGCCCTTCTGAGGTGTTATAGAAAATAGTAATTGGAGGGAAATCCTTTCCGTTTGGATATCCAGCCTCTGCTAAAAGTTTTTTAGCCTCTTCAATATTTTCCTTTGGACCTTCGAAACCCTTGTATCCAGGCATATTTGGTGGAACGAATGAATAAGCTGGAATCTGCCCTGCTTTTAATATATTTTCAATAAGGTATTTTCTATTGATAGTTAGATAAAGCGCTTTTCTAACTCTAACATCTAGTAGAGCCTTATTGGTTTGCTTTTGAGGATCAACATTTACTCTGTAATAATATGTACCTAAATATGCGGCGGCATGGTATTCAGGTTTTGTTTTCCATTTTTCCATTAATTCCGTTGGAATACCTTCCTGATATTCTAATTCACCAGCCTCAAATTGAGCTAGAGAAGTATGATTATCTTCATTAGCATAGATGATTACCTTGGAAAGTTTTACCTTCGATGCGTCCCAATATTTATCATTTTTTACAAGAACTATATGATCGTTTGGGTACCATTCTGTAAGTTTAAATGGACCATTACATACGATATTGTCTTTTAAGTACCATTTCTCATTACCGACTTTATCAATTACATGCTTTGGAACTGGCATATAAGTTTGGAATGACATTAATGATATGAAAAAAGGAGTTGGATTTTCTAAAGTTACCTGAAGTGTATATTTATCTTTGACCTTTATCCCAACATCTTCTGCCTTTGCTTTACCATTGGTATAATTTTCGGCATTTTTGATATACCAGAGCTGATAAGCATATTCAGCGGCTGTTTCTGGAGCTAAAGCTCTTAACCATGAATATCTGAAAGTTTGAGCATCAATAGGAGTATTATCTGACCATTTCGCGTTTTTCCTGAGATAGAATGTATAAACAAGACCATCCTTTGAAATAGTCCATTTTTGAGCTACACCTGGCATAGGCGCCAAGGTTTGAGGATGATATGCGGTCAGTCCTTCATAGATCTGCATGGCAATTCTGAATTCTGGGACACCAGTCATTATAGCAGGATCGAGTGTTTGCGGTTCTGTTCCATTATTCATTCTAAAGACCATCTGCTTTGATTGGCCAATAATAAAAGTTCCAGCAATAATAAAAAGAAAGACAATTGCAAAAAGAGCAATCAACCTTTTTTTCATGAAATGCTTCCTCCTTATCTAAGAAGTCATAAATTATTTATGATATATCTTTTAATTTTGTCAATATTTTAAGCAAATTTTTTTAATTCTTCAATAAATTTGTTAAAAATCGTTTCGTCTCCTTTCCCAAAAGCTATTTTATAATCCTTACCATTTTTTAGCTCAATAATTAAAAGAAATTCTTTTGTTTTACCTGAATAATAGCCAGAAGGAATATTATCTTTGATTTTGCTTTTATCCTGTTTTTCCAATATTTCAGATGAAATCGATTGTATTTCATTGAATTTTATTTCTTTTGCTATAACAAAAGGGAAAAACCCATTTTTCCTTATAATTTTTGATTCTTCAAAAAGAATTAAAAAGCTATCTATAAACAATGAAAAAGTCAATGAAATTGTAAAAACAATTCCAAAGATAATTGCCGCAGTTAAATTTATTTCCCCTTTATCCTCAAAAATTTGGAAATATAAGATAACCATTGAAAATACAAAAAGGAAAATAGCCTGTATTCTTATAGAAAAGGAATAAAAGATTCTATAACCATTTTTAATTTTTTTTAAATCGTACCATTTTGTAATCTTTTGCATTATTTCTCCTCTTTCACTAATTATTTTGCATATAATTTTGCATATAGCAACAATTAAAATTTTTGCAAAAAAACTTTATTTTGTCATATTTTCTTTGTGAAATTCAATATTATTGTAACACCATTTTAATTATAGGTTATAATTATGATAAGGTTTACTAAATTGTCCGACATTCTGAACATATATAAATGGAAGAGGTTATTCTATATTTATGATAAAATATATTAAACCAATTTTATACGCACCAGCTGGTAATATTTCCAAGGCAAAAAGCGCACTTTTATTTGGGGCAGATGCTATATATATCGGTAATAGTAGATTTAGTCTTAGAAAAAGCGAAGAGATAGAAGAAGAAAAATTGATTGATCTTATCGAATATTGTCATAAAAACAATAAAAAAGTCGATATAACACTTAATTCTTTTTTAAATGATTCCGAAATTAAACAATTCGATGAAAATCTTGAAAAAACCATCCTTTGTAAACCAGATTCAATAATCATAGCTGATCCAGCTGTAATTTTATTGTTCGAAAATCTTAAGAATAAGCTAAAAGATAAGATAGATATTAAAGATTTCCCTTCTTTGACATTATCCACTCAGGCTAATACGACAAATTTTTATTCAATAAAATTCTGGAATAAACAGGGAGTAAAAAGAGTTGTTGGAGCAAGAGAACTTAGTTTATCTGAAATATATAATATAAAAAAGCAGATAATCGATGATAACTTAGATGTTAAGATCGAAGTTTTTGTTCATGGTGCTATGTGTGTATCGATTTCGGGTCGATGCCTACTATCATTATACATGACAACAAAAAAACTATCTAAAAAAGGCAGTGAATCAGCGCGAAATGCAAACAAAGGAGAATGTGTTCATCCTTGCAGATTTGCGTATCTTATCGAAAAAAGTAGAGAAAACGAATTTTTCCCAATAGAAGAAGATGGCCGCTATTCTTACATCCTTTCATCAAAAGATTTATGCCTTTTAAAATATGTCCCTTTATTTATCTATGCTGGTGTAGATGCTTTCAAAATAGAGGGAAGGATGAAATCTTCATTTTACACTGCAAGCATAACTTACGCATATAGATTGGCTATAGATAAAGCATATGAATTGTTTAAAGATATTGAACTTAAAGAAGAAAAGTTAATTGAGTTTTTTAACGATCCCCAGCTATTTTTAAAAGATTTCCCCCAATGGAATGATTTTGCTAATAATTTATCTATCTTTACAGAGCTCGCATCCCATAGACCTTACACTACTGGCTTTTATTTTGAAATGGAAAACCCAGATTACATGGCATATGAAGGAAAACTTATTCAAAACTATTTATTTATTGGGGAATCTTATTCAGATTTTATAGATAAACTAAAAACAAATGAAACTGAATTAAAGGATAACCAATTTTTATTTTTAGCCAAAAACAGTTTCAAACTATATGAAAAAGATATTTTTATTTTTACAACAGATGGAATTAAAAAAGTAGAAAACTATTCCATATATAATCTTGAATTTTCAAGAGTTTCATCTTTGCAACATTCAAATTTTTATATAATTGAATTTACAAAAAATAAATACTTGCAAAAGAGCCTAAATCAGATTTTTTTTCTGTTTTCCCAAATAACATAAAATAAAAGTTATAACAAAACGATATTTTTATAAATTATTGTTTTTACAAATTTATATTTATATATATTTTTATTTATATACATTTTTGTTTATAAATTTTTATTTTTATAAATTTTAAGTTATGATTAACAATTTAAATAATAATAAGACTAAAGGTACAATTTTACTGATTCATGGTTTTCTTGGTTCATCATTAAATATGCAACCATTAAAAGAGTTCCTTTTGACTAATGGATATAGTGTTATATCATTTGATTTACCTGGCCATGGTAATGATTACTTAAATTTTAACAATACAGATAAAGATAAATGGCTAAAAAAAGTAGAAGAGGAATTTGATAAGATTAAAGAAGAATCGAATATTTCAATAATTGGATTCTCAATGGGAGCCAATTTAGCGATATTACTTTTTAATAAGATTAAAGATAAACTAAACACAAATATAAGACTAATACTTCTTGCACCAGCCTTTTCGGTTAATACGAAATTTTTCCCATCTTTTTTTAAAGTTCTGATAGGTTTAGTAATCAACAAGAAATTTAAGTTAAAGTTCCAGAATCCTGGATGCAATGATCCTTTTTATAAAAAATATTACATCCAAAAAGTAGAATATATAAGTCCACAAAAATTTTGGGATCTCTATTTTCTTATAATTAAAAGCAAATTAATTATCAGAAAATTATCCTTGCCTATCTTATTTATTCACTCAAAAAAGGATATTTTAAGTCCCTATAAAAATTCATATAAAATCTATATTAAATTAAAAAATAGATATAAGTATTTATTAGCATTGAATAGATCTAACCATTTTATACAATTAGATTTAGAAAGAGTAATTGTTTATAAGACTATAATTCAATTTATAGAGAAAACTTAATAAAGCTCAGTATTAACCTCCACTACCAGTACTGCTTAATGCCTGAAGTTTAGCCTGGCAACTTTGTATATAATTTTGAATATCCTTATAATTGGGATCATATTTGGCGATTTTTTGAAATAGTTCTAAAGCCTTATCATAAGCTTTTTGATTATATAATTCTAAAGCTTGATTATACCAATCAAGTAAAGTGTCTTCTATTCCTTTTTTTATCTTTTTGTAAAGTTCCACTATATCTTTATAATTGGGATCAAGGTTAATAACTTTTTTAGCAAAATGTTCGGCTGTAAAGTAATCTCCCTTATTAAATGCATCAAGACAACTCTGATAATATTTTTCTATATTTAAAACTAATTCAATTTTATCTAAATAAACTTTAATTTTATTTTTGTCAAAACCAAGATCAAGTGCTATATTAAAATATTTTTTAGCAGTTGTATAATCTTTTTTTTCGAATGCGGTTTTCCCTTTATCAAAATAGCTTTGAGCTAATTTAATTTTCTCTTCTCTGGCTTTTTGTAAACCATTTTTAGCCTCTATATTTTCTGGATCAAAAAGTAAAACCTTTTTATATAGATCTATCGCTTCATCATATTTTTTTTGTCCTACCAACTTTTTAGCCTTATTTAAATAATTTTGGATTTCCTTTTGAATTAATTCTTTGTTTTTTTTGAAAAACTCTTTCGCTTTTTCATTATCTGGATCTATCTTTAATACTTTACCCCAAAAGATAGCTGCAGTTATAATATCTTTCTTTTTTTCATATTTTTGAGCTTCAGAAGTATATTCTTCGAGTTTTTGCTTTTTAAATTTTCTAATTTTTTCAAGATATTCTTTTGCTATAGAAGAACCTGTATAAGCATAAACATAAAAAAATCCTATCCCTGCCTGGTTTAAAAGATCAAAATCTTCCTGGGCTATAGCTTTATTATATAAGGAGATTGATTGCTCTAATATAGAATTAAATATTCCATCTACTGTTAAAAAATTGACCGGATCTTTACTTAGTATTGAAGAATCATACTCAGGAAACTCAGCTTTTGCCTTATTCATCATTTCTTTATCTGGTTTTATCGCACTGGAAGAACTCTGACAGGATGTAAAAAAAATAAAAAAAACAGTAATAATAATAAAAAACACTAAAAAACACTTTTTCATTTTTAACTCCAGCTATTCCAAGTATATTATTCAAGATAAATATTAATTACACTTTTTTCTTATAAACAGGTATTTGTTGACTTTTACCTTTTACAGATATCAGCTCTGGTCCTTCATACCCACTAATATTTGCGGTTTTATAGGTTGATTCGCATATCACTATTTCTTTTGGTTTGGCATGACTGCATAATCTTGAAGATGTATTGACGATGTCACCTATAGTAGCAGCCTCTTTTCTTTCCGAGCTGCCAATGTTACCAACAATAACTTTCCCTGTGGCAATACCAATACCAATGTAGACTTTATCGGTGATCCATTGCTTTTGAATTTCATAAGCGGCTTTAAGTGCATTCAACTCTTTATTTTCTCCGTGAAAAATTGCCATTACTGAATCACCTATAAATTTATCTATATCTCCTTCATATTTTTTTATTATATTTACCTGATAATCAAGTAAAGAATTTAATAAATCCATCACTTCCTTTGGATCATGTGATTCAGAGTAAGAGGTAAAACCTCTAATATCTGAAAAGAAGACCGTGTATTCCTGATAACTTGGTTCTATTGAAGCAGATAATTGAGCTGATTTTTTAACCATATCTATAGTGCCTTGAGATACATATGAACCGAGTAATTGTCTTTCTTTGATTGCGTCAAGCATGTTATTAAATTCTTTCATCAAAGATTCAAGCTCATCTTTTCCACTCGGAGGAATTTTGGTAAATTGACCTGCCGAAAGATTTTTAACCGCACCGACAATAATATAAATTCTTTTAGTAAGCAGTAATGTTATCAACCATATCATAACAAGAGCAATAGTCAAAAACAATAAATTAACTACTAAAGATTGAATCCTTAATTTATTTTGCTGATTTATTATTCTATCATAAGAGATAAGAGATGCAACATACCCAGGGTAAACTAACCCACCAGACCAGATAAATGGTATTCTGTATATACGAATTCCAAGATTAGCCGTACCTTTTTTGTATTGAAGAGAATAAAAATTATTTTTGGAATTAAAAGAATTTAAAATCGAATCTTTTAATTTTTTCCCATCAAATAATTTACTTTCAAATTTTGAATTTATTTCAGATAAATCCTGGGGAATTGCTATTATTCCATCTTTGTCAAAGATTATTATGTCTAAAAGATCTTTAAATTGATCTTCTGTGTTTTTTACTTCAAATATTTCTCTTCTAACATCCTTAATGGCTTGCTCATCCATTTTCACAGTCTTGAATGATATTAAAGGAGAGGCTATACTTCTTCCAATAACGAGCAAAAAATCATTAAAATTGGAATTGGCTTGACTTATAAGCATTTTTTGATTTTTATCTGTCAAATACAAGGTTAAAGCGGATGCTGCTACAAGATAAATAATAAGAAAGGATAAAATATATTTGGCTTTTAAATTCATTTTATCTCCTTTAATTAACCATATTATATATATAATGTATTATAAACATAATGTCAAGGTAAAAGATATGTTTTTCTGTTATTTATCATGTTATCTAATATTTATTTAATTAAATTAGTTAATTCCTGTCAAAATGTCTAATTTTTTCAGGTATTTCAAAAGAAAACTCTATTAACCCCGATATTTCCCTATCTTTAAACCAGGGTGTTTGATAAATCATCTTTTTAATCCCATCTTTCTTTATTGTATATATATTTTGTTTCCCGCTTGACAGCATTTCTTTAATAACTTTAATAGAATTTTCATTATGGCAGTTTAAAAGACTTTTCCCAATACAATCTCCATATTTTTGAAAGGTTTTAATCGCTTTTTCATTCATATAAATTATCTTAAAATTCTCATTGCAAACAGTTATTGCTATGTTAATTTCATTAAAAAATCCCATTTTTTCAAATTCCATGATTACTCCTTATTAAAAAAAATTAATTCTTTCTTTTTTGATTTTTTATTTTTATATGTTATTTTCTCAATCAAATAAATTAAAATTTATTTAAACTAAATTTTTAAGAAGATAATCTTTTATTTTACTAAGTCTAATAATTTTTTGAATAAATTTAGTTTTAATTCTACTAAATAAATTAAGGAGAAAACAGATGAAAAAGCAGATTACTATTTTTATTTTAATTTTAATATTTATTAATTTCTTTGCTTGTTCAATGGATCTTTCAAATATATTAAAAAAAGTCGAAAGTTTAAAAATAGAAAACTATAGGATAAAAGGAATTATAACAAAAATCTTCTTTTTAGATTCAGATTTGATTTATTTATATGAGATTAAAAGCACAAAAACTGAACAAGACTTTGCGCTGATGGTAAGTGACAAAAAATACAGAAGAGGAGATAAACCAGAAATTGTTACACAGGCATTCAGGTTATTTGCTAATGATTTTGAACAGAAAAAAGAAGATTATTGGTCAATATTGAAGAATTATATTTTGAAAAAAACTCTTTTATCAAATACTGAGGTAATTTTATTGATTAAAAAAATCGATACTATCATAACTCAATATCTTGCAAAAATGCAGTCGATAGTAATAATACTTGAATCTTACCAGAAGGTTGACCAGGAATAATAAATTTATAATTTCGGAGTACTTAATATGAAAAAAGTCATTACATCTGCATTAATATACGCTAATGGACCATTACATCTTGGCCATCTTGTTGAATACATCCAAACTGATATATATTCAAGAACCTGTAAACTATTAAAAGAGGATGCAATATATATTTGCGCGGACGATACACATGGAACACCCATCGAAATAAATGCTCTTCAAATGAATACAACTCCTGAAAAATTGATAGAAAAGTTTCATAATGAACATAAGAGCGATTTCGACCTTTTTTCTATTGGATTCGATGAATATTATACCACAAATGGGGAAAATAATAAGGCAATTGTTGAATGGATTTATAATAAAGTCAAACAGAATGGATATATCTATGAAAAAGAGATTGAAGCGACATATTGTGAACATTGCCAAAGATTTTTACCTGATAGGTTTGTAAAAGGAACCTGCCCATTTTGTGGTGCAGAAAACCAATATGGTGATACCTGTGAAAAATGTAATGCTACTTACAAACCACAAGATTTAAAAGATAGCTATTGCATAATCTGTGGTAACAAACCTGTATTAAAAAAGTCTAAACATTACTTTTTTAAACTTTCTGCTCTATCTAACGTACTAAAAGAATATTTCGAAAATAAGAATTTTCAGGAAGAGATAAAAAACTATCTATTGAATTGGCTAGATGATGGACTCAAAGATTGGGATATTTCAAGAGATGGGCCATATTTTGGATTCAAGATTCCACAAACAGATCAATATTTTTATGTTTGGTTTGATGCTCCAATAGGTTATATTGGCTCTACAAAAGAGTATTGCGATAAAAAAAACTTAAAATGGGAAGATTACTGGTTATCTAATGAATCCGAGATTTTTCATTTTATAGGAAAAGATATAATCTATTTTCATTTTTTATTTTGGCCAGCAGTGCTCATAGCCGCAGGCATAACAACTCCAAAACATATTCAGGTTCATGGATTTTTAAATATAAATGGCCAAAAGATGAGTAAATCAAGAGGTACATTTATCACTGCAAGGGATTTCTTACAACGAGATGGTGATCCAGAATATCTTAGATATTATTATGCATCTCTGTTAAGTAATTCCGTGAATGATTTTGATTTTAATGATAATGATTATAAGACAACTATTAATTCAAATCTTATAGGCAAATTTGGAAACCTCATCAATAGGTTATCTACCTTTTTGATTAAGAATTTTGATGGATCCAGTGGAAATATTGTCAATGAAATTTACTCTCAATTTTCTGATTTAAAAAAGGATTATTTTGATCTTTTATATAATTTTGAATATAGAAAAGCCATTGAATTATTTCAAAAATTTACAGATATTGCAAATAAATATTTTCAAGATAATCAACCATGGCAACTTATTAAAACAGACAAAGACAAAACGCTTGAAATTCTAACAACTACTTTATCTATGATTAAAGATCTTACTATTTGTCTTTTCCCAATAATGCCAAAATATTGTGAGAAAATTAAAGAACAATTAAATTTCAATATTGATATCGATCTTATTGGTAAACCATTATTAAATCATAAGATAAAAGAATCCAATATTATATTCAAAAAGGTAGATGACAATTTTACTGTTATAAGAAAACCTCCTATATCGGAAATTCAAATTATAGCTGGCAAAATTTTAATAGTGCAGGATCATCCATCTGCCGATAGACTTTATGTATTGACAATCGATATTGGTTTTGAAAAAAGAACCGTTGTAGCAGGAATTAAGAAATATTACAATAAAGAAGAACTACTTAATAAAAATATCTGCCTGGTAGCAAATTTAAAACCTGCTAACTTAAAAGGGATTATCTCAAATGGAATGATTCTGGCAGCCAGTTCAAAAGAGAATGATGTCGGTGTCTTAACCCATAATTGTAAACCTGGATCTGTTATTAAATTTGAAAATGTTGAGTATCCTGAAAAATTCGATGAAATAACCATTGATAAGTTTAAAGAAGTCGAAATCAAAAGCAATGGGAATTCTATTTTATGTTATGATAATATACTATACTGTGAAAATGAAAAAATTGTAGCAGATAAAAATATTGTCGGTAAGGTTTCTTAAAGATGATGGAAAATAAATTTATATTATATTTTATATTGTGCTTTATTTCATTCTTGGTTTTATTTTTTTCACTATCGATAGAAACTTTTTCTCAGGATCTGTTTATCTCAAAATATCATCTTGATAAACAATCAATAGCTTCTATAGCTATTTTAATCTATAGATCCCCTACCTTTGATTTAGGTAATTCAATAAAAATCTTTATTCAAAACAACATTAAGAAATTTGAAGAACTCGAATCTATTTATCAAAAAAGCACAGATTCCGAAGATACTCTCGGAATAAATATAGAAACCTATAATAGTTCATCTGCTTTATTAAAATTTAAACAGATAAAAGACTCTATTTCCAATAATAAACTAGATCAATATACTTTTTTTCTTACAGATTTTGCCAATTTACTATTTTTTAAAGACAGTCTAACAGATTCATTAGAAAAATTATTCAAAGAGAATGCCGAAGAAACCATAGAATTTTCAAAGGTCCAGGTTAGATTGACAACAGATGAAAACCTTTTCTTACATATAAAAGATCCTAAGAAAAGCATTGATCATTATATTGTTTTCGAAAAAGATAATTTAAATGATTCAATATTTGACTTATTATATTTTGTGTTTAAAGAAAGAATATTTTATACTACAATTTTGCCTAAAAAAGTCGAACTTTCAAAAGATGAGCAACAAAATTTCATAAATTTAACAGGCAAGCCTTTCATATATCCTGAAGTTGAAAATATGCTTGAATCTCTCTTTACCATTTACTGTATTAGCGATCAAAAAGACAAGATCTACTCATATACAGGATTATCTATTTTGGATAAATTAAATTCAATTTCATTTTATTATAAAAATAGTTGGATTAATCATTTGATAAAATTATGGGATTCTACCAATAATGAATCTTTTTTTAAATTTCCAAAACCTTATGGTTTAATGTTTTTAAATCTTATTTCAAAATCTACCTCAAATAAATATGATGAACCATTTGGTAAAATAATCGAACTTAATTCAGATCTTACCTGCGTCATAGATATTCCTGCTGAACTTAAATTTTCATCCAAAAAGATAAATTTAATAGAGAAAAAACTTAAAAAAATCGGTTTTAAAAATGTAATATCAAAAGAGGATTATTTAAAAAACATTGATAAATTAACAAAAGAAAAAATTATCTTTGTATATCTATCAACAAAAGATAATGTAGATAATTCAAACTTTAATATCAGCTTAAAAGATAATAATATTCAGTTGAATCAGATGCTTATAAAATCATTTACAGAAATATCCTATATTTCATATTTTGATAGAATAGAGATTTTATTATTGATAAAAAACAGTTCTATTGATTATATAATGAGAGCGATAAGTTTAATTCCAAAGATAAAGAATGAACCTATAATAAATAATAGAAATTTTTTTAAAAGATTAATAGATAAGATAATTTCTATTATATCACCCTTATCTTTATGATTTTTCTTTACTTAAAGAAAATTATATATTAAATTTTAATTGTTGAACAATGCGATTTTTAAGGAAAATTTTAATGAATATAAAAAAACTTTATAAATTTTACTGCTATTTTTTATTTTTTTTACTTTCTTTTAGCTTTTTACTTTTTTCTACTTCAATACTTTTTGCACAGGAAGATATAGAAAAAATAATTAACTCAAAACCAGAAGGTTATGTAACTGATTATGCAAATATCTTAGATTTAAATGATAATAACGAGATTTCTGAACTTGCGAAGGTAATTGATCAAAAGAGTAAGGTTCAGATTGCAGTAGTTACAATACCCTCTCTTGGACTTTACACAATTGAAGAATTTTCATACAAAATATTTGAAAAATGGGGAGTTGGCCAAAAAGGGGAGAACAATGGTATACTTATTGCACTCGCTTTAAATGAAAAAAAGGTTAAGATCGAAGTTGGGTATGGTTTGGAATATCTTATACCAGACAGTAAAGCGGCTTTAATAATTCAAAATTTTGGAATACCATATTTTAAACAATCTTATTATGGTAAAGGCATTTACAACATGGTATATAAGTTGGGTAGTATAGTAGCTGAAAATAATGGTCAGAAACTTTCTGATTGGCTTAATGAATCTGGGGTAAAGGCAAATACCGATAATGAAGGATCGGGTTTTTTTATCTTTATATTGTTTATTATACTATTTTTTATATTTTCAACTATTTTTAGAAGGCCAAGATATGTTGGTTACAGAAATAGAAGTGTTGGTAATCAATTATTTAACGCATATTTAGCCTCTTCCATTATGAAAAATACATTTTTTGGCAATAATGTTGGAAGTTTTAAAAATTCAGGTTTTGGAGGATTTAAAGGAGGTGGTTTTGGAGGATTTGGGGGATTTGGAGGTGGCTCATCTGGCGGAGGTGGAGCGACTGGTGGCTGGTAAGCTTTACTTTGACAATTTTATAAATGAATTTAATGAATTTGGAGTAAGGGGTGATGCGACTCTTTCTTGGTAAACCTAGTTAGAATTAAAAGTATAGATATGAAAAAAGCAAGGCTGTGTTTACACTGTTGCTATGTAAACCCTTTCCCTGTCAATTCGAAAAAAATAAAAAAATAAAAAAATAAAAAAATAAAAAAATAAAAAAATAAAAAAA
>DYJT01000013.1:46386-54139 GCA_020722965.1 Brachyspira murdochii | reverse complement strand
TTTTTTATTTTTTTATTTTTTTATTTACTACACTCATCTTTACTGGAGTCTCAAAACCGCTTCATCCAGAGTTTTTGAATTCGTTATTTTTAATATTGCTGATGGGCTTTCTTCTATTATTAACTTCCCTCTTGATAAAACACATATTTTATCGCAGATTGAAGCATCATTTATATTTGTAGAGGTAAATAAAATAGTATTTCCTTGTTCTTTTTGGTAATAGATCTGTTGTACTAAAAATTGAGCAAGAGGTAAGGACATCCCATTTAAGGGATCATCCATGATTATAAATGATGGACAATGAACCAGGGTGCAAAGAAATGATATTTTAGTCTGTTCATCAAAATTTAAATCTTTGATTCTTGCTTTTTTTAAACTTGTTAAAGAGGTTAATTTTAAAAGTTCATCTGTTCTCCAATTTATTTGAGCTTTTGTCAAACCATAGATTTTCCCAAAAAAATAAAAACTTTCTTCAACTGTTAGGAGAGGAAATATCTTTCTTTGTTTAGGAATATAACCAACGAATCTGAGAATTGAATGATCTGGCATCTTTTTATCTAAAAGCTCGACAAAGCCGTTTTTGGGTTTTTGTAATCCAAGGATTATCTTTAAAATATCTGTCTTTCCCGAACCAGTTGGTGCGATTATTCCGTAAATGCTTTGTTTTTCAACTGAAAATGATAACATTGAAGCAAGATCTTTATTATCATTTTTTGGTGTCAAATTCTCGACTCTTAATGCAATTATAGGCATAAATTTCCTACCACAATATTTTTTCTAAATTAAGAATCAACCAGAATATCAAATTTGTCAATAAAGAATTGAAATAATTGACGAAATATAAAAATTTTATTTAATTTCGTTAACAATTATATTAAAAATGGATTTAAAATGGATGTGAATAAAAAAGATGGGCATAGATATTCCGCAATGATAAAAAAAACTGGTTTCGATATAATCTTTTTTCTGAAAAATGCTTTTGAAGAAAAAAGCTTTTGGATTATATTTAAAATTCTTCTTGTAACCTTATGGTTAGGATGGAGTATCCCTCTAGGTTTTATTCTAAAAAAATTTAAGTTTTTTAAAAATTTCGGTTTTAATGAGATGAAAAAATGGGGATTAAGATCATTAAAAATCGCAAGAGTTAAGTTCGAAGTTACATTTGAAGAAGAATTAAATCCATCTTCTACATATCTTTTTGCATCGAATCATTCATCACCATTCGATATACCAATACTTTCTGCTACAATTCCAATACCTTCCGCTTATATTGCCAATAAAGAATTTTCATCTTTTTTTGTAACAAACTATTGGGTAAAATCATTAGGAGGTGTTCTTGTAGACAAAAAAAATAGGGTTGGACTCATTAAGGCTTACAAATCTATATATCAGAGTCTTAAAAACGGTAATTCGTTAATAATATTTCCAGAATCTGTAATGAGCCCCGATGGTTTTATAAAGCCTTTCAGAAAAGGCGGGCTATCCGCTGCTGTTTCGGCTAATGTTAAAATTGCTCCAATCTATATTTATAATGCAAGCCGGGTTATAAAACCAGGGGGCATGCACATAAATAAAGATGTAGAAATCAGTATCAACTTTTTAAGGCCGATAGATACATCTTTGCTTACAGAAGAAGATAAAGAAAATATAGATAAAATAGTATATGAAAAATTAAAAGAAGTTGAAGAAAAATTAACCCAAAAGTGAACCCAAAATTCCTCTTGCAAGCTTACGCCCCATAGAGTAACCAACATTTCGGGCAGTTGACCTTAACATACTCTTGGCAACATCTTCAAGAATATTTTCCTGTTTTCTTGGATATTCTCTTGTTCTTCTTTGTCCATAGTCATAATACTGCCTTTGTGAAGCATAGGCTCTTTTCTCCTCAAGTTCTTTTTCTTTTTGAGATTTAATAGCATTCGCTTTTAAAGTTTCTTCTTCGATTTGTTTTTGTCTTTCTTCAGATCTTTTTTTAAGTATTTCAAATGCAGACTCCCTATCTACAATCTTTTCATATTTTCCATAAATGATGCTTGACTGGATTATTTTTCTTTTATCATTTTCACCAATTGGTCCAATTTTAGATTTTGGTGGAAGAATGAATGCTCTTTCAACGACCGATGGCCTGCCTTCATTATCTAGAAATGAAACTAAAGCCTCTCCAACTCCAAGTTCAGAAATTGCAATTTCGGTTGAGAATTCGGGATTCTGTCTGAATGTCTGAGCTGCAACCTTAACAGCCTTTTGATCAGATGGTGTATATGCTCTTAGAGCATGCTGAACCCTGTTACCTAATTGTCCAAGAATATTTTGAGGAATATCCAGTGGGCTTTGAGTTATAAAATAAATTCCAACACCTTTAGATCTAATCAATCTGACAACCTGCTCAATCTTTTCGATTAAAATAGATGGAGTATCTTTAAATAAAAGATGTGCTTCATCAAAAAAGAATATAAATTTAGGTTTTTCAAGATCCCCAACCTCTTTTAAATTTTCAAAAAGTTCACTCAGGATCCATAATAAGAAAGTGGAGTATAGCTTTGGATTTAGTAAAAGTTTATCTGCGGCTAGAATGTTTATAAATCCTTTCCCATTATGATCCACCTTCATCATGTCGTAAATATCCAGCATCGGTTCTCCAAAAAAGCTTTCTGCACCTTCTTTTTCAAGGGATAGTAATGCTCTTTGGATTGCAGAAACACTTTGAGATGATACAAGACCATATTCCGTTGAAATTTGCTTTATATTTTCTTGAATATATGAAAGCATGGATTTAAAATCTTTTAAATCAATTAAGAGTAATCCTTCTTCGTCAGCGACTTTGAATAAAATGTTTAAAACAGACTCCTGTGTTGGAGTAAGATCAAGTATTCTGGATAATAATAAAGGACCTATATCTGAAATAGTTGCCCGAACAGGATGCCCATTTTCGGCGTATATGTCCCAAAATTGAACAGGGAAACCGTCAAACTTATGATTATCAATTCCAATTTTTTTAAATCTTTCGGCT
Source organism: Brachyspira murdochii (assembly GCA_020722965.1). Lineage (GTDB taxonomy): Bacteria > Spirochaetota > JAAYUW01 > JAAYUW01 > JAAYUW01 > Exilispira. The sequence goes on along the minus strand of DYJT01000013.1, from coordinate 51,129 downwards.
AATTTTTCGGTAATCTCTCCTTTAATGCATATACCGCCAAGATCGCCTTTAACATCTGCCATAAAAACAGGAACCCCTATCGATGAAAATTGTTCCGCTATTACCTGTAATGTAACGGTTTTACCAGTTCCTGTAGCACCAGCAATTAGGCCATGTCTGTTTGCCATGTTTGAGTGAAGATTAATAAAATCTTTTGTTTTGGCGATAGAAAGTTCCATAAAAATCTCCTTTTAATTAAAAATTAATCTTTACAAATAAAAATATTTCCCTACCATTTAATCAAATTTCACTTATATTATATTAAAATTTTTATGTTTATCAATTAAATTATGTTAAAAATTTAATCTTATAAATATTGAATCTTATCAAATTTTATTATAATAATAAATTGAAAAAACATAAATTGAAAAAAGTTAAAAAGGAAAAAGATAATATGATGATATACCTTGTTAAATATGAATTAAATTCCATATTTGGTAAATTTTACTGCTATTTTTCCAGTAATGGTCTTTATCAAATGCTATTAAACGACGAAATTGTTGTCCCATCAAAAATGAAAGATAAAATAAAGATAGTTAAGTTAAAAGATGCACCTCAAAGCCTATCGGAGATTTCACAAATCAATTTTGAAATTTTGAAAAACCAGATGCAACAATATTTAAATAAAAAATTTGTCAAATTTTCTGTTTTAATTGATTTTACTTTCTATACAGATTTTCAAAAAAAAGTATTAAATCATCTTTTGGAAATCCCATTTGGTAAAGTAGAAACATATAAAGATGTAGCAATAAATATTGGTAAACCAAATGCGAGCAGAGCCGTTGGAAATGCAGTTGGTAGTAACAGAACTTTGATAATTATCCCCTGTCATAGAGTCATTAAATGTGATGGAACAGCAGGTTGGTTTGGTGGCTATGGGCAGGGGGTGGAAATTAAAAAAAGGATACTATTGCATGAAGGTATTAGTGTAAAATAAATTTAATATAAGATAAATATTAGATAAATTTAAGAAATTTAAATTAAAAATGAATATAATATTAGATAAAGATAGTATTTAAGATAAAACAAATCAGGATAAAAAACATGAGTATTAAGCTTATCTCTTATGGTGGTGCGATGGAAGTAACTGGTTCAAAACATCTTTTGATGGCAAATGGTTTAAATATCTTAATAGATTGTGGGATGTTTCAGGGAAGAAGAAAGGAAGTCGAAAGCAAAAATAGAAATTTGCCATTTGACCCTTCAAAATTAGATTATTCGATATGCACTCATGGGCATTTTGATCACTGTGGAAATTACCCTACCCTTGTTAAAAAGGGTTTTAATAAAAGCATTTTCTCCACAGCAGCTACTAAAGAAATTGCTGAAATTGTGCTTAAAGATTCTTTTCATATTCAGAAAAGCGATATTGAATATCTTAAAAAGAAGGCACACAAAGAAGGAAAAGAATTTGAAGATAAAGAGCCATTATATGATGAACAGGATATTGAAAAAACCATGAAACTATGGCAAAGTTTGCCTTATGAAAGCTATTATGACCTTGGCAATGGTGTAAGGTTTAAACTTATAGATGCAGGACATATTCTTGGTTCTTCGCAGGTTGTATTCGAAATTAATGAAGATTCGCAAAAGAAAACAAGGATATTGTTTACCGGAGATTTAGGAAGAAAAGGGATGCCAATATTAAGAGATCCCAGGATAGATTCAGATATTGATTATGTCGTCTGCGAATCAACTTATGGAAACAGAATTCATTCTGAATTTAAAAATCTCGAAGAATCACTATCAGATTTCATAAATAAGATTTATAGCCGGGGTGGGAAGATCATTATACCAAGTTTCGCTATTGGTAGAACACAGGAATTAATATATTTGGTTCATCTTTTAAAAGATAAAAAGAAGATACCACTAAATCTTGAAATATATATAGATAGTCCAATGTCAATTAACATAACAAAGATATTTGAAAAATATAAAGAATATTATGATCAGGAAACTATCGATGCATTCATAAAACATAGAGAAAACCCATTTGGTTTCAATGAATTGATCTATATAACATCTGTTGGAGAATCCAAAAGATTAAATAAGATTGGAAGGTGTATTATAATATCTTCAAGTGGGATGGCTGAAGCAGGAAGAGTACTGCATCATCTTGCAAATTCAGTGGAAGATCCTAAAAATGCTGTCTGTATAGTTGGTTTTATGGCTGAAAACACCCTCGGAAGAAGAATATTGAATAAGGAAAAACAGATTAAGATATTTGGAACTTTTTATGAAAATAATGCAGAGTTAGCTGTTTTTGATGCCTTCTCGGCTCATGCAGATTATCTGGAAATATTAGATTATTTAAAAAATTATGATATAAAAAGGATTAAAAATATATTTTTAGTACATGGCGAAAAACAAGCCATCTATTCTTTACAGCAGCATTTAATAGATTCGGGATTTAATAATTCTAATGCTGTAGAGCCAGAAAAAGAATATATTATCAAGGTTTAGAGAGGGATTGTTTGAAAAACAAACATTTTTTGATGTTATACTTTATTTAAATACTGGTATTAATAATGACTCTATCATTTGTTTTAAATTATTTTACTGGATTCAATCGGCGTTTTAATATTAGTTCTTGTTCTTTTAATTTATCCTTTAATTTTTAAAAATATTAATACAGCTAATTATTATAGAGATTTTTTCTTTGGTCTACTAACAGCTTCTGTCTTTTTTATAATGGAACAATTTAAGAAAATTTTTATAAGATTTGAATCTGGGGATTTTCTGCTTATCTTACTGGGAACTATAATTTTGACCTATTTATTAATAGAGTTAGTAGCTTCAATATTCAAGGATAAGCAGAAAGCTTCAGATTTTAAAAGTCAGGCAATCGCAAATGTTCTTTCTGGTATAGTTTTTAGTATGATTTTAACATTAATCAAAAACATTTTATAGAAGTTCTTTTTCTAGCTTTTCATAGTAGTTTATCACTTTTCTAACATACTCTCTTTTTTTAGGATATGGCTTATAGTAAAAAGATCTTTTGAAGCCATAAACAATAATATCTTTTAGTTGTCTTTGACTTATATTAAAGTTATCTAAAGCCAATTTTAATTCCTGTGAAACTGTTGTTGATGAGACAAGCCTATTATCGGTACAAAATGTAACCGAAAGCTTATTTTCAAGCATTTTTTTCAAGGAATGTTGCTTAATATCTTTGATCTGTGGAACGGTTTGAAGATTGCTGGATAAGCAGACTTCGATGGTTATCCTTCTGTCTGCGATATAATTTACAAGATCTTCTATATATTTTTTCTTGTCTACTATCTCATCATTGGTTATCATAGATTCATCAAATAGGAATAATCCATGCCCGATTCTGTCTGCATGAAGTGCCGTGATTGCCAGAAAGATTGATTCTGGTCCGAAAGCCTCTCCCGCGTGAACCGTTTTATGCAAGAAATTTTCATGAATATATTTATAACTTTCTGTATGATGATCTGCCGGGTAACCATATTCACTGCCAGCTATGTCGAAACCAACAACCTGGACATCGGTATTCTTTCTTAGATAAACAGCCGCTTTTGCTGCTTCCAAAGAAGCGAGTTTTATTATCTCTCTTTGTGAAGAGTATTTATGCAAATTGAAAAATGTCCTGTAAAATGGTGAAAAATTTTCATTGCAAAATCTCATCGCGCAGATAATTATTCCAAAATCAAATTCTGGCTCATATTCAGTAATATTTTTATTTATTTCGTCTCGCGCTTTTTTTAAGCCTTTATCAGCCGCTTTTACAATTTGTTCGAAACTGAGTTTGTCGTTCATCAATAGCTGTGGGGCAAACCTTACCTCAATATATCTGACTCCCTCTTCAAAACTATCGTAAGCAAGTTCATACGATATCTGTTCTATCGATTCTATATCTCGCATCACGGCACAGGTATAGGCAAATCCTTTAAGATACTCATCCAGATTTTTGTAAGATTTCTTAAAAACAGTTTCCCTTAATCCTTCTTCGGTATATGAGGGAAGCTCTACGTTATGTTTTTTAGCAAGATCTATCAAAGTAGATATCCTTAAAGAACCATCGAGATGAAGATGTAAATCTGTTTTAGGAATTTTTCTTAAAAATTGGTCATTATACCATATCATCTTTTGCTCCTTTAGTTTTTAATGTTAATAAAAATTTTTATAAAAAATCAATAAGATAGTGAAAGGCAATCTAAGAATGATTTTACCCTTAAAAAAACAAGAAAGGCTATGCTTTTATCCCATTCATTTTCGGCAATCTTCGGAAAAGAAAGGTAAAGCATCATATATACCGAAGGTTGTAATGAATTAAGTAAAAAACTCTCTATCTTTTCCTTATTGAGTGTATCACCATCGGCAATTGCCATAAAATCTTCTTTATTTTTATTCAAGATATTTTTATATAGATCAATGCTAACAGATTTAACAAGTGGTGATTGTTTGGAAAGAGAAAAAAATGCTAATACAGCATTTTCAGCAGATATTAATAGTTTATTAAAAATAACCTTAGTTGGTTCATGAAATTCAAGGCTTTTAATAGATTCAAAAAAGAATGAGGATGCAGGATGTGTTCTATAAAGATTTTCTAAAAGAGATTGTTTATCTTTTTCAATCATGAAGGCAATTTCGGAAATTTTTTCCAGAAACTCATTTTGCGTAATTTTATGCATATTTAATTTTATCCTTTTATAATTTTATCCTTTTATAATTTTATCCTTT
>DYJT01000013.1:43724-46286 GCA_020722965.1 Brachyspira murdochii | reverse complement strand
ATGCATATTTAATTTTATCCTTTTATAATTTTATCCTTTTATAATTTTATCCTTTCATTGACATTTTAAAATTTCAATTAATTATTGATAAAAGTAAAACCTTATTTAATTAATTGTCAAATATTTATAATTATTGATATATTAACCGTTTAATAAGCAAAAATCCTTTATGAAAAAGCAAGAATCAAATAAAACTTTATCTTTTACAGCTTTAGGTATAGATAATATAACTTTTTTCTATTCAATAGAGAGTGGAATTCTTCTGGATCATCTTTCTTTAAGGATAGAAAATAATGATTTTATTTCTATAGTAGGCCCAAATGGAAGTGGGAAAACAACTGTTTTAAAACTTATTATTAAAGAATTTAATCCTGTATCTGGTAATATTTACTTAAAAAATAAAGATTTAAAAAATTGGAAAAGAAAAGAGATTGCAAAGGAAATTTCTTATCTTCCTCAAAAGATACCTTCAGATATTAACTTTAATGTCTTAGATTATGTAGTTATGGGTAGATATCCTTATAAGGAAATTTTTGAAGATTATAATTCAAAGGATTACGAAATAGCACTAAATTATATTGAAAAATTGGAAATATCAAATATTAAGGATAAAAATTTTTCGAATCTTTCAGGAGGAGAGCAAAGGATAGTTATGTTAGCACAGGCTCTCACAAGTGAAAGCGAGATACTTTTGTTGGATGAACCAGACTCTTACCTGGATATAGGGCATAAAAAGGAATTTTATGAGATCTTAAAATTTTTAAATCAACACGAGTTTAAAACTATTGTAGCAATCTCTCATGATTTACAACTTGCCTTTTCATATTCAAAAAAGATATGTGGCATTAAAAATGGTAAAATTTCATTTATAGAAAATACCTTTGAAATTACCGATAAGCAGATAACAGATCTTTTTAGTTCAAAAATAAATATATATAGAAAAGATGGCAAGACCGCAATAATATATTGATTTTTCATTATAACGCTAACTTTACTACAAATCTTTATTTAACATTAGTGTATGTGTCTAATTTTTAAATGAATTGACATTAATTAAATTTTTTAAATTAATAAGTTAGACTTATTGCAATTATATTCTGGAGGATAAATGGGTTCAATTAAGGTAGATATTGCAATTATAGGAGCTGGTCCTGGTGGTTATGTAGCCGCTATTTGTGCTGGTAAAGAAGGTAAAAGTGTTGCTATTATTGAAAAAGACAAAGTTGGTGGAACCTGCACAAATTATGGGTGTATACCTACAAAAGCTATGCTTTCTTCTATAAATGTTATGGAAGAGATTGAAAACTCTAAAAGAATTGGTCTCACAATTGGTGATGCAAAACTTAATTATGAGGGTATTGTTAAACATAGAAGCAGAGCCGTTACAACTTCGAGAAAAGGGATAGAACTTCTTTTGCAGAAGGCAAATGTTAAACTTATTTCTGGTGAAGCAGTAATAGAGAAAGATAAAAAGCTTGAAGTTTTTAATAAAGATAAGACAGAAAAGATTGCAGAAATTTTTTATGATAAACTCATCATAGCCACGGGTTCGGCTCCAGTAAAGTTTTCTCCATTTAATATTCCTGAAGTATGGACTTCCGATGATATATGGAATATTGAAAAACTTCCCACAAGTTTAGGAATAATTGGTGGTGGAGTTATTGGCTGCGAATTTGCAACATTCTTTTCTAAAATTGGAGTTAAAATAACCATTATTGAACTTATGCCACAGCTGATTCCTACAGAAGATGAGGATATTTCAAAAGAATTAACAGATAGTTTCAAGAAAAATAAAGATTTGACTATAATTTGCTCAACAAAGGTTAAGGAATGTATAAAAAATGATAGTGGTTTCTTAGTCAAGGCAGAAATGTCTGATGGCACTACCAAAGAATTTACTTTCGAAAATATACTTTTAAGTGTTGGAAGAAGACCCATCTTACCAGAAGGTTTTGATAAGATTGGGGTTGAACTCAATGAAAAAGGTTTTATTAAGATCGATGATTATATGAAAACAAAAAATCCTGATGTTTATGCAATAGGCGATGTTACAGGGAAATTGATGCTTGCTCATAGCGCATCAAAAATGGGTGAAGTTGCTGTTAGTAATATTTTAGGTGGAAGTGAAAAAGTAAATTACAGTTCAATTCCATCGGTTATCTTTACAATACCTGAAATAGCTACAACTGGTTTGAGGGAAAAGGATTGCATAAAATTAGGTATAAAATATAAAGTAGGGATATGCCCTTTTATAGCAAATGGTAAAGCAAGAGCGATGGGTATAAGTAAAGGCTTTGTAAAAGTGATCACAGACACCCAGACACATCAAATTCTGGGGGTAAGCATAATTGGTTCTCATGCTACAGATATGGTAATGGAAGGAGTGATAGCTGTTGAAAATAAGATGAAGGTAGAGGAACTTTTTAAATCTGTTCACCCACACCCAACATTGACAGAAACCTTAATTGAAGCAGCACTTGCATCGATAGATAAGGCAATACATCTGTAATGTATGATTTAATTAAAAAGGGATAATTATGGATTGTAAATTATTTTTAAATA
>DYJT01000013.1:24822-43624 GCA_020722965.1 Brachyspira murdochii | reverse complement strand
AATGTATGATTTAATTAAAAAGGGATAATTATGGATTGTAAATTATTTTTAAATAATCAAAATATCGATGCTAAAATAGATTTATTAAAAAAGGATAAAAATCTATTTAATTTAATTATAAAGGCAGAAATTAAAGAGCAGGTTAAAGTTGAAGCCCTGATTTTAAAGTTAAATTTAAAGGATTTTTTAATTAATTATAAAAATAGCAACTCCTTCGATTTTAATATTGAGTCTATCTTGACAAATGGCTTTCAGTCATGGTCTAAGGCTTATGAATATAATATTAAGGAATCCCAGACAAATATTAGAATAAGACCGGATTTACTTAGATTTATAAAATCTGATTTTGAACCCAAAATAGTAAAAAATAGATATTTTACATCAAATTTCTACATGACATTTTTGGAAAAGATACCTTCCCAAAAGAATATTACATTTATTTCTAAAGATAAAGTATATCCAACTACTTTTATCTTTGATAAAAAGAAAAACTTTCTTGAAATACACTTCGGGTTTGATGATGAAATTATGAAAGGTGGGATTACTCTTGATTCTATCTATATAATTGATGCAAATAATCTTTTTGAGTTAAAAAATTCTATTAAGATTTTATTTGAAGGTGAAATTTTTAAGTCCTATGAAAGACTTAAAAAAGCAGGTATTTACGATGAAGGGAGCAATCATGTTTTTGGTTGGGAATCGTGGTATAACTACTATACATCTATAACGGAAAAAGAGATAGTTAAAAATATGGATTTACTAAATGAAACATTTAAACCATTTAATATAAATGCAAAATCTGTTTTCCAGATAGATGATGGATGGGAAAAAAGAGTAGGAGTTTGGGTAGCCAATATAGATAAATTTCCAACACCACTGGAAAATCTATCTAAAAAAATTTCAGAAAAGGGTCTTTTGCCTGGTATATGGATGGCACCTTTGGCTTTATTAAAGGATTCAGAAGTTTACAAAAATAGATATGATTGGGTTTTAAAGGATAAAGAAGATAAACCTATTTCTTGCGGTAATATTCCACTTTGGGGTGGGGATTTCTATACATACGATCTTTCAATAGAAGAAACACAAGATTATATAGTGGATGAGGTTAAAAAACTTGTTGAAAGATATAGTTTTAAGTTTTTAAAACTAGATTTTCTTTATGCAGGACTTGTTAAAGGAAATAATAAAAACAAAGATCATGGAGTTGCTTATTATTATAATATTTTTCAAAATAAGCTTATAAAATCGTTGCCAGATGATACCATACTACTTGGATGCGGTGCACCTATTCAGCTTTCATATCCATTTTATCAGATAATGAGAATTGGAGCAGATACCAGGGAAGAATGGGAATTGTTAATAGGTAAAATTGCCGGTTACGAAGGAAGACCATCTGCATATATGAGCCTTACTGATACAATAAATAGATCTATATTAAATTCTACCGTTTATATCTCAGACCCAGATGTTGGATTTTTCAGAAATTCTAAGATAAAACTCACAAAAGAAGAAAAACTTCTTGTAAATATTATAGATTATATATTAGCAAGTCAATTTATGATTTCAGATGATTGTGATTGCTTAGATAAGGATCTTTTTAGCGAATTTATTATCTGGAGCAGGTTCCTTAATGAAAAGAAATTTGTCACTAGAAGATTTATTAAAAAAGACTTTTATCTGGCAATGGAAGAAACCTTGTCTTATTTAGGTTTTTTTAATCTATCAAATAAAGATATTGTAATTACAAAAAAAGATTTTGAAAAATTTATTTTAAAAGATAAGGATTCTATTGAAAGATATAATTTAATACAATTTTCCGAAAAGAATTTAAAATATTATAACATCAAGTTTCCAATAATAATTAAAAAGCATAATTTCGTTTTTCTAGGTAAAAATGGATAAAAAAGATATTATTTTTTCAATAAATGGATCAACCAGTCATTGTGGGGTAGATGAGTATACAATCTTATTGGGAAAGATCTATAAAGAAAAATATCAATTTTTTCATATAGTCTATGAAGATTCGGATATTATTAAAATTTTAATTAAAAATAATTCCGCTTTTTTACCGCTAAACAGAAACCCGCTAAAGACCATTACTTCCATTATAAAATATTGTAAAATTTATAGACCAAAAGTGATTTTTATTCATACCGCAAGGCAATATTACATCGCTTCATTTATCCACAGGCTTATTAAAACTAAAATTATAATCGTAAGGCACAATAGTTTTAGGCTAAACTTTTTCCCAAATTTTTTCTTTTTAAAAGATGCATTCAAGATTGTCGCTCCATCTTTTTTCTGTGCTAATGTTATCAAAAAGCAATTTCCCTATTTTATAAAAAAAATTGAAGTAATTTATAATTCAACAAAAATAGAAGAATATCCCACAGTAGATATAGAAAATAATCAAGAAGAGGATAAAAAAAAGATAAATTTAAATGAGATAAATATTGGATTCTTAGGAAGAATAACAAAAGAAAAAGGCTTAGATCTTTTGATAGATGCAATTGCTTTTCTTAATGGAGATACAGAGAAAAATAAAAGATGGAATTTAGTTGTAGCTGGTAATTTTGAAAATAGTGAATATGAAAAATTTATAAGAGAAAAAATAGTACAGAAAAATCTTGTAGAAAGAATAAATTTTAAGGGTTTTATAAAAGATAAGAAAGAATTTTTCGATAGCATTGATATGCTTGTAGTGCCTTCGTTGAAGAGTTGGAGGGAAACATTTGGACTTGTGGCGCTTGAATCATTCACACATAACAAACCTGTTGTTGCCTTAGCAAGTGGTGCTCTACCCGAGATTTTAGGTTTTGGACCATCTGGCTCTATTTGCTTTTTACAGGAACCAGAAAGTCTCGCAAATACAATATTAAACTTATATGATTCAAATCTTAAAAATAGATATCTATTTAATTCTAGGATATTTCTTAATTCAATTGCAGGTTTTACTCAATTTAGGCAAAATTATCTTAGTCTAATAGATATTTATTAAAGCTTATTTGTAAATTGTTCTATAAATGTTATATAATCCCTGGAAAACCTCTATTGCCCTTGGAAGTAGACCATTTACCCATGCAAAAAATAATCCATAATTTAAAAGTGGAATCTTTTTTTCTTCAATTATTTTCATTGTGTGAGTGTATTGCTGTCTTGTAACCATACACCCACCACACATTATTACTGCATCGAATCCATTTAATTCTTCTTCACTTTTTATCTGTTTTTTCCAGGTGAATTTAATTGTGGGTTCAATAAGTTGATTTATCAATCTTGGTATTTTAACTGTTCCTATATCATCAGGTTGTGCATGATGACTGCACATTTCAAGAATTAAAACATTACTTAAAGGTTTTAGTTTTGATATTTTTTCTATGCTTTTTATAAATGGTATAAGATCTCCTTTTTTATTAGCCATCAATATAGAAAATGAAGTTAAAAGCTGATTTTCATCGATATCGGCGCTTACCTTGTGGAATACCTGACTATCTGTTATTACTAATTTTGGTTTTGGATTCATATTGCTGTAAAAATACTTTAATTCTCTTTCTTTTACAATGAAAACCCCACAATCTTTATCCAACAATTCTCTTATAGTTTCAATCTGTGGTAATATCAACCTTCCTTTAGGTGCTGCAAGGTCAATAGGTGCTACAAGAAGTACAAGATCCTGTTCATTGACTATATTATCAAGTAAATCTGGTTCGGGATTTATGAATTCTCTCATCGTAATTAAAGTTTTTCTAAGTTCTAAAATTCCAATAGATTTTATATTATCTACCGCTGCAAACTTCTCTTGTAAAAACCTTTTTTTATCTTCAATTATCCTGTCTATACTTTCAAAAAATGTAAAAACAACTATGGTAGGTTTTTTTTCTTTAATATTATTATAAATTTGAAGTTCTTTTTCTGTTAAAGGTTCGTTTGCAGGTGTTACAAAGATACAGATATCTGCTATATTTAATTTTTCTAAGGTTTTCTCGATTCTAAGTTTACCCAATTCTCCTTCATCGTCTAAACCAGCTGTATCTACAAAAACCACTGGTCCAAGATCACCAAGTTCCATCGGAAAAGATACAGGATCAGTTGTTGTTCCAGGATGGTCCGATACAATAGCTATTTCCTTTTTAGCTATCTGATTTATTAAAGAAGATTTTCCAGCATTTCTTTTTCCAAATAAAACTATTTTAAGTCTCTCAGAAGTTGGTGTCTTTATCATCATTAGCTCCTATTGATATTTCTTATAAAACCTGTTAACTTTTTTTCTTTTAAATCTGAAATAATTTTATGGTCAATTCCAATATTTGTAAGATAATCTATGACTTTATCAAAATCATTTAAATTTTGTAGCTCTTTTAGTAGATTTTTAGTCTTCTCATATCCGATAATAGGTAATAATAGATTGAAAATAGCCTTCGAATTGTCTATATTTTCTTTCATTTTATCTTCATTGATTATAACAATTTCTATAAATTTCTTTATTCCAACCAGAGCTTTTGTCAAAAGTTCAGTTATCTCTAAAAGGACCTCAAGTATAAATGGTAAAAAAGCATTCAATTGAAAGTTTCCTTCTACATTGTAGTCGTTAACAAGGTTTGCAAGATGTTTGATTTTTAAGCAAAGACCTTTAACCCACTCAAGCAAAACAGGATTAACCTTATTTGGCATGATCGTCGAACCATATTGTAATTCTGGATGAACCATTTCCCTGCATATACTTGATGTATATAGCAAGAAATCCTCTGTCATCTTTTGAATGTTATTTGCTAAAAGTTTGTAACCTAGTGCCAATTCACTATAATCATCATGATTTGATATACTATCTGGAAGATTTTGAGATCTGCAAAGAGGAAGTTTGGTTATGTCTTTCAGAAATAACTCAACTTTATAAACATATTCAACTGGAGCAGAAAAACTTGTTCCAATAGCAGTACCACCTATTGGGACAATTCTTATTCTTTCTTTTAATTTATGAAGTCTCCATCTATCTCTTTCAAACATTCCAGCCCATGAACTAAAAACCTGATTTAGTGTCATTGGTAATGCATCTTGAAGTTCAGTTCTACCCATGATAAGTGTATTGGTATATTGTTTTTCCCTTTCAACAAGTGCTTGTTGAACTTCTATAGTTAATTTTTCAATTGTGTAAAGATCCCTTAAAAACACAATAGTTATAGCGGCTGGGAAGGTGTCATTTGTTGATTGGTATCTATTTATATCGTTAAGAGGATTTACTTTTTCATTTACATTGTATTTTTTAAAAAGAATTTCTTCTGCCCTATTTGCGATAACTTCATTAACATTCATATTTATACTTGTTCCAGCTCCTCCCTGTTTTAGGGGGACTACAAATTCCTCATCCCACATGCCTTGAATAATTTCATCTATTGCCTCTATTATCGCATCAAATTTTATACTTTCATAAAAACCTTCTGTGTTTTGAATCGCAAGTATACATGCTTTTTTTACCTCAGCATATGCTCTTGTAACTTTATGTGGTAGATTAGATTTACCAAAATTCTCTATTGCCAGTAAAGTTTGATCACTATAGTACATAATAATATCCTTAATTAAATTATAATTTTAAAAATTAAATAACTGTGATACAAATTAATTCAATATTATGCTTAATATTTAGTAATCTTCTAGCTTAATTTATTTTATTTTCTGAAATGAAAAGCTATCACCTCTTTCCCAGCTAACCTTTTTACTGATACTTTCAATTCTTCTACTCAAGCAAGAGATACATTGAAATCCATCCTCATCTAAGCAAATTTTGTTTGGGTATAGAAGATAATGTTTTTTTACAATTGTTGGAGTAAGGTTTGGCATCAATACATTCGCTCCAGCCATAAGCATCTTTTCTCTTCCAAGCGGATCTATTGTTCCAGCTGCTGTAGTTGCAGGTATGTTAGAATAAGGAAGAAATATCCTTAAAAGAGCAGTTAATCTTATAGATTCTTCTATATTCAAGGGTTTATAATCTTTTAAAGGAGTTTGATCATGAGGAATAAATGGCCCAATACCAACCATGTCTAAGTTCAATTCTTTAGATAAAATTATATTTTTTAATCTTGTTTCTAATGTTTCATCTGGAAGACCTACCATAAAGCCAGAACCTACTTCATAGTTAAGTTTTTTTAGATTTTCTAAAGCCTCAATCCTTTTTTGTAGCGATTTACCTGGGCATAATTTTTTGAATAAATTTTCATCTGAAGTTTCGAAACGAAGTAAATATCTATTTGCTCCAGCTTTTTTCCATTCTTCATATACTTCATAAGTATAAACTCCGCAGGAAAGAGTTATTGCTATATTTTTTGGTATATCTTTTCTAATACTTTTTAATAATTCAGTTATTTTATCGGGGATTTTACTTTGATCTTCTCCACTTTGTAATACAAATGTTTTAAATCCTGCATTTATTCCACTTTTTATTATCTCTATTATTGTTTGGTTTTCTAATGAATATCTAAAAATATTTTTGTTTTCAGCTCTAATACCACAATAAAGACAATTGCAATTGCATTTATTTGAAAATTCGATAAGACCTCTGAAATAAACCTTATTATGATAAATCTTCTCACTTATTGAACTGGCAATACCAATAATATCTTCAGTTTTTTGCTGAATATACCAGGATTGCAAGTCTGAAATATTTAAATTTCTTATTTCGAAAATAATATTTTTAAAATCATGTTTTTTATAGTGTGTTAAAATGGGATGAGATAACTTAGTATTAAAAGTAAACATCTTTTATCCCTTCAAGTTCTTTTTTTATCCCTTCATTTACTTTTGTTTTTAATTTTTCATCTTTAATTTCAGAAACTAATTTTTCAACAAGTCTTATACCTTTATCTTTAGTCTTTTCAGAAGCAAAATTTACTAGATATTCAACAAATGTGAAAATACCGTTTGGCATGCAAAATTTCTGAATTAAACCAGGTTTAGCAAGATCCATAAAATCCTTTCCAACTCTTCCCATTCTATAACATCCAGTGCAAAATGAAGGTATAAATCCATCGTCGACAAGAGCAGATATAACTTCTTCAAGACTTCTATGATCACCTAACTGGAATTGCTCTGTACTTTCCTCACCAGAATTTGAATAAGCACCGGGATTTGTTCTAGAACCAGCAGAAATCTGGCTGACACCATAATGAAATAGTTCTTTTCTTAAATCTTCACTTTCCCTTGTAGAAAGAATGATTCCAGTATATGGAAGTGCTATACGGATGATTGATATAATTTTCTTAAAATCTTTATCTGAGACAGGATACGGGATATTTGTTGATAAAGGAGCTCCTTTTGCAGGTTCTATTCTTGGAACACTAACAGTATGGGGACCTGCACCAAATTTTTCTTCTAAATGTTTTGCATGTTCAATTAGTGATAGAACTTCGAATCTATAATCTGCAAGTCCGAAAAGCACACCTATACCAACATCATTGATCCCTGCTTCCATAGCTCTATCCATTACAAACAATCTGTTTAAATAATCTTTTTTAGGTCCTGATATATGGTATTTATCATAGAGAATTTCATCATAAGTTTCCTGGAAGCAAGCATATGTTCCTATCTTTTCTTTGGCTAGTTTTTTAAATCCTTCAACACTTAAAGGTGCAATTTCTACATTAATTCTTCTGATTGTATTTCCATTATAATTTACAGAATACACTTTCTCTATTGCCTTACAAAAATAATTTAAATCTATATCATTTGATTCTCCGCATAACATCAATATTCTTTTATGACCCTGACTGAGCAATGAAATTATTTCCTTTTCAATTTCTTCCATATTCAAAATTTTTCGTCTTAATCCAGTGTTATCTTTCCTAAACGCACAATAAAGACAGTTGTTGGAACAATTGTTTCCAATGTATAAAGGGGCAAAAAGAACTAACCTTTTACCATATATAAGTTCCTTTACCCTTGAAGCTGCTTCACATATCTTTTGAATAAGCTCATCATCTTCAATATTAAGTAAAAAAGCAGCCTCTTCGGTATTTAAACCTTTAAGTAAAAGAGATTTTGAAATAATCTGATAAAATTTTGTTTTTGAATGGTTGTTTTCAGTATTGTAAATTAATTGATAAAGTCTTTCTCTATCGATAAAACTTTTAGGTTTTGTCATTATTGTTGACATTACTATCCTCCTTCTTTTTAGAGAGGATAGATTTAACCTTAACACCCTGAAGTTTTCCTAATTTACCTGTAAATGAACCAATATCATCTGTGGTAGCTTCGATAATTAGACTGATAATTTTGATTTTATGATCTTTTAGGTTGAGACCTTGCCTGCCAAGAATAAAATCCTGATATTGATGGATTATGTTTGATACAAGTTCTACCGTTGAAGAATCTTCGATAATGATTCCAATAATACCGATTCGCTTTTCCATCAGAAAAATTCCTCTGAAATTGGTCTAATATAGCATTCTTAAGAATCCTTAAGGGTCAGATTAAAATCTTTACCTCTCAGATAGTTACTTTATAAATGAGAATAGATAATTGTCAATAAAATTTAAAAGATTAACAATATAAAACATTTAAATATTTAACAAAAATTATATATAAAAATTAAAATTTTAAGACTAATAAGTGGCTTGGGAAAAAGCTTTTTGGTCTCAAAGATGATAATCCTGTCCCATCAAAAAGTTTTCAGGAGAATGTAGATTATGCCCCTACCAAAAATCATATTCTTTTTGGACACCATTTTACAACAATTGCAGGAACCGGACCTATAGTTGGTCCTGCAATAGGAGTAATCTGGGGTTGGTTACCTGCATTTTTATGGGTATTACTGGGACCAATTATTATAGGAGGAGTTCAGGATTTTAGATCTCTAATAATTTCATCCCCACATGGCGGGAAAACTATTGGAGAGATGACAAGAGGTCTTGTATCCAATAGAGTTGGTATAATATTTTTAATACTTATAAATTTTCTTCTATGGATTGTCGTAGCTGTATTTGCAATGATAATGGGTTTACCTTTAGTTATGTATCCTCAAAGTGTTCTTTCTATCTGGATAGAAATACCAATCGCTATAATTATTGGTTATATTGTGTATAAGAAAAATAAACCAGACACAGTTTATTCAATTATTGGGGTAATTTTATTGTATGATTTTGCAGTTCTTGGTATTTTTGTCCCTGTTTCAATACCTCAAATTGGTAATATAACCCCTATAATAAGCTGGATTATTATACTAATGGTCTATGTGTATCTTGCATCTACTTTACCAGTTCAAAAATTGTTGCAACCAAGCGATTATATTAATTCACATGAGTTATTAGTTCTTATGGCTGTTTTATTGTTGGGGACAATTATTAGCCATCCAAAAGTAGTTGCACCTGCAATACATCATACAGAACGAGCACCAAGTTTATGGCCAATTCTTTTTGTTACAATCGCATGTGGTGCTATCAGTGGTTTTCATAGTCTTGCTTCTTCTGGAACTTCTGTAAAGCAATTGGAAAAAGAATCAGATTCACTTTTTGTCGGTTATGGTGGTATGCTTACTGAAGGTATGCTTGTTACTCTTATAATTATAGCTGTAACAGCAGGTGTCGGATCGTATGGTGCAAGGAAGCAGGGTTGGTTAAATTTCTATTCCTCATATTCAGCCACGGCTGGTGGAGTTCTTGGAGCTCAACTTAAGGCCATAGTTGAAAGAGCCGCTAATTTGATGAAGGCAATTGGTATTCCTGTTGAATTGGGAAAAACATTAATGGCTATTTTTCTAGTTTCTTTCGCAGGAACAACATCATATTATTAGGCAAAAGAACATGCTGCTATCTACAATAACAGTTATTACCATAATAATCGCTGTATGGATGATGGTTGAATCTTTTATAACAGAAATTATTCCTTTAAAGAAAAAAGAAGTATATTAAGAGAAATATTCTAAAACATCAGCTAAAGAAGAAAACGCTCTTCATTCATGTTGATTAAGAAATTTTTTAAAATCTGCGCGCCACATTAATTGTGGTGCATTTTTTAATATCTTTGTTTGCTTATTTTAATTAAATTTTTTATATTGTTAGATTTAACTTTGATGAAAATATTTTATGAAGGTAAAATTTAGTAAAATTGGGAATTGCTTTTATATTTTAAATGTTCAGAATATGTTTTAGAGAAATAATGAGAACCATCTCCTTTTGCGACATAGAAAAGATAATCTGTATTTGCAGGGTAAAAAGCAGCTTTTAAAGATTCGAAAGATGGATTACAGATTGGAGTGGGAGGAAGCCCGTTATTTATATAGGTATTGTATGGTGATTTTATATTTAAATCATTTAAAGTAAGGTTTTTCCTGTGAGAGGGAAGAAGATATTCAACTGTTGGGCAGAGTTCGAGCCTCATGTTTTTCGCCAATCTATTGTAGATCACAGATGCGATTATTGGTTTTTCATCGTCTAACGTCGCTTCTTCTTCAATTAAAGAGGCTATAATTATTTTTTTATATATTTCAAGAGGGCTTAACTGACCTATAGGAAATTTTCCCAGAATTTTGAAAAAATGTTTAATTGGTTCTATTAGAATAATATAAGGATCTGTTCCCTTTGAAAAAGTATAGGTTTCCGGGTAGAAAAAGCCTTCAAATCTCTTTTCATTAATGGTAATTTTAAATTTTTGCCAGTAATTTAAAATATTTGGATTCTGTAAAAGGTCAAAATTGTTGTAAAAATCTCGATTTGTAATTTTGCTATAGAAATTTGTTTTTGTGATAATCTTGTTTTTATAAAAAATCTCGGAAATTTCGCTAAGTTTTAAACCTGGTGGTATAGTTATTTTAAGGGGTATCCCAATTCCGCGGTTTATATCCTGCAAGATAGACCAATATGTCGAAAATTCATCTACCTGGTAACTACCTATCTTTATTATCAAATTCTTAAAAAATAATCTTGTATAGAGTTTTATTAAAAATTTATTACCTTTCAAACCATTTTCTTTTAATATTTTGAGTATAGTATTTAAATTGTCTCCAGGATTAATAGAAAGGATAAATTCTTGATTAATTGGAACGATATGTGTAATAACAAAAGAATAGCTAAAAAATAGAAAAAGTAAAATTATCAGGGAAAAGATTGTAAATGCATAAAACTTCGCCATAAGTATGTCTTACCTAAATTTTATAAGCTTTTTTAAAGTAAAATAGATATTTAGCAAGTTCATTTTTCTCTATGCTATCACCATGCGATGGTAAAATGATTTCGATTTTTTCACTTAGGATATTTTTCCAGCTATTATAAAGAATTTCAAGATCATTAAATATAATAGGTAAATATCTATTACCAAAAATATTGAAACTCGAAGCTACTAAATCCCCTGCAAATAGATATTTATCGATGGATATTGAAATTGAATCATCTGTATGCCCAACTGTAGGAAAAATCTTCAAATAAAGATTTTTATCTTTATCATCTATAAATTCTTCTTCTAAGAAATTAAAATTGAATAGATCAACAAATATTGGTTTATTTTCAATTTCAATATCATTTTCATTCTTAAAATAAGGTTCAAATTTCCCGGAATTTTTGATAAGTTTGTGGGATAGTCTGGTTAATATCTGTAAGGTTCTTGATATTGTATAATATCCCTGTTCGAAGTCATTATCTCCTTTTTTTAAGTATTCAAAAGTCTTTTTATGCGCAATTACCCTTATATTTGGGTTAATTTTTTTAAGGTAAGAAAGAGCTCCAGAGTGATCACTATGATGATGAGTTATTATAATAGCCTTAAGATTTGTTAAATCAGGGTCAAGGGTGAGAAGTGAAATTTTGCTATAAAGTTTTTTACAATCTTTAGGATATCCGGTATCAATAATAACATAATTTGATTTGTAGTAGACCAAAAAGGTATTTACAAATTTGAAAGGAATTGGAATTATGTCAATCTTATTTTCGATTGTGAACATATATTTCATCCTTATAATTTATGATTTATATTTTATAATGTATATTTTATAATGTATATTTTTATGAAGTATATTATGAAAATTAAACTACTTGACCGGTTTATATCTTAGTTCAGAACCTACAATTATAAAACCTTTTGTTATCGTCAAAACAGGTATAAAATCTATCTGAATTTTTTTGATAGTATTATTGGGCATTTTGACATCAACAAATTTTTCAAAAGGTTTTGGACCGGGAAAATCGAATGCAATCTGATAATATTTTGCAAGATCAATTTCCGCAATTTTTACCATATTTCCAAGAATGTTTGTTTTTATTTCGACAATAGCTTTTGTTACCCTTATCTGTATTTTGTTGTTCTCGGGGTTATAATTAACAGATACTTCGCCATCTGCTTTTGATTTTGTGACAATATTACCTGGATTGATTGTAATGGTGACATCACCAGTAAATTTAGCTTTACCGGGAAGAAGTGTTATTGCAGGATTTTGAACAAGCCAGGTATAGGTTCCAGATAAACCTAAAACAGAAAATTTTTCAGTGTTTGATAAATCTCCTACTGCAATTAAAAATTTATTTAATGTGCCTTCGCTTATCTGTATGCTTGCATCTGCTGGATTAGAACCTTGAAAACTAAAAAACATTATTAAAAAAATTATCAAAGATAAAAAAGAAAGAAAATAAATAAAAGAAAACTTTTTCATAATTTACTCTCCGTTTCTATATTTAATTAACTTTTCATCGATGG
The DNA here is from genome assembly GCA_020722965.1 of Brachyspira murdochii. Classification (GTDB taxonomy): domain Bacteria; phylum Spirochaetota; class JAAYUW01; order JAAYUW01; family JAAYUW01; genus Exilispira. The sequence goes on along the minus strand of DYJT01000013.1, from coordinate 30,952 downwards.
AGCCAATATCACCACTGAAAAGTTTAATATTAATACAAAGTGTTTTGACTCCACTTTGGTGTAATTTTTCATTGATTTTTTTAAATAAAGATAAGATATCTTCAAGACTTCCTTCAACAACAGTTTCAAATGGAGTTACCATATAATTAAGCTTAGATTCTTTTATGATACTAATTGCAAGGTCTATGTAAGAGTAAATAACCTCTTTCCCTTCTATTCCAATAGGTAGGACTTGAATTGCAGCAGATGTTTTTGTAGACATTTTGATAATCCTTTTAGAAAATATACAATTAATATTAAAAAATTCAAATTGATTTATTTTGTAAAATTTATATTATTTTATCAAATAGGAGAATTTTATGTTTAATATTAATAAAATTAAAGAAAATTTTAATACAAAGTTTGTTTTAATAATTGGTTTGTTTGTTCTAACCTTTATATTATTTTCATCTATGAGTTCGGATACTAGAACCATAGTAGATATGGCTAAAAATGTTGTTAAATTACCAGATAAGATCGAAAGAGTTATTACCCTTGATCCTTTTTCAACACAGGTTATGCTCGGTCTTGGGCTTAAAGATATTCTTGTAGATGCCCAATATGGGAAGAATTTAATTGGCGAAGGATTTCAAAAGCTTGTTCCCGAATATACTCAGTGGGGATTATCTTTTGTAGGGAACTCGGTAATGCTTGAAAAATTAATAGAAAAAAAACCAGATCTTATCATATCTCAGATCGGAAGACCAGATTTAAAAAAAATAATGGAGCTTAATATTCCGGTTGTACAACTTGAAGTAGAAAATGATCAGGCTTTGTTAGGTGCCTTAAATCTATGTGGAGAAATTTTCAACAAGAAAGAAAAAGCAGCAGAATTATCTCGATTTATTTCTTTTTACTTGAATAATTTTTATAAGGAAAACTTAAAAAACAAAAATAATAAAGCCAAACCAAAAGTTTATATTGCAGGTAGTAATCTTTTAAGAACATTTGGAACAAATTCTTTTCAATATTGGCTTGTTAATATTTCGGATGCGATATTTTCCACTAACAAATTCGATAAGGTAAAGGTTGATATAAATCCTGAAACATTGATAAAATTAAATCCAGATTATATATTACTTTCAAAATATACCAAAGAAACAATAGATGAGATTTTAAATGATCCAAGATACTCATTTATAAATGCAATAAAGAACAAAAATTTATATAGATTCCCATCTTATATCCTTTCCTGGGATGTACCATCCTTTGAGATGATAGCCGGAATCTCCTATTTAAAATATCTTTTCAATTTTATGAATCTTTCAGATTTCAAAACAACCATTAAGGAACTTTATAAGATCTGTTACGGTCTTGATATAGATGATCAGCAAATAGACAATCTATTAATATGCAGGTAATTTCTGTTTCAAATTTAAATTTTTCATATAATCGAAAACTTTTACATAGTTTTATAAAGCAAAAAAATGCAAATTACCTAAAGGATAATTTAAAAGATGATTTTGAATTAGCAGATATCTCTTTTGATATAGATGAATCTAGCATTTTTAGCATCCTGGGTCCAAATGGAAGCGGGAAATCGACATTACTCAAAATTTTAGCAAAGATCTTAAATGAATTTGATGGGAAGATAACGTTTTATGATAAAGATATAACAAGATTAAACATCAAGCAATATTCTAAAATTGTTCATTTTATCCCTCAAAATCCCCTTACGAATATTGATTTCAATGTTTTAGACACAATTGTTACGGGGGCAAATCCAGAATTAGACTTTCTTACATTTCCTTCAAAAAAAGACTATGAAAAAGCAAAAAGCCTTTTAAAAGAATTTGATCTTTCATATTTACAGGATAAATCTTTGATGCAGATAAGTGGGGGGGAAGCTCAACTTGTTTTCTTTTTAAGAGCCTTAATGAATAATTCGAAGATACTTATCTTAGATGAACCAACCGCATTTTTAGATTTCAAAAATCAGTTTAAAATACTTGATCTGATTCAAAAGATCTCGTTAACGAAAAAAACTATTATAATCTCTTTACATGATCCAAATCATGTAATTAAAATTTCTGATAAGGTGCTTTTGTTGAAGTCTGGAAAAGCATTTAAGATAGGGGAACCAGATGAAGTTTTAAATGAAAAAACTCTTTCTACTCTTTATGATTTTCCCGTAAAACAGGTAAATGGCAGTTATGATCAATATTTCTTTAAGATCTAAGGGGAGTTGTGAAAAAAAATAGCTATAAAAATATATTAATTTTATCGATTATTGCATTGATCTTGATGTCATCAACCTCGCTAATTTTTGGACAACAAAAGATTTCAATATCCAGTATAATAAGAGTAATATTAGGTCAGGAAAATGATGGAATCGACTATGTAATTATCAAGAAGATAAGGCTCCCACGAATTATTGCATCTTTATTGGTAGGAGCAGCTTTATCAATAAGTGGTGCTGTTTTACAGGGAATTTTTAATAACCCGCTTGCATCACCATATTTACTCGGCATATCCAATGGAGCTGGTTTTGCCGCTTCTGCTGCGATAATTATGGGGATAAATGGAATATTATTTCAAATTATCTCTTTTTCTGGTGGGATATTGGCAGCTTTTTTAGCCTTGATATTTTCATATTTTTTTAAAAACAAAGGGGTAATTTCCATAATTATAGGTGGTATACTTATAGGAAATTTCTTCGCCGCTCTTACCATGTATGTAAAACTTGTGGCCGATCCACTTGCTAAACTTCCTTCTATAGTTTATTGGTTAATGGGTTCATTCATCGGCGTGACAGAAAAAACGATAATATTCCCCTTGATATTAATTTTATTGTCCATATTACTACTCTTACTTTTGTCATGGAAACTTACAATTTTGTCTTATGGTGATTTACATGCAAGAACACTTGGTGAAAATCCTGTTATATTAAAATTTATAGCTTTAATCTTGACTACATTAGCTACTTCATCTGCAATCAGTATGTCAGGGATAATTGGCTGGATAGGTGTTATTATACCACAACTTGCCAGAATATCTGTTGGGGCAGATTTTAGAAGATTGATGCCATTAACAATTTTATGGGGAGCAGGCTTTACATGTTTAATTGATAGCATTGCTAGAAGTTTTTTAAGTTATGAACTTCCAGTTGGACTAATCTCTTCTATAATAGGACTTGTCTTTTCTGTAATTATCCTGTCAAAAAAAACAGAGAAAATCTTATAGCTTATTCTTGCCAAAAAATAAAATTAAAACTATATTTTTAATGTGATTGTTAAAAAATAATTGGAGGAACTATGGCTAAAACTGACAAATATGTCTGCCAGATTTGCGGCTATGTTTATGATCCAGCTGAAAATGATGATGTTGCTTTTGAGGATTTACCAGATGATTGGGTTTGCCCTGTATGTGGAGCTACTAAGGATCAATTTGAAAAAGAAGAATAGTTTTAAAGAAAAGTGGTTTTAATTAATATTAGGAGCAAGTATGAAAGCTTTTAAGATAAAAGATAATATATATTGGGTAGGCGGTATAGATTGGGATTTAAGAGATTTTCATGGCTATACTACTGAAAGAGGATCTACTTATAATAGCTATCTTATAGTAGACGAAAAGATAACCCTTGTAGACACAGTTAAATATTATCTTTTCGATGAAATGGTAAGCAGAATCTCAAGTGTCATAGATATATCCAGGGTAGATTATATTATAGCCCAACATGTCGAGATGGATCATTCTGGCGGTTTAACTAAGCTTTTAAAACTTGCTCCAAATGCTCAAATAATAACTTCAAATTTTGGGGAAAAAGGTTTAAGAAAGCATTTTCCTGAAATTTTAACATATAAAGTGGTGAAAAATGGTGAGACACTTTCAACTGGTAAATATAACCTTAAGTTTATAATGGAGACCATGGTTCACTGGCCAGATAATATGGGAACTTATCTCGAGAATGAAAAGATATTATTTTCTCAGGATGCATTTGGACAGCATATTGCATCATACGAAAGATTTGCTAAAGATTTTCCAAAGGAGATTCTTTTCGAAGAAGCAAAAAAATATTATGCAAATATAGTTTTGCCATATGGTGGTCAGGTTCAAAAGGTATTAAAAGAAGCTTCAAAGTTAGAAATAGAAATGATATGCCCTAGCCATGGAATTATCTGGGATCGCTATATAGATGAAATTGTAAAGAAATATGATTATTGGTCAAGTAGTGAGGTGGAAGAAAGAGCAGTTATAATATATGATACTATGTGGGGATCAACAAAGAAATTAGCATATGCTGTAGCAGAGGTTTTTGAAGAATTGCAAATCCCATTTGAACTTTTAAACTTAAAAGTAAATAATAATTCAAGTGTAATGACAAAATTAACAGAAGCTAAATATATAGCCGTCGGAAGCCCTACCTTAAATTCAAACATATTACCTACAGTTGGTGGTTTTCTCACTTATCTGAAAGGTCTTGCCCCAAAAAACAGAATCGGTTTTGCCTTTGGTTCATATGGTTGGGGAGGGCAGAGTATTGGTGAAGTTGAAAAAATACTTTCCTCTATGGAATTTAAAATGCTTCCTTCTTTTTCATGCAACTATATTCCAACAGATGAAGAAATCATCAGGATGCAAAATCAGATAAAGCAATATATTTTGAATAGTAAGTAGATTTTTAAAACATAAAAGCACAGATGGTCTCTATACTATAATAGTTGGTATAATAATCTATTGCCTCTAAATAAAGCGAAATTAGATCTGTGTATAAATTTAGCCTAAATTTCAAAAAATCTACTTCTTGCAGTTCGCCGCTTTGAAAGGCTTGTTCTTTCGATTCGATCATCTGTTTGTCTACTTCAATCTTAATAAGGTAATAATCTATTTTTGCTTTATTTACTTCGGACTTTAGTTTAATCGATTCAAGCATATTTTCCAGGTTCTGGTTAGCATACTCTATCTGGGCATACATTTTAATAAGTTCATTTTTTGCCTGTTTTATCTTTGCTTCAAGACTTCCTGCGTCAAATATAGTAGAGCTTATACCCAGGGAAAGTGTAATATTATAATCATCTGATGTAAACCATCCTGTTTGTAGAAGAGGAAATCTAGGTCCACTATATGATATTTCGATTCTTAAACCTATGTCTGGTTTAAAATAACCTGATGCGAGAATTATCTCATACTGTTTTTCAACAACCCTTTTGAATATCTCAAGTTGCTTTAGTTGTAGGTTATTTTCTTTCGCCAATTGCCAGATATTATCAGGAATATCATAAAAAATCACTTCTTTTTCTTTTAGGATATTTGAAAAACTTTCGAAAGAGATTGTTAAATCTTTATCTAATGGATAATTTAAGACAGATTTCAAACCATTAAAAGCATTTTGTCTTTCATTTTCAACTCTTTTGAAGTTAAATTCAAACTCCTTTTGAGAAACAAGACTCTGAAGATATTCTGAATATGTAATAAAACCATTATCATAACTTTGTTTTGATATGCTAACAAGCCTATTGATTATTTCATTTTGTTCTTGCATTGTCCTAAAAATCTTATCAAGATAATAAAGACTGAAGTAGTATATCTTTACCTTACCCTTTATTTCATCTATTTTTTCAAATTTTTTAAGTTTTGCCCCACTTAAAAGTAAGCTATAAAGATCTATCGCATTATCGATTTTGCCCCAGGTAAATAATGGTTGATCTATTGTTATTTTAAATTGATAAAAGGTATTTTCCATCCCTTTGTAAATAAGCATATCTTCAGGGGGGATTAAAATATCGCCGTTAGCAGTAGTAATAGATCCAAGTTGACCGGCACTTATCGAGATTGGTCCAATAGGATTTGTTAAATAACTTAAGCTAACAGAAAAAGAGATAGAAGGGAATTTTTTTGCCTTCGCGATCTGAAGATCAAATTCTGCTTTTTTTATATCCAGTTCAATTTGTGCTAATTCGCTATTGTTGAGCGTAGCATAATCTATGAGATTCTGTAGGTCAAAAATGTTGTCTGCTTGTGAAAAAGAAAGTAAAAGGGATTGAAAAATTAAAACTAAGATTAAAAAAATATATTTAAATTTATTCAACATTTATTACCTATCCTGACTAATTCTTTTTTATTTTATTATTTTTTCAATTTTATTTTAATA
>DYJT01000013.1:0-24722 GCA_020722965.1 Brachyspira murdochii | reverse complement strand
ACCTATCCTGACTAATTCTTTTTTATTTTATTATTTTTTCAATTTTATTTTAATATTTTATTTTAATATTTTTTATTATTTTTTCAATTTTATTTTAATAATAGTATTGTAATATTTGCCTTTATTTTATTATTTAATAAATCTTATTTTTTCAACAGTGTTGTAATATTTTGCTACAAACTTATTTCAATATAATTATCAGAATTTTCATATACACTAAAATCCGGGATTGTAGTTAGAAGGTTGTCATCTGGATCATAAATCTCTATATCGACTTTTTGATAGTTTTGTGATCCCTCGACACCATCTGGAGTAAGATCAAGATTTGTAAGTTCGAAATAACCAGGTATTGATGTCTGATCGTTTGGATAATATGTATAGGTTCTTGTGGCTTTTGAAGTCGAAGTGTTATTTCTTGTGGTATATTTTACGATTACCTTGTACCCATTTATTCCAGTTCCCGATACTTTTACGACACCTGTAATTGATTCGGTAAATATTGTTCTTCTTATATTAAGAGTTGGGATCTGGACTGTATCATCTTTGTTTATAGTATTACTTTCATAATAATCTTCAAATAATCCATTTCCATCTGGATCCCAGGTAGAATTATCTGTAAAGTTTGAATCTACCAAGCTTGAAGATTCATAATCAGTTAGTGAAACAATTATTCTAATCTTTGTTTTACCATAGTCAACTGTCAAAGAAGGCATTTTAGGATATGAAATTTTGACGGTATATTCCCCATTTGCATCTGTTGTGGTAGTGTAAGTGGGATTTTCTTCGAATGATGAATCGTCAATAATTGGATCATTATTTGAGTCAAAACTCCAATTTATGGGCAGATATATCTTTATATTTACATTAGCAACAGGATTTCCGCTGGAAACATCTGCGATAATTCCATGGATTGTCGCACTATTCTTGATTCTCTGTACTTTAGTCGGTGTGAGTCTTGTCGTTGAATCTGAAACCAATTTTTGAGTCGAATATGATGCATCATAATCTTCATGATAAAAGACAAGATACACAGAACAGACATCAGCATCTTTACCAAATATAGGATTCAAAGATTCCCATACTATTGCATTGAAGGTAAAAACACCACTTTCGTCGTTTGAAGTGGTTGTTGTTGTTGATGAAAAAGAGTTATTAAAAAAAACAGTATAATCTTTTGTGGTTTGATAATCCTGCCAATCCTCTTCGAATTTACTTTCGGTTGTATATAAAAACACATATCCATCATCAATCCCTTCTTCGGTTTCTTCATCTATATATCTTCCAGTTACAGAAGCCCTGAAAACAGATGAACAAGAGATAAAGGTAAAGTAATATAAAAAAATGATAAAAATAATTATTGAATAGAAAAAAAAGCCTTTTTTTATCTTTTGGTGCTTATTTTTTTTCATTTTTTGCCTCTTTTCTTACCTCGAATGAATAGTAGATAGTTGGTACAAGAACAAGAGTAATAAGGGTCGAAGTCGTTAGACCAGCTGCGATAACAATGCCTAATGGTCTATATAAGTTTGAACCTTCGCCTATTCCCAAAGCCATAGGCAAGACACCTAAAATTGTAGTCAATGTAGTCATCAATATAGGTCTTAATCTACTACTTCCACCTTTGACTATGGCTTCGACCAATGGAAGATTATACTGTCTTCGGCTTAGTTCGATAAAATCAATAAGGACAATAGCATTATTTACAACAGTTCCAGCCAAAGTTATCAAACCAAGAAATGAAACAATCGACAATGTCGTTTTTCCAATAATAATGCCAAGAGTTGCACCAATCAACATAAATGGGATAGATAATAGAATTATTAAAGGATGAGAAAACCTTTCAAATTGAATAACCATAACCATATAAACCAGGAAGATACCTATTAATAAAACGATTAATAGTGATTGAAAGGATGTTTTTATCTCTTTTGCACTACCTATTATTTCCCAGTTTACCCCAAGTGGAAATGATATATTTTTTAATATAGGAATAACTCTCTTTTGAATTCCCCTGATATCTGGATTTTGTAGTGTAGCAATCACAATTATAGATTTTAATCTATTTCTATGGTTTATCAAAGAAACCGAAGGTTTAACGCTTAGTTTAGTAAAATTTGAATAAGCCACAAAATTTCCACTTCTTGATTTCAAAAATATCTCATTTAATATATTCGAAGTCACTCTATTATCAGGTATATTTGTCGTAAGGAAGATGGGATATGTCTTATCATAGTATCTTAAATTTCCTGCTTCCATACCATAAAAATAAATTCTTCCAGCAATAGCGGCTTCATAGGGAACAAGACCAAGATTTCCCATAGTATCAAGTTTCATCTCGGAGACTATCTGTGTCGAATCAAAGTTGACCGAAAGATCTGTTTTTAAAACAGCTTTATCAGAAATTAAAACCTGTTCCACAATCTTTGCGGATTTATAAATCGAATCAAAATTTGTACCATAAACCTCTATCATGAATCCTTTTCCACCTATTGCTATAGAAGCAAGCGCGCCAAGACCACCATTTGATATCGTTATGTTTATATCTGGAATTGTTGATTCTGCCTTTTTTTGAAGAAAAGTTATTATATCAAATACCGATCTTTCTCTTTTAATGGTCGGGGCAAGTCTTATTTTCCCATAAGCCATATTTGGCTTAGAACTTATACCAAAAGAATCTCCTCTACCTATCAAAAAATAGGTTGATTCAACTTCTGGAACATATTTTTTTATAAGGTTTTCTAATATCAAAACCTTTTCTTTTGTTTTTTCAAGAGAATATCCATTCGGTGTCAATAATTTTACCTCAATTTCACTCATATCTGAATCACTTAAAAATTCAAAGCCAACCATATCCAATGTTATAATAGAAATTATAAGAAGAACTATAGATAATGTTATTACAAATCTTCTTTCTTGTAACGCAAATTCAAGTATTTTTTTATAAAAATTAGTTAATTTATCTAGAGCTTTACCTATAAGATCTGATAGATTTTTAAATATGCTTTTAATTTTATTATTTTTATTATTTTCATTATTTTCATTATTTTTTTCATAGGAAATTGATTTATCGGGGGAAAAATGAGATAAAGCATAAGGCACAAATATTATGGCTACTATAAAAGAACCGGCTAAAGCGAGGGAGATAACAAGCGCTATGTCTTTCAACACCAAACCGGCAATACCTTGAATAAAAATCATTGGGATAAAAACAGCCAAAGATGTTGAAGTGGAGGCAAATACTGCTCCCGCAACTTCTGTCGTCCCTACATATGATGCTTCCTTACTACTTAAACCACTTTTCATCTTTGTATCGATATTTTCAAGGACAACAATGGTTGCATCAACAACCATACCTATAGCAACGGTTAAACCACTCAATGTGAGGAGATTTATAGATCTATTAAATATTTTCATTCCAATAAAGGTGAATAATATAGATAAAGGGATTGAAAATGAAATTACCAGAGTTGCTCTTATGTTTCTTAAAAAGATAAATAGAATTAGAATAGCCAGTATTCCGCCAAAAACTGCAGAATCTCTGACACTGTTTATCGATCTTTTTATGTCCCATCCTTGATTCGATATAATCTGAAAATTTATCAGACCTGGATATGCTTTTTCTATCTTATTAAATTCGGAAACAAGCTGCAATGATGTCTTTAATGTGTCCTTTCCCTGTTGTTTCATTATATCAAGGACAATTACAGCTTTACCTAATGAAGAGGTGTATTCTGTTGGTTTCGGCACGGCAAGTTCAACTTTTGCAACATCTTTTAGTCTAATAAATGTATTATCCGAAAAACCAACGACTAAGTTTTCTATATCTGAAATAGATCTATATTCACCATAGGTGCGGATATTTATATCCTTGCCCTGAAATTTAATAATACCACCGGGAAAAGAGATATTGTAATATTTCAATAATTGGAAAATATCCAGAATTGATACCTTTTTAGAACTCAAAAGATCTTTATTAACCTTAATAATCACCTGTTTTTTTTCGCCACCATGCAGATTCATTTGCGATACGCCTTGTATCCTTGCCAGTCTGCTTCTTATCTGCTTTTCAAAAAAATCTGTCAATTCCTCTCTATTCAATGAACTATTCAAGATAACAGTGATTACTGGAAGTTTACTCGGGTCCATCTTCATTATTTCTGGGATACCCTGAATATTTTCAGGTAAATCTTTTGCTATCCCATTAAGTTTTTCTCTAACTTCCGGAAATTTTTTATCTATATCCACTCCCCAGGTAAAACCAACTTCTATTAAAGATAAAGAATCAAAAGAACTCGATTGTATTGAATCAACTCCAGCAAGGGTAGAAAGAGCATCCTCTATAGGTATAGTTATATCTTTTTCAACATCATTTGGACTTGCGCCTGGATATGTAGTTAGAATTATTAGAGAAGGTAAGAATAAGTCCGGGAACATCTCCTGTCTAAGAGAATTAAATGAAATAATGCCAAAAAAGGTAAGTGCTATAACTAAAATTGTGATAATTACAAAATGCTCAATAGGAAATTTTATAATCTTACTCATAATTTTTTTTATTTTACTTATTTTATTTTATTTATTTTCTTTATCTAATTTATTTTATTTATTTAATTTTCTTTTTTTTCTTTATCTTTTGTCTATTTCATTTATTTTAATATTTTAATTATTTTATTTTCTTTTCTTTTCTTCATCTAATTTATTTTTTTTATATAATTTAATTTTTTTATCTAATTTTAATAATTTATTTAATTTGTTTTTAATAATAAACGATTGTTTTAATAAACACTATGCTGTGTAGTTATATTAACCTTCTGATTTTCTTTTAAAAAATGCTGTCCATCAATAACGAAATTAAGGTTTTTGTATTCGGCAGGGATTTCAAAAAACAGGTCATTTGAAAATTTAGGTTCAAGTTTTATTTTAACAGATTTCTGAGTTTTATCATCGATATAAAAAGCGTAATTATTGTCCAGAAGAACTTCTATTGGTAGATAATAGATATTATTTTTTCTTTCTAAAACAAAATTTACATTTAATAGCATCCCAGGTAATATCTGCTTTGTGTTTGATATTGTGCAGGTTATTGTAAATGTTTTAGTTTCAGGGGAAATATATGGAGTTACAGATTTAATTTTGCCTTCGAGTTTTATGTCAGGATTATCAGGATATGTATAATACAATTTTATTAAATTTAATTTTTCAGAGAATATAAAATAATACGACTCAGAAATCTTGGCTTCTATAACCAATTTTGAAAAATCACCAACGGTAATAATAGGAATTTGAGGAGCCACAAGAGAGCCAGCGACACTGTGAACAACGAGGACGACTCCACTTACAGGGGAGATGATATTGGTATAATCTAGTTGAAGTTTTACAAGTTGGTATTGAGATTTATATGCATCATATTGTGCCTTAGCCTGTTCATAATTTTGTTTAGATGTCGCTCCATTTTTATATAAAGATTCGATCCTTTCGAAAGTCGATTTTGCCGCTTCATATGCCGCTTTTGCCTGGTCATATTGAAGTAGATATGGACTTTTATCGATTGTGCCTATTATCTGTCCAGTCTTTACATTATCACCTACAGAAACAAAAAGTGAAATTAAAGTTCCAGATATCTTAGGTAAAATTGTAACCACAGATTCAGATTTAACATAACCTGATACTGTAAGTGTTTTATCAAGTGAACCAAAAATTGGTTTAATGGTTTCAACAGGTATAATAAGTTCATCTGGGGTAATAACTTCCTTTGATCTACTGAAATACCAGAAAATTACTATTAAGATTAATAAACCAAATAATATTAAATATCCTATGGTTTTATTTTTCATAGATTTAAATTTTCCTTAAATAATAAATAACTCAAATAAAAAGTAAATCAAATAGGCTTATATTAATTATAAATTTATTATATAGATAAATTAAACTTTACTGCTAAAAAAACTGCTAAAAAATTGTTGTTAGTCAACAAGGTGAGTAAATACTCACTTACCGATAATTAATATTATTTATTAAAGAGGTCAATAAATTTTTTTTAATAAATTTCATTTAAGATTTCGATTTTGTTCCCATCTTTGTTTTCTATGAATAGAATTGCCGATTCACCGGAAAAACTTAATTCTACAGTATCAGAATCGAATGTGTTAGATACCCCTATATCAAAAAACGCAGGTAAATTAGAAGGGAAGGGATATTCAATAGGTTTTATCGTAAGATTTTCTATCTTTGATAAAGGTAAAAAAGAAAAAAGCCTTTTGTTTTGTTTTAATATCTTATATTTGCCACCTTTTAATAAGAAGATGGATTCATTATCATTATGAAGTTCAAATTTTGAAATATTATATAACCTTTCTTTTAAGAAATAAAATATCAAAGAAAGAAAGTGATCTTCTCTAGCTCCCGATACAGAAAAAAATATATGTTTCATATCACTGAATTCCTTCTTATCCTTTAAAAAATTAAATGCTAAAACAGTATCTGTCCTATCTTTTTTAGGTGGATATTTTATTATCTTTTCCTTTTGTATAAAATCCTGTGGATTAACGCATGTGTCAAAATCACCGATAGCGTATATGACTTTATTCAATAATTTATTCTCTTTTGCTATATTTAAACCACCATCAACAGCAACAACAAAATCGGAATTTGACAATAATTTATTGAATTTGATCTTATTATTAAAACTATTGCTTAATAGATATAAAATTGAATTCATCTATTTCATCCTTGAAATATATGAATCAAAAACCTGTTGATAACCAGATTTACTGATAAATTCAATGTCCTTATCTGATTCTGCAAGCGAAAGAATTTGCGAAGGTATAGAGAAAGCGTTGATAAATAATAGTCTTTTAGCTTTTAATAGATCTTTTAAATCTTTACTGAAATTTACAGATTCTTTTGATATTGTCTTATTTCTAGAAAATTTAATTAGGTATAATAGTTCATCTCCGTTTATATTTTTTTTTGCTGTAAAATAGACACCATTTCCCATGAATAAATCTGGATCATTTTCAACATTATAGTTATTGATATTCTCAAAACCAAGTAATTTAAGAAGTTCGATGTTGATAAAAACCCAATCTTGATATTTAGATTTTATGAATGAATCAAAAGTCATTTTTTCATTTACAACTAAAGTAATTCCAAGTTTTTTTTCAATAGTTGAAAGATCGATATTCTTCGCGAATAAAAGATTTTCATCAATTATTGAATCAGGAAATTTTAAATTCAGCAATGAACTCCAATCTTCTAAGGTTTTTAAAAATTCTGGTTTGGATATTATTCTTTCTCTTTCAAAAGCGATATCCGAAATATCTTTGTAATTTCTATCTATTGAGAAAAGGATATCGACTATCTGGAAAGCTTTTTGATATTCCTTTTGGATAAAATAAGCTAGCATTAAAGAGTAAAGGATTTCATTTAGTATATCTTTTGGTATAAACTTACGATTTTCTAAACAGAGTGTATAATATTGGATAGCCATCTTAACATTATGTTGACATTGATATATATAGCCAAGCAAGTAGTATGTAAATGTCCTAATCTTTGGATTTTTTTCGATTTTCATAGATTCTTTTAAAAGATCTAATGCATCGTTGAAGTTTTTCAGCTCTGATTTTATATATCCTATATAAAAAAGAATATTCGGGTTTTTGGGGTCGAGTTCTCTTGCAACAATAAAAAAGGATAGGCTTTCATTAAATCTTTTTTCTGAAAGTTCTATAAGGGCAAGAAGCATTATCAATTCTTTATTTTTAGGATTAATCGATTTTGCATCATTTAAAAAAATCTTTGCCTTTTTATATTGTCCATTTGCAGAGTAAATTTTACCGATATTAAATAATGCTTCAAAATGTCTTGGATTTATAAGTAAGATTTGATAATAATAATAAAAGGCATTTACGAAATTTCCAGAGTTGAAAAAACAATCTGCTAAAGAATGGTAATAATCTAATTTATATTTAAAATTTACAAATTCTGGATTTTTTTCTATAGGTGCCAATACTAATATTGCATTGGAAATATCGTCTATCTTGTATAGAGAATCACCATAAAAATATGTAGCCTTCAATGAATTTTTTAGTCTTTCCTGATATTTTCTGTAAAAATCAATGACACCTATATAATTTTCAAGTTCATATAATTTTTGAATCTGAAATTCTAGTGGAATCTTTTTTATAAGCCAAATATAAGAAACAATTCCTATACTTGCAATTATAAAAAGAACAAGAAGATAAATCATATTACTAATTTCCTACTGTAATTGAATAAGAGATATCTTTAATAAAATCTGTAGAATAAAGTTTAATAATTACTTTCTGCCCTTTTATATTTATAATCTGGGTTTCCCCTTTTAATTCAAAAGTCGAATCAAGCTTATCATCAACAAAAATTTGACAACTTAAACCTGCTAAAAAGTCTTCATTATTTATGATAATATTATTTTCTGGATTTTCAAGTAAAATGTAAAAATAATCGACATCATATTCCCAGGATATTGATCCTGTAACAATGTCAAAAATTGTAAATTCATTTGCCTGATTCTCATTATCGTTTGGTTCGGTTTCAAATGTCTTCGAATCATTTTCTATTTTAAGTGTATATTCAAAATTAGATATTTTAGTTTGATTTATAGGGATTAATTTTAAATGATATCTTCCTTCTGGTAGTAGTAGATGTCTGAAAGATCCGGCTCTATGCATCTGATATTCACCATAAAATTCACCAAAATCACTTATTAAAGTTATAGAAAAAGGGAAAGAATTGGAAGAAAATACTATTTTATAAGAGCCTTCTTTTTGGATATCAAAAGAAAAATAATCGATATCATTTTCAACTAACTCGCCATATATTAATTGATTCAAATTTATATTATTTGCCTGCTCCATAGAATTATTTGGTTCGAATTCGCTGTAGTTTTCGATTGAAGTAGTTGGTTTTATAATTATGACATAGGGTAAATCTATAAAATTTTCATTGTTGCTAATTTTAAGATAATAATATGTTTGGGATTTAATGAAAAATGGTATGTTTTCTTTTACTCTTGCGATGAGATTGTGTTTACTATCATATAAGGTTGCAGAATAACTATCTTTTGATGCTTTAGACAGTGAGATATAACAACTTATATTAAAATAGGTATTGTTATAGATTTTATAAAAATCTGTGTCTTCTTTGTTTAAAAGCCTTCCCACTTTGGAGTAGGTATTATAACTCGAAATGATAAAATCGGTTGAAGTATCAAAACTGTTATTCGGTTCGGATTCATATCTTGATTTATACCAGTAGTTTTTTTTAATCAGATTGATCTTATAGTTAATTTGAGGGATACCTTTTTGATCTGTGATTACGCATTTTATATCATATTTTGTAAGATCTATCTCCGCCAGTTTTAATGATTTTATCTGGTTATATACCAAAGTATCTTTTAAATCTTCGTCTATAAATTCAAGATTAAAAGAGACTGTTGATTCAAAATTTATTTCTATATCATATATACCACTATGATCTTTAATATAAAATTCAGTTTTGTTTATAGTTATTTTCCCTTTGATTAGCAAATTTTCAGATTTTTGGCAACTGGTAAGGATAAATAACAAAAAAGATATAAATACCAAAAGAAGAAATAAAGATAATCCAACTCTTTTATTCACTTTGATTACCTTGATGATTTACATTACAATTAGAACCAGGAATATGAACATCAGGCAAATATAGATATATGGTGTTTGGGCAATTCTCATTAGCTAGCATAAGTGAGTCTAAGCAAATTTTGACTATTTTGCCATCGGGGTCATAAAAGTTGAAATCTTCGGCAAAAAATGGATAGATCTTTTGAGTATAAATGTAGTAGAGATAAGCCGAAAATCCACCACCTGTTAATTGAGTTTTGCCATCATTTAAATCATAGCCAGTCCAAGCTACGGTAAGTAAACCCTTAGTAAAACCGACAAACCAGGAATCTCTACCATTATTCGTTGTCCCTGTTTTTGAATACACAGGATAGCTAAAACCGATATTTTTTTTTGCGAAATAAGAGGTTCCACCTTCCTGTGAAGTTAAGCCTAAAATATAAATTAATTCCTTTATAAATTTTCTATCTATTGATGCATAGGTTTCTTCTATAATGTTGCTATAGACTAAATCTTGTTTTGAGACTATTTTTTCTATTATATATGGTTTTTTTTGGGTTCCAAAATTTGCAATGGTAGAATAAATTGTTGCAATATCTAATGGGGAAAATTCAAATGTTCCAAGTCCTAAAGAAAGATATGGTTTTAGGGATTCTTTTTGTTTTTTATCTGCATAAAAAGCCAGATTTTCATTAAACCACTGTATAAATTTATTCAAATCTATCTTTTGTGATACCTGAATCATCACCGAATTTAGTGATTTTGCTATTGCCTGAAACAAAAAAACATTTCCAAAATATTGATCGCCATAGTTTTTTGGTTCCCATATATTGTTTTGAAGTTCTAATTTTAATGGTTTGTCTTCAAAAACAGAAAGAGGGGTTATAATAGAATTTATAAAAGAGTAAAGATATAAAAATGGCTTAAAAATAGAGCCAACCTGTCTTTTGCTATAAAATGCTCTATTATATTCGTTCAATGGAGACAGTTTTTTCCCACCTATAAAGGCTAAGATCTCGGCAGTCTGTGGGTTTACACTTATCGCTGAGACTTCTAATTTTTCTTCATCTTCAATTTCTTCAATCTTTGATGGTATAATAGAGTTAATATAGGTATTTGCAGAATCCTGTAAAGCAAATTGAGCGTTTAAATCTATGGTAGTGTATATTTCATAATCACCTTCAAATGCTCTTGTTAAACCATAATAATCTTCAAGATAGTTTATAATATAACTTTTAACCCATGGGGCTTTGTCTTCTATTTCTAAATATGATTTGACTGCAAGTTTAGTAAAATCATAATTATCTATAAAGGTTGTTTTTACATAACTAGCGATTTGCTGATCAATATAGCCAACTTTAATGGCTCTATCCATAAGATAGGATATTTTTTGCCTTGTAATTTCTTTGTTTTTTAAAGGGGAAAATCTTTCAGGGGAAGAAATTATAGAGATCAGCAAGGCAGATTCTGCAAAGTTTAAATTATCTACTTTCTTACCAAAGTAAAATTCTGAAGCTTTTTCAATACCATATCTACCATAACCAAAAAAGGTAATATTGAGATAGATTTCAAGAATTTCTTCTTTTGTTAAGATCTTTTCCAGATAGAAAGATGTTATTACCTCTTTTAATTTTCTGGCTATAGTTTTTTTCTGATCTGTAAAAAGTAGTTTGCTTACCTGCTGAGTTATCGTGGAGCCACCGAAAGCATATCTTCTATATTTTATGTTTTTTATCAATGAAACTATTATTCTTCTAGGAACTATTCCCCTATGAGTAAAAAAGGTAAAATCTTCCTTTATAAGAAGAAGATCGACTAAATAAGGTGGAATCTGCTCAATACTAACATATTTGTAATCTTTATCCTGAATTTTAGTTATAAGTAACTTGTTCCTATCGTATATAGAAATAGAATGAGGGCTGGCAAAACCACGCCCTCCATAATGAATTTGATTTTCAAAATTTTTTACACGCCAATAAACATTCTCTTTTTTCCCTGAAGTATTTAGGATAAACTCAGCAAAATTGCTACTACAACTTGTGAATAATAGAAGAATAAAAAAAGATAAAAATATTAAAGATAAAAATAATAAATATAAAAGAAATTTTCTTTTTATAATCTTTGTCATCATTAAATCATAAAAATAATATTACTAAGCAAAAGAAAGTCTCCAATCTATACCTATGCCTATCGTAGAAAATGGGGCATCCATGAAATCGTAACTTGTAAAATAGATAGATAATATCTTTGGAATGATATCAAAAACAAAGGCAAAATTAAATACGCCTCTATATATCGACATATAACTAGCGGCGTTACCAAGCGCATTGTTTGAAAAATCTATTACAAGGAAGAAAACATTGCTGATTAAAGGAATTAATGTGCCAATATAGAAGTTTATGGAACTATCGATTGTTCCACCAAATTGAATCGTCTTACCGATGACTATATCCATCATCCCTTTTCCAAAAAGGGAACCACTGTGAAATGCAGCATAAAATTCGATAGAACTGGATTCTTGATAAATTTCAAATACTGCTCCAAGAGATAAATCCATCTTCCCTTCTAAGAATCTATATTTTGTTGAAATCAAAAAAGGTGTGGCAATTGGACTGCTACTTATGGCAAATTGATGCCCAAAACCTATTTCCCAGTTTTTCAAAAATGAGAAAGCAATTCCAACTGGAAGATAACCCGGGCTTGAAAATACCCATCCAAAATTTATATTAAACGAACCTGTTGGAACAGGAAGAGCAGATGGGCAAATAATGTATCCATTTATACCTCCAAGAGTGACTAAATAATTGGAATTGGTACTATCTGCAAGGGCAGTAAAAGAAAATAAAAAGATCAAAAAAAGGATGGAAATAAGATTCAAAAATTTTTTCATCGTTGCTCCTTAAAAATAAAAAATATTAATAGTTCAAATACATTAAAGAAAAATCTAATACTCAAAAAACAATATAATACTCAATTAAATAATATAGATATTTTAAATTTTTGCAAATAAAAAAAAAGCGACCATACGGTCGCTTTTACTTTTGAGATGCACAGGGATCGAACCTGTGGCCCCCTCCTTAAAAGGGAGGTGCTCTACCGGCTGAGCTAGCATCTCGTCATTTGTTAACGAGATTAGCTAACCGGATTTAAAAATTTTGTCAATAATTTTTTTATAAAATATTTTACCAGCTAAAAGAAAGAGTAACTACAAAATTACTTTCTGGCAATGTACCCGGGAACATCCCAAGTTCTTTTGTATAATAAGCAAAACTTAACTTAGCCAACAATAAATTTAATGTGAATCCAAATGTTGGGTAACCCTGGTATAATCCTCCTCTAATTGTGAGTAAACCAAGTGTTCTGAACTCTGCTCCAAAATAAAAGTAGTTGCCAATTAAAGATAGATTGAATCCATATTCGTTAAAATCATTTATAAGGAGATTGACAGAATGAACATCCATTGCTAAAACAACTTTATCTATCAAAACAGGGATGAATGTTCCAAGATTTAGTGCTACTCCAGCATTTATCTGAACAGGAATTATCGCAAATATAGAAGGTGAAGGTTTCAAGCTTCCATTTAAAATCTCATTGATATCATTTGACTCAACATAAGCAATCTTTATTCCAGGTATATTTAAGGCAGATATGCCTATTTGAAGTATACCTAATTTCAAAAGAGCTCCTAAGTCAAATCCAAACCCATACCCAAACTTAACGTTAAAAGGTAATGTAGAGTTGCTCGCACTTGAAAAGGAATCCATGACAGAAACTAAACTCTGCTGAGGAATATCTGCCCATGCCCTAGCTATGAGTTTTGCATTTGCACCAATATATAGAAAATTACCAATTTTAAAAGAATAACCAACCACAGCTCCAGCCTCTGCAACTGCTGAAATCTTTATGTCAGGGATTGCTGCTGTAGGAATAAAAGAGGCAGATAGACCGGCACTATCGTAAATAGCGATTAATAAACCACCAGTCATGATTCCAACGAAAGGAAGTCCACTAAACCCTATACCAAGTTTCATCTTAAGAAGTTGAGAGACAAAGGTAGGATCAGAAAATGAAGCTTGAATATTTTGTAATCCTCCAGTTTGCTGGAAAAAATTGATTAGATCAGGATTAAAATAGATATTTAAATCTATAAGTGAAAAATGATTATTCGAAGGTAATGAATAACCAGCCGGGTTGAAAAATAAACCCTCAAAACCTGTAGGGTTAGCAGTAAATGCTCCACCAAAACCATATATCCTTGCAGAAATATATGTAAATGGAGTTAGAAATTCTTGAGCAAATATAGGAATACTTATAAGTAATACTAATATAACTATTAAAAGTATTTTTTTCATCTTATCCTCCTTGGGATTTTATTAAGGTTATAGATCATGATAATACACCGGCAAAAAATTTTGCTAACATACTTGCCAGTTGATCATAAAAAGAATCATCTGTAGCATAAGTCTGTAATTTTACTATGGAATCAGTAATATTATAGATAGATAATTCAATTGTGGAATATGAAGTTGGTTGAGTTGGATTGGTACCATTAAGATAAGACACGAGAGCATCTACTGGCTCTTCTGTTTCATTTACACTAGTGGTACTAGGGTTATCTGGTGGAAGATCCTTAGATAATGAAACAAATGCAGAAGCCATATTGGCAATTATATTTTGAAATTGAAGATCTAAATTGGTAGGAGCATCTTTAGCAGCTTCATTTAAATAGTAAGCCGCGTCTGCAAGATTTTGAATTACCTGCTGAAAAGAATCTATATCGGTATCTTCAATGGTTCCATCATTATCTGCATCGAGTATTATTGTTGAAAACTCAGGGGCTGGAGCATTAGGGTCGGTTGAAGTTGAAGCCGCTTCTGAAATGATATTTGCAACTATATCGTTAAAACCAGATTCGGTTATCAAAAGATTCCCAACTATCTCATTTGCTGCGATAAGATTATCACCCTTAAATATAGACGTAGATGGATCATCACCAATGTCTGCTTTTAAAAGTCCGATAATTACACTTATTTTTTCATTATCCCCGCCTGCCAGAATTTGCCTTGAATATTCAATCTTTTCAGCGGGGTCTGTTATCGATTTATAGTTTGCCTCTACATCTCCTTCAAAAAGATTAAATGTACAGCTAAAAGAAAAGATAAAGATAAAAATAAAAATAAAAATAGCTGTCTTTTTCATATTTTTCCTCCTTTTATATCTTTGAAAAAGATTTTTAGCATCTTTACTTTTAAAATAATGCATAATTTTTATAAATCAACTAAATTTAAGAATTATTTAAACTTTTTCTTAATAAGCAAAAATAAAAAGAATGGCGCGCCGAGAAAGCCTGTTATAGCTCCAATAGGAAGCTGGATATTGGATTTGAAGATAGCAGGTGTTAAATATGTTAGAATATCTACCAAAACCAGAAAATTCCCTCCATAAAAAAATGAAAAGATTAGATTTTGCTTAAAATGGTTTTTTGAATTAAGTTTTAATAGATATGGAATGATTATTCCTACAAAAGGGATTATCCCGCTTTGTGCAACGATTAAACTAACTCCAATAGCGCTTATCAAGAAGAATATCTGTTTAAATTGAGCTGAATTAAGACCTATTGAAGTTTCTGAATATTCTGTAATGGAAATTATATCAAATTCTTTATGAAATGAAAAATATAAGAAGAACAAAACCATCTCTATAGCAATTAAAAATACCCAATTTTTATCTGCCAATGGAATTGTTCCCATCATCCATGAAAGTGCAAGATTGACCTTTTGTCCAAGCAGGTAAAAAAGGATTGTGATAAATGATGTAAAAAAAGAATTGACAATAATACCTGAGATAATTAGTGAAGAAGAACTATATGATTTTGTTTTTATTGCTATCAAAAAGATTAGAATCGCCGAAAATATTCCAAAAAAAATGGCGAAAAATGGGATTAATTTTAATAAAATTATTGAAACTGAGGAAAAAATACCAGATAGAAATATGGCTAAAGAGCAACCAAAAGATGCGCCAGCGGAGATTCCAAGAGTGAAAGGTTCTGCCAAAGGATTTTTTAATATTAGTTGCATTACTAATCCACTTACAGCTAATACTGCTCCAATGATGAAAGATGAGATAAAAGAAGGAAGTCTTATGCTCATTATGACGGTATAAAAGGTTGAATCTTCAATCTGGTGGCTGGTTTTGAAAAAACTATTAAAAATAAATTTTATAGGGATTATCGAATTTCCCAGGGATAATCTAAAAAAAAATATAAAAAAAGTAAGTAAAATTAGAAGAAATACCTTGATTAAAAAAAATTTGCCTTTTGTATTTTTCATTTGAAGTTTTTAATTTTATTTGATGCTCCAGGTTTAGTTAATGGTAAATTATCTTTACAAAGGGGGCAATTTTCTTTTTCATATTGATTGGCATAAACCTTAGAAAGGCAAAAGATTTTTTTACCATCTATCTCTATATCTTTGCTGCTTCTATCTATGATTACAAAAAAGGCTTTGATATCCACAGATAAATTTTTTAAGCAATCATAAACTTCCATAATAGACCCACCTGTTGTAACAATATCCTCAATGATAATCGCCTTTTTTGAGGAGACTTCGTTAAAGCCACTTCTTAACACCATCTTCTCATTCTCTCTTTGTGTAAAAGCAAATTTTTTACCAAGTTTTAACGCCGTTAGAAATCCTATGGCGATAGCTCCAAATGCAGGAGAGATAACATAATCAAAATCAAGTTCTTTGCTTTTTATAAGAACAACAAGTTTATCGACTATTTTATCTAGAATCTTTGGATTTTCTATCAACTTTATCTTTTCAAAATATATGTCTGAATGTTTGCCTGAGGTAAGAAGAAAATGCCCTCTTAAAAGAGCCTTTGATTCTATAAAAAGATTTATAATTTCGTCATTTGTATAATCTGTCACCATCTTCTCCTTTATCGCTTTCTTTTTTATCCATATTTAAAAGTGAATGTTTTACCTTATTTGTATCAAAAATTATCTTAAAAGTTGTACCACAGTTTTCTTCACTTTCAACCTCTATTTCTGCAAGAATGGATTGGACAATTCTATAAACTATAGCAAGTCCAAGTCCGGTACCGTTGGATTTACTTGTGAAAAATGGGTTAAATATCTTTTGCAGTGTCTGTGAATCCATCCCCGGTCCATTATCTTTAATCTCTAGTATTACCCTGTTTTCTAGATCATAAGTAGCAATAATGGCAGTTTGATTTTCAGATATCGCCTCAAAGGCATTTTTCACAAGATTTACTATCGCCTGAGTCAGTAAGTCTTTGTCCGCTAAAATTGGAGGAATATTTTCCTTTAATTTTAATGTTAAGTTTTTCCTAGCCAATTGAAACTGAGATTTCATTAAAACAAAAAGTTCCTTAACGACCTCGTTTAAATTTAATATTGTTAATCTTGGTTTCAAAGGCTTGGAGCTGGATAAGAATGTTTCCAATATTCTATTTAATCTTTTTATTTCAGAAGAGGTTGAATTTAAGGATTGAATTAACCGATTCTTACAACTTGGGCAATTACAGATTCCGCTGTTTTCTTCTATCTGTTTTTCTGCAATTTTAATATTTAAGTCCAATGAGGTCAAGGGATTCCTAATTTCATGAGCTAGGGTATACATCATATCCATTAAATTTGTGAATGATTTTTCTATCTGTTTTTCCCTTTCTTCTTTTATTTGTGCATTTATATCATAAAAAACAAGAAGTATAGCGTAATCATCATCGAAAAGCTCTATCTTACTGAAAGAAAATTTTAAAAAGTAGGAAGTTTTAAAAATATTTACATAAGAGATTATCTCGGTAGGCTTATCTTCATTTTTCGTTATTTCAAAATTTTTTAGAACATCTTCAGGAAGTAATTTAATTAAATTGCCTTTTTTTATCTGTTCGAATACAACGGATGCTTTTTTATTGTAAAATATTGGATATCCCATTAAATCTGTAAGGATTATCCCTTCATTAAGAGAATCAAAAATAGTTAAATATAGTGAGTTTGTCTTAGAAAGACTTATCAGGCTTTTTTTTATTTCTTCCTTATTGATAATTTCTCTATCCAGCGAGGTGATGAACTTTTTATAAAATGATTTTCTCTCCACTATAGTCCCCACTTAAAATCTGCTTTCTATTAATGTAAGAAAAAACAAGAGCATTATCAATAGGATAATTATATTTTTTTGTGAAATCTTCGATTTTATTCAAATATGAAAGAATTCTAACGACTTTTTCATATGAAATTTCTGAAGCAATAACAATGTTTTGATCCTGATAATTTTTTAAAATATTCTCACAGTAAAGTATCAACTGTCTTAAAAAAAAAGATAGATCCTTTTTAGTAGATATGTTTTCATAGAAAAGATGAAACTTGTTAAAAGGTGAAAAAAATAGATCAAAAGTATCTTTAACAGATTTAATATAATTATTTATATCTGACTTTAGTATATTAAAAAAATCATAAAAAGAATTAATAGGCTGATCCCGTAAGATATTGAAATTTATTTTCCATTCATTTTCTAATATTTTTTTTAATTCATCTTCTTTTATTCTGTCTAATTCAAATATGGCGCATCTTGAAGTGATTGTTGGCAAAAGATATGACTTTGAAGTTGATGTAAGTATGAAAAGCAGGTTTTGGTCAGGTTCTTCGAGTGTTTTTAAAAATGAATTGGCAGATTCATCTTGCATAAATTCTATATTATCTATTAAAACTATTCTTTTGCCAATCTGATAAGTGTTTTCAATCCATTTTTGAATATTTTTTATCTCCGAAAGATAAATCCTGTCGGATTTAAATAACTTTCTATTTTTAATTATTTTATCAGATAGGCTTAATAAAATTTTAAAATCATTCTCATCTGACATTTTAATATTTTTCAATCTATAGAAGATATATGATGAATCATCATAAAAAGTTGGATCAAGATATTTTTCATCAATCTCTGAAATTCTATTTATGAATGGGACTAAAAATCTCAATAGTGTAAATTTAAGTTTTTCAAAGGCAATCTCCTTTGTAATCAAGATCTCATTTTCTTGATTTAGTTGATTGACTAAGAATGAAAGTTCATCAAAGGGAAAATTCTTAGCAAGATAGCAGAAATTCTGATTATAAAATATATTTATAGTTGCATTTTCATTAAAAATTTTTTTGATAATATGAAATGCGGTTATTCTTTTCCCAACTCCCGATTGACCAATTAGCAATATAGCAGGAAATCTTATCTTATCAGAGTTAGTAAAGTTATTTACAATCGTAAATTTATTTTCAGAAAAGAGTTGATAGATCATCTTATAATCCGTTAAAGAATTCTAAAGCTAACTTTGCCAAAATCTGCTCTGCATCTCTTTTTGAATTTGCTCTAACAGGGCCAAAATCAAGATCCTTTACCTTTAAGTACATAACATAGTAACTTTCACCATTTACCTTTTCTTCTTTAATAACCTGATAAAGTGGTAAGACTCCAAATAATTTTTGGGATATCTCCTGAATTTTAGTTTTTGGGTTTTTTAATTCATTTGAGTTTAAAAGAGATAAAACTGTTTTTTCTATAAATGGAAGACAAAGTTCTTTGGTTTTTTCTATCCCTTCGCCTATATAAATAGCCCCAATTAAGGATTCCATGGTGTCAGAGAGAATAGAGATCTTCCTTCTTCCTCCATTTATTTCTTCCCCTTTTCCCAATAAAAGAATTTTATCGATGTTAAGTTCCTGAGCAAATAATGAAAGATATTTTGCACTAACGACAATACTTCTTATTTGAGAGAGTTTCCCTTCGTTAAAATCAGGAAAATTCTTATAAAGATAATCTGTGACGATAAATTCAAGAATTGCATCTCCCAAAAATTCCAATCTTTCATTGTTGTTTTGAGTTTTAGGGTTAAAAGATCTATGGCTAAATGCCAGGATATAAAGATCTATTTTAGTAATATCAAAATTATATTTTTTAATAAATTGTAAAATATTTTTTTTGTGTTCCATTATAGACTTAGATAATCATAATCAGGTTAAAATGTAAAGAATCTTTAAATAAATTTCTTAACAATTATCGATGCATTCTGTCCACCGAAGCCAAAGGAATTTGAAAGAGCATAATCGACCTTAGATTGAATAGATTTGTTGGGCACATAGAAAAGATCGCATTCTGGATCTGGATTATTTAAGTTAATTGTAGGTGGAATTATATCGTTATATAAAGTTAAAATAGTGTTTATCAATTCGACAGCACCAGCTGCACCAAGCAGATGTCCAATCATAGATTTGTTAGAAGAGATCGCAAGTTTTTTGGCATGATCGCCAAAGCAACTTTTTATTGCCTTTGTTTCGGCAATATCACCAACAGGTGTAGCTGTTCCATGTGCATTAATATAATCTATCTTATCCGGGCTTATTCCAGCGTCTTTTAATGATAAGTTAATGCAATGTATCGCACCAAGGCCCTCAGGATGTGGGGCAGTAAGATGATATCCATCGGAGGAAGCACCATAACCAACTATCTCTGCGTATATTTTAGCTCCTCGAGCTTTTGCCTGTTCATATTCTTCGAGTATCAAGGTTCCGCTCCCTTCTCCCATAACAAATCCATCTCTATTCGCATCAAAAGGCTTACTAGCACCTTTTGGATCTTCATTGTTTTTAGATACCGCTTTCATATTGGAAAAAGCAGCTAGTGCGAAAGGTAATAGAGATGCTTCAGCTCCACCCGCTATTGCATAATCGAGTTCACCCCATTGGATTT
Source organism: Brachyspira murdochii (assembly GCA_020722965.1). GTDB lineage: Bacteria > Spirochaetota > JAAYUW01 > JAAYUW01 > JAAYUW01 > Exilispira. Next base: position 4,327 of record DYJT01000013.1, on the reverse strand, counting down.
TTCTAAAAGCCTCGCCAATAGCATGAGCAGATGAAGCACATGCAGATACGATTGAGTAAGATACACCATGCAAATTATACTTCATGGCTAGAATACCTGCTGCGATATTAGATATCATTTTAGGTATTGTATAAAGGTTAATGTATTTTTGTCCGTCTTTTAAGTAACCTTCATGGGCTTCCAGTAGTGAAATAAGACCACCGATTCCGCTTGAAAAGATGATTCCAAACCTGCTTCTATCTATATTTGAATTGAGTATTTGAGAGTCATCAATTGCCTTTTGGGTTGTATATAAAGCATATTGAGCATAAAGGTCATATTGTCTAATATCCCTTGGTGAAAGAAAAGAAGAAGGATTAAAATCTTTAACTTTTCCACCAATTTTAACATCACTCTTGTCAAAATTTAAAAATTCTATTCCGGATTCGCCATTAACCAATCTTTTCCATTGTTCTTCGACAGTTGCCCCTAGACAGTTTATCAAACCAAGTCCCGTAACAACAACTCTTCTTCGCATTCTGCCTCCAATAAATTTAAATTAGAATAAAATTAATTATAAAAAAAGAAAGAGCAGAGGAAAAACCTCTGCTAAAAATTTGATGGCTACTTATTAGCCAGCTTTTCGTTAAGATAAGTTAAAAGTCCTTTAACATCACTTAACTTTTCAAGATCTTCATCTGGAATTGTTATCTGGTATCTTCTTTCGAGTTCCATCATTAAATCAACCTGTTCAAGTGAATCAATTCCAAGATCATTGACAAAATGAGCAGTTTCTGTAATGGAGTCTTTTTCAACCCCAAGTTTTTCTACTAATAAATCTCTGAGTTCTTCAAAAGTTACTGTCATATTTCCTCCTTTGATTAGAAAAACAATAAAAAATTAATCTATGAAGCATTGAGCAATTGCTTCTGTATTGATATCCTTAACAAATGGAATAAGGATCGATTTTGGACCTATTTCGATAAATTCATTGTATCCAATTGATTTTATATATAAGATAGATCCTATCCAGTTAACCTGCGATATTATGGAATCTGAAATAGTTTCTTTGATCTTCTCGTGGGATTTTTCATAGGGTTTTGCATATTTATTGGATATGACAAAACCTGCATTATCGATATTAAAATCATAGTTTTTCAACTCTTTTTGAACTCTTTCTTTTGCAGGCATCATAAAAACAGTATGAAAAGGAGCCGAAACCTTTAATGGAATAGATTTTAAAAATAGGCTTCTTTGATATTTGCTATTAAAATTATCGAAATCTTCCTTCAAACCACTTAAAACAATTTGCGAATATGAATTCAAGTTCGCTGTGAATAGTTTATCTTTATATTCAATTTTCAATATCTCATCAATTTTTTCAATATTTGGTTTTAATAAAGCAGCCATAATACCATTTTCTATTTTTATTTCACCCATAGCTTCACCACGGGTTCGAACAAATTTAACCGCATCTTCAAAATTCAAGGATTTACTGGCTGCAAGAGCTGTTATTTCTCCGAGAGAATGGCCAAGGTAGATATCATCATCTTTTAAACTTATTTTGCCATTATTGACAAGACTGACAAACAAGATGTAACTATAGAGGAAGATAGATATTTGAGAGTATTGGGTCAATTTTAATGTATCTTCATCTGCATCAAATCCGATTTCGACTAGTTCTTTGCCAACAATCTTTTTTGCCTTATCGTATAGATCTTTAGCATCAGAATAATTATCATAAAGCTTTTTCGCCATGCCAGAGTATTGACTGCCCTGACCAGGAAAAATAAATGCTTTCATTTTACACTCCAGAAAATATAGTTAACAATTAGTAACCTAATATAACAATTTTTATTAACCACCTGGTCAAACAGAAAATACAAAAAATAAAAAAATAATCAACAAAAATTTATTGGGATCTTGTTTAGGTTGATTCGCCTTTTAGAAAAGAGAGTTCGAGTTGATTATGAAGTTCGAATTGATCCATAAACCTGAGTGTTTTGAGAGCATTATATGTGGCTTTAGCGTTTGAAGATCCATGGCCGATTATAACATTACCATCTATACCCAATAATGGGGCTCCACCATATTCATTGGCATCTATTCTTTTCTTCAATTTACGAAAGGTATTTTTTAAAATAAATGCCCCAATTTTTGAGGCTAAACTCTTTTGAATTTCTTCTTTCAAGATTTTAAATATTATCTTAGATGTTCCTTCGGCAGTTTTCAAAGCTATATTACCGGTAAATCCATCTGTAACAACTATATCGCATGAGCCATTGAATAGATCATACCCCTCAACATTTCCTATAAAATGAAAATCATTTTCTCTATTTTTTAAAAGTTGAAAAACCTTTAATGAAAATTCACTCCCCTTTTCATCTTCTTCACCATTGCTCAGGATACCAACCCTTGGATTTTTAATCTTTAGTACATGCTTACAAAATACAGAAGCCATAAGGGCAAATTCGACTAAAAAATGAGGCTTACAATCTGAATTCGCTCCAGCATCAATAAGAATTGTAGAACCTGATAAATTTGGTATAACAGCCGCAATAGCAGGTCTTGCTATATTTTTTATTTTACCAATTTCAAATAAAGAGGCAACTAGAGCTGCACCGGTATTGCCAGGCGTAAAAAAGCCGGTTGCTTTTTTCTCTTTTACAAGTCTTGCAGCTAATGTAACAGATGCTTGCTGCTTTTTTTTGTAAGCCTCAACAGGGATATCATTCATCGTAATTACTTGGTCGGTATGGATAATTTCAATATATTTTTTTTCAAATGGATGCAGTAATAATTTTTTCTTGATTCTATTTTGATCACCCACGAGAATAACTTCATCTTTGAATTTGGAAATATATCTGCAAACTCCAGAAATCAATTCTTCTGCAGGATTGTCACCACTCATAACATCAACTGCAATTTTCATAAAAATCCTTATTAAAAATAAAAATGCAGCAAAGCATGAAGAATAAAGATCATGCAACTGCTGCATTTAAATCATTTTTTCTTTTAATAAAATTATTTCTTCGCAGATTTTTTATCTTTATCCTTTTCCTTTTCTAAAACTTTTATGACTTCTACACCTTTGTAATGACCACACGATGGACAAACATGATGAGGTAAGACCGGAGATTCGCATGTTGGGCAAACTCCAACTGTTACAAGCATTCTTTTTTCATTCGCTCTTTTTCTTCTAAATGTTCTAGCATGGGAAGGTCTCTTTTTTGGTACTGCCATTTTTTTATCCTTAACCTAAGATTAATAAAATAATTTAAATTCCACTTAAAAATAATCATAATATTAATTTGTCAAGAAAAAATCATAGGTAATACTAAAAAGCTCATCTGCTTCGTAATCCAGAGTGATTACATGAGAAGATTTTTTTAAATATTTCATCTGCTTTATCTTAGATGATTTTGATTTATTAAATATTTTTTGTGGGGATTTAAAAGATGATACTGGATCCAATTCGGATTGAACAATTAATAAAGGTGCAAAAGTTTTCTTTATGTAATGATGAAAGTATTTGAAACTTTTGTATAATTGACTAACAGGTTTTAAGTAGTAATAAGGATAATTATCGTAATTTAATAAAAGTTTTCTTGCTTTTTCATCAAAAATAGCTGGTTTTTCTTCTTTCTTTTTAATCTTTTTAACAAAGATTGAGATTAATTTTGCATATTTCATTTTATTATCTGGTATGTCATAAGGCGTTGAAAAAAGAGCCAGTTTCTCACAACCTGCCATATAAGAAAGATATGTAGCTATTTGTCCACCCAGTGAAAGACCTATAATGTAAGTTGTTTTTACTCTGCTTTTGAATTCAAGGTATTGGTCTAATGCACTTTGATACCATTGGTCAACAGTGGAGCTGTTAAAATCATCTATATTTGTTCCATGTCCAGCAAGCCTTGGACAGTATACAGAAATATTTTTGCTTTCAAATCTTTTTGCAAAAGGGATCATCTCCGCTGGTGAGCCTGTAAATCCATGTATTAAGAAAATTCCTATTTTATCTGAAAGATAATTATAATAAGTCTGCGCCCCATCGATGATCTTAAAGTTATCAACTCTTTTTTTTAACACATAACCCCCAGAAATTTTAAATTAATTCTGTTTTTAGCTGTCTTTTCGAGGATTTGTTTTAGTTTATTGACATTATTTTTAATGTAATTCCTTATTATTACATAAATTATTTTATTGGAAATTTGATAAATTACAATAATTTTCTTGCTGAAAGATAATTTTATTATTAAAAGATAATTTTATTATTAAAAGATAATTTTGTTATTAAAAGATAATTTTGTTATTAAAAGATAATTTTGTTGCATAAATTTAAATT
>DYJT01000035.1 GCA_020722965.1 Brachyspira murdochii | reverse complement strand
CATGCTTATTTCAATATTATACTTTTTCAAGGTATTTATAAATTTTTCTGAAGTAAATTGAGAACACTGATCGGTATTAAATATATATGGTATTCCAAATTTCATTATTGCTTTTTCTAAAGCTTCAACAAAATAATTAATTTTGTAGAAAAATCAGGTATTGTTAAGGAAAAAGTTCGATTTTATCTTTACCTATCTTCTGTACCAGTTTATTAAAATATGAAAAATTAAAAGATTAATTGCGTTTTTTATTAAATCAAATATTTTATCAAAAAATGTATTTTTTTAAGTAATGGAATTACTTTATGGTAATAGTTGCACAAAGGGTAAGTCATGCAAGCTGTGAGGTTAATGGCAAAATTATTTCTGAAATAGATAATGGTCTTGTATTATTAATCGGATTTTCAAAGACAGATGATTATTCTATTTGCGAGAAATTATCGAAGAAATTATTAAAATTGAGAATCTTTGAAGATGAAAATGGGAAAATGAATAAAAATATTTTTGATTCAAAAGGCTCAATTCTCGCAATTTCACAATTTACACTCACAGCAGATATTAAAAAAGGGAATAGACCTTCATTTGATACCTGCATGCAACCAGAAAAAGCGAAAGAACTCTATCAATATTTTATTAAATTAATAGAAAACGAAAATATATTAATAAAAACAGGAATATTTGGTGAATATATGAAAATAAAGATTTTAAATGATGGACCAGTTACATTTATTTTGAGGAGTGATAATGAATAAAGAAAAATATAGTATTATTTATTTTAATAATCCGATTTTAACAACTAAATGTAATAAGATAGAGAAGATAGATAATGATGTTATCGATTTCTCACAAATACTTGTTAAAATGATGATAAAATATGATGGTATTGGTTTAGCGGCAAATCAAATTGGCGATAATAGGAGTATAATTGCGGTTGCTGGCATTAAACCTTTTACTTCCCCCACTATACTTATTAACCCTGAAATAATTAGGCAAATAGACCCAATAGTAACCTTTGAAGAGGGATGTCTATCCTTTCCAAAACTATATATTTCGGTTGATAGACCAGAAGGTGTTGTTGTTAGGTATTATGATTTGAATTTTAAAATTCAAACAATCGAAGCACATGAACTTTTAGCAAGAGTTTTGCAACATGAGATTGATCATATCAATGGAATTAGGTTTATTGATAGAATATCTAAAGAAAAATTATCAAATTTAATTTCTGTTTTAAATTCAATCGATCGGAGATATAATGGCTAGCTTCATTCTTTTTACGACTTCTGATTTTGGTTCTTTAGTTGCAGATTATATTTTTAAAAATCATACAGTAAAAGCCGTTGTTACATCAACACCAAAGCCAAAAGGAAGACACTTTAGTGTAGATGATATACAAACCGTTAAAAATGCTAAAAGTTTTAATATCCCTGTAATTTACATAGACAAATCGAAGGAAATATATGAAAAGATTAAGGATATCGAAGTTGATTATATTTTAGTAGTTGACTTCGCCTTTATCTTAAAAAAAGAAGTCTTAGATCACCCTCTTAAATATGCTATTAATCTGCATCCTTCACTTCTACCTAAATATAGAGGCCCATCGCCGCTTCAATTTCAGTTAATTGATAATATTAAAAAAACAGGTGTTTCTATTATTAAGATGGATGAATCTATAGATCAGGGAGATATTCTTTTCCAGTTAGCAATTGAATTAGATTGCTGGTATATATTTTCAGATTTTTATAAATATATGCAGGAACTTTCCCTGCTGACATTCGAAATCTTCATTGAAAATAGTATGCATTTAAATCCAATACCACAGGATAATAGTCTTGCTACATACACAAGAAAGATTGAAAAAAAAGATGCATTTATTGATTTTAAAAACGAAGATACAGAAAAGGTAATCGGTAAGATAAAGGCTTTTGAAAAATGGCCAAAGGTTAAGATTAAAGTAGATGAAGAGATTTTAATCCTTCTTGATGCCAGAAAGTTTGAAAATTACAATAATATTGTCAATAATATAGGAAATAGAATAGATCCAGCTAAAATATCTATCTCTGATATTGATATTATCATAGGAACTAAAGATGGGGCAATCTCCATTGAAAAGATTCAAAAAATTGGTAAATCTGCTCAAAATAGAATAAACTTTTTGAAAGGATATAGAAAAAGATTCATAAATAAAGAGTTCACAAGCGGAGTTTAATTAATGAAAAATAAGCATTCTTTTTTATATTTAATTTTATTTGTTTTAAAAAAATCTACACAAAATACGGCTTTATGGTTCAAAAATTTGATAATAAACATTAAAATTACTAAATACAGGTTAAAGGATAGAGGCAATAATTTTTTTACAAAAGATGGTTTTCACTATATTTTAGTTAAAATTAGATTTGATATTAATTATTTCAGATATAGATCTATTTATTTTATAAAAAATTTAATTAAAAATTCAAAGAAAATTATAAATACAGGGTATTTATCTTTTACTATATTTTTATATTTTTTTTTATCGATATTATTCTTTTTCCTATCTTATAATATCTGGGTTCAAAGTTATGATACCGTAAAAGTTCCTGATTTCAAAGGAGCTAAGGTTTTAGAAGCGATAGATCAAATACAAAGTTTAAAACTAATACCTGTTTTTGAGTCCAGATATTCCAATTTGCCATATGGAAGCATAATCTCGCAGTATCCTGTTGCGGGACATGTAATAAAGCAAAATAGAAAGATTAAACTTATAGTTTCAAAAGGTCTTGAATATTCATTTTTAGAGGATTTTTCTGGTTGGACGCTTTATGCTTTAGAAAAAAAGGCATTTGAGTTGAGTAATTTACTTAAAAAAGAAATAAAAGTAGAAAAGATAGGCGAAGAGTATTCAGATGTTTTTGATAAGGGTTTAGTTATCGCTCAACAACCAGAAGCAGGAACAGATCTTTCATTATTAGAAAGTATAAAGGTTGTTGTATCAAAAGGGAAAATACCTGAAAAATTTACCATGCCAAATTTTGTAGGGAAATCTATAGAAGACGCACAGAAGGAAGTTGAATCATTGGGATTAATACTTAATATTCAATATAAAGAGGTCGAAAATCTAGATGAAGTAGGGATTGTTTTAAGTCAAACTCCTGAACCAAATAAAAAAGTTTCAAAGGGAATAACCATAATATTGGTAATTGGGCAGAAGAAATTATAAAGAAAAAATAGAATTCTCATGAAAAATAATGAAATAAATAAAGAAAAAAAAAGAGATTTAGCAGAAAAAATCGCCCCTTCGATTTTTGCAGCAGATTTTTCAAATATAAGCAAAGAGATAGAGAAAATTAAAGATTTTGGATGCAGGTTAATTCATCTTGATATAATGGATGGTAATTTTGTCCCAAATATTTCATATGGACCAAAGATAACCGAGGATATTTTGAAATTATCAGAATTAAAAGGTGATTTGCATTTAATGGTTCAAGATCCATCCTTTTTCGTTGATAAATTTCTATTTGAAAAAATTGAATACATAACATTTCATTACGAATCTCTTATAACGATTGACAAAATAGTAAGCTTAATTCAAAAGATAAAGGATAAAGGTAAAAAAATAGGGATATCTATAAAACCGATGACTTCTGTTGAAAAAATATTGCCATTTTTAAGTTTGGTTGATTTAGTTCTGGTTATGACGGTAGAACCAGGTTTTTCAGGGCAAAAGATGATAGAAGAAGCCGTAATTAAGATTGAGCAACTTTCAAAGATAAGAGAAGAAAGATGTTATAGCTTTTTAATTGAGGTAGATGGAGGGATAAACTTTGCTAATCTATCTTCTGTCCTAGGAAAAGGAGCCGATCTTCTTGTTCTTGGTTCTGCATTTTTCGCGTAAGTTTTTTTTATATGGAAACACTTGCAATTTTGATTTTTTCGTCTTTTCAGTTTAATCTAATTTCCTATTTCGATCTATCTACAAGCTATAATAATGGTAATATTCTTTTTTCACAACAGTATCTACTTTTGACTGAGTGGGAAGATGGATATTTTATATACAGAAATGACAGAATTTCTACTAATATAGATTTTAAAACATTTAATATTGTATTTGGAGATTTTATTCCAGTAATAGGTTTTGGGTATCTTGATGGTTATAGTTCAAATAGTCTTTCTATTCAATATTTTATTAAACCAAAAATAAATGTCTGGTTTTATCTTTCTCCTTCAAATTCATATTACGACATTTTATCAAGAGGTTTATATATAAAAGGGTATATATTAAAAGAAAATTTAAATCTTAGTTTTCTGTATAATACAATAGATGAGTCTTACACTTTAATAACTGGTATAAATTTAATAGATTTTAATTCACTTTTTTTTTACAAAAGATACGAGCAAGAGCATAAGATAAAAGTAGATAACCAATATTTTGAAAATAAAAACCAGTTATTTTATGCTTTGAATTATAATCATAAAAATATTTTGTATATAGCATTAGAACAGAAGATATTTTTTCTTGAAAATTTATCATTTTTTACAAACTGGTTTTTATACATAGATATTTTTGATATATTATCTTTTAAAATTTTACACAAAGAGGTCTATCAAGCAGCTCAGTATTATTTTTCAAATGGTGAATTTTATCAAATAATTATGAACTTCGATCCAATATTAATCGGTTTATATTATAAAAAAGAGTTTTATGATGAAAAAGATAAAAATTTTAACATTGAAATATATGTAAAAAGGTTAAAGACAATTTTACCCGAGGTTTATTTCTCATTTTATTATTCATTTCTATTCGATTCTGTTAAAATTTCAGGGCAGAATCCTTATTATTCAATATCTATAAATTCAAAGATATCAAAATATATTTTTTTATTCTTAAATTTCACTGAAAATCTTCTTTTAATAAAATTGGAACTTAGTAGGAATAATCAAAGATTTATAATTCAGCTTTTTGATAACATCAATAAAACTAGCTCTACTACAATTGGCGCATCTCAGGTATCGGTTTATGATTCGTATGACTTTTATATCCCAGCGGATTCTTATGGTTTTGGATTATATTATTTTATATATTTATATAACTTGAGACTTGCAGTAAAATTTATTTCAACTTTTTCCGATAATCAGTTAAGTAAACTTTACATCTATACTGGTTTATTTTCTTCATTTTAAGGGGAAATCATGGCAAAAACAAATAAAACAATTGTCATATTCATTATCTTTACAATTCTGCTGACACAAGCATTCTTATTTGTCAATGAAAAGATTCAAGATAATGAAATAGCATTTGATGAAATATCACATGCCATACAAAGCTCAAGTTTTATTGAAAACCAGAATTTACAGATGAATGATGAAACAAAAAATGCCGAAGAAATCCAACCTCTATGGAGTTCAAAGGCTTCATATAAATCCCTTTTTTCAGGTTTATATGAAATCCCCGATTTAATAAAGGTTAATCCCGAAATAGAATATATTTGCGACTATAAGATTAAAGATTCAAAGACAGCAATAGTGGTTACAGATAAAAATATTTATGTGAGAATAAATGGGGAAATCAAAAAGGTTTCTTTAAATGGAATTCCATCCAATTCATATTTTAGTTCCTGTGAGATGACAAAATATGATGGAAAGTACTATATTTTTGTAGGTACTTCATATTCTGGTTTATTTGCAAAGGCTATTGATGATCATAAGTTTTATCATTTTTATATTGGATTAAAAAGAGTATTTTATACTTCCGAGCAGAGTCTGTTATTCGAAACAATTACATCTTTATATGCTAAAAATCAAGATTTATTTATTGGTTATCAATCATCAAAAGGAGTCGATCTTCTTGATTTGATTTCTTATTATAATATGAAGAATTGTGATAAATGCATTTATGATATTAAAAAGATAAATTTTCCACTTCAAGATAATTTAAAGCAAAAGATTGAAAAATTTTTTGAATTAGATGGTAAGTTATATGTTTACACAAATTATGGTATATATAAGTATGAACAAGAAAGTTTTGTTTTGCAAAAAGAATTTGAAGATCAGCAAAAGGTAATTGATGATAGTATCAAAGGGATATATGTTTCTTCTTTTGCGGCAAGTAGTAAAAATAGGATTGATAAGTTAATAGACATAGCAAAATATTGCAATTTAAATACATTTGTAGTCGATTTTAAGGATGATTATGGTTATTTGTCATATGGTTCAAAATTAAAACTCGCAAAGGAAATGGGCTCTTCAAGAGATCTTATAGATGTTGATTACCTATTTTCGAAGGCTAAAGAAAACAATATTAAGATAATAGCGAGAGTAACATCATTTAGAGATCCAATAGCATATAATTATGATAATCATAAATTTGCTATATGGAGTAAATCGAAAAATGAACCTTGGTCGGGAGCTAAAAGTATAGAAAAATGGATAGACCCATATAACGAGGAGTATTTGAATTATTTAATAGATGTCGCTAAAGAGATAGAAGGGTTCGGAGTATATGAAATTCAATTTGATTATGTGAGGGTTCCTGCTGAAGGTAAAACTTCTGATATTAAATATAGATATAAAACAAAAAATATTTCCCATAATGTGCAGTTGTCTTCATTTTTTAAAAAGGCTAAAGAAAGCTTAAAACTTCCAGTTTCAGCAGATTTTTTTGGCTATCAATGCTGGTATAAAATATCAAAACATATAGGGCAGGATATCTATTTAAGCAGTATGATTCTTGATGCTATTTATCCGATGTATTACCCATCACATTTCTCAAAGGGATTTTATTCTAAGGATTTAAACCAGATACAGACCGCCAAATTGATATATAAAGATGGAATAATAAGGGCTTTTGAAAATTCAAATTATAGCATTGCAATAAGACCATGGATACAGGCTTTCAAATTGGATGTTAAAGAAGATTATGTCAGTTATATTAAGGCTCAGTTAGAAGGAGTTAGAGAAGCAGGTATAAATTCCTATATATTCTGGAACCCTTCTTCTGACTATGATATACTGTACCAGGTTTTTAAATAATAGATTTTATTCTTTTTTGGTTTGAGATTTAAATTTTATTAGAAAATCTTTTAAATTTTTTGTCTCGTCCAATAGTTTATTCAATGGTTCTGCTATCTCAAATTCTAAAATATCCGAAAGATTCACATAATCCTTTTCCTGTATAGCTGTTTTAATATTACCAAAAATATCAGAGAATGTTTTTATCAAATCCTGAATAGTTGTAAAGTTATAATCTGAATCTGCAAAACTATCTGTACATAATATCAGAACCTCAAAATAAAAAGCGAGAAAATTAATAGTCGAACTAAATATTTCCATCCCTGTTTTTTCTTTTCCAGATGTGAAATTACTCGAAATGTTTGGGAAAAGTTCTCTCAATTTCGAAAGTAATTTTATATTATCATCGAATAGGGTAATAAAATGATCTATTTTAGATTCTTTTGGTAGATTTTTGAGTCTTATAAAGACATAGGTAACGATTTTAATCATTCCATCCATGAAATCTACTATTGTTTCTAAGAATTGTTGTTTAAAGTCCTTGTTAACAGAAAGAAGGTGTAGATTTTCTGCTATTTCTTTCATCTGCTGACATACAAATGAGAATTGTTTTTCGGATTTTGTAAGGAAATAATCTACAGATATAGAGTAGATCACAAGTATTTTTTCTACAACATTTGAACACCACATGAGTCCATCTTTAATCTTTGCAAGGTTTTCTTCTGAAAATGACTCATTCTCTTTGATATATGAGACAACATTTGTAAGGTATGAAATAATATTTTCTACTGTTTCACTGACAAGCTCCTGCTTAAAAGCAGCCTTGATTTCAACCTTATCTATCTGATCAACAGATTTGGTTTTAAAATTCTCAAGCTGTTCAAAATCATATGTTTGATCATTTATAGAGATTTTATCGATATATAGATCATTTTTGTCAAGAAAAGACAGGACATATTCAAGTACATCATTAAATGTTTTTTCGTTTTGAAGTGTATAGGACACCTTTTCACCGTTAATAAATAGTTCCATATTACTCCAATAACTAACCAGGATTTAGGTTAATTTGCTTTTTGTAAGTATCGGAATAAAATAAAATTACTCAATCAAAAGAAGGTATGACTTCTTCAATAAAATCAAAATTCTTAAGTTTTGAAATTATCTGCTCGTCATTTGATAATTTTGAAGATGCAACCTCGAAAACTCCATTTAAATTTTCTATCTTGATATTTATTGGGCAATTACCAGGATTCTTATTTAATGTTTCGACCAATACTTTTAAATCATCTTCAGAAAAGTAGGGGTTCAAAATTATTGTGTAAGATTTGATAGTAGGTTTTTTTAGTTGTTCAATAGGTTTAATATCCGAAATATTTATCCTTTTATCCTGGGTTTTGTCTATATTTGTAAATTCCTTGCAAGAGATAATAAAAACTCTTGGAACATAGGTCTTAAGCATATTCTGATAAAAAGAAGGATCGATATTTTCCTGGGGGAAAAAGAATAATTCGGCACTTTCATATCCATTGAAAAACTTTATGATATAATATATCCCTGTTTTACCATTTTGCTTACTTTTTGTAGTAACATTTTCGATGTATCCAATTATCTGTACAGATTGATTCGGCTTTATATTATCAAGTAAATTTGAAAAAGATTTTGGGTTTATGATATCTATAAGTTTTGTAAAACTTAAAAGTGGGTCACTTTTTAAAGGTAATCCACAGAGTTCTGCTTCCCATCTAGCATAAACATAGGCTTTATCTTCGGAATCGGCATCAAGTTTTTCTGATTCATTATATCTAATTATAGTAGAGTTCTGGAAATTCCTCTCAAATTCCTCACTTCCAGATTCATCAAACAAAGAGGCACCATCATCATTTTTTTTGTTTAACGCATATTGTGAAAGTTCATCATAAGCCATTAAAAGAGATTTCCTATCGTGATTTGTCCAATCAAAGGCACCAACCTGGATCAAGGCTTCGACAATCCTCTTATTTATCTTTTGCTGATCTATTCTTACTAAAAAATCAAGAAAATCTTTATATTCTCCATTTGCCTGCCTTTCATTTATTATAAGACTGGCAGCCGATTCGCCAACTCCCTTAATAGCTGCAAGGCCAAATATTATCTTGTCATCCTTGATCTCGAAATTTACGCTAGATTCATTCACAGATGGCATTATAAAAGAGATGCCCATATTTTTAGCATTTCTCACATAACTTGCAAGCTTATCGATTTTATCCAGGTTGTTTTTCATCAAGGATGTCATAAACTCGATAGGATATCTTGCCTTAAAATAAGCGGTATATATAGTTAAATAAGCATATGCAGCAGAATGAGATTTATTAAAACAATAATCTGCAAAATTATTGATATCATCAAAAAGTTTCCTTACCTTATTCTCATCTTTACCCCTTTTTACTGCTCCTTCTATAAATTTATTCTTCATCTTCTCCATCAAATCACCTTTTTTTTTGGCGACAGCTTTTCTTAAGGTATCAGCCTCAGAGCCAGAAAATCCGGATAAAATCATCGATATTTTCATTATCTGTTCCTGATACACTATGACGCCATATGTCTCTGATAGAACAGGTTTTAACTCTTCAAATTCATATTCAATATTTTCCGGATTATTTTTTCTATCTATGTAAGTTGCGACATAACCACTTTTGAGAGGACCAGGACGATAAAGAGCAAGGGCTGCCGTAATATCTTCGATGTTTTTAGGTTTTAATTGCTTTAGCATCTTCGTAAAACCGGGGGCTTCAACCTGAAAGCAACCAAGAGTATTACCCGAAGATAATAATTTATAGACTTCAGGATCATTTAATGGGATATCGTTAAGCGAAATATCTATATCATGTCTTTTTTTTACATAGGCAATCGCATCTTTTAAAATCGTTAGATAGTTTATTCCAAGAATATCCATCTTCAAATAACCAAGTCTTTCTACTGTGTCTTTTTCAAATTGACTAACAATTATATTGGAGTCTGCTCCAATCATCAATGGTAATTCGTTTATAACGGGATTCTGAGTTATTACAACGCCTGCGGCATGAATGGTAGTTTGTCTATATAATCCTTCCACAAAAAGTGAAAAATCGAGACACTTTTTGTATAGCTCATTGCTTTCCATTGTGGTTTTAAATCTTTCGTTATTTTTTAGTTCTTCTTCTAAAGAATCAGATTCTATTATCGAGGTAATTTTATTGGCTTCGCTCGCGCTGATTTTAAGAGCTCTTGCCACATCTTTTATAGCCTGTTTAGCCTTTAATTGCGAGAAAGCACCTATTGCTGCGACATGATCGGCACCATATTTTTGTTTTATATGTTCAATTACCGTAGGTCTTTCAATATCCTGGAAGTCTATATCTATATCTGGCATATTTGTTCTTTCTGGGTTTAAAAATCTTTCAAACATAAGATTATGTTTAAGTGGGTCGATATCGGTTATCCCAAGTGCATAAGCAAGAATTGATCCACCAGCACTTCCTCTTCCTGGTCCAACCAGAATTCCATTATTTTTAGCCCAGGATATCAGATCCCAGACTATTAAAAAATAACCACAGAAATTTTTAAGTGAAATTACATTAAATTCATATTCAAATCTTTGAGAGATTTCATCTGTTATCTCAACATATCTTTTTTTAAGCCCCTCTTCTGCCAGCTTTCTTAAAAAAGATTCTTCGGTATATTGTGGATCCAGTGGATATTTTGGTAAATTCATCTCGCCAAATTTGAAATTTACCTTACACATCTCCATTATCTTTAGGGTATTATTCAAAGCCTCAGGGTATTCACCAAAAATTTTTTTCATCTCCTCATAACTTTTAAAGTGATAACCAGAGCCCTTAAAGGTAAATCTATCTTGATCATCTAAGGTAGATTGAGTTTGGATTGCCAGTAAAATATCGTGTTTTTCGGCATCTTCTTTTTCAAGATAATGATTATCATTCGTGGCTACTATATCAAGACCATATGTCTTTGAAAATTCGATTAAAGTTCTGTTAACTTTTTTCTCTTCCTCTAATTCATGATACATCAACTCAAGAAAAAAATTTTCCTTACCGAATATATCTAAATATTCTGACAAAGCCTTTTTTGCTTTGTTTATTTCGTCTCTTTGAATGTAATAGGGAATCTCACCGGCAAGACAGGCTGTTAAAGCTATTAAACCCTCACTATGTTTTGATAAAACCTCTTTATCAATCCTTGGTTTATAATAAAAACCTTCAATATAACTTATACTTGAAAGATAGTATAAGTTTTTTAATCCAACCTCATTTTTAGCTAAAAGCAAAAGATGAAAAGGACCCTTATTTTCTTCTGGATTTGGTGATTTAAATTTTATCTTCATGCTTTTAGGCGCTAAGTAAAACTCCTGTCCAATAATTGGTTGGATGTTTTCTGAAGACATAGCATCACAAAAAGCTATAATACCATGAAGATTTCCATGATCTGTAATTGCGGCAGCCGGCATGTCAAACATTGCCGCTTTTTTTGCCAATTTTTTTATCTTGCATGCACCATCAAGCATAGAAAATTCTGTATGAGTATGAAGGTGAACAAAAGGTGTTTTAGCCATTTAAGTTCCTGTTTATTTACTTTTATAAATAATTTGTGGGAGTTCAGATATTTTTTCTATAATAAAATTTGGTTTAATCCTATTATTCAAATGATGAGGGGAAAATTCTCCCTGTTTAACGAGTACAGATTTTATTCCGGCATTATGAGCACCAACAATATCTGAGCTTACTCTATCTCCAACCATTAAGATTCTATCTTTTGGAATATCAAAATCTTTTAATATAAGTTCAAAAACATATCTATTTGGCTTTCCAATATAAACAGCTTTAACATCAGCGGCTTTTTCGATCATATTAACCCATGAACCAACATTTAATTCTAGCGTCCCAAGACTCGAATCGATAAGCTCTGAAATCATACCAATTAATTTCGCACCATTTTTTACCTTATGTAAAACCTTATTCATAGTCGCGAAGTTGAAGGATTCACGACAATCTCCTATGACAACATATTCTGGATTATCCTCATCTATTACAAAATCCTTAAACTCTTCAACGCCTTCTCTTGCAAGCAATAACCAGATAGATTTTGGTTTAATACTTTTTAAGAAAAGCGCTGTAGCATATGATGCAGTAATCACCTCATTTTGATAAACTTTAAAACCTCTTTTCAAAAGCTTTTCTGCAGCACTTCTTGAGGATTTCAAAGTACTATTTGTTAAAAATCTTAGATATATACCACTATCTCTTATCTTATTGATTAAATCTATAGCACCATCAAAAACTTTACCCTGATATTCAAGAACACCATCTATATCAAAAAGGATAAGATCAAAGTTTTTATCTTGCATTTTTAAATCCTGTAAAATATAGTTGATTTTATTTTTAAAGTAAAATGCACTAAAAATAAAAAAAATGAATATGTGAAAAGAATGTGTAAAAATTGTGAAATAGATTAAACCTTACAAATTCTATTTTAAAAAAATAAATAAAAAACAAAAATTAAAACTAAAAATAAAAAAATATAAAAATATTTAAGAAAATAAATACTTAATAATTTAAAATTTACTAATAATTTAATCTTAATAAAAAATTGAATAATAAAATTTTAAAAAAAATTAAAATAACAAAAACTCTATAATAATGTTAAAACAAAAGAAAAGGTATAAAAAATGCTTGACAATATTATAAAACCATATATTAGTTAAATCAATATGAATAGATTCACCTTTCACCTTTCACCTTTCAC
>DYJT01000012.1:21438-55204 GCA_020722965.1 Brachyspira murdochii | reverse complement strand
TTTTACAAGAAGAAATACACCTTAAATAGTTGTACTTTTTTCTTAACTCAGTATAATTTTTTCAATATTATCTATGTAATACAAGTACACCAAGAAGCTCTGTGCTTTCGGAATAATCAGAAGGATAAAATTTATTTTTAAAAAGTGAGTTAAAATATTTATCAACATTAATCTTTTGATTTGCAATCCAATCAATTCCCCAGTAAAAATCTTTTGATGGTTTAACTTCTTTTATTTTAATAGATAGAAAAATATAATAATCAAGATAATAAGAAAAACCAACAGGTATATAACCATTTTCCAAAAGACTATTTAAATTTACCGCTATTTCATTTTCTTCTGTCTTATGAAAATGCGAAATAATATAAGATTGAAGAGTTCTTTTTTCAATAGATTGAATAGCAAAAATAAACAAGTCATCCGCATAATATGAAATTGCAATTGGGATAAATTTTGTTCCGAGTTTTTCTGGCAATATTTTGTTTATACCTTCCTCCGAATCAGGTATAGTTATAATAGCAAAATCTCCTATTGTGACTTTGAAAGGTATATCAAGCTTATCGCTTACATTTTTATTTATCCAGATCATCGTAAAATCAAGTCCATCAAATTCAAAACCTGCAGGATACCAACCATTCTTTATCCTTGAGAGAATTGAGCCTTCTGTCTTAGGGTTATATGGATCATAATAATCTTTTACCCATAATTTTTCAATTCCATAGATTTCAAAGATAAATACAAAAAGCAATAAAAATATTATTAATATTAATTTTATCTTCAATGTCATAATAAGCCTCAGTAAATTTTCGGTTAGTTATTAAATATGTAAATCATGTAATTTTTAATTTATAGATTTTCGAAACTAATATTAAATGATATTTAGGCAAAGGAGTTTAAAGTGAAAGGAAAAGTAAAGTTTTTTTTGGTATTCTTAATAATTTTAATCTTATTAGTTACCTTTATAGTATTTTTAAAACCATTGTTAGTCCTTCAAGCTGGAGAAGCTGGTGTGGTCTTTAATATAATAACAGGGATAGAAAAAAGGATCTTGCATACTGGATTAAATTTCGTGATTCCAGGAATAGAAAAGGTATATATATACAAGACACAGATACAATCATATACAGCTGAAGGAGAAGAGATTAAAAAAGATGCCACACAAGAAAAGTCGATAGAAGCGCTTACTAAAGATGGTCAAAAGGTTAAAGTAGATATTTCCATTTTATATAAAATTGATGAATCTAACCTATGGAAATTGCATAAAGATATAGGTCCAGAATATTTAAATAAGATAATTATCCCCTATTTAAGAACAGAAGTAAGAAATACATTATCAAGATATAGCGCAATAGCTATTTATTCTTCCAGTGGCGAAAATGAGGCTGGAAGGTTAGAAATACAAAATCAGATGCTTTTAAGATTAAAAGAATTACTTAAAAATTATTATATAATAATAGATTCTGTTCTCTTAAGAAAAATATCTTTTTCAGATAATTTTGTTGAGGCAATTGAGAAAAAACAGATAGAGGAACAAAAAGCAGAGGCGCTTTTAATATCTACAGAAGCTCAAAAGAAAGCAACGATAATAACGGCTCAGGCAAATGCTGAAGCCTTAAGCATAATAGGGCAGGTAATAAATCAATATCCATCTATTGTTAATTATATCTATGTTGAAAAAATAGCTCCAAGTGTTCAAACAATTATAACAAATCAGCCAACTATTTTAAGTTTATCAAAGAGTCAAAGTATAATACAGTAAATATAATATACTAATTACGCTACAATATAAGATATAATTTATCACAAAAGTATAATTTACTAAAACTAAATATAATACAGTATAAAATATAAAAAATAAGATATTAAAAATGTAATACAAAAATTATAATGCAAAAATAATTCGAAATATATTATCAAAAAATATATTATCAGAATTGATATGAAATTTATTAAATTTTAAAGTTGATTTCTCGCTTTTAATCTAGATAAAAAATTTTCTTTTTCTTGTGCTAAAGCTAATTTAATCTTTTCTTTTAGGGCTGACTCCTCGTATAAGCCAAAAGAACGAGATGACCAGATATTTAAAATTTCGAGTTCAGTAAGATTAAAACTACATAATACATAATCCTCTTTTGATTTTGGATCTATTTTAATTTTATCGAGTATAGATTGTTCTTCTCCAATTTTAAAATCGCCATCCCCAAAATGTCCAACAGTTTCCTGCTCAAACCATTTTTTTATCAATTTGGCTTCTAGTTGAGTTATCTTAATTTCCATAGCCAGTTTCCTATTTCGATGACTAAACTAATTATGATTTATTTTTAAATATTTTCAATAGCATTCTTCAATTGAACCTATTTATATATTTGACAATTTTAATTTTTATGAAATCAATAGGATATGCGAAACATTTAGGGGGAATAATGGGCGAATCTTTAACAAGAAAAATTTTCAAAGCTCACCTGGTTGAAGGAGAACTGGTAAAGGGTAAAGAGATAGCAATAAAAATCGATCAAACTCTCACCCAAGATGCAACAGGGACCATGGCTTACCTTCAATTTGAATCGATTGGAATAGATAAAATTAAAACAGAACTCTCTGTTTCTTATATTGATCATAATACTTTACAAACCGATTTTATGAATGCGGATGATCATAAATATTTAATGTCAGTTGCAAAAAAATATGGTATTCATTTTTCCAGACCCGGTAATGGAATCTGTCATCAGGTTCATCTTGAAAGATTTGCTAAACCTGGGAAAACATTGCTAGGTTCAGATTCTCATACTCCAACAGCCGGTGGCATGGGAATGATTTCAATAGGAGCGGGGGGTCTTGATGTAGCAGTTGCAATGGCTGGAGGAGCTTTTTATCTTGAAATGCCATCAATAGTTAAAGTCAACCTTATCGGTAAATTACAACCTTTCGTAAGCGCCAAAGATATTATTCTTGAACTCTTAAGAAGATTAACAGTTAAAGGTGGCGTTAATAAGATATTTGAATACACCGGCCCAGCAGTCAAAACTCTTACTGTACCAGAAAGAGCTACTATTACAAATATGGGTGCAGAACTTGGCGCAACATGTTCAATATTCCCTTCTGATGAAATAACAAAAGAATTTTTAATTGCTCAAAATAGAGCTTCCGATTATATTCAGATGATTGCAGATGATGATGCTACTTATGATGAAATCATCGAAATTGATTTATCTTCTCTTGAACCAATGATTGCAAAACCACATATGCCTGATCAAGTTGTCAAAATTAGTGAAATTGAGGGCTTGCCTATTGATCAGGTAGCTATTGGTTCATGTACAAACTCTTCTTTGAAAGATATTCTTGCAGTAGCTTCAATTGTTGAAGGAAAAACGGTTGCAGAAAATGTTGAAGCAGCTTTAGCTCCAGGATCTAAAAATGTCATACTCGACGCAATAAAACTAGGAGCTCTTGAGAAAATTTCAAATGCTGGATTTAGAATCCTTGAATCTGCCTGCGGACCATGTATAGGGATGGGATTTGCCCCAAATTCAGGCGGTAGATCACTTCGAACATTCAACAGAAATTTCAAAGGAAGATCTGGAACAGATGATGCAGAGGTTTATCTTGTTTCTCCTGAAGTAGCTGCATATTCAGCTATAAATGGTAAGATTTCAGATCCTAGGAAGGCAAAAAATATTAAATTTTATGATCTTCCAGAAAGTTTTACAGTGACTGAAAACTTAATAATAAAACCACTTAGCGACGAAGAAAGAAAGAAAGTTGAAATAATTAGAGGACCAAATATCAAACCATGTCCATCTAATACTGCTCTTGCTGATTCATTAAAGGCTAAAGTATTACTTAAAACCGGTGATAATATTACGACAGATGATATTATGCCTGCTGGAGCAAAAATTTTACCTTTAAGATCAAATGTTCCAGAAATTTCAAAGCATGTTTTTGAAAGAATAGATTCAGAATTCTATAACCGAGCCAAAGCAGAGGGAATAGGTTTTATTGTTGGTGGAGAAAATTATGGGCAGGGTTCTTCAAGAGAACACGCTGCTTTAGCTCCTATGTATCTTGGAATTAAAGCTGTTATAGCCAAGAAATTTGCTAGAATTCATAAGGCAAATTTAATTAATTTTGGTATAATACCTCTTGTTTTTAATGACCCAAAGGACTATGACACAATAGAACAGGGAGATATTCTTGAGATGAATGATATTAAAAGAGAACTTGATACTGGCTTTGTTACTGCAGTAAATAAGACGAAGAATTTAACATATAAGTTGAAAGTAGATACAGCGGGGAGATTTATAAATATCTTAAAAGCCGGTGGTTTACTTAATTATGTTAGATGAAGATTTATTTTAAATTAAAGAATAGTAAATTAGTTAATATTCTTCAATTAGAAAAAGAGTGTGAGTAAAATCACGCTCTTTTTATTTTTAAATTAAATTAAATTTTCAAATCTTTTTTCTAATTCGTCAAATTTGGAAAGGGGGATTGAAGATATAGCAACCCTTATAGAGTCAGTTTGTGGAACGAAAAAGATCCCATTATCCTTTAATAACCTGTAGAATGTCTTTATATCATGCCTTTTAGAAAAAAATGAGATAAAAAATCCTTCATCATATCTGA
This sequence comes from Brachyspira murdochii, assembly GCA_020722965.1. Taxonomy (GTDB): domain Bacteria; phylum Spirochaetota; class JAAYUW01; order JAAYUW01; family JAAYUW01; genus Exilispira. Next base: position 50,581 of record DYJT01000012.1, on the reverse strand, counting down.
AAAAACCAAGATTAAACCTTTGTAGAATTTTTATAAATCTATCTGATCTTAATTTTAAATTTTTTTTAACTTCTTCCCAACTGGGTTTTAATCTTTCTACTAAAGATTTATCTGCAAATTTTTCAATTAATTTATATCCGAAATTATTTATTGAACCTGTTGAAGCTCTAGCAGAAAATGCAATCTTCTCTTTAAAAAGTTCTTGATCTTCCTTAAGTTTTGAATAAAGGCAAATGGCACCTGTCCTAAAGCCATATAGTGAAAGTGTTTTTGATGAAGAAAAATTAAAGATAAAAGGCAAATCCGAAAAAATTTCGAATAAGTCATTTATATATAAATTTGAATAATGAATATATACTAAGTCAAAAAATATTAAAATTTGCTTACCTTTTTTTTGTAAATTTAAAATAGAATCTTTTATCTCATTAATTTCATGAAAATCAGGAGTTAATCCGGTAGGATTTTGACAGGGCAAATTTATAATAAAAATTATTTTATCTTTTACTGTTTTGTTAATTGAATTGAAAATCAATTGCCTATCTATTTTGAAATCTTTGTATTTTTTAAATTCGATTTTCTCTATTTTAAAACCGAGTTCTTCAATTACATTTTCATATGGTCCCCAATATGGTGAAAATGAAAAAATAGATGTATTTGTATCGATAAAGTTATGAACAAAATGATGTAGAGCATTTAATCCACCTGCTGTAGGGAAAACTATGCAGTCTTTTCTATATTCTCCATTTAAATTTAATAAGTTTAATACCCCTTCTGAAAAATTTATTGTTGGATATAATGCTCCATACGCAGAAATATCTTTTAGGATAAAAGAAGAAGATAAATCTTCGATAACAGGGAAGAGGTATTGACTTTCATTTTCATCGAGATACATCCCTATTGTACCGTTTATTATCGGTTTATCGGGATGATTTTTTTTAAATTCATTTGCCTCAAATGAAATTGCCGTTATTTTGTCGAAAGATTTTTTGGATTTTGCGGTGTATGTTAAGAAATTCTCTAGCATAATAACCTGCTTTTAAAGATTAATTGTTTTAACTATTAATTAAAATGAATCTTATTATTTATCTTCAACAGAAATAATCTGCCCAGCAGAATCATAGGTAATGATTTGTATTAGTTTCCCATTGGAATCATATTTGTACACAATTCTTTTTTCTAATTTATTATTTTTAAATAACCTTTGTTCTACTAATAAGTTTTTTTCGTTGAAAAAATTCATTTCTATAAGATTTTTATCATCACATTTTATCTCTATTTTCATTATTACTTTGTTATTAAAAATGTTTTCAACTATAATCAGATCTTGCTGATATGAAAATCGTGCCTCACCAATTTTGATTGGTTTTTCAAGATTTGGGGAAGCTTTATATAAAATATATGATACTATTTGGTTGTTTTTTAAGGTTAACTCGTACATAGCGTAAGCAACAAGAACTGGTTGAGTCGCCATTAATTGTGTCTCTAATTTTTTTAATGTAAGTGTAACAAAACTATCGGAAAAGATAGCTACTTCTCCTGCAAATTCAACTACACCATTGATAAAATATTCGAATTTTAAAATTCTATCTTTTGAATCAAATGTAACTTTATAATAATATTTATAATTATTGAGGGAATCTTTAGGGATTTCATTGTAGAATTGTAAAAGAGTATATTTATTCCAAACTTCAAAATATTTAATTTTTAAATTTTGAGCGTATAGGTTTATGTTAACCAGTAAAATAAAGACAAATATTATGATTATTGTTTTTCCCAATATAATAATATTTTTTAACATATTATGCGATATTATCTTAATAAAATATTTTTTTTCTGTAATCAATTTATCGACTATTATTTAATAATTGCAAATAATTTTTTTTATACTAATTTAGTAAAAATATTTTCATTGGATACTTTAAATGTTAGAGAAATTGAAATTAAAAATCGATCAAATTTCAAAATCAGCCCTTTTGGCTTTAAATGATGTTAAATCAAAAGAAGAACTTTCCAAAATTAAAATTCAATATTTAGGTAAAAAAGGTGAAATTTCTGAAGCCTACAAGATGTTAAAAGATTTAACTTTAGAGGGGAAAAAAATTGCCGGTCAATTGATTCAAAATCTGGAACATACTATAGAAGAAAAGCTTGATGAATATGAGAATAATTTTATAAAAGAAGAGCAAGAGAAGATATTAAAAAATGAATGGATAGATGTCACTCTCCCTTCAAATTTTATCAAAAATAGACCATTATTCAAAGGACATATCTCCCCAATATCTTCGTTTATGCATCAGATCCAGGATATATTTTTATCATTGGGTTTTACATTAGCAGATGGTCCTCAACTAGAAAATGAGTACTATAATTTTACGGCATTAAATATACCAGAAAATCACCCCGCAAGAGATGTCCAGGATACTTTCTGGATGACAAATGGTTTATTATTAAGAACGCATACTTCACCAATCGAAATACGAATGATGCAAAAACTCGATGTTCCCCTTAAATTAATCGCACCAGGGAGAGTATTCAGGAATGAATCGACAGATGCTTCACATGAAAATACATTTTATCAGATCGAAGGATTGATGATAGATAAAGATATCTCCGTGGCAAATTTAATTTATTTTATGAAAATTATGCTTTCTAAGCTTTTTGAAACAGATGTAAAGGTTAGATTAAGACCGGGATATTTCCCATTTGTCGAACCAGGATTTGAACTAGATTTTGAATGCTTAATCTGTCATGGCAAAGGATGCCCTGTTTGTAAACATTCAGGGTGGGTTGAATTTGTAGGTTGCGGTTTAAGTCATCCGGAAGTTTTAAAAGAAGGAGGTGTAAATCCCGAGAAATACTCCGCCTTTGCTTTCGGTTTAGGTTTAAATAGATTGATAATGATGAAGCTTGGTATTGATGATATTCGCTGGTTTGAGTCAGGGGATTTAAGGTTTTTTTATCAATTTTAATTTTTTATTGTTAATTATTAATAAAAAGAAATTTAAAATAAATATAGATTCAAGGAAAAATTATGTATGTTTCGCTAAATTGGTTACAAGAATATGTTGATTTTGAGGTAAAAGACCCCTTAGAATTCGCAAGTATTTTTACAAAAAAAGTTGTAATGATAGATCAGGTCATTTTTGAGCAAGATCTCTATAAATCCATAGTAACAGCAAAAATTACCAATATAACAAGACATCCAAAAATGGATAAATTATTAGTCGCTAAATGTACGGATGGAAAAGATGATTTTTCAATAGTTACTGGTGCTCAAAATATTTTTGAGGGAGCAATTGTCCCCTTAGCATTAGAAGGTGCTATAATTCCTATAAACCAAAAAGAGATTCAAAATGTTGATTTTAAGGGAATTAGTTCTGAAGGAATGTTTTGCTCATCTTATGAGTTAAAAATCGACAATGATCATAGCGGCATTTATATTTTAGACAAAAACACTCCTGTCGGAGTACCTATTTCTGAAGTATTAAATTTAAAGGATGTTATCTTTTTCATTGATAACCCGAGTATTACTCATAGACCTGATTTATGGGGGCATTATGGAATTGCAAGGGAAATTGCCGCTATATTAAATAAACCTTTAAAACCATATTTGAGCCCCAAAAGAATAAATATACCAGATACCAAAGAATTAGAAATAGAAATCGAATCATTCGAAGATACTCCATCCTACGGGATACTTCATATAAAAAATATAACAAAAAAAGAAACTCCTGCATGGATTAAAAGAAGACTTTTGAAGGTTAACCAAAGGCCAATTTCACTTCTAGTTGATCTGACAAATTATATAATGTTTGACATAGGTCAACCCTGCCATGCATTTGATTTAAATAAGATAAAAAAGACAGTTATTAAGATTAGAAGAGCAGAAAACAACGAAAAAGTAGTAACTCTCGATCAGGCAGAAAGAGAGTTAAATAGTGAAAATCTGCTTATTTGCGATTATAAAAATAATCCAATAGCTATTGCTGGAGTTATGGGTTTAGCTAATAGCGAAATTGATGATGATACTCAAGAAATCCTTCTTGAAGTTGCTAACTTTAATCCAGCACTTATCAGAAAAAGCTCATTAATAGCAGGGATTAGAACAGAAGCTTCAAACAGATTTGAAAAATCTTTAGATCCATCTTTGGTTGAACTGAGTATCTATAAATTTGCACAAATTCTCGAATCTAATGACCCCAATATTAAATTAATCGGGAAAAACATTATTTCAGATAAACCCCCAAAAAAGAGTAAAATAATAATGCCAATAGATTTGATTAGTAAGAGATTAGGAGTAGATATCCCTGATGATAAAGTTATAGAAATATTGAAAAATCTAGAGTTTGATGTTTCAAATGAGAGTGGTATATTAAGTATTACCGTTCCAACTTTTAGATCAACAAAAGATGTGAAAATACCTGAAGATATAGTTGAAGAAGTAGGAAGAATTTATGGTTATGATTATATTATCCCAAAGGCTCCAGAAATAGAACTTAATATTGCCCCTCAAATTGAATTACCTCTTTATAAGCGTCAGGTAAAAGAATTTCTTTCAAATAATCTTGGGTTTAGTGAGGTATTAAATTATCCTTTTACTACTGAAAAATTAAATTCTATTTTTGGTTTTGGTTCACCCTTAATTAAAATTAAAAATCCATTAGATATAGAAAGACCATTTTTGACTAAAACATTATTGCCAAATATCTTAAAAAATGTTTCCACAAATCTTAAGTATTTTAATGAATTCAGGATTTATGAGGTAGAGCATGTATTTTTCCAAAATGATGATGGAGCATTAGAGGAACCAGTTGAAATAGCAGGAGCTCTTATTTACGATAATTATGATTTGGCTGTTTTAGATGCCCGAGATGTAATTTTGTCATTATGCGATTTATTTAATATTGAAAACATTAGTATAAAAACCGAAAATATCCCTTCATATCTGCATCCATATAAAAGTGGTATTATTTTTTGTGAGGATAAGCAGATTGGAATTTTTGGTGAAATTCACCCCGATATAATAAAAGAGTTTGATATTAAAAAAAGAGTCTCTGTTTTTACCTCTTATCTTGAAACATTTATAAAATTAAAAGGAGAAATCAAGAAATTTAGTCAAATATCAAAGTTTCCAGATATAAGCTTTGATCTTGCTTTTGTTGTCCCTGATAAATTACATGTTAAAGAGATTATAGACATTATTAAAAATATAGATAAAAATATCAGAAAAGTTGAACTTTTTGATATTTATCAAGGTAAAAATATAGGTGAAGGCAAAAAATCACTTGCATTTAACATTACCTTAAACTCTTTTGAAAAAACTTTAAATTCAGATGATGAACAGAGAATAATTAAAAAGGTTGTGGAAACATTAGAAAATAGGGGTTATGAATTAAGAAAATAAATGTAAAGATTGCTAAATAGAATAAAACCAGGAGCTATAAATGACAAAAAACATTGAAATTAGAGAAGTTACTAATTTAAAAGAATTAAAACAATTTGTTCAATTTGAATTTGATCTTTATAAAGACAATAAATATTGGGTTCCTCCATTATTTTTTGATGAAATGAATACCCTTAGAAAAGATAAAAATCCAGCTTTTGAAGTATGCGAAGCAGTTTATTATACTGCATGGATTGAAAATAAAATGGTAGGAAGAATTGCTGGAATAATTCAAAAAAAATATATTGAAAAATGGGGTAATAAATTTGCTAGATTCGGTTGGTTTGACTTTATAGATGATTTTGATGTTTCGCATAGTCTATTTGAAAAGGTTACCTATTGGGCGAAAGAAAAAGGAATGGTTGGATTAAATGGACCTTTGGGTTTCTCAGATCTTGATTATGAAGGTTTATTGATTGAAGGATTTGAAGAACTTAATACTATGGCAACTTTGTATAATTATCCTTATTATATTGATCACTATGAAAAACTTGGTTTAAAAAAGGATGCAGATTGGGTCGAATTCGAAATAAAAGTACCAAAACAAATCCCTGAAAAAGCAGACAAACTATCCAGAATTGTTATGGAAAGATTCAAACTTCATGTAAAAGAAATAAAGAATGTAAATAAATTAGTCAAAGAATATGGAAGAGAAGTATTTGAAGTTATTGAAAAAACCTACAAAGATCTATATGGAGTTACAGAATTAACCGAAAATCAGATACAGTATTATATAAAATCATACTTTTCTTTTCTATCACCTAAATTTATAAAACTAATATTTAATCAACAGGATAGAATTGTAGGAATGGTCATAGCAATACCATCATTAAATAGAGCTCTTCAAAAGGCTAAAGGGAGATTGCTTCCCTTCGGATTTGTTCATCTATTAAAAGCCTTACTAAAACCAATATATCTAGATTTGCTTTTGGGAGCCGTTCTTCCTGAATATCAGGCAAAAGGTGTAGATGCATTGATGATGACTGAGCTCACAAAATCTGCTATAAAAGCAGGTATAATCTCAGCAGAATCAAATCCTGAACTTGAGGTAAATGAAAAAGTACAGGGGCACTGGAAATACTTTGAAGCAAGACAGCATAAAAGAAGAAGAGCATTTTTAAAAATGATATAAATATAAAATTTATGTAAAGAATTAAATCAAAAAATTATTAAAATGATATTAAAATTATAGGATAAATTAAAATGAAATTTTTTGATATTGATCCAAAAGCATTTTTAAAGAAAACTATCCATGCCATAGATGGCAGGTTATTACCAGTTTCAACAATATATTGCGTTGGTCAAAACTATGTAAAACATATTGAAGAGTTGAATTCGATTAATATAGGTAAACCATTGATATTTTCAAAACCTCCAACATCTATAATCGAAGAAGGGGAAGATATCATTTTCCCGGATTTTTCAAATCTTGTTCATCACGAAGTTGAAATAGCAATATATATTTCATCTGTTTGTAAAAATGTTGCTGAAGACAGGGTGAAAGATATAATAGGTGGATATGCCATTGCTCTTGATTTAACATGCAGAGATTTACAATCAGAGGCTAAAAAAAATGGAGCCCCTTGGCTTATTTCAAAGGGTTTTGATACTAGTTGCCCTATTTCCCCAATTTATCCATTCAAAAATATGGAAGAACTTCTTAAAAAAACATTTTACCTTAAGAAAAACTCTTCAATTGTTCAACAATCAGATTCCTCCTTGATGATTTTTTCGATTCCAAAATTATTATCGTACATATCCAGGCACTTCACCTTGGTTACAGGTGATATCATACTTACCGGTACATGTGAAGGCGTTGCGCCGATAAATAAAGAAGATATCTTATCTTTTGGAAGTGATGATATAAAAGAAGTAACTTTCAGGGTAAGATAATTTCAATTTTTTATGGCTTGACTTTTAATTAAGGTTAAAAGATGAATAATAATTTACTTTTGATTTTTGAGGATTCAATATTTGAAATTTATAATGAAGATGTACTTAAAGAATATTTTTCATTTTTTCAAAGGAAGGTAGATTATTTTATTCATAAATTAAACTTAAATTTGGTCTGTGCACTAAATGATAAATATAAAGAATATGCTTTATCATTTTTTCAAAATTCTGATATTATTTTTTATGATAAAAATATAAAATCTTTATTAGAAGAATATTTAAAACTGATAGATAAAAAAGGATTTAATTTAAGAAATTACACAATTTTGCTATCGAGTTCCTATCCTTTTTTTTCAATAGATAAAAATGAATTTGTTTTAAATGATGCTGAAAAATATTTAGTAGATTACTATTATGGCGAAAATTTTCCAGAAGGGATCGTTGCCGAGGTTTTTAAAAATTCTATAATTAATGAATTGATTAAGCTGTCTACCGAAAATGATTTTTATCACCAAAATGTGTTGTTCGATATACTTTTAAGAAATGTCAGCGTTTTTGATATTGATTTAATCGAAGGATTTGATTATTACCTTCCATATAGAATCTCTTTATCTATTTCAAATTATTCTTCATTACCGATTATCAATAAGATAATAAATAATACTGAGTTAAATATTGAAAACCTTATAGATTTTTCTTTTATTAAAGAGGCGAAAGTAGATATCAAATGGGAAGATATACAAAAGTTACTCCAAGATAAAAAAAATTTATATACTATACCAAAAACATATATAATTGAAATATCCAGCAGTTGTAACTTTTCATGCATTCATTGCCTTTACCCAAGAGGATTGAAACGAGAAACGAGATTTATCAATAAAGAATTGCTTTTTAATTTCATTAGTAGCAACAAATTGTATTTTATAGATGCCATTTTCATAATAGGTGGTTTTGGCGAGCCTTTTATGCACCCCGAGTTTTTTGAAATAATTAACTTTCTTTCTAAAAACAATAAGGTTTATATCGAAACAAATGGTTCATTTTTAACAGAAGATATTTTTGATAAATTTATATATCCAAAAAATATCAATATTGTTGTCAGTTTAGATGCTATAAAAGAAGAGACATATAAAAAACTTGGTAAAAAAATGATATTATCTCTTTTATTGAAAATCTTATTTAACTTATTAGAGAAATATCCTGAAAACATGTTTATTTCATATTTACGAATCCCTCAAAATGATGAGGAATTAGAAGAATTTTATAATTATTTCAAAAATTTTGAGAAAAATATTATCTTCAGAAAATTTAATTCATACTCAAAAAATTTACCAAATTTAGAGGTTGCTGATTTGACTCCAGTTGAAAGATTCCCATGTTATCATTTAAGAAGAGATTTATTTATTCTCTCGGATGGGAAAATTTCCTTATGCTATTCTGATTATAATGGAGAGATATTAAATATTAATTTGGAAAGTCCACTTAATCAAATCATAGATAAAATGAAAAAATATTATTTTGATCATTGTATTAACAATTATCCTGAATTGTGTAAAAATTGTAATGAATTTTACACCTATTTCTTTTAATTAAAATAAATGAAAAAATTGAAATTCACCCTAATTTTACAGGCAAGATTAAAATCCACACGACTTTTTCAAAAAGTAATAAAAAAATTAGATAAATATGAAATTGTACTTTTTTTACAAAAAAGACTTCTAACACTTAAAGATTTTATAGATTATTTTATTGTAGCAGTTCCATATTCGGAAGAACAAATTTTTATAAATTATTTAGAAAATGGATTTATTCTGGAAAGTGGTGAAGAAGAAAATGTGCTTGCAAGGTTTGCAAAGATTTTTACAGATTATCAATCAGATTATTTAATAAGAGTGACTTCAGACAATCCTTTTACATCTTTATCGGTATTAAAAAATAATATTAAAATATTAAATAGACTTTCTTTTTTGAATCAAAGACTTCCAGATTATTTTGTAAGAACAAATCTACCATTAGGGGTTCAAACTGAAATTATTAAAAATGAAGCTTTTTGGGATGATTATAAAAATGCAAATAAAAAATATCATTTTGAGCATGTAACACCTTACATATATGAAAATGAGAATAAATTTAATATATTAAGAAAACCTTTTAATAGATATTCAAGTATATTAAATTTAAGATTGACTATTGATACTGAAAAAGATTATATTGTCGCTCAAAACATAGTTAATAGTTATATAAATAAACATAAGCCTGCTTATTTGATCGATTTACCAGAAATAGAAAAAATTTATTTAAAAAACAAAACTTTACTCGAATTTAATAAAGATATTATTCAGAAAAACTATAAAGAATAATTAAAATTAAAATTTGAATTTAAAATGATTAAAATAATTCAGATTGCAGGATTTGGAAAATATTTCGGATCGGGTCATCTTGTAAGACAACGATTATTGCAAAAAATTATAAATAGTTTAGGATATAAAACAGATTTAATTTCTATAGAGCGAAAATCAGATATCTTAAATCTTTCTTTAAACCAATATGACATTATAATTAAAGATTCTAGAGATTCAAATCATAAAATCGATAAATTTATTGGTAATAAACCCTTAATAACTTTTGATGATTATTATATACCTAATTTTTATAAAGGTTACAGGTTTTACTGGAATTCTTTACCATCACTTGAAAATTTCGGGAATATAAAATCTTTATCTTATTTAATAATTGAAGATTATTTAAATGATTTAAAGGGAAAATCAAATCCTGTAACTTACGATATTTTGGTAAATTTTGGTCAGTTGGATCCATTCAATTATTGTAGCAAAATAGCAAAATTTTTTAACAGAGTTATCAATGAAAATAAAGTGAAATCGTTAAATGATAAACGAATACTATTTGTGTTGCCTTCTAATATTTTTGATAAGGTAAATTCTAATAAGGTAAAAACTGTTTTTGCGAATTTTGATATTATTAAATCGGGCAGTAATGATTTTAAAAATATAGTTATTAATTCCAAAAATATAATTACGCATTTTGGTCTTTTTCTCTTTGAATCAATTAAACTAAAAAAGCAAGTTTTTATCGTTTCTCCAACTAAATACCATGAAAGACTCTCAAATAATTATTTTGGCAAGATTCATTTTTCAAAAAATGGTAAAATTGCAGAGGATGATTTATTAAATTCTCTATTATCTGAAAATAATTTTACCTATAAATTTGACTTAAAAATTATGGATTCTGAATTAATTAATGATCTTGTTGAAAATCTAATCAAATTTTTATCGGAAACAATTGATAAAAGAGAAATTGAATCAATTTGCCCAATATGTAATAAAGAAAAATTAAAAATAGTTTGGTCAGAAAAAAATTTCCATCTTTTTTATTGCAAATCCTGCCATACAATCGTAAAAGAAATTTTAAATTTTGAAAAGATGAATGAGGACTCAGGGAAAAGTTATTATTTTGAAGAATATAAAAGAGTATATGGGAAGACTTATTTAGAAGATAGAGATAATATAAAAAAACTAAATTTCAATAGATTGTCAAAAATAATTCCAAAGATTATGATTATGAATAGAAATGAAAATACAATTCGAGCAATAGATTTTGGAGGAGCCCTCGGCTTTTTTCTCGATGATTTAAAAGATGAACTTGAAAAGTTAAATAAAAAAATGGAAGGTTATGTTATAGAATCAAATTCTTATGCAAAAGAATTTTGTAAAAATAAAAATTACCAGGTTTACTCAAATTTTGAGGAATTGAAAGAAAGCAAAAATTACCAGCTTTTTGATCTTATTTCATATTGGTTTTGTTTTGAACATCTTCATGATATAAAAAACGAGATTAAAAATGCTTATAATTTATTAAGAAAAGATGGATTATTATGTCTAAGTTTTCCATCTTCTTTTGGCCCTATGTTTAAGTTTAAGAAAAATAGAAACCTGTATTTTAATTCAAGGCCAAAAGACCATTTCTATGATTTTAATCCTAACTCATTAAAAAAGCTTCTTGAAAAAAATGGATTTAAAGTCTATAAAATAGTAGTGCCAAATATATATTTTGAAAGATTTTCAAGTGCTCATCCTTTAATTTCAAGAATTATAGGTAAAAAATTATATTTAAAAATTTGTAAAATTATAAAATTTGGAGATATTTGTGAGATTTATGCGATTAAAATATGATAAATTTTTTTCAATCCTTTTGTTCTTTATTGTGCTAATTTTAATTTTTACAAATGGTAATAAGCTTATTGCATCAACAGAATTAACTTTTTATCAAACAACTTTACTAAATGATTTCGGAGTAAGTATATATTATGACCATATTCAGGATCTTTATATTTTTACCAATAACAATAATGATGAGCAAATTTTAGTAGATAGTTCTGGTTTATGTATATATAAATATACAATAGTAAATTTGACAAAAAAACTTGTGGTAATAAATCAAAAACTTATAGTTCCTGAACAGCTAGTTTTTTCTTTTTATAAAAGTTTTTTTATACCTATAAAAAATCTATCTATTTATGAATTCTGGTACAATCAATACAAGGATAACCTGGAAAAAAATAATAAAAATGATTTACAAAATGATACAAAAAATGATACAAAAGAAGAGGAAACAAAGCAGGAGGATAAAACTCATCAGAAAGAAGAGATAGAAATTGAAGATCAAGAAGAAGATGATGATTCTACACAGGTTCAAAAGGATATCAATGCATATTATTCTTACGCTCAAGCTAAAATGGTCGATTTCAAGGTAATCTCATTTATTATTCTAGATGCAGGTCACGGGGGCGATGATCCAGGTGCAGTTAAAGGGAATTTATATGAAAAAGATTTAACACTTAAAGCTGTTTTAGGCATAAAAAAGGTTCTCGAAAAAAAATTCCCTTTTCTACAAATATATCTTACGAGAGATAAAGATGTGAAAGTCACATTGGAAAATAGAGTAAAATTTGCTAATAAATATCTTACAGAAACTAAAACAGGTATTTTCATTTCGATTCATGCGAATGCAAATCCATATTCTAGTAAAAAAAGTGGTATTGAAGTATATTATCTTGATTATGATGTTATCGATGAGAAGATAAAAGACCTTGTAAAATATGAGAATAAGGAGGTAGGTGAGTCAGTATTAAGCATAATTATTAATAGATTATTAAACGAGCAGTTAATTTATGAATCTTCAAAACTAGCCAATTTTTGTTTTGAGTCTATTAAAGAAGGTATTAAGCAAATACCTGCAATATTTTACAAAGGTGCGCCATTTTATGTTCTTGCTTATTCAGAAATGCCGGCTATTTTAGTAGAGATGGGATATATAACAAATCCTAATGATGTAAAAATCATGAATTCCGATTCATTTATTGATTCTCTTGCTTTAGCCTTGAGTAAAGGGATAGAAAAATTTATAAAGGAGTATACAATTAGTGAAGGATTTAAAAAGGTACAATAAGTTAATTCTATCAATTATATTTATAGTATTGTCTCTTTTTCTATTATCTTTATTATTCAAATTTCTTTTATTAAATACGACAACCTTTTACTATCTTACCTCAGATTATGATGTAAAATCAGAAAAACAGGTAATACCTGAAAAAATAAGTGATATCCAGTTGGTAAGACATTATTTTGCAGGACCAATTAATTTAAAAAAATTTAAAAAAGATATCTATAATAGAATTGAAATAGATAATGTTTATTTTTTAAGTGGAATTTGTAAGATAATTTTATCCGAGGAATCAAGTTTGATTTTTATGGCATTCCCTGATAATCTCAAATATAAATTTTCAAAAGCGACATTTTTATCCTTAAAAAAAACAAGACAATTTAAGGATATTAAAACTCTTGAGTTTTACATTTACCAAAGAATTAAAGTTTATTCTTATCCTATTGAATAAAAAAAAGAAATGATAAATAGTTAAAAATATTTGAAAAAAATAATTAATGAATTATAAATAATATGTACAAAAATGCTTAATTTTTAGGGAGAGGATTTCCGATATTAAGACTAAACAAAAAGGAGCTGAAAATGAAACGATGGAATTTAATTTTTTCAATATTCCTGATTTTAATCTTTGCAACTCCTGTTCTTGCAGAAAGAAATATTCTAATCGATTTTAACAGCCTAGACAACACCGAATTAGATATCGTTAAAATAGCTGGACCAAATGTTTTTCAATCTGTAAAAACAGAAGAAGAAAGAAAGAATCTTTTAATAAGTCTAGAACCAAAGAACTGGGAAGTAGTACTATCTCCTTCTTCTAGGACTATTGAAAACATCTCTCTATCTTTTGTTAAAACCGTGAAGGTAGATAGAGGTCAATATGCTGGTCAAACTGTTTTAGGTGCAAGAATTCATTTCCCAACGGAAAAATATAATTCTTGGGCTAAGATAATACCTCCCTATGAAATTCCTTCATATGAACAGTCTGATGCTAATGACTCAATAGGTAATAAGTACATTGGTAAAGGTGTTCTTAGAAATGTTGGCGCAATTAAAAACATCATGATCACCGTTAGGGGATTAAATTTCCCTCATTCTCTCACAATAAGATTAAAAAACCAAAATGATGAATTAATAGATTTCTTCGTTGGATATCTTGATTTTACAGGTTTTATTACTATCACCATAGATAATCCTAATTACATAGCTGATGTTAGAAAGAGAATGCTTAAAAAATATCCACTATATCCTGTTGAAGAACCATATGTAAAATTAGATTCCTTCATTATTTATAGGCATGGTGATCAAATTGGTGGAGATTTCGTAGTTTATATCAAATCTATTGAAATGATTTATGACCTTGCTATCCTTAAAATGGAACAAGAAATTGATGATGAAGCAGTATGGCATATTCTTTCAGATAGAAGAGAAGCTAAAAAAAGAGCTGAAGCCGCTAGAGTAGGTATTATTCAATTGTTAAGATGGGAAGAACAGCAGAAGATGGCTACCGAATCTGCTTCAGAACAGCAACAACAAACACAGCAATAAGTTTTTCAATCAAAAGCCGGGATTTCCCGGCTTTTTTTTATTGAAAAAATAATAATCTAATATATTTTTAATCTATATATTATTACATTTGAGGGATTTGTGAATTTATTTTCTAAGTTAAAAGATTTGTTTATTAAAAGTGACGATCTTGCTGCTTTTGAGAAAAATCTTCTTCTTTCGGATTTTGATTATAATTTGACAACCAGTATAATTGAAAAACTTAAAAAATATAACAAAGATGAGAGAGTAAACAAATTAAGAGAAATATTAAACGAATTTTTGATTGTAAAACCATTATCTTTCTATAAAGACAAATTAAATATCTTAATCATAACAGGAGTCAATGGAGTTGGTAAAACAACTGCTATTTCTAAGATAGCTTATTTTTATAAAAATAAGGGATTCAATCCTATATTAGCTGCAGCAGATACTTTTAGAGCTGCCGCTATAGAACAATTGGAGCATTGGTCAGAAAGATTAAAAATAGAAATTGTAAAACAGAATCAAGGATCAGATCCAGCGTCTGTGGTCTATGATTCTATCGATAAGGCAATTAATTCAGATTTAATATTTAATCTATTGATTATCGATACGGCTGGTAGATTACAGAATAAAGATGAATTAATGCAACAGCTTAATAAGATAGTTAAAGTAATAGAAAAGAAAAAAACTCAAAATCAAGAAAAGATTAGCTATAATTCAATTCTGGTTCTTGATGCTAACCTTGGGAAAAATTCCTTTAACCAGGCCGAGATTTTTAATAAAATAATCAATATAGATAGCTTTGGGGTAACAAAATTGGATTCCACTGCTAAAGGTGGTGCAATTTTTTCAATTTGCAATTTATTAAAGATACCAATCTCTTTCGCCTCTTTTGGAGAAAAGATAGAAAATTATTTAGATGCTTCAGATAGATCTTTTACCGAAACTTTAATAAATAAAATATAAGGAAACAAAAGTGAATTATTTTGATTATTTTCTGATAATAATTATTGTAGTATTCGGCATTAAATCTTTACTTAAAGGTTTTGTACAGGAAATTATTGGAATATTAATATTGATACTTTCAATTTTACTAACTCTTGTACTCTCTCCATATGTGACAGATTTTATAATATCAAAAGGTTTTGGTGTAAATATTTCTAAAATATTATCTGTAATTATTACATTTTTGGCTTTTTATATTTTATTAATTTTGCTTACAAACCCCATAAAAAGATTACTTAACAATGAACTTGATAGATCAAATTTTGAATCGATCGATAAAATTTTGGGGTTTATACTTGGTGTTATTTTAGGTGCTCTTTTTAGTATTTTAATATTGATTATCTATGATTTTTTAATAAAAAATATTGATTTTATAGCTTTGAATAAAATGATCGAATCTTCGTTTTTATATAAATTTTACTCAAAATATTTAAATGGATTAAAGATAATCGGTAATTTTTTGAAATTAAAATAGAAAAAATAGTTATAGTATAAATATATATGATTAATTTTATATTCAAAAAGAATCGAAATGATAAATAATAAATCAATTAGCAAACTTGAATTTAGTTCAATTATAAACAGATATTTGAATTATTGCAAAACTTCTTATGGTAAGGAAAAATTTCAGAAGATAGAATTTTATTTTGAGAAAAAAAGTCTTGAAGAAGAATTAAATCTTTTGGAAGAAGTTGTAACTTATGTCAGAGACGGGAATTTTTTCCCTCTATCAGGTATACCCGATATTAGGCAGCAGATAGAAATAATTAAAAAAGGACTTACATTAAATGTTGAATCTGCTTACAATGTTTTTGTTTTTTTAAGGAAATCAAATATATTAATAGATTCAATAAAGAAACTAAAATCAGAAATTTTTTCAAAAAGATTCGTTATTGATTATGACTTTACTCCTGTCGTAAAATCGATAACAAATATATTTGGTGAAGATGGTTTAATATCAGATAACGCAACGAAAGAACTTTTTTCGATAAGGAAAAAATTAAAAAAGGCTCAACAGGATTTTATCGATATAACTTCAAGTATAGCAGGTAAATATAGAGAATTTCTGGTTTCTGAAAACTATATATTGAAAGATGATAAGTTTCTTTTACCTGTTAAAATAAATAAAAAAAACAATGTAAATGGGATTGTTTTCGGTCTTTCAGATTCGGGTAAGACTATTTTAATAGAACCTATAGAAATTGTAGAAATCAATAATGTTATCTATCAATTAAAGGCAGAGCAGGAGCTTGAAATTGGTAAGATTTTATTTGATGTCACTCAGATTTACTTGAATCATATCGGCAAAATCGTAAATTTTATTTCAGTAATAGAAGAACTTGATTTTATAAATGCAAAAGCAAGTTTAGCCTTTGAAAAAGGTTATAATAAAATTGATGTTAATGAAGAGTATATATTTAAGTTAAATCAATTTTATCATCCTTTGCTTGATAACCCTGTTAAAAACAATCTTGAGTTTGGCAAAGAAAAACAATTTGTCGTAATTACAGGCCCAAATACTGGAGGAAAATCCGTTACCCTCAAAGCCGTTGGTCTTATACAATTACTTTTTCAAGCTGGTTTTTTTACGCCGACTTCTGCTGGTTCTACTTTACCGATAATGGATGATATATTGATAGATATAGGGGATCTTCAATCAATCGAAAATTCGCTTTCGACATTTTCTTCACATATTTTAGAGCTTAAAAATATAATTGAAAATGCATCTTCCAGAACTTTGATACTAATAGATGAACTGGGTACATCTACTTCTCCTGTGGAAGGAGAGGCTTTGGCAATTTCGATAATTCAATACCTTATAGATAAAAAATCTTTTGGAATTATTACTTCTCACTTTGATAAAGTTAAAAAATTCGCATTGGATAATGAATTTACCATAATTACTTCGATGTGTTTTGATGAAGAAAATATGTTACCAAAATTTATTTTAGTAACTGATGTACCAGGCTATTCTTATGCATTCGAAATTGCTCAAAGATTAGGTATTCCATCCTTTATAATTGAAAGGGCTAAGAATTTAGCTAATGAAGATAAAGATAGTGCTTCTGTTTCAAAAGAGATTTCAAAATTAGTATTAAAATATCGAAATCTGATAAATGAATTAAATGAAAAACAAAATTATCTTTTAAAAAAAGAAGAAGAAGTTGAATTGCTGAAGAAGAAATATCAAAAAACTGCTATCGAAATTGAAAAGCAGATTATTTTACAGACCAATGATAAAATTAATGATATTAAAAAAATGGTAGAAGAAGAAATTTATCGTTTAAAAAAAGAAGGGTATTCTAAAGAATATTCTAAAAAAGTCATTAATGAAATTGAAAAGGGGAAAGAAGAAATAATTAAAGATTTAAAAAAATATGAAATTTCTGAAGAAGATAAAGATATAAAAGAAATAGATAATTTTAAAATTGGTGATACTGTTGATACAGGGATTTTTGGTAAAAAAGGGAAAATATTACAGATTGATGGAGATAAAGCCAAAATTCAGGTTGAATCGTTTATTTTTGAAGTTCCTTTAACAAAACTAATAAAAAAAGAAAAGGATAAGCAACAAGAGATTAATTATTCATTCTATGTTCCATCTAAAAATTTATCTTCAACAATAGATATTAGAGGTAAAACAATAGAAGAAGCCAGATTAGATTTAAATGCATATTTTAGTGAAATAATAAATTCACAGTATCAGAAAATTTACATAATTCATGGGAAAGGGACTGGAAAATTATCCAGTTTTGTGCATGAATATTTAAAAGAACAAAAGAAAGTTGTTAAAAATTTTCATTATGCAGACTTATCTGAAGGAGGTGCCGGATGCACCATTGTAATTTTGAAACATTAGAAGATATTAATAATATTATAGAAAAAAAGACCAATTACCAGCAAATATTTGACTACTTTAATGATATAATTCATGAAGATTGGTGCGATTCAATTAAATTAGGTTCAGAAGTAGAAGATAATTCTTTTGAAGAGCTGGAATTTGTAAAAACAAATTTTGTCAAAAAGTTAAGATTTAAAATAGGTGGTTGTGGTGCCAAAAATGATATTAGGACAGCATTAAAAAACAAAGTAGACATTATAACTCTACCTATGGCAGAATCTAGATATGCAATCGAAAATTTTCTGGATAATTTGCAAAATTCAAAGTTTAAGGATTATGAACCAATTCTTTCCTTAAATATCGAAACTATAACTATTGTGGATAATTTACCGAAGGTGTTGGATCTTTTAAAAAATTTTAAATCATTTACAATTGGCAGATCGGATCTTTCTGGTTCGATGAAGGTAAATGTCAATGATCCTTCTGTTGATAATACTATTGTAACTATTATTAAACTTATTAAATCAAACTTTCCAGATTCAAAAATATCTATTGGTGGGAAAATAACTCCGAAATCAGCCAGTCATTTAATAGAGAAGATAAATGAAAACTTTGATTTTATTAACACAAAATTCATCTATATTAAAAACAAAAAGTTTGAAGATGCAAACAAAATAGTACTAAATGTTTTGAAAGCCGAGATAGCCTTATTTTCTCTTTTTCATTTAAAAGGATTCAGGACTAAAGAAGAATTAATAGAATTTGCTAAAAATAATTTTAAAAGAATGCTTTCATAAGTTTTAAGGAAGAAAAATGTACAAGACTATTATTGGAATAGAAGTTCATATTCAATTAAAAACAAAAACAAAAGCCTTTTGTGGTTGCCCAAATTCCTTTTCAATAGAGCCAAATAGCCAGATTTGTCCAATATGTATAGGCGAACCAGGAACCTTACCATCTTTAAACAAAGAAATGGTTTACAAGGCATTACTGGCAGCAATATCATTTAATTGTAAAATAAATAATATCTTTCATTTTGACAGAAAAAATTATTTTTATCCCGATCTTCCAAAAGGATATCAGATTACACAATATGAAACTCCGATAGGTAAAGATGGTTATTTAACTATATTTGATGAATCAGGTAAAGCAAAAAGAATAGGCATTGAACGAATACATATGGAAGAAGATACCGCAAAAATGCTTCACGATTTTGAAAACAAAATTACCTTTATCGATTATAACAGAGCCGGTATTCCACTGGTTGAAATAGTTTCAATGCCACAAATAGAAAATCCTAATGAAGCTATCAGTTACCTTAAGATGCTTAAGAGAAATTTAGAGTTTTTAAATATTTCTGATTGTTCTTTAGAATCTGGTTCAATGAGATGTGATATAAATGTATCTGTAAATAAACCAAATGCTAAACTATCTTATAAGGTAGAAATCAAAAATTTAAATTCATTCAATGCAATTAAAAGATCTATTGAATATGAAATCAAAAGGCAAACGGAATTATTAGATAAAAATATCGATATCATTACTGAAACAAGATTATTCAATACCGAAACAAATAAAACTGAAGTGATGCGAACAAAAGAATTAGCGGCAGATTATAGATATTTTAGGGAACCAGATATACCAGATGTTGAGATTACTGAAAAAGAAATAGAAGAAATAAGAGCAAATATAAAAGAAAAGCCTGAAGAATTACTTCAAAGATTTATTAATGATTATGGATTAAACTTTTATTTAGCGGATTTGCTCACTTCTGAGTATAAGATTGCAGAATATTTTGAGAATACATGTAAAGTTTCGCAACAACCTTTGAAGACTGCCAATATTATTGTTACTGAATTATTCGCTTATATAAATCAAAAGCAAATCACAATAGATCAAATTAATTTAAAGCCAGAAGAATTAGGCAAAATTATCAATTTAATATGCGAAAACAAGATTTCTGAAAAGGCTTTTAAAGACAATGTAAATGAAATAATAGAAAAGAAATTAGATATTGATCAATTTATAGAGAATTCAAAAATAGTGTCGGATGATGATTCTATTTTACCTGTGATCGATAAAATCTTAACACAGCAAAAGGATGATGCGGTTAAGAAATTTTTAAATGGAAAGGAGAGTGTTTTTATGTTCCTCGTAGGCCAGGTTATGAAAGAACTTAAGGGAACTGGTAATATTGATAAAGTTAAATTATTACTAAAACAAAAACTCGATAATTTACGATAAGGATTAATTATGAAAAGACTAAATAGTGATAAAATTTATAAATATATCCCCAAACAGGAAATAAAAAATGAAATCTTTCAAAATTCCGAGAGTATAAAGGTAAATCAAGTAAAACATGTAAAACATAAAATAGATTTTAAAAGACAACAGACAAAAAATAGATTAGAATATCACAAAAAACATTTTAAAGCCAAAATAAATGTCAATGATAAAAATCAAAGCAATTCAAGTATAAAATGCTCAAGATGTAACAAAATAATCAATGATGAACTAAGCATATTTTTTAATGATGAAAAAAAAGAATATTATTGTTTTGACTGTGCCTTAGAAGAAGCTAAAATTTTATTATCTCCTGATCCTAAGAATAAGGTAATATATTTGGGAGCAGGAACTTTTGGAGAAGTTAAAGAAATAAAAAGTGAAAAGAAACTGATGATAATCAAAAGAATAAAGTTCACAAAGCCTAAATTTGAAAAATTTAGCATGAATTATTTACCAATTGATCAATACTAATTTTCAGGGGTTGGTGTGGTAGGAGAATTTATCATTGAAAAAAATTCGAGTAGGAGTAATGCAAGAGCTGCTAGACTAACTTTGTCTCATGGTGTAATCCAGACTCCTGTTTTTATGCCTGTTGGGACAACTGGAACTATAAAGGCTTGTACCTGGCAGCAGATAAAAGAGATAGGTTTTAATCTTGTGTTGGGAAACACTTACCATCTTTATCTGCGACCAGGTCAGGAGATAATAAGACATTTCAATGGATTACATAATTTTATTAATTGGGATAGAAATATTCTTACGGATTCTGGTGGTTTTCAAGTTTTTTCATTATCTGAATTCAGGAAAATAAACGATGATGGAGTAATATTTTCTTCTATTGTAGATGGTTCAAAACATTTTTTTTCTCCAGAATTTGTAATCGATTTTGAAATGAATCTAGGATCTGATATTATGATGCCACTCGATGAATGTACACCAATTCCTATTGAATACAACATAGCCAAAAAAGCAATGGATAGAACTTTGCAATGGTTAAAAAGATCTAAAAACAGATGGCTTGAAAATAAAGGTGAAAAAGATAATCTCTTATTTGGCATTGTTCAAGGTAACAAATTTGAAGATTTGAGAAGAATATCTGCTTCATACACAGCAGAGCTTGACTTACCTGGATATTCTATAGGTGGGTTATCTGTGGGTGAAGATAAAGAGACAATGAATCATATGATAGAAATAGTAAATTCTATATTACCTGAAGATAAGCCAAGATATTTAATGGGTGTAGGGAAACCAGAAGATTTACTCGAGGGGATTTCTAGAGGTATCGATATGTTTGACTGTATTTTTCCGACAAGAGCCGGAAGAAATGGATCATTTTTTACTAAATCAGGTATGAAAAGTATTAAAAATCTAAGTTATAAATTTTCTGAAGAACCCCTCGATTCAGATTGTAATTGTTATGCGTGCCGAAATTTTACAAAATCTTATATCAGGCACCTTTTTAGAGCTAAAGAGATTACTGCCATGACCTTGATTTCCATACATAACTTAGCATTTTTGAAAAAACTTATGGATGATGTAAGGCAATCGATATTAGAAGATAATTTTGAGAATTTTAAAAATAATTTTTTAAATAATTATTTGCAATCAAAAGAGGAAAGCTATTAATACTAAAAATATATCAGTTTAATAATATAAAAAGGATATATAAAAATATGAATGAAAATATTCAAAGAATTATAGAAAAAAATGGTAAAAGGATAATATTGATTGGAACAGCTCATGTTTCAAAAGAAAGTGTTCAACAGGTGAGGGATGCAATAGATTTGTTTAAACCAGATAAAGTAGCTGTAGAATTATGCGAATCAAGATACGCATCGTTAAACGATAAAAACAGATGGGAAAATCTTGATATAATTAAAGTGATAAAAGAAGGTAAGGGGTTTTTACTTCTTGCAACGATGATCTTATCATCTTTCCAAAAAAGAATTGGATTGGATTTTGGAAGTGCCCCTGGTGCGGAGATGATAGAAGCAATTAACATTGCAAAAGAAAAAGGGATTGATCTTGTTTTATCAGATAGAGATATAAATGTTACACTAAAAAGAGCATGGTCTCTTTCTAAATTTAATGATAAAATTAAGATTATTGAGCTATTAATAGAATCTATTTTTTCAAAAGAAAAGATAGATCAGTCAGAACTTGACAAAATAATGGAAGATGGAGATCTCCTTTCTACGATGATGAATGAGTTTGCAAAAGAGCTTCCAAAGGTAAAAAGGGTTCTTATCGATGAAAGAGATGAATATATAGCTAACAAAATATTAAACACAGATGGTAATACAATAATAGCAGTTGTTGGTAAAGGGCATTTAAATGGTATTGTAAATAAGATAGAAAATGGCTTTGAATATGATAAAAATATAGAACAGGTACCCATAAAGAAAAATAAGAATAACCTGATAGGATGGATTATAACCATAGCTATTGTAGCTTTATTTGCCCTGGGTTTTTTTGTTAAAGGGCCTAAAGTTGTATTATCTATGTTAAAATATTGGATTTTGATATCTGGTTTTAGTTGCTTTGTATCATCTATAATTGTGTTATCTCATCCTTTTACTATAATTGCTTCATGGGTAGTAGCCCCAGTAACTACATTAAATCCAACAATCGGTGCTGGGATGTTCCTGGCTATTATCGAAGCTACATTTAAAAAACCGAGGGTGGTCGATTTTGAAAATCTTACACAGGATATCACAAAATTTAAAGGCTATTTTAAAAATAGGATTTTACATGCACTTGTCGTATTTTTTGCTACTTCTATAGGCGCATCAATTGGAACATTTATTGGAATCCCATGGATAACATCCTTACTAAAATAGAGTTTTTATTTAACAAATTATTTGAAGATAATAAAGAACCACTGTATATTGCCTTTAATATTCAGCTCGATAAAAACAATGATCTTTGGGAAAAATATGAAATGCTACCAAATATTCGATCTCACAGTAAAATAGTGGCAATATTATCTTTATATTTTTTGTTAAACTTAAAAAAAAATAATTTTTATTATAAAACATTAAATCAATACTTATACAACAATGATTTAAATAAATTATTATCGTTTATTATCAGTTCAGCTTTACTTCATGATATAGGTAAAACTTTTGAAATAAAAAACTTGACAAATAAATCTCATGCAGAAATAGGTTATGAAATATTATTAAAAGAGAATAGGGTTTTAGAGGCATATAGTTGTAAAAATCATCTAATAGATTCTTTTATTTTTAAAAGATTATCTTTGATCCCTTTTATAATAAATATAGCCGATAAACATGTATTACATTTTGATATTGTTAATATTAAACAAAGGTTTATTGATTTAAGAGTTAGATACCCGAAATATAAGCGTCTTTTTACCAATAAGGTTATTATGAGTTACGAAAATTCTGTTAAACTTTTTTATACAGATAGATTAGCGAAAATTATGAATTTGTATAACAATTTATAAATATATTTATGTTATAAAATAATAGAAAGATTTTATTGATATACAAAAATATAAAAATATAAAAAATTGATAAATTTAAAAGATGATAACAAATATTATTGATATAAGTAATTTTTCTCTTTTAACTCAAACTGAAATAGAGAATCTAATTTATAAAGCATCAGAAGAAATTAAGCAAGATGGTGTTGTCGCTTTTCCCACCGAAACAGTTTATGGCCTAGGAGCAAATGCATTATCAAAATACGCTGTTCAAAAGATATTTGAAATTAAGGGAAGACCTTCTGATAATCCATTAATCGTTCATATCGCTTCAATTGACCATATTGAAAAACTTATAGATATAAAAAAGGATGAAATTGGTGATTTAATTTTACAAAGATTAAATAAAGCCATCAATTTCTGGCCTGGGCCAGTATCTTTTATATTTCCTGCTAATTTGAAAGAGATCCCATTTATAACACTAGGAAATTTACGCACAGTTGCAATAAGATTTCCGGATAATAAGGTTGCCCAAATATTTATTAAACTTTCTAATCTTCCGATTGCAGCACCTTCTGCAAATATTTCTGGCAAACCTTCCTGTACAAAAGCAGAAGATGTTTTAATGGATTTCAATGGGAAGATAAAATATATACTAAATGGGGGTGAATCTGTTTATGGAATAGAATCTACAGTAGTTGATTTAACATCAGATATTCCCACTATACTAAGACCTGGTTTTATAACTTTAGAAGATCTATTGCCAGAATTCCCGGATATTGTCTATCTAAAAAAGGTACCTCTTCAGGAAAATCCGAGATCACCTGGTATGAAATATACTCATTATAAACCGGATGCAAAAGTAGTTCTCATTTTTAATAAGAATGAATTTGAAGATAATGAAGGATTTTTCGAGTTAAAAAGAATCTTCTCAAATAAAATAATAAAGATATCAGAATTGCCTGATGAATTTTTCAAAAATAATAAATTTATCTTTTTGAGTCAAAAACAAAAGATTGAATTAAAAACAAATATTATTGATATTACTGAGGAGTTGATTTTTAAAGATCCATACGATTTTGCTAGAAGGATTTATTCAATATTTCGAGATGCGGACAAGAAAAAGATAAATTATATAATCATCGAACCATGCTTAAAACATTCCGGTATAAATTTAGCTATTATAAATAGATTAATCAAGGCTGCAGAAGAAATATGGATTATTTGACAATTGAAGAAGAATATAGCTGTGAAATTATAGTTCAAAAATCACGATTTATCTGTTTTATCTTTCCATGCGACAGTATTACATATTTTAGCGAGAGAATTAAAAAAGCAAAAAAAAATTTTTATGATGCGACCCATATTGTCCCTGCTTACAGAATTAAAATAGAAAATAATCAAATTAAAGAGCATTTTTCAGATGATAGAGAACCAGCCAAGACCGCTGGTTGGCCTTTGTTATATATTTTGCAACAAAAATATTTAATCCAAATAGGAGTCATTGTAATAAGATATTTTGGGGGAATAAAGCTCGGAACTTCTGGTTTACAAAAAGCATATTCACAGGTTTTATTAGATGCAATTTCCAAAGCCAGGACAATAGAATATCAAACAAGTATTATCTGTAAAATCTATATCCCTATTGATAAAGAACATATCTGGTACGATTATATTAAATCAAATAACTTAAATGATAAGATAAGGGTATTGAAAAATGAATATATTTTTGAAAATAACCAGCAATCAGCGTTTTTTGAAATACAAACAAGCGAAAAAATAGCTTTAAACCTTTCAAATATATTTAAATTAGAGAAAAAATAAAAAAGGGAGAGTTTATAATGGAAAATATCAATATCTTTGACACAGAGAGAAAAACTGCTGCGATTATTAATTTGAATGCTATTAGAAAAAATATACTTGGGATTAAACAAAAAGTTGGTAGCAATGTGAAGATTTGTCCTGCAGTTAAGGCAGATGGTTATGGTCACGGAGCCGTTGAAATATCTAAAATGTTTGAAAGAGAAAGGCTTGCAGATTATCTTGGAGTTGCAACAGTAGAAGAAGGGATAGAATTAAGACAAAATGGAATAAAATTACCGATATTACTTTTTGGTGTAACTTTTGAGGATCAGTTATATAAGGCTATAAAAAATAATCTAACTATTACAGTAGTTTCTTTAAAGACTCTTGAGCAGACTATTTCTTGCTGTAAAAAAAATAATTTTAATACTAAAATTCATATTAAATTAGATACTGGTATGGGAAGAATTGGCGCTTCTGTCGAAGAAGCGATTGAAATCGCTAAAAAAGCTGCTTCTTCAGATTATTTACAGCTTGAAGGAGCATTTACACATTTTCCGAAATCAGATGAAAAAGATAAATCTTTTTCCATGATGCAAATAGAGTTGTTTTCAAAATTTAAAAATGAGATTGAAAAACTGGGAATAGTAATCCCTATATATCATATGGCAAATTCTGGCGCAATATTGGATTTACCATCTAGTTATTTTAATATGGTAAGACCAGGAGTCATGATTTATGGGTACTATCCATCAAATGAAACATCAGAATCTATAAAACTATTTCCTTCAATGAAATTTAGATCTGAAATAGCTTTTATAAAAAGAGTAAAAAAGGGAACTCCTATTTCCTATGGTGGTACTTTTAAGGCTCCTGATGATTGTTATATTGCAACAGTACCAATAGGTTACGCCGATGGGTTGAATAGGAAACTTTCGAATCAACATAATGTATTAATAAATGGAAAATTCTATAAAATAGCTGGTAGAGTCTGTATGGACCAGACCATGATATATTTAAAAAACGATTTTTATGATATAGGTACGGAAGTTTCATTTTTTGATTTTGAGAAGCTAACTGCAAGTGATGTAGCAAAAGAACTTTCAACCATTCCATATGAAGTAACATGTTGGATTAGTAAGAGGGTAAGAAGGTATTATATCGATAAATAGATAAATAAATTTAATCATAATCTTAAACTATCTTAAAATATATTCTTGTAATCCATAATCAACTTTTAATCTATTGTTGTAAACAAATTTTATTAATCTTTTTTTTATCTAATTTTTCTATCTGCTTTTTTAATCTAATTTAATTTAAATTTTTATATCTCTTTAGTCATCAATTGTATAATTTATTATAACATTTTAATAGGGTAGGTTGCATTTTTTTATAACTATTAATTATTAAAAAACAAAATATATTGAAATAATTTTTGATGAGTAATTTATATACATAAGTTATAAAAAACAATAACAATTAAATAGCAGCAATTTAATATTAAAATCCTAATATCTTCATTAATAGTTATAATTATTTATACAATTAATCGGATAAAATCAATTTTTAGTATAAAAATAAAGACAATTGAAAATCATCACTTAATATGTTGAATAAATTTTAATTCCTAAATATTTTGTCAATGAAAATTCTTTTATTAATTATTAGAATGGTTCGAATTTTCTTATATAGGAATAAATTTATTATGTAAAAGGAGTTTATTATGTCTACCTATACGACCAAATCAAAGATCCCTGAAACAAAACAACAATTTATCGAAGAATCTTCCAAACACAGAAAACAGACACTTCTAACAATTATCTTAATATTCTTTTTAATCTTGCTCCTATTGTTTTCTGTACTTATTAGTAACAAATTTACTATAACATCTATGGATGTCAGAAAATCTGCGAAACAGCTTGATTTCGCTTATTATGAAGTAGGAAATGGCGAAACTTCAACTACTGTAACAACAGAACCGACTGTTACAGAAAGTCCAAAACAAACTGAAGTTCAGCAAAATCTATCCACTAAAACAGAACAAATTGCCGCTATACCAGAAAAAGAAGCGACACCAACACCTAAGATCACACCATCTGAAAAAAAAATTGGTATAGACGGCAAAATTATCACTTCTAAAAACATAAAAAGTTATCACTCTTTATTATTAAAAGAATTCGAGGGAATTGAGATCGCTTCATATAAAATAATATGGGGGGATACACTCTGGAAAATTGCAATGAAATTTAATACATCTGCTCATACATTGTATGTATTAAATGCATTAGATAACCCGGATTTAATTATTGCAGGCAATAAATTAAAAATAGTCAAAAATTTTATCCTACCAAAGGAAAAAACGGAAAAAATACTCGAGAATGCCTTGAAAAACAAGACTAGTTATAATAACAATAATTTTAGCAATTATTTAAATATGCTGGTTTATTTATCAAAGAGCAATGAAAATCAATTGATCTATAGAGATTTCTGTTATTTTAATATTTAAAAAATAAACTATTAAATTATTCTATGTCTATATGTCGGAGATTTTTAAGTAAAAAATAAAATTAATTATAAAATTAATTAAAGAATAAAATAAAGAATATTTATAGAATATGACTAAATTTAAAAATCTGATTTTATCTTTTCTATTGATAACAATATCTATATTTTTAATCTCTGCCCAACAATACTGGGAGTATAAAATACTTGGTGATAGATTTTTTTACCTTAAAGATTATGCAAAAGCAATAGAATATTATCAGAAAGCACTTCAATTAAAACCAGATTATCCAGAAGTTTATTATTATCTAGGTAAAATATATAAAATTCAGAAAATATATAATATATCTTTATTCTATTTTAATAAAGCTCTAGAATTCAAGGAAAAGTTTCAAATTAAGGAAATGGTAGTTCTTGTTTACGATGAAATTTCAGAATTATACTTTTTTCAGAAGAATTATAGAAGTTTCTTAGATACTCTATTTGCAATGATACAAAGTGATAAATATTCAGAATATCTTTCTCAATCATATTATAGATTAATTCCTTTTTTACCAGTTAAACAAACTATGTACTCTAAAGCATATTTTAGAATAGGATATTATTATTTCTTTTCCGGGATTTATGACAAAAGTGTAAACTTCTTCTTATTTTCTAGATCTTTTATGTATAAAGAAGCTATCTCTTATTGGTTATTATCAAAAGCCTTGTTTGTTGTTGGGGATAATAATGAATATAGAAAGACTGAAACACTTGCTTATTCAATGGATAAAAGACTCAAGGAATTTGATAATAAATTTAAGTGGAAAAAGATCCCATTTTTAAAAGATTATATCTTATCTCTGGAAAGATTCATAAATGAATTTTCTAACCATTTTTATTTACAGTAAATAAATAAAATACTGTTTAAATAAATTTCTATGTAAGATACTCA
>DYJT01000012.1:0-21338 GCA_020722965.1 Brachyspira murdochii | reverse complement strand
CAGACAACATAAATTCAAACAATAAAAATTCAAATAATTAAATCAAATAATTAAATCAAATTCAAAAATAAAAAAACAATTGAAAAAGATAAATATGCATGCCTAATATACTTTGTAAGTGACTTCCCATAAGATACATTATGTTAACTACAATTAAAAAATACAATTAAATCTGAAATCAAATCAGCCTCCTTAAACTTAATTAAATTATCCTGAATTTATAACAGTCTATAAAACTTAAAAAAAATGGATTTTGTAAACTTATTGGATGAAAATTTCTGAATAAAAATAGATATTTTATAAAAATTTAATTGGATAAATAGTAAAAAATTATTATATAGGATAAAATATAAATTAATTATTAATAGATATAAAAAATGATACAAAATAGATATTTAAGTTGAAAAATTATATAATTTTAATATCCACATAGCTTGATGTAGAAGCAGCAAGTAAAGATCCATAACTCAATTTAAAATCTATAAAAGATCCTATATCATATTTATCATAGTTATTTAAAAGTTCCAATTCAATATGATCAGAGCTTGCACCAAGAATTTTTATATCATTATCTATTGGTGTTAAACCATCTATGAGTAAATCCTGCCTTCCAGCTGCGCCTATAAGCCTCAACATTGTTCCCTTATCTTCAAATTCAACTAATTCACCAAATGCATTTTGTGCAGATTTGCCTATTGGCTTTGAAGGTTTATATTTTTTTTCAATTACCTCTATGGATAATTTTACTGTATCCTGTCTTAATCCTTCGATGGGATTCCTATTTAAAACATTTAACCCCAAGATCATGCTCTCACCTATTCTAAAATGATTTACTTTTTCTGGCATTTTCCCCGATAGAAGATAAGGCAAACCCGAGGAATTAGATCCTGAAAGATAATTTAAGTTGAAATTAAATTCAGATTTTATCCATTCATATAGATTTACCAATAGGTTCATGTTTTCATCAGAAGGTGTTATCCCGCCATAACAGGCTAAATTTGTTCCTATTCCAATTAATTCTGTATTTTGAAAATTTTTGACTTCATTTAATATTGGTTTAATTTCCTGTTGCCATCTTTCCAAATTTAACTGCCTAGCATCTTTAGGAATTATCCCTTCCCTTAAATCCCCAAGATCTATCATCAAGATAT
The DNA here is from genome assembly GCA_020722965.1 of Brachyspira murdochii. GTDB lineage: Bacteria > Spirochaetota > JAAYUW01 > JAAYUW01 > JAAYUW01 > Exilispira. The sequence goes on along the minus strand of DYJT01000012.1, from coordinate 20,187 downwards.
ATTGATATCTTTTCTTTTGTTTTTTAGATTCTATATCCATAGCTTTTATAGTTGCAATCTCAGAAACAAGACTAATATCTGAATATTTAATAATATTTTCAATCTCTGAAATTGATGGGAGTCGCAAATTTAAAAATTTTATATTTTTCTCTTTAATTATTTTATTATTTAATATTTTGGATTCCCTTATTCTTTTTAAATTTTGCCATCTAGAATCTGCTATTCCATCACAGCCATTTTCGATAAAAATATTAGCTAGTTCTGGCAATCCTGATAAAACTTTGGTAACTCCAAAAAGATAACCATTTCTATTATGTATAATATTAGACAAAAATTTTACATTATCTTTAATCGCAGAAGAATTAATTGAAAGAATACATGACATATAAACCTCTATAATTTATTTATATATATTTATACTCTATTAAAAAATTTAATTTGTTGAAAATTTTTCTCAATTAAAATTAATCTATTATTGAAAAAAATTTTGAAAAAAGCTCCAGATTTCTTTATTTGCGTCTATATCATTACAGGTTTTCCCAATAATTTTTTCTGGAAAATATCCAAGTCCACCAGGCCATGTATGTCCTCCACCCTCTATTGCATATAAAACAACCATAGGGATATTCGAATCATTTAAATATACCTCTTTCCTTACGCGAGTACCATCCTTAATATCAGTATCAGGTAAATATGATATATCTGCTGAAGGATTGCAATTGTTTAATTTAACCCAGTATTTTACTGTTTCAAAAGTAGATAATACCTTCCCTCTTTCTTTTTGCCGATTAATATAACCACCATTGTATGGCATAATTGGATCATCTGTACCATTAATTATTAAAATAGGGATAGCTTTTTTTGGCGGATTTAAGTTTATCTGGTCAAATGGTAAATTCCCTGCAACTGCTGCTATCGCAGATATTTTATTAGATAATTCTATAGCTAACCTATAAGACATCATTGCTCCATTAGAAACACCAGTAACATAAATCTTATTTGGATCAACACCAAATTTTTCAATGAAATAATCAATTAAAGATGACATAAATCCAACATCATCTATATTTTCTACATCTTCTAAAGTCATGTCCTTTCGAGAATCATTCCAATGATTTTTAATACCATCGGGATAAACAACTATAAATCCTTCTTTTTCTGCTAGAAGATTGAAACCACCTCTGGTCAATTTTATCATTTTTTGACCTGATCCGCCTCCTCCATGTAATGCTATTATTAAAGGAATTTGATTTTTTATTTTATATGATGTGGGCAGATAAAAAAGAAATGTCCTATTTAAACCGTTATGGTTTATCGAACCTGATTTAATAGATGATGTATTATCATTTGAAAGACCAGCAATAATTGAGAAGGTAAAAATTATGACTAATATTAAAAATACTAGAAACTTTTTTATGATATTTTTGAAAGATTTAATTTTTTGAGAAAATTTTAATTCTTTTCTTTTCATTTTCCATCTACTTCTCGGGATCTTTGTCCCAAATAAAAATTCAACCTATTAATTGTCTACATTAGATATATAGATTTATATTTTCCCTTAATTTTCAATAGATTGCTCGATTGATTGCATGGCGAGTTTTATTGCATCTTCCTTATAGTAATCGACAAAAGTACCGCATGCAGAAAAAATATATTTAACATCTATTAACACAGAAGAAGATAGCATAGGCAACAATTTTTTGTATACTTGCTGTATTCTTATATTTTCAAGTATTTGTCTTGCGTTTTTCAACCTTGTAAGAGCACCTCCAGTTCCAATAATATATTTTGTGGCAGTTAGATCTTTCCCTTTAATAAAGAGTTTTCGCCCATCAGGTCCAAAAACCTCAAAAATATGTCCAGCATGTCTTTCTATAGCTGTTCTAACCGCTTTATCCGCTAATGTCAATGAAAGATATACTTCTTGCTCTATTTTAGGAAGAGGAGAAAGTTTTTGTAAATCAACAGAAGCCGATTCTTCATCTAAATATTTTTTTACATTTGCTGCATTCACATATACACCCAAATCTCCCTCAACAGTTCTTTTGGCAAAAGGTTCCGGTGCTATTAAAAGCTTTTTATAAGTTGACGAACCCTGGGTAACAGAATGTACATCTGTTGTCGCTCCGCCTACATCTATAACTACAAGATCTCCAATTTTATCATATAATGCTTCTGCTATTTTCAAAACTGCATAAGGAGTCGGAATTATATCTTTTTTAACCATTTCCTTTAATTTATCTATACCTTTGGCATGTATTATATGTTTTGAAAATATATGTTGTATCGCTTTTCTAGTAGGTTCAATGTTGAATTCATCTATTGAAGGATAGACATTTGGAACAATTTCCAAGATAAAATCTGTTTTTGAAAAAATATCTTTTATATCATCTTCAAGTACTTTATTTCCTGCAAAAATTATTGGTAATTTTAAATTTAATGAAGCCAATTTCTCGGCATTTTCGATTATAATCTGCTGTTCACCATAATCTACGCCACCTGCAAAGAGAATCATATTTGGACTAGCCTGAATAATTTTTTTTAGATCTGTTTGTGTTAAAGGTCCAGCTGTTAAATATTTTAAAACTGCACCTGCGCCAAGTGCTGCTTCTTTTGCCGCTCTTGCCGTCATTTCCCATGTTAAACCAGTCGCAACCATTTTTAATCCACCTGCGGCAGAAGAGTTAGCCACAAAATCACCTATATCTATATCTGTGACTCCAAGATTCTTCATTAAATTTTCTTTTGCATTTTCAACACCAATCCTTACATCAGAATCAACGGTTGTTAAATCTATCCCCTGACCGATATGAATTAGTTTGTCTGTTCCTAAACCATTAAAGGCATTTACCTTTGTGATTGTTGAACCAATTTCAATCGATAACAAATCTATCTTCATCTATAACCCCTATTTTTATTATTACCTATGTTGTAATTTGATTACATTTCTATTATATGTAAAAAAGATAAAAATCAACTAAATGATTTTTAAATGATTTTTAGATATAACTGTTTCTTTAATAGTTATAAATTATTATAACTTTAATTGAATTGACTTTATAAAAAAGTATACTAAGTTTGTTAACATATGGCCATAAATAAAATATCAATCATCGATTTATTACATAATAATGAAATAAAACAATCTTTTATTGAAAAAAATAAGATCAAATCTTATAGAATAACTCAATTTCTCGAATGGATTTTAATTCATTCTATTTTTGATATTGATAAGATGTCTAATTTAGATATTATATCAAAGAAGATCTTTACTGAAAATGTGGAGTTAAATACATTTAAAATTATCTCTAAACTCGAAGAAAAAGAAACAAAAACAGTAAAGCTTCTTATTGAGACATTTGACGATCTATTAATTGAATTGGTTATTCTTGAAGATGATTCAAGAAAGACACTATGCCTTTCGTCACAAATTGGCTGTCCTATGGGATGCAAATTTTGTGCTACTGGAAAAGTTGGCTTTTCTCGAAACCTTTCTTCAAGTGAGATGCTATGGGAATATTTAATAGCAAAAAAATTGTTTAATGAAATAGACAACATTGTTATTATGGGAATGGGAGAACCATTTTTGAATTTCCCCAATGTCAAAGAGTTCATTTATTCTCTTACGCAGAATAAAATCAAACCATTTTCTCCCAGAAGAATTACTATTTCAACTTCAGGTGTTAAAGATTTTTCGAAAATGATGTTACAGCTAAACCCACAAATTAAACTTTCAATCTCTTTGCACTCACCATTCGATGATATAAGAAAAAATCTTATGCCAATTTCATTAGGCATCGATCAATTGATTGAAGAATGTAAATATTATAAAAGTAAAACTAAAAAGAGAATTACATTTGAGTATATTCTTATAGATAGTATTACAGATAGAAAAAAGGATATTGAGAAGTTGATAAAAATAGCTAAACAACTTTCGGCTTTTATAAATTTTATTCCCTATAATGAAGTTGACGGTATCGAGTATAAATCTTCTAAAAATGAAAAAGCTATTATTAAGATGCTGGAAGATGCCAACATAGAATATTCTTTGAGATATAAACGTGGTCAAAAAATAAAAGGAGCGTGTGGTCAACTTGTCTGGGAAAAAAGAAAAGATCGATAAAGTAAAAATTATCTTTTCATTGATCTTTACCTTGATATTTTTCTCTTTATTTGAAATTGTTTCAAAAAAAATTGAATTAGATTCTTTTTCATTAACCGGGATAAGATTTTTTTTGGGCGGTTTATTTATTTTGATATTTTTTATGAGAACTGTAATAAATGAATTCAAAAATCTTGATTCAAGCCTGAAAATAAAGATATTTTTATCTGGATTTTTAAATGTTTCAATAGCCATGTTATCTTTACAATTAGCCGTAAAGCTTGGGAATGCTACTACTTCTGCGATAATTATAAGCTCGAATCCGATATTCGTATATTTGATTCAAAATATTATGCATAGAATCAAAGAAAAACAACCTGAAAAAGCCGAAAATATTCTAGATATAGTTAGATTTATGCTATTAATTTTAGGAGCGATAGGAATTATTCTTGTCATTTATAAGAAGGATAAAGGTGATAGTTTTTTATCGATTTTCTTTGCTATTCTTGCATCAATAACTTTTGCAACCTATACACTTTTTAGTAAGAAGCTTTTAAAAAGAGTTTCAAGCGTTACATTAAATTCTATATCCTTTAGTACAAATGGATTACTACTTCTTTTATTTTCAATCTTAATTTCAAGACAAAATATTATTAATTTTATCAGAAATTTCTATCTTGAAAAAATAATTTATCTATTTATTCTTTCTTTTGGAATAACCGGTTTAGCCTATATAACTTATTTTTATGCATTGAAAAAACTTGAGGCTACTAAGGTCTCATTAGTATTTTATTTAAAACCAATTGTCGTATTACTATTTAATTTTCTTTTATTGAATGAAAATGTTGGCTTTAATAAATTTATTGGCATCATAGTTATAATTATCTCTCTTTTTATATATGTTAATCTGGATAAGTTTAAAAAATTTGTAATGAATAAAACTTTTTAAAACACATTAAATTAATTTAAATATTGAAACTTAACAATAACTCAGTTTATCTGATTAGGATGAACCTTTTCGATACTTGCAAGTTCTTGAATAGTTTTTTCACCTCTAATAGCTTGCTAAGCTACTTTTGCTTTAAATTCTTTTGTAAATGTTTTTCTCATGGCTAATTTGTACTCCTTCTTTATTCTTTTTACAAGAAGAAATACACCTTAAATAGTTGTACTTTTTTCTTAACTCATTATAATTTTACAAATTATGTTTTTTATTTTTTCTAAAAATCTTTCATTCCCTTTATTTAACGAAGAAATATTAGCTTTTTATTGATTTTTTTCAAGTTTTATATACCTTTTTTCAGGAGAGCCATTTATTTGTTCACTATATCAGATTGATTGGGGGTAAAATGCCAACATATGAATTTTATTGTAATGATTGCAATAGTAATTTTGAAAAATGGTATTCGATGAATGAAGAACATAGCCCTACATGCCCAAATTGTGGGTCAAAAAATGTAAGGAAGGTTTTTACGGTTGGTAGTGGAATTTTATTTAAAGGCAGTGGATTTTATACGACAGACTATAAAAAAGACCCTAAAAAAGTTGAATCAAATAAAGAAAGCATCTTGTCTTCAACAGGTTCTCAGAGCAAAGTTTCTTCTCAAGGAAGTAAAAAGAATAATACAAAAAAATAAAAAAATAATTTAAGATTTTATTGAAGTTATAAAAGAATAAATTCCAATTAAAAAAAAGGCACCAAATACTGTAGCTATAGTATTAATACCTAAGGGCCATTGTGTTAATAATTTAAATAGATCATTTAAAAAATAAGATCCCATTGCTGCGCCAATAAGACCAAAAAATATTGCCAGCAAAAACCAAAAATTTGTACTGAACTTCTTTTTTAAAAAGTAATAATAATACAATGCACTGCCTAAACCAATTATAGAGTAAAACAAAATATGAAAAACAAATCTTATAACTGGATCATTCAAAAGATTATATTGCATCTTTTCCCTCACTTAAAATTAAAGATTACTCTATTTTCATATGTAGAAAAAGCTGGTGTATAAATATAAAAGCCATAAATATCTTCACCTATTGGGATAAGATAAATCGTAATTGTTTTACCAGATTCGTATAAAGTTGAAAAATTTTTTTCATCTTCTGTTAATAAAAAATAAGAATCTCTAATATTGTTTTGATTAGAATTAGGAAAATTATTAGTAGCATTATTCATGTAAAATGTGAATTTGAAGTCTTCTTGATTTTTAAAATCATTTAATTCCGTGGCTGTGGGAATCGAAGACAAATTTTTCCATTTGTTTTCAATTTCGTCAAAATAAGAAAAATAACCTTTTTTTAAAAATTGGTTGGAATCTCTGTAATAAAAATAATATCCTTTAAAATAGTCTTCAGAATTGTTACAAGTATAAATCACAGTCGTTGTATCGAAATTTATTTGAATTTCCAATGAAATTGAATTTTGATCTGCGATAGGAATATTTAAAAAAGGTAATACTTGAGGAATACCACAACGAAAAAAGAATAAACTAAAAATAAAAGAAAAAAAAATTACAAAAGAAAGATATTTCTTACTCATTGTTAAAATTAAATATTATTCTCAAATTTTAATCTTTTTATATTTTTGCAGTAATTTATCTATGTCGAAATCTTCTTTTACATCTAATAATTCATAAATAGAAACAGGAATGCTTTTGCCTTTTACCCTAATTTTATCTAATAATCTACATATAAAATGATCCTTGATTCTTTCATAGGTATATTCAGAGATAATTATATTAGTATTATATACTTTATTTGTGCCTTCCAGTCTTGCACCGGTATTAACCGTATCGCCTATAAGAGTGTAATCCATTCTACTTGTTGAACCCATATTTCCAACGATTGCGTCTCCAGTATTTATACCAATACCTATATTTAGCCTGTATTCAACCGGCATCTCTTCATTAAATGTTTTGAGTTCTTTCATCATCTCAAGTGCAGTTAAACAAGCTAAAATAGCATGATCTTCCTGTGGAATAGGTGCATTCCAAAATGCCATTATTTCGTCGCCTACATATTTGTCTAATGTTCCCTCGTATTTGAAAATTGTAGATGTCATCCTTGAAAGGTAATTATTTAATATACCTACTATTTCTTCAGGTTGGTATTTTTCAGATAATGTCGTAAAACTTCTAATATCTGAAAAAAGTACTGATATTTCTTTTCTTTCTCCACCCAGTTTTATCATTTCAGGGTGTTTTAAAAGTTCATCAACAATTACTTTTGAGACAAAGTTCGAGAAAGTATTTCTGATAAACTTTTTCTCTTTCTCTTCAGTTAATATTCTGTAAGCTATTAATCCTATGAAAGATAATATTATAGATAACATAACGGATGAAAATGGAATTAATATATTTTTTTTAAATAACCAAAAAGAGGTGATAAAATAAACTACCAAAATGATTCCTACAAATAGATAGGATTTCAAGGTTGAAAGTCTTGAAATTATAATCATTACTACAAGAGAAATAACAAGTATCAATAAGACTGAATAAACATATGGTAATTCATAGTAAAATGTTTGATTCATCAACTGGTTAAAAGCAAGTGCAAGCCATTCTACCCCATACATCAAACCAGCTGGGGTTGGTTTATAGTCTCTAGCAGCTCCTGTCGTATAGACACCTATGAAAATATCTTTATCTTTGAAATATATCTCTTTGGATTGTTTATCCATTTGTTCTGGATTATACAGATCATATATTGAAACCCCATGGAATAAGGAGCCAGCATTACCAACATAATTTATTCTCATTTGACCATAAATATCAATTGGTATTTTAATATTTTGGGAAGGGATTAGTATTTCTTTTCCAAAATCAATCAAAACATCTTCTTTTGAAACCCCTATTCTATCTAAATAATAGAGAAATACCTGATTAAAATAAATTTGATTGTCATATACATAGACCAATGGGAAAAGCCTGACAATTTGATCCTGAATTGAAACTGTAGATGGAGAACCAAATGCTTTTTCTGAACCTAAATATTGGGAATAAGGAGGAATTAGTTCTTTCCAATATAAATTGTTCAAATAATTTAATATATTTTCATCAATAGTTTTCCCTTTAAATTTTGCCTTATTAAGAGGGATTGAATAATTTTGTTTAACATATTCACTAGACTTTTCATCATAGCTAGTATTGGATTTTTTTGCTTCAAGATAAAATTGCATGTAAACAACACCAAGATTTTTAATCGTTTTTGCAAGGGATTTATCTTCATCTTCCCCTGATTTTGAATAGGTGTTAGAAGATCTTTTTGATAAGAATGCAATATCTAACACTACTCCTTTAGGAACAGGATTTCCTTGCGAATCAATAAAAGATTCAAGAACAGGGATATACATAGATCTTGGAAAAGGCCATTCCCCCATTTTATCTTCTTGCAAAGATCTGGCATCTATGACAATTAGCTCAATGGAAGGAAGTACATTTGGATTTTCCTGCAATATTTCTACTCCTTCTTTTACTTCCTTAGGAGATGTGCCGGGAATCTTTAAATCTGTAAATAGATCATAAACTGTGGATCTATCGAAAGGAAGAAAAATATAGTAGAGTATTATTATTACAAATGATACAAGTAGAGCTATAATAATAGGGATCAGTAATTTGTGTTTTTTTAATCCCTGTAAATTCATAAATGCCTTCTTTAATAATAATTATGTAGTTATATTTATTATAACATTTATTCTACATTTGGCAATGATTGAGATTCAAGTTCATAAAGTAATATGGCATTTTTTATTTTCTGATCCATTGCAAGATAAGAGGATCCATAATCTCTTTCAATTTTATGATAGTATTCTAATGCTTTTTTACTATCTTTTTCGGTTTCATATATCTTACCAAGAAGATAGCATGCTAAGGCACCAAAATTGTTTTTCTTAAATTTATTGTACATTAATAAACCATATTTCTCGGCATTTTTCAGATCCTTTAAAGCTATGTATGATTGAATAATTCCAAAATATATATTAACTGAAAAATGAGTATTTTTCTTTAATATTTTTTTATAATGATTAATTGTTTTTTCATATTGAGAATCAAGATAATCCATCAAACCTAGATAATAATGGGCTCTTGTCGCTTCTGAGGTATTTGGATATTTTTTGATGATTTTTTCTAAAATAGGATCAATATTTTTTCTTAATTCTTCTTTGTTATTTAATGTAGAGTAATTATTAATATACATAACGACATTATCATAAACAGATTCCATTAATATAAGCGAATTTTTTAAGTTATTTTGATTGATTATGCTGTATGTAAAAATACCGATTGTAAATGCCATAATTATTGAAAATGCTATTATGAACATAAGTTTATTCTTTTTAAGGTAATAAAAAAACATGTCTACATTATAACTAAATGCTGTAGGATAATTTTTCCTAATAGGTTTGTTTAATTGTTTCATTCTAACTCCCAAAGAATTTAATTTTTATTTATATCTAATTCTTTAATTAACCTTGAAAGATATGTCCTTTGAATCTCTAATTGTTTTGCAGTTTCATTCTGCTTCCAATTATTTTTATTTAAAACTTCAGTAATATAATCTTTTTTAAATTGATTTATGGCATCTTTCAAAGGAATTATCTGGTTTGTATTTATTGAAGGAGATGGTTGTTTGAAATTTAATAATATCTGGTCTGAGATAATCTCGTTCCCATCGCATAATACGCAAGATCTTTCGATAATATTCTCAAGCTCTCTTATATTGCCTGGCCAATGATATTCCAACAGTTTTCTTAACGCATCCTCTGAAATAGAATTAATATGCTTGTTTAATTCTTTATTATATTTTTCTAAAAAATGATTAGTTAAAATTCTAATATCATCCAATCTATCCCTTAAAGGTGGTAAATAAATTGGAAAGACATTTAATCTATAATATAGATCTTCCCTGAATTTTTTATTTGCTACTTCAGATGGTAAATCTTTGTTAGTAGCGGCAACAATCCTTACATTTATGGTTATTGGAAAGCTAGAACCTAGTTTTTGAATTTCTTTAGATTCAAGAAATCTTAAAAGTTTTGCTTGTGTAGATAATGGAATTTCCCCAATTTCATCTAAAAAAACAGTTCCTCCATCTGCAAGTTCAAGTTTCCCTATTGTATCTTTTATCGCTCCGGTAAAAGCCCCTTTTTGATAACCAAAAAGTTCAGATTCTAGCAATGTCTCTGGGATAGCAGCGCAATTTACCTTTATAAATGGTTTTGATTTTCGCTTAGATAGATTATGTATCAATTCGGCAAATAATTCTTTTCCTGTTCCAGATTCACCTTGCAATAAAACAGTCGAATCAGAATTTGCGACAATTTCTGCCATTTTTAATTTTTCTTTTATAATTGGCGATTCCCCAATTATTTTTCTTGAAACTTTATATTTATTTAACTGAGATTCAAGATATTCAGTTTTGTTTTTTAATTGGTGATAAATCTTTTTCTGTTGAATTAATATCGAACATTGTTTTGAAAATGCTGCCAAAAGAATCTGATCTTCCTCTGTAAAAGGACCTCCAATTTTGTTTATAAGTTCTATTACTCCTATGATAGTTTCTTCTATAATAAGTGGAGTACATAGTATATTTCTAGTTTTAAATTGTATTTCCTTTGATATATCAGGGAAAAAACGAGGATCTTCCTCGACATTGTTGACTATTAATGGAGAACCATATTTCGCTACCCAGCCAGCAATACCCTGACCAGGTTTTAATTCATACTCCTGTCTCTTGATTTCATCCCTCTTCTCACCAGTAACGATATAGAAGTAAAGATTTTCCCTATCATCATCATATAAAAGCAATGAAGAAGCTTCTGCTGCAATAACATTTGTAGCATTATCAATGATCAATTTTAATAGTTCTTCTATTTTAACCGATTTTGTTAAAGTGGAAAAAACTTCCAGGATTTTTGTTATCTTTTCAATATCCGGCATTACTTTTCTCTATTTTTTAATTAAATCGGCAAAAGTTACTTTTTGATTTTGAGAATTATATTTATATTCTTTGATTTCTGATTCTTGTTGTATCTCAAGATAATCTTTAATAGAAAGAAGTACTGTACCTTTTTTAGGTTCTATTTTTTTTACGATTGCTGTAATTTTATCGCCAATTTTGAAATTATCTTTTAATGAATAAATAGTGTCTAATGATGCTTCTGAAATAGGTATTACTCCTTCAATATTCTCAATTATGATTGCCTTTAATTTTTTTTCTTCAATTTCAGAGATAACGACTTCGATTGGCGAATTAACCGGGTAGCTATTCTGAATTATTTGCCATGGATCATTGGATAATTTTTTCAACGATAAAGAAATCTGTCTTTTTTCTTTGTTTATTGAGTTAATTATAATATCAATTTCTTTTCCAATCTTTCCTGATAAATCTTTATAAACTTCATCATATTTAGCCCATGATAATTCGTTTTTATGCAAAAGACCCTCAACCCCTTTATCCAGCTCTATAAAAAAACCGAAATCTACTACTCTAGATATTTTACCTTTAACAACAGAATTTTCTTTGTGATTTTGAATAAAAAGATCGAAAGGATGAGGAGTCAATTGTTTTAGTCCTAATGAAATTTTATGATTATCTTTATCTATATCTAAAACTTTAGCTTCAAGAAAGGAACCTATCTTTATTTTTTTATGTTCTTCTTCATTTGTTTCAAACCATGAAAAATCCTTTTTTGAAATAAAACCTGTAAGACCTTCTTCTATTTCAACAACAATTCCATTATCGCTGATTTCTCTAACAATTCCCTTAACAATATCATTTCTTTTTATTGAAAAAGAAAACCATGGATTATCCTTTACCCTTTTTAATGAAAGTATTATTTTATTTTTTTCTCTATTTAACTCAATTATTTTGAATTTCCTTTTTTCGCCAATAACTAAAATTTCTTCAATAGGTTTATATCTTGAATATGAGACTTCTGATACCGGGATAAAACCGGTAAAACCACCAAGATCGACTTCAACTCCTTTGTTATTTTCAACTATTTTTTTAATTGTCCCTTCTATAAAGTTACCTACCTTATGTTCTTTAAAAAACCTATCTTTTTCGATTTTTGTCTGATTCAAAAGATATTCTCTGTGAGAAAGCACTATTTTATTTGATGTAAAAGATTTAACGATAAATTTAAATTCATTTCCAATCTGATCATTTAAATTTTCTGGTATTTCCTGAAATAAATCGTCTGTATAGCAGATTGCTTTCAGATCATCTAAATTAATAAATACAAATTTCTTATCTCTTGAAATAGAGGTTATTTTCCCAACTACTGGAATTTTATTTCTGTATTTTTCATTAATTTCATTTTTTTTCTTAATTTCATCGGCTCTTTTTTTACTGAACCTTATCTCTCCTTCTTTATCTTCATAACAAAAAATTTCAATAGTATCAAAAAGTACTGGAGTTTGAGAGAATTCTTCAATAGGTATTATTATTTCCTGTGTCCATTCAATATCTACAAATACTTCCACAGGGGTAATGGAGACAATCTTTCCTTTTATGATATTATTGGGTCTTGGTTCCTTAATATTTCTTAAAGAATTTTCTATCTCCTTACTGAAATCTAAAGTTTTTTCATGCATAATTATTATCCTTTGAAAAATTAATGTCTAAGAAAGTATACAAACAAAATAAAAAAGTCAAATAATTAAAGTCAAACAAAAATTTTATAAAAAGTCTGAACAATGCAAATTATCTATTAATCGTGTCTTTCCAACAAAGCAGGCAACTAAAATAACGGTATTTTTGTCAATTATTTCAACATCTTTTAAATATCTATCATCTACAATTGCAATATAATCTATCTTTAATAATGGATTTGAAGATAATTTTTTATTTATTAAATCATAGATAGTAAAGGGTTCGACAACATTGTTTAAAATTTTTTCTTTAGCCAAGGAAAGGCTTTGAGATAAATTTAATGCGACTTTTCTTTCTTCTGAATTAAGATATTTATTTCTAGAAGAAAGTGCAAGACCATCTGTATCTCTTACAATTGGACATCCAACTATATTAATTGGAAACGAAAGATCTTCGACCATTTTTTTTATTATTATAAATTGTTGAAAATCCTTTTTCCCAAAATATGCTTGATCTGGTTGAACGATATTAAATAGCTTCAACACTACTGTTGTAACTCCTCTAAAATGTCCAGGTCTACTTTTACCACAATGCAAATTGCTAAGTTTTTCAACTTCTACATATGTTAAATGATCAGGAGTATAGAAAGAATTTTCCTCTGGCAAAAATAGAAAATCGACAGATTCATTTTCACATAATCTAATATCCTCTTGATGAGTTCTTGGATATTTTGAATAATCTTCATTAGGTCCAAACTGTTTAGGATTAACAAAAATAGAAACTACGACAATATCATTTTCTTTTCGGCTAGCTCTGATTAAGGACAGATGCCCTTCATGAAGAGCCCCCATAGTGGGAACAAAACCAATATTTTTCCCTTTTAGCTTTAAATTTATAATTTCATTTTGAATTTCTCTAGTATTATTAATAATTTTCATTTTAACTTAACCCTGATGATATGAATTTTTTGGAAATTTACCATTTATTACATCTTCTGCCCAATCCGAAATAGCTTTTTTAGAAAGCTCTGCTAAATCAACATATTTTTCCATAAATGATGGTATATAATTTGATAATCCTAATATATCGTTAATAACAGCAATTTGTCCATCGCAAAATTTACCAGAGCCAATTCCTATAGTAGGGATTGAAACTGAATTTGTAATAGCTTTTGTTGCCTCTTCTGTAACACATTCCAAAATTATAGAAAAGGCTCCTGCTTGTTCTAAAGATATAGCGTCATCTATTAACTCTTCGGTTTCATCATCATTTTTCCCGGAAATCTTGTATCCTCCCATAATATTATAATGTTGGGGTTTTAGTCCTATATGACCCATTACAGGGATTCCGATTGATGTCAATTTATACACAAGTTCTGCAAAATATTTCCCACCCTCTAATTTAATAGCGTTTGCCCCACCTTCTTTTATCATCCTACCACAATTAATAAGAGAATCATTTAATGATGAACCATAAGATAAAAATGGCATATCTGCTATAACAGGTTTATTTTTGCATGTTCTTGAGACTATAGAAACATGATTTAACATTTGATCGAAAGTAATTGGTATGGTTGATTCATAGCCATATTCAACATTAGCTACAGAATCACCAACCAGAATAGCATCTATCTGATCGATATTATCAACAATTTTTGCAAATGAATAACTATATGCGGTAATTAAAACAAGTTGCTGTTGATTTCTTTTTTTCTTTTGAAAATTGCTAAAATTTTTCATCCTTCCATCCTATTTGTTCAATCAAATCTTTAACATAATCCCTCGAATAGATTGATTCGTGTGGTATATTAATTTCTGAATCATAATATGTAAGATTAGATGCAAATATAAGATCGATATCTAAGATTCTATCTCCCCAAAATTGATTTTTCTTTTTCTGCCCAAAAGACCTTTCGATTTTTTGAATTTTTTTCATTATCCAATGAATCGATAAAGGTGATTCAACGATAATTGCTTGATTGAAAAAGTAGTCTGTAAAATCCACTCCATATGGTTTTGTTTTAATTATCTCTGTCTGTCTTATTATGAAAAAAAACTTAGATATTTCTAAAATAGCTTTTTTAATAATGTCTTCCCCATCTTTTTTTGAGGAACCTAAAATTAAAAGTAATTTTACATTGCTAGTTTTCATTTTTCACTCAAATTTATTTAATTTCTCTTAATAAATCTTCGTAAAAGTATAACCCTTTTGATTTATTAGCTATATATTTTGCTGCTATCAGAGCTCCTTTTGCCAGTGAATCTTTATTTATCATTCTATGAGTAAACTCGATTTCTTCACTTTCGGCCAAAAAAAGAACTGAATGGTTACCATAAACACCACCTCCCCTTATAGAAGAAATGCCTATATCATTATCTTCTCTTGGTTTATCTGATTTCGATCTATCAAAAACAGGATTTAAATTTTCTCTCTTTTTTTTCATTATTTCAAGAATTTTTAATGCTGTTCCTGAAGGTGCGTCTTTTTTCTTTCTATGGTGGGTTTCTACTATTTCAATGTCAAAATTATAGAATTTTTCCATTAAAATCGGTATCAAAGAGAAGAAAGCATTTATTCCATAACTCATGTTTGGTGAGTAAAATATAGCAGTTTGTTTACTTGCATAATTTATCAAATTAAAAGTATTTTCAGAAAGTTTAGTAGTACCTATAACAAACTTTTTATTTTTTTCTGCAAGAGACTTGATAATATTATAGGTATTTGAATCATGAGAAAAATCTAAGATAATATCTGAATTTTCAAGAACACTAATATCATTTGAATGAAAAATTTTGATATTGTCTGAAGCTATAAAATCATTTTCTGTAACATTTTTATAGGGTTCATATAGTGAAGATATTACAAAATTCTTGTCTTTTAATGCAAGATTTATAATTGTAGAATTCATTTGACCCAGACTACCTGAAAAGCCTAATTTGATAATTCTTTTATTACTCATTTTTTTTGCCTTTTTTTATTTGCGAATCATATGTTGCCGTTTGAAGATTATTTTTTATTGGCTTTAATTGAAAATTCTCTCTTATTTTATTTTCAATCTCATTCGCTATATCCTTATTTGTCTCAAGAAAAGCGGATGCGTTTAATTTCCCCTGACCAAGTTTTACTTCTTGATAACTGAACCATGTGCCAGTTTTTTTAATTATTTCAAGTTTAGTTCCAAGTTCTATAAGCTCCAGCTCCTTTGAAAAACCTTTATTATATAGCAAAACTGTTTCTGCAACTTTAAAAGGTGGAGACAGCTTATTTTTCTTCACCGTCATTTTAATACTTGAACCTAAAATTTCATCACCCTGTGTTATATTTTCTAGTTTTTTAATGTTGACTATAATTGAGGAATAAAATTTTAGTGCTAAACCACCTGGAGTAGTTTCAGGATTACCAAATGGAACTGTTGATATCTTCATTCTTACCTGATTTATAAATAAAACTATCGAATTGGATTTGGAAATTGAACCTGTAAGCTTTCTCATCGCTTGAGACATCAATCTTGCTTGAGCACCAATAAAAGAGTCTCCCATGTCCCCTTCAATCTCTGATTTTGGTACTAAAGCAGCAACCGAATCTATTACTATAATATCTACTGCTCCAGATTTAATAAGAGCATCGGTTATTTCCAGTGCTTGTTCTCCATTATCTGGTTGAGAAATTATTAGATCCTCTATTTTTACTCCCAACTTTTGAGCGTAAAGTGGATCTAATGCATGTTCCGCATCTATGAATGCGGCAACTCCCCCATTTTTTTGAGCCTCTGCTATGGCATGTAAGGCTAAAGTAGTCTTACCGGAAGATTCTGCACCATAAATCTCTATTATTCTCCCTTTTGGAAACCCACCTACCCCCAGTGCTATATCAAGTGCCAAAGAACCAGTTGGAATTACCTCTATGTCTGGATGTTGATTCTCTCCATATTTCATTATAGACCCTTCACCAAACTGTCTTTTTATGGCTTCAATGGTAGTATCAATCATTTTTTCTTTTGTCTTTTCAATTTCTGGCATAAATACCCCTTTAATAATAAATCATCTATATTAATGTATAGTAAATTTTTAAATTATGATAACATCATACAGAAATTTTAAAAATTTCCAGTAGAAGTTGTTTGGCTTTAATTCTATTTGCTTCCAAAGGGTCATATTTAAAAATATATAAAAGAGTGTCTTTAATCTTTTGCGCGAGTTCATTATTAAAACTTACAGATTTGTTTGCTTCTACTATTTGTAAAAATGCATCTCTTGCAGCTTTTCTTACATTAGAATCTTTATCATTCATTATTTTGTAAATAATAGCATCTATTGGCTCTAAACTTTTTATCTCTCCAAAAAGTTTTAGCACCTCAACTCTTACAGAAGGATTATTACTTCTTAAAGCATTAATCAAAACACTTATTGCATCTTCTGATTTATATTCTTTTAATGCTCTTGCAGCATATATTTGTATGTATGGATCTTCATCGCTTATGGCTTTTAAAAGAAATTGATAAGAAGAAGGATTTTTGTATTTTGACAGTGCATATAATAAATATCTTCTAACAAATGAATTTTCTGTCTTATCTATTACTATCTCATTGAATTTCTCAATATATTTAGTATCTATTGAACTAAATTCTGCGAAATATAGAGCTGCAGCCGAACGAATTTCCGAATTATTCTTAGAATCAATTAAGTAATTGAATATTTGCTCCATATACTTTATAGATTGCATTTTACCAAGTGAAATAAGTACATTTCTAAGAATGGTAATATCATCTTTATAAGCTGTATCTACAAAAATATCATATAGATTATCTTCAAATTCTATTAGATTTAACTCGCCAACTGCTAAAATAGTTATTGAAAGTAGATTTTTATCAACATATTTATCTAAAATTATTGCCTTTAATGATGGAGAAATTTCCGAAGCTTTTTCTTTTAAGGTTCTTATACAATTGATAATGGCAATTTTAATTGAAGGTTTAATAGATGAATTTAGTAAAGATAACAATTGATTTAATAGTGGTGTTACATCATAAAGGAGTAGCTCGCTTAGAGCTTTTTGCAGTTCTTCCTCGGTTCCATAAAGTAGAACATCTTCATAATACTTAATCTTATCCTGAGGAATTTGTGGTTTTGTTTGAGATAATGAAGAGAAATAAAAGAAAATAAGATAGAATAGTAGCAATGTAAAAATCTGAATTTTTCGTATATTCTTCATTTTTCTCATACAATTTCGTTTATACACCAATTTTTCAATTAATCAAAAAAAATAAGATATCAAATTGTGATTGAAAGTTCATTACATCTATTCACAAAAGCTTCAAAAAATTCATCTTGAGATATAATTTCAATTTTAGTCTTTGGCAAGGAATTTATAATATTTTTCCCATAAATCTTGGTTAAAATTCTATCATCAAACAAAATACAAATACCTGTATCCTCTTCTGACCTTATTAATCTTCCAAATCCTTGTTTTAACTTTATAATGGCGTAAGGTAAAGAAAGCATAGTAAATGAATTCAGTCCATTTTTTTCTAATCTCTTTGTTTTTGCTTGCAAAACAGGGGTATCGGGAACTTTAAAAGGTAATTTAGTGATAACGAGTATTTCAAGCTGTTTACCTACAAGATCTATCCCTTCCCAAAAACTCATGTTTACGATTAAAACACCATTTGAACTTTTTTTAAATTCTTGCAATAAAATGTTATTAAAAAAGTTTTCACCCTGACTAAAAACCTTGACATTCTTTTTATTTTTTTTAATGCCTTCCGAAATATCTTTTATATCCTTATATGAAGTTGATAGAATCATCATTTTAGCTTTCGAGAAATTTAAAATCTTAGTAATTGTATCTAAAACATTTATCCTATAACTATCTTTATTAATCGGGTTTATCCCTCTAATTATAAATAAGGAAGAATTTTTATCATATGGAAAGATTGAAGGATAAACTTTTTCGACATAATCTTTTGTAAAATTATCATCTATATATAACTGATCTTTTATATATTTAAATGAATCTTCTGTAGCCATGGTAGCAGACAAAATAATTGAAGATTTAGCCTTTAATTTAATTAGATTAATAAAACTGGCTCCTAATTCCTCATTGTAAAAATAAAAATGTATAATATTATTTGAAATTTCAACCCATAATACCTTTAAAAAATTATTTGAAGATTGTTTTTCATCTTTACAAGCTATCAACTCATCGTAAAATTGACTTATATTCATAAAGTAATCGATATTAGAATTTAAATTTGCATATATATATTTGAAAAAAGTATCTTCTGTATCTTCCTCTTCATTCTTATCCAATATAAAATTGACTAAATCTTTGAGTTTTATTATCGTATCTGACACTTTTTGTAAATTATCAAAGGGTTCCTCAAGAATTGAAAAAAAAGTCAAAAATTCATTCTTCTTACTTGTGGATATTTCGGTAAGATTTAATATTTTTTTTGTTGAAAAATCATTTGTTTCATCTTTCGAAATAATCTTTTCAATATCATAAATCAATCTATTTTGTAATGTAGAAAATGATCCAAGTGTAGCAGATATTTGGGATTTAAGTAAATCTATTTCCTTAAGTATTTTTTCTTTTATACTTTGAACGATATTTTTAATATTTTGAATTTTCGATTCTAATAAAACCAAAATACCAAGATTTTTCCCTTCGTTAAATAATTTAAAAACTTTTTTTATTATTTCATATGTTGAAAAATTGATAGTTGAAATACTTTCAATTACATCAGGAAGGTTATGACCTTCATCGAATATTATTGTATTATAAGGAGGCAAAATCTCAGATCTTTCTTCATGTAGCTCATATGAAAGTAGATAGTGGTGGTTTGTAATTATTATATCTGCACTATTCAATCTTCTTCTGGCATTATAATAATAACATTCAGTATAGAAGTCACATTTACTACCAAGACATTGGCTAGAACTACTCCTAATTTCATCTATCATTTTTTTATCAAAATCATTTGTCAAATTTAGTAGTAAACCATCCTGACTCTGTTTAACCCATTTTTCAAGTTGCTCAACCTGTTCATGATCGATTAATTCATAAAAAAGGCTATTATAGCTTTGCTTAAAATTTGTATAAGCAAGCAGGCAAAGATAGTTTTGCCTTCCATAAGCTATCTCGATTTGATAACTTGAATTTAATATACGTATTGCAGAAGGAAGATCTTTAATGAATAATTGATTTTGTAAATTTTTAGTATAAGTGGATAGTATAACCTTTACCTTATTTTTTTTTATATAAAGTAATGCAGGTAAAATATATGCAAGAGACTTGCCTATTCCAGTTGGAGCTTCTATAAAGCCAACCTTATCTTCATTTATAATCTTCATTATAAGTTTAGAAAGATCGATCTGGCTATCTCTAATTTTATAGTTTTCAATCAGTTTTGAAATTTTATTAGACTGATTTATGAATAAATCTTCAATTTTTAATAGGTTTATCTTATTTCTTTTCATTATTTT
>DYJT01000034.1 GCA_020722965.1 Brachyspira murdochii | reverse complement strand
GTCGTAATCCCTTTCTTCAGGTCATCAATTCTAACAGCCACTCTTATGAAGTCATTATTGATAAGTAGTTTCGATAGGTCATTCGAAAACCTGTGCGTAAAAATATTACATTACTAAATAATAATATTAATTTATATATCATAAAAATTCCTTTCTACTATATTTTGTAACCAATTTAATTTTTCGAGATCCTCTACTAAAATAACAACCAAACTTAAATTTGTTTAGGTTCTCGATATAAATATTTTAACATTTTATGTTGATTAGCATACATTTGTTAATCTATCATTTAGCTAATCCAAATCATTCTTTATATATACTAAAAACAAAAAGCAATTGAGTTAGCAATTGAATTACACTAAATTATGATAAATTTTTGGTCTTGATGTCCACTAATTTTACATCCATATTTTTGCTGATTTTGCCAATCTTTTTCACAAATGTTAATATATAAAACATAATCCACAAGACTTATTACCTTTTGAATTCTATGTCGTAACCTTTCGATAACCTCAGATGGGGCAATTATTTCAAAAACAGATTTTTGGACTCTAATTCCATAAAATTCCATTATCTTTGCAACTTTTTTTAATCTTTTTGGATTTCTTATGTCATATAAAACAATCCATCTTTCGGCTTTGGTTTCAACTTTTGATTGGTTTGCGAATGGGTCAATTTGGTTAATACCTTCGAAAATATCATCTTCCATAATGTCTTTTTAACTAATAGTTATTTTAAGTTTAATTCAAAGTATCGTATATAATTCCAATTTATCAAACGCACCTGTTCCATCTGCAAATGCATTTTCAAGGCATTTATCGCAGACAGGGTAAACATAAAGTTTATCAACTCGTTCATCCATATACTTTCGCATTCTATCAACAAGTTTTTCACGAATCTCACTTGAAACTACGCATTGAAAAATAGACTTTTGTATATTTAACCCATATTGTTTTAAAAATTTATGCAGCTTTCTTCTTCTTTTGTCATCAACAATATCATAAGCTATAAAATAATTCATCGAATTTATCCATATTTTAATATAATTTTTATTGAATATAATTTTAATATAATTTTATTAATTTTTTCTTATATTTTATTACATTTTTATTATATTTTAATTATAATTATAATTTTTGCTATATTATTAATTATAATTTATAATAATTTTACTCGAATTTTAATATATTTTTTATAAAATTAGTTAATCTAATTTAGTTATAATTTTAACTTAAATTTTTTGATAATTTTATTATCAATATTACTAACCATACACAATTCTATCTATATATAAAAGGTTTATAGCTTGATTCTTCCTGATTTATAAATCTTTTGTAAATCTGGACTTGCTCTTTAATTAATCCCCAATAAGAAACTGTTTTTCCAGTTGATGGGGAAATAATTGTGCTGGCCATCTTTTTTTCAAAACCTCCAATACATTTTTTCAAACCAGTTTCAGTCAACAGAACACCTGCTGTGCTTTTAAATTTCTTTTCGTCCGCAATATTTTCAGAATCTTCGACTTCTATCTCTTCATGAAATTTATCATCTAGTTCAAGTGGGAAATCATCACTATCTGTAGAGAATTTTACTGTATGAAAATCATCCTCATTCAAAACCGCAAGATTAAATAGCGAGGTAGCAAGTGTATCTACTATAGGAACTCTAAACTCTTCTTCAAGGTCGAAGGAAAGTGTTCTTTTACCATAATCAATTTCATGAAACATCCCAATGTAAGGGTCAAGATCTTCAGCCTCAATTGCAGCATCTACCCTTTGGTATAATAAAGTGTATAAAAAACTTAAAACAGCATTTACATTATCTTTTGGTGGATTTTTACTTCTTCCATTAAAAACAGCCCAATCCTGAATTATATCCTTACCAAAAACAGAAAAATATTGTTTAGCACAATAACCTTCATAACCTCTAACCTGATCAATTGTTTCAGCTTCTTCTACATGAGTTAAAGTTGATTTAATCTCATTAATAGCCTTATGAATGCTTTGTTCATCGAATTTACTTTTTCTTTTAATCCTATGCATAAATGTCAATTGATTTTTTACCTTGCCACTTACAACCTGTTTTGCAAAATTTAATCTTGCCTTTTGATCATTTAACATCTTATATTGTTTAAGTCGTAAGAATACATTTTTCTTCTCAGAAAAAACAAGTTTCCCATTGAATCTCCCATTTGAACTCAAAAAAACTGTGTCTATCTGATGTTTCATAAGTAAATTAAGGGCTGCGGCAGTCAAATCAACCTTTCCAATAAAAACAAGATTTTCAGTACGGAAAGGAAAGATTGTCGAGGTATAATCGCTACATTCGAAAATAAGGGTATCCCCTTTCTTGCTAAGTTTTCCGTAATTTTCGACAATATAAACTACCGGCATGATCATACCTTTTTATTTCTTATTCAAAAATACCATAATCTAAATTTGTTTTTGCGCCAATACCATTTTTAGTTATTGCATTAATAAATACATTCTTAAAATTTTCTATAATTTTATCATAGTTGTTTTCATAAATATCATTAATATTATCGTTTTTTCTTTTTTTTAATTCTTCTTTAATTTTGTTTCTATTGATAGCATATCTAAAGATAAATTCTGTACCTTCAGCAACGGTAAGAAATTTAATTAGAATTGGGTTCATTATATCTCTTGGTGGTTCATTATTATTATTATAATAATTAGGATAATGTATATTTATAATATCTATAGTTAATTTAGGTAAATTAACAGGATAAGCATCAAAGAAAATTACTGAACCTTTATATGTATTTTCTACTTCCCAGTCATTGTAATCATTGTCATTGTAATCATTTTGATGTTTAGTTCTACGTTTTTTATCTCCACCAAATAAAAGATATACATTAGTTTTTTCATCATTTTCTTCTAAATAATATTTATCTTTGTCATCTTCATCATTTTTTTCTTTATCTTTTTTAATGAATTTTAAACTTTCCATTAATTTATTATCATTGGTACTAGTTATATTTTCAACAAGATTTTGTAAATAAGCGAATCTAACTACTCCTTTGATTGAAGATGCTGGAATATAAGGTACACCAAGTGAATAATCAAAAGTCATCCCTATCTCAGCTGCTGTTGTTTCACCAATTCCTAATACCATTTTCTTTTTAAGTTTATGTTTTTCCTCATAAATTTCATAATTATATACCTCTTTCAAAAATTTGATAAAATTTCCAATAGACTCATTTTTTTTAATTAATGAATTTTTTAAATTATCTTTATCTAATTTTTCGTAAAAATTTAATAAACTTGTTTCGTGGTTTTTAGATTTTACAAAATTATTATTTTCATCCAATTCTATAAATTTATTAAAATATAGACCAAAATTTAAATTTATATTTTTAGATATTATATCATCAATCTCCTTATAAGTCGTTCTCATTATTTTACTCCTTGCCTATATCTGCATTTGCGAATCTTTTGACCCACTCTAATAATTTTATAACTTCATTTTGAATTTCCAGATATTTTTTTTGTTCTAATTTAGTTAAATTAAGTATGAAATCTTTAAAATCCAGTTCTTTATTTTGTTCAATCTTATTATCTATAATTTTATTTTCAGAAATCATTATATCTTTTAATCTTTTCCAATCTTTTATTATTTTTAGAAGAATTAAATATTTCTTATTCTGATTATTTGTCGATTTTGATAGCCAGAATGCAAGCGCCTGAATTAACCCATTTTTCAATATCATGGTATTTGCACCAGCGACAAAATTATTAAATTCATCCCTTGTTTTGTCTTTTGGAGCATTATCTATTATCTGTTGTAAAGCATATTCAGCACGTTCTTGACCCAATGTTTTCATATTATTTCTCCTTTTAATTTAATTATTATCATTAGAATACCATTCGACTTCAAATATTCCTTTACCTAATGTTTTATCTCCACCAATTTGAATAAATCTATCAACTGCTTTTTTTACACTTTTTTTTATAGTATCATCTTGAATAGTAGTAGTTTCATCATGCCCAAACCATACAATACTATAAAGAATACTTTCTGAAGGTAAAAATTCTTGATATCTTAATGAACCTGTTTCTGTAATTCCAGTTTCGCTATTTATTTTGATATTTGTCTGAATTTCCGTACATGTAACACAATAATCAAACATCTGATCTGAAACAATTAAAATATTTTTAATTGAAGGGAAAATTTTATTTATAAAATCTTTTATGTTTTTTTCATCTCCATTTTTTTCCCTTAAATTTACAATTCCTTCTTCTAATACTATTTTATTTGTAAAATAATTTTCAGAAAAAATAGCCTCTGATTCATTTAACGAGATATTTTGTATTGGATTTTGTTCTTTTGTATTATTATCGTTTATAATACTCTCTTTCATATTATTGTATTTTATGCTTATAAGCTCAAGATCTTTTGATAATCTTTTTAAAACAAAAGGACATGTTACCAAAACAAATGGGCTAATAGTCGATCTCATAGGAAAAGCAAATAATCTTGCATCTGAAAATGAAACCAATGATGATGATGCTTTTTCGTTTTTTTTGTTATTAGAATCATCTTGTTCATCATACCCAAATATAAAATTGATATCATTATTAATATCATTATTTCCATTATTCCTTACATAGTCCCTAAATTGGTCTCTAATTGCCCCTTTTAAACTTGATGCGTAAATAGTAGGATAATTTGTATGTTTTTCTCTTTGAATTGGTAAATCGATTGTAGCTATTGTGTCGCCACTGCCAACATGTGCAGAAGTCAATGCTTTTAGTGTTAATAATTCTTTGCTTTCTTTCATGATCTTTCTCCTTTTAATTTTTTTTAATTTTTTTTACAAGTTAAATTGTAATTGGAATACAAATTGAGTTTATATTTTGGGAAAATACAGTTCCTTGTGGGTAATATCCTTTTAATGGTTTATGAAATCTCTTTTTTAAATTCCAACCTCCTATATATTGAATTTTACCAGTAGAAATAATATTTCTATTAGCTATTTCATTTCCTTCTACAATCGTTAAAGACATAAAATATTCACCTTTGATTTTAGTTAAATCTTCCCATTCTTTAGCGAAATCAATTATTTCACTATAATATGCTTTTCTTTTTTCAGCTCCTAATTCAATAATACCATTTTTTTCTATTTGAAGATTTTTAGTTAAGCCAATAATAAGACTTGTGTATTTTTTTAATCTTATATGTGGAAAAGAATAGATATGAGATTCTCTAACAATCCTAGCTTTACTGTCTCTTGCTATACCAATTCTATTTTCTTGTTCAACAAAATATTCTATGCTCTTTAATTCGTATTTAGAGTTCTTAGATTTGTCAATAGTATTCAATTTTTTAAAAGTCTCAATATCAATATAGTTACCACCAAGACTTTTAATATTTTCATCTTCTACCCATAAAAGATTATCATTAATTTCAGAACTAATATATTTTATATTTTTTAATTCTATTTTTTTAGGGATTAAAATATCATCCTTAAGATTATCATCTTCAGCGGTTTTAATTTTACTTTTATACCATAAATAAGGGGTTGGTATATAGAACTTCCCATCTTTAAGAAAAAATGGTCCAATAATCTCAAAAGGGGTCTCTTCTTCTGATGATCCGATTGTATTCAATATTTTTTCATCGATTTTGTTAGAATAATAGTCCTTTATTGATATTTTATTTTCTTTTAATACTAAAGTTCGAAAGGCTCCTCTTATAGTATTGGGTGTAGGAGGGAAGATAAGATTTGCACTGTGGGTTTCTCCAATATCCATTGGTTCAGCAGTTTTGAAAAACAATGTATCAATAGGTTCAATTTTATACCACTTTATATTTAAATCGTTATTTTCCATTTTTAACCTCCTTTTTTTCTCTTTCTTTTTTAACCAAGAAAGATGCTATTATTAATGGTTCAATCGAAATTTTAAAATTATCATTTTTTTCTTTTATTAAAATAAGTTTAGTAATATTTTTAGATATTTCTTCTAAATAATTTTCTTTTTCATCGTTTTTCATTTCTTTTAAAATTTTTGAATTCTTACCCGACTTTTCAACAAGACTTTTAATATAATTTTTTAATCTTAGCTCAACTTTATCTTTATTTGTTATTAAAGCATTTAATCCATCTTTATGATATTCAAGATTATAAATTAAAGATTTTGAAATGTTTCCTTCCATTTTAATGGATAATTCAGAAAATTCATCAAATTTGCTTTCATCCTCTCTTGGCCATTTTGTTATAAAATATCTTTCATGCCCCGATCTTTTCTTTAAACAAATTGCTAATGAATTTCTTCTGCCTTCATATTTTGCTTTTTCTAAAACTTCTTCTGCTTTTTTAATCATTTTGCTTAAATTTTCTTTATAATGACAAATCAATATACCTGCCGAAATCGATATTCCTTGCGAATAACCAAGATTAATTGAAAGCTTACCCTTCTTTGGTTTATATTTTAAATTAATATCTTTACTATCGATATCATTTATTAATAGCAGTTTTTCTTTATTTAAGATTTCTTTATCCTTATTTTGATTTTCTTCATCTTTAAATTCAATCTCTTTGAAACAACCAACATAATATTTTTGAATTTCAAAAGATGCTTTTAAAACATTAGATAACGGTAGAACTGCTAAAACATCATCCCCTCCAGCATAAATTAAAACGCCTTCATTTTCTTTTATTATTTTAGCAACTCCATAATTAGCAAAATCACCTAAAGATTCTGAAATAGCCATATGAATGGATGGCGTTACTATTCTTTTGTTTTTCAAAATCTCTTTCCAACTGCTCTTTAATGATTTAAAATCTGTTAAATCAACATCATTTTCTAATCTTTCTACTATTTGAGGATGCATTATTTTTTCCCAGGTTGAACCTATTGTTTCACCATTAATTAAATCCCCCATTCTATCACCATCCATTTTTAAAATAGCATAATAAGAATCTCTATTGTTGTTATCAATGCTATCTTCTTTGTTTTCATATTTATTTTTAGCTAATATTTTCTTTTCCTCTTTAGACTCTATTTTATTATCCTTAAAGTAATCATATAAAGCTATCTCTGATGTTTGAGGGAAACTATCGGCGTCTTTAATGGCATTATAAAGAATATGGTTTTTGTCTTTTTCGATAATTCTATTGAAAAGTCTTTTTGTTAAACATATTGAACACAATCTTTCATTATCTTTTATTCCTATACTTTCATATTTCTCTTTAATTTTTCTCCATAAACTTTTTATATTATCCATATAATCTTTAGCTTGAAAATTTGTTTTTTGTTCTGCATCAAAAGTGTTTACAACTTCAAATTCTCCACACATCATGCATTTTTCACCATTTTCATAATTTCTTTTAACCTTTCTTATATTTTTTGTTGTAGCCAAAAGTTTTTGAACTAATGAATGGGATACGGAATAAAAAGTACCAAAAGATGAAAGATTAACATTATCAAAACCTGGATAGTAGGTTTTTATGTTTTTATCTTTTTCATTTAACTCTTTATAGATAACACTAAATTTATTAGACAAATCTTTTTGTAATTCAAACTGATTCTCTTTAAATATCTTTGTTAAATCCTTAAATATATCTTCATTATCACTAATTAAGTTTACGCTGGAATATGATAAATCCCAATAGTCATTAAATTGCCTGTTAAAAAGCTTTTCCAGCTCAATTTTTTCATCTATTTTTATTTCATTAATAAATAAGTTTAGTAACTTTTGCTTTAATTCAAGCCATTTAAAATTTATTCTTTTCTTTATCTCCTCCCCTATTTCTTTAGCATTATCAAATGGAACAAAGAAAAGATATTTGTTAGGAAATGAAGCTATCTGATTTTCTTTATTTAAAAGATATTTTTCAAAATTAGAAGGCATTATATCCTTATTCTTTAAATATTCATAAACAAGACTTTGATCAATTAAAGAAGGATAAATTATATGATCGCACCCAAGATTTTCTATAACCCATATTATACCTTCAAATGAAAGCCATGATAATATTATTGATCCAATCCAATAATCTCTAAGTTTTCTTGCTTTTGATATAAATTGCTGGACTGGATTTATACTAAATACCATTAAGCCAATATTATTAGTATAATTTTCATTAAAATTTATACAGCTTGCGATTGCAGAAGTAATTGCATTATGCTGCCAGATAGAATGATCTGGAAATCTTGTATCTGCAGGAATCCTATGCCATAAATTACCAAGTCCACCAACATTTTCATATGCGAGTTTAAATCTTAACAACAAATGTAAAGCTGTAAATTTTTTAAATAAAATATCTTTTCGATTTAAATTTTGATGTAAATTCCGATCTTTTTTATTTTCACAACTATTAGATAATTCTTCAATCTGAGTTTTTAAATCTTCAAAAATTTCATTCACATTTTCCTTATCAAAGGGGAGCTCGATATTTAAGTGATTTTCTTCCCCAGAAGTAGGATGAGTAATTAATGGATATTCTAAAAAATCAACTGCTCCACTTTTTCCCTTTTCTTTGCTATAACTTGGTAAAGTCCCTCTTTCAAAGCTAGAAGCTATAGCATCAGCCATTTTCCATATATCATCTGATAAACTTTCTGTACCAATAATGATATTTAATAATTTTTTACTTCTATTTTCATGACTCTTAATATTCAAAACTTTATCTATTGGGTCGTGAAAATATGAGATTATTTTATTTTCCCAATAGCTTTCGGTAGGTTCCCATTTCATTTATTTCCTCCATCACTGTTTTTCTTTGTCTATTAGTTTAAACTTTTTTAATATTCTTTTCTAATTCTTTTATAAGATTATTCCAGAAATTATAACATGAATCAAAGTAATATGGCAATAAAAGTATTGATGATTTATAGATATATTTATCTTTATCTTTGCTTTTTGATTTTGAAACATGGATAAATAATGGTTTAGCCAATCTGTTATTTTTAAATTCTTCTGGTACTTTTTCTCCCTTTGCAATTATAGGAAGACCGATTTTAGCTCTTTTATCAAAAACATGCCTATTTTCTAAAGATAATCTTGACTCCCTATAAACAATCCCAATATCTGAAAGTGCATCTTCCCATTTATCATATTCTCTATCTATTTTAAAATTTTTTGTCATCTTAGAAAATATTAAAAAATTCTTTATATCTATATTTTCATAAGTTTTTGTTTTAAATTCTACCTTTGACAAAACTTTTTCATCTTTAATAATTCTAAAACATCCAAATCCATTTCGACTTTTCGCCCCTATTCCACCATAAAAATATAGCATTTTAAAAGCAACCAAAATATCATTTTTAAATTTTAAATTTTTAAAAATAAATGATATTTTAAATGTAGTTCCTACAGGGTAATATTCCTTGATATATTCATTTCTTTTTGTTTCTTTTACATGTTCAAGTAAGCTTCCATATGCAAGATAATCTATAATTTTGAGAAAGAATTCCTTATTTTTACTGTTACTATAAACCTTATATCCTTTTCCCCCAGGTAAAATTTCTTTAACAGGTTTTTTACTTATTTCATAAATAATTACTTTAAATGATGAAGATTTTTCATTTGATCCAAATATTTCAGATTCTTTAGCTTTCATAGATTCAATAGAATCAAACATATATCCATACACTACTCTCCACCAGAATCTAAGTAATCCTTTTATTGAAGAGCTTCTTAATTCAGCTTTACTTTTGTCCGCGCCACCAATGAACATTGGAGTAACAA
This sequence comes from Brachyspira murdochii, assembly GCA_020722965.1. Taxonomy (GTDB): domain Bacteria; phylum Spirochaetota; class JAAYUW01; order JAAYUW01; family JAAYUW01; genus Exilispira. The sequence goes on along the minus strand of DYJT01000034.1, from coordinate 3,415 downwards.
CTTCACATTCAAATTCTAATTTTTCACTTAATAAACTTGAAATTTTAATACCCAAAATAAACTCCTTTAATTATTTTTTTTAATATTTAAAACTTACTATTTATAAAATGTTTTTTATAATTTAAAATTTATTATCAGTTATTTGCTATTTATTATTATATTATTAATATAAATCATTTATAAATTGTTCAGTTTTATCTCCAAAATTAATACTAACAGCTGGATCGAAAGCTTCTTTTAATCGAGTAATTATTGGAAATACTTTATTAACTTTTCCTTCCTTTCCATTATTGATTTTTTCATCTAAAAAACAACCAAAACCTCTTCTTATCCTTTTCCCTATCCCTCCTAATATAGATAAAAGGATAAAAAGATTCTTAAAAATTTAAGAATATTCTTTATAGAATGTTAAAGTAAAGTAAATATAACTTTCTTCGTCAGGTAAAAAACATTTAAATTTTAAATTAATATTTTTATGAGGTAAAGGATTATATTCATAAATTTTGATATTTTTAGAACTATCTATACTTATTTTTAATTTGCTTTTACCAAATTTGCCACTATCACCAAAAAGCATTGATTCATTTTTGTAAAGCTCTAAAATATTATTATAATTTATTCCAGCTATTGCTCTCCACCAAAATCTTAATAATCCTTTAATTGATGAAGCCCTTATTTCTGGTATCTTATTTTGAACTCCATAAGAGAAAATAGGAGTTAATATACTACATTTAAATTTTAGTAATTCTATATTTTTATAATTTGAAATATTATAATACATATTTTACCCCTTTTATCTCCCCTTACCCTTTCTCTACCTTTACCTTCCCAAAACCAAATGCGGTGTTTTTACCTATATTAAAAATACTTACTCCATCAATCATATCTACCATAGATCTTGAGAATTTACCGGCTATTTTCATGCTCCCAACTACACCCCCCAAGATCATAAGACTTTTCTGCTTCGCAGAATATCTACTAGATTCTTTCCAGGTAAGATTTCTTTCTAAAACTTTTATATATGGTTCTTGAAGGAACTTTTTATCAAAAGAAAAGGGTATGTAATTATGTCCATAAAATTCTGTTAAAATCTTCATCCTTCTCGATGCACTAGATATTAGATGAAAACCATCTATTGGTTCAGTAAGACTTCCTTTTTCTATATATCTAAATGGAGTTAAAAACTTTATTTCAAATTTGTATTCATCAAGATCATTTTCAAGATTACTTTCCCACTTTTCAATATAGGGATTTAACCTTATAGAATCACCTGATGGATAATATGTTTCCCTTTTGGTTTCGACAGATACAACGGTATATTTTTTCCTTTCCTTGAATAATCCATCCACACCTGTTTTATATAATGCCGTAAAAAAGTATGAAAATGAAGGGATTGCACTCTCGCAAACGACAACTTCGATTGTAAAATCTCTTAGATTTCCGTTATCGGTATCATCTATGGAAAATATATCCCCATTTGGCTTATATATATTCATAATATAAGGATGAGTCCCACTTGATCTTCCTTTTAACTCAATGCTCTCGAAATTAACAGGTGTTTCGAATAGTATTGCATAAGCACAGGAGCCATTTAATGAACAATCCCTGCAATTAGACTTTTTCCTTATACAGGATAGGTCATGTAGATTTTTTCCAATGACACTTCGAAAAATAAAATTAGGATTTACGGAAAAATAGATTGGATCAGTAAAATGAATATTAAATTTATAGGTCGAGTAAAAGATCTCCATATCTTCTCCAGCTATAGTAACTTATAAACTTAGTAACTTATAAACTTTTATCTTTAAATGTTAAAACTTTCAGGCTCTAATCTTTAAAGATTACAAAATTTAAAGGATGAATATTTAAAGAGAAGAATTTAAAGCATAGAACTTTTTAAAGATTAAAACCTATTTAAAGCATTAATATCAACCAAACCGTTTGTTATTTTTTAATACTTTTTAAAATTAAGTCAATAGTTTTTATAAAAATTTTCGAAATAAATCTTTTATCTACTAACTCCTTTATCTATAAAGACAAAAAAATTTTGATTTTCTTACAATAATTTCAATAAATTAATAAATTTTTATCTGATAATTTTCAACTAAAACCACTTTATAGTTATTATAATGGTAACTTTGTTTTTAGTTTCAGGCTTTGTTTTGGCGATTAAATTATTTAGCCACAATACTTCGTTAGTGGTTTTTAATTTTAACTGTTTTTTATTTAAATTGACTTGAATTTATTTTGTCTTTAATATAATTTTCCTTTAACATAAATTGTTTTTAATTTAAATTTTTTTTAATATAATTTTCCTTTACTATAAATTATATAATTAAATAAGATGATAAAATAAAATTTTTTATATTTGCAATTTTTTAATAATTTTTTAATATTGCCAAAATATGAAAAAGTTTCTCAGTTTTCCTAATAAAAGACTTCTATTTTTAATATTCTTTTTCTTAATTATTCTTATTCTTATCATTCTTGGTTTTTCATTTCCAAAAGGAAGGTATGGAATTAAACCATTTAAAACAGTTACCTATATCGCAACCCAACAACAATATTTTTTTAACGAAGATAAAGGTACTAAAAACCATACAGTACTATTTATCTTTTTAATACTTTTGGCTATCGCTACTGTGATTTATCTAATAACCCATCCATCGCAGATTTTAATCTATACCGCAGTAATAATATTTCTCTTCTTTGTTTTTTATATTGTTCCTCAAATGATAAAATCATTCAACATTATGGATAAAAACTTAGCGAATAAACATTATTTTGAAGATAAGCCTAAGAAAGAAATCGAAGAAGAAGATGATGATTCTGAAAAATATTTTCCTACCGACGAATTACATAAATTGCCGGTAAATAATCAAAGGAATAGTTATTATACATTTATTGTTATCTTACTCTTTGTTGCGTCGCTTTTTCTTCTATATATTGTAATAATTTTTTTATTAAAGATTATTTCAAGAATAATTCAAGAAATTAAAGAAGGGACTTTTTACCTTTTTACAGGTAAAAATAAAGATAAAAAAGTCCTTGTAAGCGAAATAAGCGATGCTATAAATGAGGCTATTTACTTAATAGACTCAAAAAATGACATAAAAGCCACCATTATAAATTGCTATCTTGCGCTTTTATATTCCGTAAAAAAATATGCAAACAAGCCCAAAGATCCATCCTATACTTGCCGTGAATTCGAGCCAACTCTTTTATCTTTGGGTCTTGAATATAATGATGTTGAAATAATCACAAATAATTTTGAGAAAGCTAAATATTCAAAGTTACCATTAACCTTTTCAGATAAAGAAACAATATTGAAAAGCCTTAAAAACTGCATCTTGAAATTGAAAAAAATAAAAAATAAAAAATAAAAAATAAAAAATAAAAAATAAAAAATAAAAAA
>DYJT01000033.1 GCA_020722965.1 Brachyspira murdochii | reverse complement strand
ATTAAAACCATAAATTTTATATTTTTGCTCTCTTATATTTTTTGAAAATAACATTTAAAAGAAGTTAATTGCCTTTTTTCAAGAATAAATTCAGATAAACTTTTTGGTTTTTCTGTAACAATAAAGATTGCATTTGCTAAAAGAAAAAGGATTGTGATTATAATAGCGATCATATAGCCCCCTTACTAAAGAATTAGGGGCTTGGGATGGCTTAAAAAACCTGCGCAGGTTAAGCTTTTTAAAAAAATTTACACCTGCTCATAAGCCCTTGCTCTGGCTTTTAATTACACTAAATAATGATTTAGTCAAGATAATTTATTTTTTTCAAGTTTAATATACCTTTTTTCAGGTGAGCCATTAATTGTTTAACCCTATAAATTTAATAGCAAAATAAAAAATTAATCTAATTTTTTTTTAATAAGTCTTTGGTTAAATTTAGTATAATAAAATTGTATAGATGGATAAATAAAAAAAAATCTTTTTAATAATAAATAATTTCAGTATTTTTTAAAAATCCGAAAAGATAAATAAGCAAAAAGGAGTTTGCTATGATGCGTATAAGTTCAGCCATGCATTCTTTGAATCTACAAAAAGATATGATGAGACTCGAAGGGAAAATGTTTAAAGCAAATAATGCCATATCTTCAGGAATTGCATATTCAAGACCAAGTGAAAATCCTCAATCCTTTTTAACCTCTTTAAGACTAAGAAATTCTATGTCGCAAATATCATTATATAAAGAAAATGCTGATTTTGCCAAAGATAATCTTGACTTTGTAGATTCTCATATGCAACATATGACAAATGTACTTCAAAGGTTAAGAGAACTTATAGTACAGGCTGCTAATGGGACATTAGACGAAAATGATAGGAAAAATATTAAGCAAGAAGTACTGCAATTGACCTCTGAGATTGCGGCTTCGGCAAATGAGCAATATAATGGAAGATATCTATTCAGTGGATTTGAAATACTTCGCCCCCCTTTTGTTGTTACAGAAATCGATGGACAAATTCAATCGGTCAGTTATGTCGGAGACAGTGGTGAAATGACTGCTGATATAGGAAATTCAAATCAAATAGCATTTACAATACCTGCAAACAAACTATTTTACTCGGAAAATCAGACTATTATCCCCCAGAAAAATCTTTCTAATTTTATAGCATCTTCTGATAGCACGATTAAGATAAACAACACCGAGATTAATATTTACAAAGGGGATACAATTGATATCATAATAGAGAGAATAAATAAGGCAAATAGTGGTGTAAAAGCGAATTTCGATATAAATACATCTGAATTTTATTTTCAAACTACCTATCCCCATCAACCTTTGTTTGAGGATATAAATGGAACACTTTTACAGGATATGGGAATAATTGATCCTATAGGTAAACCACCTAATAATTTTGCAACAAATGTTAGAAAATTTGGTGGAAGCCTATTCGATCAGCTTATTAACTTTTCAAAGGCTCTTGAATCTAATGATACAGAAACTCTATCGACAAGAACATTACAATTCATAGATAATTCGATTAATAATATATTAAAGTATCAAGCAGAGGTTGGTTCAAGATCTGAAAGGGCTCAACTTGCATCAAAACAGTTTGAAAATCTTTCTGTTATTTTCCAGGATCAATTGTCTAACGCCCTTGAAACCGATGTCACAAAGGTAATAACGGATTTAAAATCCTTTGAGTTAATGCATCAGGCCACATTACAGATTGGTTCAAGAATTTATGATCTAACTTTATTAAATTTTATCCGTTAACTTTTGTTAATTAATTTTTGCTAATCATTGGAGGATTTTGTGGATAAACAAAGAACAACAACAATTAAAAATATTAATTTAGGTAGTTTTAAGGTTAATGACACTCAGAAATTACAATTTGAAGAGGGAATTTTTGGATTTGAACATATTAAAGAATATTACCTGATAGATGCAAATCTTGCACCATTCATGCTTTTACAATCGACAGAAGATGAATCAATCGGCTTTATTGTTTGCGATCCATTTTTATTTTTTCCAGATTATGAATTTGATCTTTCAGATGATGCCAGGAATGTTTTATCTTTAAAAGATTCTTCCGATCTTCTCGTTTTGATTATTGTAACTTTATCCGACAAGATTGAGGAAGTCTCAGCAAATCTTATAGGACCAATAATTATCAATATCAAAACCCATAAGGCTATGCAGTATATTGTGAATAACCCTAAATACAATACTAAACACCTTTTATTCCCAAAAGGTTTATAACCAAAAGGTATTTAATTAAAAAATAAGGAAAGGCAATGCTCGTACTTTCAAGAAAAACAAATCAGAGTATAATGATTGGCGATGAAATTGAGATAATGATTGTGGATATAAAACAGGATCAGGTAAAAATAGGAATTGTAGCTCCAACAACTATAAAAGTATATCGAAAAGAGATATATGATGAAATTAAAGCCGCGAATATAGAGGCTCAAAAGATTTCTGCCGAAAACTTGAAGAATTTATTGAAAAAAGCTCCAAAATCAAATAAAGATGATAAGTAATTTTATTTCAGCGTTGCATAAATAGAATCAAGAGAATCGATAACAAGACCAATCATATCATCCACACCTTTTTGTATTAGCTCACTTTCTGCTCTTTTTTTTTCAAAAACTATATCTGAAACAGTAAGTAAAGCAGTTGCCTTCTTATTATATTTTTTTGCTAAACCAAAAAGTGCGTAGCTTTCCATTTCAACTGCTAAAGTTCCATAATTTGCAAATTTTTTGTATAAATCAAAGCTTTCTTCATAAAAAGTTTCTGAGGTCAGAATATCTCCAAAAATTAAATTTTTATTTTTGTTTTTTGCTGATTCATAGAGAATAAGATTAAGTTCAAAATCTGAAGATGGGCAGAAACATGCTCCATCAAATTTTCTAGAAAAGATGTCATGCGAAGATGATGCTGATGTAGCCAGAATTACATCTGAAAGACTGGCTTTCGGGTTTATTGACCCACATGTTCCGACTCTTATTAATACCTGGGCTCCTAAACTTATAAGTTCTTCCACCACTATAGATAAAGAGGGAGTTCCCATACCTGTTGTTTGAACAGATAATGGTAACCCATTACATAAACCGGTAAAACCGTACATCAATCTATAATCAGTATATCTTTTCGGGTTATTCATGAATTTATTTGCTATATATTCGGCTCTTTGTGGATCACCTGGAAGTAGAACTACTTTAGCAATATCACCGGTATTTGCTCTAACATGAATAGGCATGATAAGCCTCCCAAAATTTTATTTATTAATTATTTTTTATTCCAATTAAATATAATAGAGCACTAATCAAAGCTAAAATCCCTAAAAGAGGGTAATAAATTAAAGGAATAGGAATCAATGTTCTTGCGACAAGGGTCCTTGATAACAATATAAAGATAAAATAAAATATCATTATAGTAGAGATAGATGTTATAAGAGCTTTACTAATATTTAAATTTGAAAATGCCTTTACTATTGAGAAACCTGAAAATCCAAACAAGATGCAGGAAATTAATAGTCCAATTTTAAAATGAAATTTTTCTTCAATATATCTATACGAATTTCTATCTTCGTTTTTCAACCTCCTTTGCCTTATCATCTGGTAAAGTTTATTAATCTTGGTCATAAGCATATTTTCACTTGATTTATTGCTATTTGGCTTTGCAAAAAGAAGATACATTTTATCAAATCTTGCAATCAAATTTCTCTTATCCTTAAAATTCACAATATAATCCCCATCTATAAGAGTAAGAGAAATTAAACCAAATTCAATTGTGTTTTCCTCTATCATAGCCTTTTTAGCATATACTGAGGTATAAGATTCATTGGAAGTTTGAGTTATTATAATATCATTAAAGATTTTTTTATCCTGTACTATCTTTGATGAAGCAACAAATATCTTGTAATTTTTATAAGGCATTACCTTGCCTTCCTGTATTACAGATTGAAGTGTTTTGATCTGACCATTAACCAACTCTTGAAGATAAATTTTGAATGAATAAGGATAAAGATAGTCCATATCTAAATATGTCAAAAAGAGAACTATTAATGCAACTATCAAGACAGGTTTTAAGAAAATCTCAACTTTGGCTCCAAAACTTCTTAAAGCCAGTATTTCACTATTTACAGATAAAAAACCAAAAAAAAACGCATTCGCTAGGTTTAATCCAACAGGCATAGAGATGGAAAGGTGAAATGGCACTGTAAGCAATAATAATTTTAATATGTATAAAAAAGAAATATTTTCAAGACTTATTGTTTCAAGGATTATTCTAACCTGACCAAGAACGAATAAAAGGACGAAAATACTTGTCGCCCCTATAAAATATTTAGTGATTTGCTTATAGTAATACTTATCAAATTGATATATATAAAATAAGTTCTTCATAAAATTATCTATAATAATCCTGGGATTGTAGTTATTCTTCTTTATTATAAATTGCTATACCATCGCTTAATGAAGCAATTAAAAGGTATCCATTATAATCATATAGGCTGGTAATATTATCCGAAAAAAAGTTGTTTTTCGTGTTTAATACCTGAAATCTGTTGTTTATTAAATTAAAAGAGTACAGACCATTTTTTAAACTTCCGATATAGATGTTATCCTTAATCACCACGCAAGATTTCGCATATGATACCATTTCAGAACCAAGCAAAAGGCTAAAAGCGCCATATTGAGCAGATTTATCGGAGATTTTAGCCCTATATACACCATCTTTATAAGTCAAAATATAAATAAAATCATCTTTTTTATAAACATATTTAACATCGCTATCCTTGAATAAACTATAGAGTATATTTCTATTCGAAATATCATAGATATAAGCACCTTTTTGATAAGTCGCTACAAATAAAGTATCACCAACTGCTATAGCCTTTTCAATCGTATGATTTTCAAAGGTAATCATAAGATCTTTTTTCTTTTTATTATAGATGTAAATGCCATTGTAATGAGTTGTCGCTATAATATATTTTTCGTCTTCGTAAATAGAAGAATATTTTTTACCATAAGGGAAGATAGATAATCTTGATACTATAAGGTTTGATTTTATATACTGAACCCTCTTTGCGAATGAAAGTTCAGAATATTTTTTTAAATCAATATTTGAAAAATCTACAACATTTATCCCTTCATATGTGCATATCAATATTCGGGATTCATATGTATGAAAATCTCTAATAAGATTAGAATAAAGGTTTGAATTCGATGTTTGAATTAGTTGTATTAAATTCCTTGATTCATCATAAAGATATATCCCATCTAAAAATGTTCCAACGAAAATAAAACCTTTTAGTGCACCAATAGCATAAACAGCAGATTTTTTAAATATCTCATCATTATGAAATATAATAAATAATATCTTTTCTCTCTCTTTTTTAACATAATCAACACTCAATGGATTCAAGATTGAGTAAAGTAAAATTCCAGAATCTTGAGGATCTCCCATTAATTTTTCATATTCAGAGTATTCTACAAGATCTTTTGAATACTGTATAGTAATATACGCAAGTATATTATAGAAATATTTAGGTATTTCACGATTTTTACTTTTAATAAAATCATTGATTATAGTTTTAGCCTTTGCCGGATTCTCTATCATCAAATAAGAGTAAGAGTATATATAAAGTAAAAAATTTTGTTGTTCACTATCCATTGTTTTAATATCTGTTTCAGTTAAATTTTCATATCTTGAAATAAATACCAGGAACAATTTTTGAACATAATAACTAATCAATCTAAAAAAAAGCATGATCCCTTTTTTAGTTGAATAATAAAATTCTTTCAAATAATTACTGTAAAGATAATCATATAAATCCTGTGGGTTTTTTTTCAGATTAAATTTTTTTGACAAATATGGCAAAATACTTTCTAACTTTTCTTCTGAGATATAATTTAAATACACTATAGAAACAAAAAGATAAATTGAAAGATCTTCTGAAAGAAGTGGATTTTTATCCCTTATTAGATAAAGCTCCGAAAATATTATTATAGCATCTTCATATTCAGACTTGTTAAAAAGATTAACGGCATATTCATATTGATTGGAAAAGTTAGATTCAGAAATTACAGGAGACTTAACATTTTTTTGAGTAGAAGTTTTGGTTTCACTACATCCAGAAAAGAAAATAAATAAAATTATTATTAAAATTATTGATAGGTATAAATTCTTCTTATTCATCACTTTTAAAATATATAATAATTGTTTTTTTTTTCAATTTATTTTATAATATTCTTGACACTTTAGCTTTTTTCTTCTTTTTATTAATTAACTATGGAGGAAAAATGCAACAAGAAATCGAAAATTTGCTTAAAAAATTAAGTGATAAGAATGTTGAAATTTTTATAGATCCCCAAAGAGAAGTTTTAGTTCAAAAAAGCATTGAGAAAAAGGAAGTTTTTGTATTAAAAACAGGTACACTTTGCTCAATTACCCCTTATCATTCAACTGGAAGAAGCCCAAAAGATACGGTTACAATTAAAAGAGAATCAAATTTAAATACTTTAGATTGGGATTCCCAGTATAATATTCCTATCAATCAAGAAACATTTGACATGTTATATGAAGATGCAGTATCTTTATTGTCTCAAAAAAAAGAAGTTTATATCACTAAAAGGTTAGTTGGAGCTGACCCTTCATACAGTATGGAAATTTTCTCTATTTCGGCAAAGGCGCTGAATTCTCTTTTTACTCTGAATATGTTCAGACCATATACAGATAATTCAAATAGCATATTTAAAGACAAGCCATTTCTTCTTCTTATGCTTCCTGATGATTATTTAAATCCAGATAAATACAAAGGCAGATTAAGAATTAACCCAGATACAGGAAAAACCACTCAAATGGCTATTGCAATTGATTACGAAAATAGAATTGGTATTATAATAGGTTCTTCCTATCTTGGTACATGCAAAAAACTTATTTTTACGATTATGAATTATTATCTTGTTTTTCATGATATTTTACCTCTTCATTGCTCTGCAAATGAAGGGGTGAATAACGATATCGCATTGTTTTTAGGATTATCTGGGACAGGGAAAACCACATTATCCACATCTGCCGATAGAAAACTTTTGGGTGATGATGAACATGGTTGGTCAGACAATGGAATTGCAAACTTCGAATTTGGTTGCTACGCAAAATTGGTCAATTTAGACCCTATTAAAGAACCTGAAATTTATAACGCTTGTTTTAGAAAAGCAGATCCTCTTTACCATGGAGCTATAGTAGAAAATGTAATGACATTTCCAGATGGTTCTTTCGATTTATTTGATATAAGATTAACAGAAAATTCTAGAGGAAGTTATCCCCTATCATTTATTCCAAATATCAAAGAATCCAGTATGGGAAATCATCCTTCCACCATTATATTTTTAACGGCAGATGCCAATGGTGTAATCCCACCAATATCTAAATTATCCATAGAACAAGCATTATTATGGTACCTGATGGGATATACCTCAAAATTAGCCGGAACAGAAACGGGAATTAAAGAACCTCAATCAACATTCTCCCCATTTTTTGGCGCTCCATTTATGCCTGCTGCACCAAAATTTTATATAGAACTTCTACAAAAAAAATTACAAAAATTTAAAACAGATGTTTACCTTATTAACACCGGTTGGATCGGGGGTAGCTATCCAACAGGTAAAAGAATACCTCTTTCCATGACACGAACCATGGTAAGAGCAGCTATAAATGGTGAATTGAAAGATATGTTTTACCAGGAGGATACTCTTTTCCACCTAAATATCCCATCATCCTGTCCTGGAATTGAAAACAACTCGATTTTACATCCAGAATCTATGTGGAATGACAAGCAAGCCTTTAAACAAAAAGCCGAAAAATTAGCGGTAGATTTTTCAAATTACTATGATAAGATGTTTAAAGGCAAGGGCATACCTAAAGCCGTAGAAGACAATTGTCCAGGAAAATAAGATTATAAATCTTTTCTAAAAAAACCTTTAAAAAAATCAAGATTAAACAAAGATTAATAATAAAGTTAATAAAAAATTTAATAAGATGAAAAAAAAATTTAGTAATCTAGTTAAAATATTATTTTTGATTTTTTTTATTTTATTTTTAATTTTAATCTCATTCGATATTTATATATCTTTAAGTTCAAAAAACCAAATTTATTCGGAAATAGATAAATTAAAAAAATCAGAATTTTGCCTTCTTCTTGGAACATCAAAATATACAACAAAAAATTCAGAAAATTTATTTTATAAATACAGAATTGATGCTGTAAAAAGGATTTATGATAGTTCTATCATCGATAAAATCATTGTCAGTGGGGACAATAGGACTTCTTCTTATGATGAAACCAAATTTATGAAAAAAGATTTACTAAAATTAAATATTCCAGATGATGTTATAATCATTGATTCGGATGGATTTAGAACTATATTTTCTGTCATAAATTTGTTTAATAAATATAAAATAAAAGATGCAATTGTAGTATCACAAAGATTTCACCTTCAAAGGGCTATTTTTATAGGCAAAATCTTTGGGTTAAATCTAACAGGTTTTGCTGCGAATCCTGTAAAAGGCATTTCAAATTTAAAGATTCAGATTAGAGAAAGAGGTGCAAGAATTAGATTGATATTTGATCTTCTTGATTTTTTTGTATTGAAAAAAATATTTTGAGGAATATATGAATAATATCTGCGTAAGAAGTCCCGGTAGAATTAATTTCATTGGGGAACATGTCGATTATGTCGGGACATTTTCCTGCCCTGCTACAATTAATTTACATAATGATATAATTATTTTAAAAACAGATTCGGATTATATTAGAATCTATTCAGATAAATTTGGTGATTCAAAAGATATTTCATTTGATAAAATTTACAATATTACAGAAAATGATTTTAGCAAGGTTTGGTATGGCTATTTTATTGGCATTTTGAGAGCTTTAGCAGATTCTGGGATCAAAATTTTAAATGGTTTTGAAGTCAAAGTAGTCAGTAATTTACCCGATGGTGCAGGATTATCCTCTTCCGCATCTATAGAAGTTGGCTTTTTATATGGCTTAAATAATCTTTTTTCCCTTGGGTTAGATAATATCGATATCGTTAGAATTGCTAAAAATGCTGAAAATGTCTATATGAAGGCTCCTTGTGGCATAATGGACCAATATACCATTATGTTTGGGAAAAAAGATTCCTTTCTTTTTTTAAACTACCTTAACCTTACTCATAGTTATTGCAATGTTACGGATGATTTTAACTATTTTATTGTAGATACAAAGATTAAGCATTCAATCTCGGCAGAAGGATATAAGAATAGAATCTCAGAAAAAAATAAGATCGAAGATATCTTGAAACAAGATTTTAATCTTTCCATTCGAGAATGTATATTAAAATCAATAGATGATTTCAAATTTTACTCAGAGGTAATACTGAAACTAAATGATCCGGTATTAAATAAAAGATTTAATCATTTTGTATCTGAAACTCAAAGAGTAAAGATCTTTTATCAGAAAATTAAAGAAAAGGATTTTATTAATGCTTTTAAGCTTTTAAATCAATCTCATATCTCATTATCCGATCTTTACGAAGTCTGCTTACCTCAAATCGATGAGCTTGTTTTTAAAATACAAAAAATAGATAATGTTCTTGGTTGCCGAAATATCGGTGGTGGTTTCGGAGGAAGTTGCCTTATTGTCACAAATAAGAACTTTGATACTGCAAATTTAATTAAAGTAATTGAAAATATCAATAATAAATACAACAGCAAGATTAATTTCTTTGAAGTAAAGTTAGCAGAATCGGTTCATACAATTGAATAAAGTGAATAAATACTAAATTAATTTTTTTTATTAAAAAAAAACAATTATTTATTAAATTAAAAGGTAAATAATATGATTAAACTCAATCAAGAATTATTTGAAAAAATAAATATAAAGAAGATTGAACTACTACAAGTTTGTAAAAAAATAATTGAAAAAAATCTTGTCGCAGGTACATGGGGAAATGTTAGTTATAGAATAAATAAAGATTATATGATTATAACACCAAGTGCAATTAATTATGATAAATTGACTATCGAAGATATACCTGTTGTAAACATTGAAACACTTGAATATATTGGATTAAAGCCTTCAACAGAACTTAAGCTACATGTTGAGATTTATAAATTCAAAAATGATGTTAACTCTGTAATACATACTCATTCCTTATATGCCTCTGTATTTGCGGCTACACATAAAAAGTTGCCCCCAATTTTAGAAGAGATAGCCCAGATATGTGGTCCAGAAGTCCGATGTGCAAAATATGCTGCTTCTGGTAGCGAACAACTAGTCAAGAACACTATTGCCGTTTTGAAAAATTCAAATTCCGCCTTTTTAGCAAACCATGGCGCAGTAGTTTGCGGTAGAACACTAAATGAGGCTCTGACTTGCGCTATAGTTCTCGAAAAAGGTTGTAAAGTATACTGTGAATCAAAAAAGATTGGAAAAATAAAAATATTATCTAAAAAAGAAGCCGAAAACTTTTTTTGGTTTTATAAAAACAGATATCAAAATAAACCTGAATAGAACTGAAAATTTTTATAATTTAATATTGTGCCTTGAAAATAACTCTGTTTAATAAATAATACAAATTATTGCGAAAGTTAATATTCCAGAAAAAATGTCTACTTGTTTACGACCATAATTTTTCTACTAGTTCTATCGCTTTCTTTTAATAGAAATAGATATTAATCTCAATAAATATTTGCAAGGTTACTTAAAAAATTCATATCCAAAAATATTAAAGTTTAATAAAAAAAAAGTCTACTAAAGAAAAGTTTATATAAACTTAATTTAAATAATAAAAAAGGGTTTCCCCCCTTTTGGGGACAACCCTTTTGATTTTAATTAATTTAGTTAAATCTTTCTTATTTCTTCATCTTTTTCTCAATCTCTGCTTGAGCAGCAGCAAGGCGTGCAATTGGTACTCTAAAAGGTGAGCAGGAAACATAATTCATTCCTACAGATACACAGAATTTAACTGATTCTGTTTCACCACCATGTTCTCCACATATACCAACTTTAAGATTAGGTCTTGTACTCCTACCCTTTTCAATACCCATTTTTACCAGTAGCCCGACACCTTCTTGATCGAGAACCTGGAATGGATCATTTTTGAAAATGCCTGATTTTTTTTCATCGACATAATCTGGTAAGAATTTACCTGCATCATCTCGTGAAAGACCCATTGTCATCTGTGTTAAATCGTTAGTACCAAAAGAGAAGAATTCTGCATGTTGGGCAATTTTATCGGCTAATATAGCTGCTCTTGGAACTTCAATCATTGTACCGACAAGATATTCTATCTTTATTTTTGATTTTTCTATAATTTCATCTGCTACCTTTCTTACCTTCTTTTCCAAAATATTAAATTCTTTCGCATCGATTGTTAAAGGTATCATAATTTCAGGATAAACTTTAATACCTTGTTTTGAAACTTCAACAGCTGCTTCTATAATAGCTCTAACCTGCATTTCAAGGATTTCAGGATATGTAATCGTTAATCTACAACCTCTATGACCAAGCATAGGATTAGCCTCATGGAGCTGTCCGACTCTTTCTTTAACCTTTTCAAATGGGATTCCAACAGTTTGAGCAAGCTTTTGCTGACCTTTTTCATCGTGAGGAACAAACTCATGTAAAGGAGGATCAATAAGTCTAATGGTGACTGGATAGCCATCCATTGCTTTAAAGATTCCTTTAAAATCTTCTCTCTGAAAAGGCAACAATTTATCTAATGCCTTTATTCTTCCCTCCAAGTCGTCTGCAACTATCATCTGCTGAATTGCTAATCTTCTTTCTTCTGTATCAAAGAACATATGTTCGGTTCTACAAAGACCAATGCCTTCGGCACCTAATTTTCTTGCATTTTCGGCATCATATGGGGTATCTGCATTTGTTCTAACCTTTATTTTTCTAGTTTCATCAACCCATTCCATTATTTCCTTATATTCATCTGGAAATTCTGGTTTAATAAGATTTAAGGATCCAAGGAATACTTCTCCTGTAGAACCATCAAGAGTAATCTCATCTCCCTGTTTTACGATTTTATCACCAACAGACATCTGCTTTTTTTCGTAATCGATAACAAGCTTTTCACAACCTACTATACAGCATTTCCCCCAACCTCTTGCAACAACTGCGGCATGAGAAGTTTTACCACCAGTTGCAGTAAGGATTCCACTGGCTGCATGCATTCCACCAACATCTTCAGGACTCGTTTCTCTTCTAACCAAAATAACCTTTTCTCCATTAGCTGCCATCTGTTCTGCCTCTTTAGCCGTAAAAACAACTTTACCTACAGCAGCGCCTGGAACCGCATCGATTCCTGAAACAAGAAAAGATTTTTTCTTCTTATCCGATTCCTTTGGATCGATAATTGGATAAAAGAGTCCTTCAATATCTTTTCCTTTTAATCTTAAAATGGCTTCTTCTTTCGTTATAAGATTTTCTTTAACCATATCATAAGCTATCTTAAAAGCTGCTTTTGAATTTCTTTTCCCAGTTCTACATTGAAGCATATAAAGTTTGGCTTCTTCAACGGTAAATTCAATATCTTGCATATCTTTATAATGCTTTTCGAGTTTATTTCTAATATCAACTAGTTGTTTATAGACTTTTTCGTCTTTATTTTTTAATTCCGAAAGTTTTATAGGTGTTCTAATTCCAGCGACTACATCCTCTCCCTGAGCATTGAAAAGATAATCACCGTAAAATAAATCCTCACCTGTATTTGGGTCTCTTGTAAAGGCAACACCAGTTCCGGAATTTTCACCCATGTTACCAAATACCATCTGAACAACATTAACTGCTGTACCAACAACTCCCTTGATATTCTCGACTTTTCGATAAGTAACGGCTTTTTCTGCCATCCATGAACCGAATACAGCATCGATTGCTCCCCAGAGCTGTTCATTTACATCTTCAGGGAAATCGACTCCAAGTTCTTTCTTGTATAATTCTTTAAACTCTTTAACAACCTGCTCGAGTTCTTCCGCGTTTACATCTATATCATTTATCTTTTCATCTTTGGATTTATTTAATCTTTTTCGCGTTATTTCATTTTTTACTTTTTCAAATATATGATCAAACTTTTCTCTATCAATCCCCTTAGCAGTAGAACCATACATCATTATAAATCTTCTATAGGCATCAAGAGCAAATCTTCTATTATTGGTTTTCTTTGCCAAACCTTCTACTGTTTTGCTATTTAATCCGAGATTCAAAATAGTTTCCATCATACCTGGCATAGAAATAGGTGCGCCAGAACGAACAGAAACTAAAAGTGGATTTTCTGGATCCCCAAACCCTTTACCCGATGCTTTTTCGAGTTTTTTCATGTTTTCAGCAACTTCTTTATCAAGACCCTCGGGATATTTTTTATTATTTTTATAAAAAAGATCGCAAACGGTAGTAGTAATAGTAAAACCAGCGGGGACGGGTAATCCTATACTTGTCATCTCTGCAAGGCCAGCTCCTTTTCCCCCGAGAAGATCCTTCATGTCTTTATTACCCTCTGCTTTCCCATTACCGAAAAAATAAACATATTTTGCCATAAATTTATCCTCCAATCTGGCTATTTTTAAAGTTGTTTAGATTTCCTTTAATTTAAATAAAAATGTAATTTAGTCAAATGAAAAATATAATATAAAAATTTTGATTAGAAATAATTACTAAAAATAACATTCAAAAACTTCATGAATTTTCCACTACTATATTTGCCTATAAAGAAAATACTATAAAATATTTTATCAATTCAATAAAATTCCACTTATTATTCTTAGTTTCTTCATGATTTCTCCACATTTTAAATCTAATTTATCTGTG
>DYJT01000032.1 GCA_020722965.1 Brachyspira murdochii | reverse complement strand
TTATTATGTAAACAAATTATCTATTTTGCAAAAAAATATCTATTTTGCAAAAAAAATATCTATTTTGCAAAAAAATATCTATTTTGCAAACAAAGATTGAATTTCTTTGTTATATTTTTCATAAACGACATTACGCTTAACCTTCAAGGTTTCAGTTAATTCGATTCCTGTTGTAAATTCGTTGTCTAATAGATAAAAGGCTCCGATTAATTCATACCTTTTAAAACCATTACCATAAGATATCAGTCTCTGTATTTCTTTCTGAATTATTATTCTTGTACCCTGATATTCATTGAGCTCATTAAGTGAAGAAAAATTTAAACCTTCTCTTTCTTTAAAATGTATGTTAAAATTTTCTAAATCAGGTACTATCAATACGCCCAGCATCCTTTTATCCTGCCCAACTACAACTGCTGTCTTTATGAATTGTGATTCTAGAAGTTTTTTCTCTATTGGTTCTGGCTCTATATTTTCACCGCCAAGCAATACTATCGTATCTTTTGCCCTACCTGTTATCTGTATATATCCTCTGATATCCATTTTACCAATATCACCTGTATTGAACCAACTGTCTTTTAAAACCTTCTGTGTTTGTTCATCCATTTTATAATAACCTTTCATTACTTGTGGCCCTTTGATATGAATAATTCCTTTTTTACCAATTCCAAGTTTTTTCCCCTCTTCATCTCTTATTTCTATCTCTGTTTTCGGGACCCAATCCCCAATAGTATAAATTGTGGGTTTTACGAAATTTCTGACTGAAACTACAGGAGAAGTTTCTGTTAATCCATAACCTTCGAGAATCTTGATACCAATAGCGTTAAAAAACTCATCAATATGTCTCGGTAGAGCACCTCCACCAGAAATACCACATTTAAATCCTGTCCCTAACTTTGATTTAATTTTGCTAAAAATCAGTAAAGAACCAAGAAGAAAAAGAGGATAAGACAATAGATAGCAAAGGGAAAACCATGGTTTCATTATTAAATTCTTAAAATAATCATCTTTTGAAAAGAAAGGGATTTGATCCGTAAGAGAAATCTTTGATTTAAACCAGAATAAAGCTATTGCTTGAAAGAATATAAAAAGTTGATACTTCACCTTTCCACTATTTTTAAGTGTTCTTAATAAACCTTCATAAATTCCTTCCCAAACCCTTGGAACAGAGACTATATACTGAGGGTTTTCAAGAGAAATATCTCGTAATAAAATAGATGGAACCGGTTTAGAATATATTATAAAACCTCTAACATTCAATACAGTATATTCGACAGTTCTTTCGAAGGCATGCCAGGCAGGAAGAATAGCTAAGAATTTATCATTAGCATAAATCTGAGCCATTTCAGGTAAACCTATAATATTAGAACAAATACTTTTATTGGTAAGCATAACACCTTTAGGTGTTCCAGTGGTTCCACTGGTATAGATTAAGGTAACAACATCTTCTGGATCTGCTTTTTTGATAAGATCATCAATCTGATTTTCGTAGTTTGATAAAAGCATAAGTCCTTTATCATTTAGCTCAGAAAAGTAAATATAAGGTATCTCTATCTCTTCTATTTCACCTTCTACCAATACCACAAGTTTTTGTTCTGCAATTTGATTAATAATGTTGCTTAACTTTCTTAAAACAATAGGCGTTTCACATATAACTGCTGAAACTTCTGCATGATTTAATATATAAACCATTTCAGCTTCAGAAATATTTGCACCTCTTGGGACATCAATTAAACCAATAACCTGGCAGGCAAGATCTATTAGTAACCATTCCAGTCTGTTATCAGATAATATAGCGAGCTTATCTCCCTTTTTTAAGCCAATTGAAAGAAAATATGAAGCTATTGCATAAACTCTTCTTTGAAGTTGCTTATAACTTAATAACAACTCACCATTGTCTGTTTTGAATTTAACAGCAGGGTAATCTGCGTCTCTTGATTTGAAATCATAAACCATCTGAGCTAAAGTATGAGTATTTTGAATTAAAGAATAATCAAATTTTTTCTTCATCTGTGCCTCTTTAAAATTTAATTTTTTAACTATTCTTTCTTCGAAATCAAAATATCTGCAAGAACATAAGATATATCGTTAAAGATATCCTGTTTATCTAAAGGAGACTCATTTTCAATAAAATAAGAATCTATCAGTCTTGATATCACGGAATTAAGTATATAAAGTAAAGACTCTTGCGAATATTTAAAGGTTAGAATACCGAGTTTCTTGAAGTTATGTATCAATCTATATGTAATTAATGTAGAAAAAAGTTTAACTACCTTAAGAAGGTCTTTTCTAAATGGTATGGATAGATCATAGATCGATCTAAGATAAAAATTATAGATATTCTGATGATTTTTGTAAAAGTTATATATAAATTCTATGGCTTCTTTAATTATTTGATCTGGTAAAGATTTTGAAAAGCGAAAACTACTTAATTCTTTTTTAAAAATAGAAATCGAATAGTCGATTACATTTTTAAATAGATTCTCTTTGCTTTCATAGTAGTTAAAAATTGTACCCTTGGAAAGTTTTGCTAGTTTAGAAATATTATTTGTCGATGCTGTTTCGTAACTGTGTTGAGAAAATTCTATCAAAGATGCTTCAAGAATTCTGGCTCTTGGATTTTCTAATTTTTGCTTCATCAATTTACCATGAATTTAAATGTCTGACCATATGGTCAGCTCCCTATTAAATTAAAATATTTATTTAAATTGTCAATAGTGGTTAAAATGATTGTTTTAATTTACTAAACAAAAGAGAAATATTATGAAAGGTCTTCTAAGTATTTTTGATAAGCTGGTAGAATCGATTCCTCATCAATATAGTTTTCTTCAAATATCTTTTTAAAAACATAGGGTTTATCCTTGAATATTTTTAATATATCTGGATCAAACCTATCTTCTTCTTTTTCGGCTATTATACTATATGTTTCATCAAATGAATATTTAGGCTTATATACTCTTTTTGACATCAAAGCATCAAAAACATCGGCAAGAGCTACTATTCTTGCAGATAATGGTATTTCATTTTCTTTTAATCCATAAGGATAGCCCTTACCATCCCACCTTTCATGATGGCTATAACATACTTCTTTACCGATTCTTAAAAAATCGGAAAACTGGAGCATATTTTCAGCTTCTTCAAGAGTTTTACCTCCGATGATGGTATGAGTTTTAATAATCTCAAATTCGCTAGTGGTAAGTTTACCTGGTTTAAGCAAGATATTATCTGGAATACCGACTTTACCAATATCATGGAGAATAGATGAATGATAGATAGTATCTATAAAGTTCGAATCTATCTTATAAACATCAGAAGTCTCTGCAAGCTGTTCTGCTATAAATTTACAATAATTCATGATTCTAAGAAGATGCCTTCCTGTTTCAGGATCTCTAGATTCAGCGAGTTTTGCAAGTGCAAATATAGTTACATTTCTTGTATTTATAACCTCTTTAACCTTTAATGATATTAACTCATTCATATATTTGTTGTAAGTGATAAGCTCATTTTGCATAGAAATAAGCTGAAGGTGGTTCTTTAACCTTAAGACCAATTCTTTTGGATTAAAAGGTTTGGTGATATAATCAACCGCTCCAGCCTCAAAACAGCTAAATTTTGTATTTGAATCTTCAATTGCGGTTATCATTATAACCGGTATACCTGAATAATCTGAACTTTCTTTTAATTCTTTTAAATATTCCAGGCCACTTTTGTTTGGCATAATTATATCAAGAAAAATAAGATGAATCTGTTCCTTTTTTAATAGCTCATCTGCTTCCATAAAACTAGAAGCAACAAAGATTTTAACTGTAAAATTCTTATTAATTACAGCAGAAAGAATATACAGATTATCTTTATTATCATCTATAATTAGAATATTCATCTAAGTCTTCCCTTTTATAATAATGCAATCAATATATATTATACTCAAATAAAAGAATAATACAAGTTTTAATTTTTATGCAAAACATAATATCTAATAATATTTGAAGATAATTTTGCTTTATTATAATAATTTGAAGGAAAAAAATTAAAATTTAATAAGAATTTACCCTGATCTTCAGTATACCAAAAATCATACATTTTTTGAAATTTTTTTTCTTGGACTAATTGTGAATCAATAAATTCCTGGTACCATTTATTATCAGTAATTATTATGCAAAAACCATTTTGTTTTAATAAATCGTAGATTCTTGAAATAAATTCACTTGTGACAAGTCTTCTGGATGCATGCCTTTTCTTAGGCCAGGGATCTGGAAAGTTAATGTAAACAATATCGAAAAATTCTGGTAATAATTTATCAATAGTATTTTGAATATAATCATTTCTAAACTTACAATTAACAAGGCCATATTTAAAAGATTTTTTTAATGCCCTTAAAAATGCATTTTCAGCATAATCGACCCCAAGAAAAAAGGTTGTAGGTTCCAGTTTTGCATATTCTACCAAAAAATCACCTGTTCCACTGCAGATTTCCAGAATAAATTTGTTGTAATTTCCCTTCAATAAAGATAGTATTTGAAAATCTTCATCATTAAAGCTTGCAAAACTCCTTTGTTGCGTATTTATTTTAACACTTCTTAATCTTCCCTTCATACCCACTCTTTTTTTAAATATTGAATTTATTATTTTTTAATTTAAGTTTTTTTGTGCCCTATTAATTTTATTTTTTTTAATTTAATTTTTTTAATGCCAATTTAATTTTTCTTTTTTTTTATTTTTTTCAATGAAAATAATTTTTAATAAAAATTTAATTAAAATGAAATTTTATGAACGAATTCAAAATCGCAGTAGTTGCTGCAACAAAAGATGAATATTTTGTTTTGAAATCACTTTTAAAAGATAGGCTTAAAAATTTTCAGGAGATTAAAAAAAATCAAGTTAAAAATCCATTCCCTTATTTTATAGGAAATTTAAATTACAATCAAATTAATATTTTTGATAATATTGAGACATCAATTATCTGCATCAACAGCGGCTTTGGTAAATTAAATGCCGTTAGTGCCTTAACTCTTATTCTTGAAAGGTATGACATAGATTTTGTTGTTAACTTTGGTGCATGCGGAAGCCTTTGTGACAAATTAAAAATAGGTGATCTTGTTATCCCAAAATTAATTTATGAATCTTCATATATTTCTATTAATAATCTATTAAATAATAAAAATAGCCTTAATAAAAAAGACAATGTTTCGGTTGGTTTGAATAAAACAGAAGCTCTTATTCATAAGGAATTAAAAGATAAATTTATTGAAATAAAGGAAGTTAACGGATTTTGTGCCGATATGGATATCGATTTGAAAGAAAAAAGAGAATTTTTAAATAGATATTTTAATTCTCAAATATGCGATTGGGAATCATTTTCAATAAGAAAGATATCTCATATGTGGAAAATCCCATCATTGATTTTTAGGGTAGTTTCAGATTATGCAGATGAAAATTTTTTGATAGATTACAAAAATAATATAGAGCAAATATTGATTAAAGCTGCAAAAATTTTAATAGATAATATTTTAACAATTTCTTGCAAAATTTGTATTTCGGTTTTAAATTTTTAATGGTAAAACAAAAATTGTTTAAGGAAGGTATTCTATGATCCACAGAATGCTTATTATCAACCCTGGTTCTACTTCTACAAAAATTGGTATCTATGAAGATGATAAAGAAATAAATTCTCACACACTTCGCCATTCAGTAGAGGAACTTAAACCTTATCCAACTATTATTGACCAGATCGATTTTAGAACAAAAATAATAGAAGATTACTTAAATTCTCAAAACATTAAATTAAACTCATTTTCTGCAATAGTTGCTAGAGGTGGACTATTAAAACCAATCGAATCTGGCACTTACAGTATAAATGAAAAAATGCTTGAAGATTTAAGATCATGCAAATATGGTGCTCATGCATCTAATCTTGGTGCTCTAATAGCTTATAAAATCGCAAAACAGGCAAATTGCCCTTCTTTTATTGTGGATCCTGTTGTTGTAGATGAATTTTGTGATGAAGCGAGAATTTGCGGTCATCCTTTATTAAAAAGGGTTTCTATTTTTCATGCATTGAATCAAAAGGCAATAGCAAGAGCAGCAGCAAAGAAGTTAGGAAAGAAATATGAAGAGCTAAACATCGTTGTTGCACATCTTGGAGGTGGAATATCCATTGGTTCACATAGAAAAGGGAAAGTTGTCGATGTAAATAATGCTCTTGATGGGGAAGGACCTTTTTCTCCTGAAAGAGCTGGTACTTTACCTGCTGGCCAATTGCTTGAGCTTGCATTTTCCGGTAAATATAAATTAAATGATATGAAAAAGATGCTTACCGGTGGCGGTGGACTTACCGCTCATCTTGGATCAAATGATGTCAGGCAAATTATTAAAAATATCGATGATGGAGATAATAACGCTCGTTTGATTTTAAATGCAATGTGTTTTACCATAGCAAAATACATCTTTGCAGGTTTTGCATCTTTATATGGTGATGTCGATGCAATAGTTTTTACAGGTGGAATAGCATACAATGAAGATCATATCATAAAACCTATTAAAGGTTATCTTGGTAAGATTGTTGAAAACATCCCTATTCTTGTTTTCCCTGGTGAAGAAGAACTTCCTGCATTAGCTTCAGGTGCATTAAGAGTATTACGAAATGAAGAGAAAGCTAAAATTTATGGGTAAGAAAGGGAAAATAGCTGTATTTGGTGATATTTTAAAAGAAGGCCTTGCAAAGCTTAGCGAAACCTATGATTTAGTAATTTATCCCCAAAATGATATTGGTTCCCAAGAGCTATTATTAAAAAGAGTTGAAGATTGTGATGCTATAATAACATGGTTCACTCATAAAATTGACGCTAATATAATACAAAAGTTAAAAAAGGTAAGGGTTATTGCCAATTATGCCGTTGGATTCGATAATATTGACATAAAAGCTGCAACATCTGCTGGTATTATAGTGTTAAATACCCCCGATATTCTCACAAATGCTACCGCGGAAACAGCTGTACTACTAACTTTTGCTTGTGCTAAAAGAACAAAAGAAGCGATATTAAAAGTTATCTCTGGTGATTTAGATGATATTAGCCCATCTTTTCTTCTTGGAAAAGATGTTATCGGGAAGACAGTTGGAGTTATTGGTGCTGGTAGGATAGGAACAAAATATGCCCAACTGATGAAGGCAATCGGATGTACTGTTATCTATTACAATAGATCTAAAAAAGCCGAATTAGATAATCTTGGAATCGATTTTGTAGAATTAGACTATTTATTAAAAAATTCCGACATAGTGTCCTTACATCTTCCATTGAATGAAGAATCAAAAAATTTACTAAACTTTGAAAAATTATCTTTGATGAAAGATGATTCAATAATTATAAATACAGCCCGAGCAGCCGTTATAGATGAAAAAGCCCTTATAAACCTTCTGGAAAAAGGTAAGTTTTTTTCAGTTGGTCTTGATGTTTATAATAATGAACCTTATGCAGACCAAAAACTCTTAGGATTCCCAAATGTAATAATATTGCCTCATATCGGTTCGGCAACTTATGAAACACGATTTAAAATGGCTGACTTTTTAAGTGAAACTATAATATTGGCTCTTGATGGGAAATTAAAGGAATTAAAAAACATTGTAAACAAAGATATAGTTGATAACTTATAACTTATTTAAGCTTTAATATTATTTAATTTTTAAGCAAAGACTCTAATCTTTTTTGTTCTTCTTCTAAAAATTGAACCTGATCTTTAGCTATTATTTGAGCTATATTTAGCGCTTTTGTAATATAATATAATGCAGTTTCTATATTATTTAAATATTCATAAATTTTTGCCAACAATTTGCAATCTTCAAGTATATTAAGAGAGTTTTCAGATAATTTATCGTATTTTAAAGCCTCAAGAGCATATTGAAGACTTTTATCATAATCCTTTTTATTAAAATAGCAGATAGCCATGTTAAAAGAATTATTTGATAGTTGATCGTAATTTTTTAGTTTTTTATTTATCTTATAAGCTTTTTCTAAGTATAAAAGGGCATCATCAAATTTCTTCTGTTTTAAAAATAATAGTCCTAAACCATTTAAGGCAATTGATTTATCAAGGTCATTTTTAGCTGAATTTATCGCCTCTTTATAAATGGCAATTGCATTATCTAAGTCTTGTTTTAACTCATAGAATCTTGCTAAAAAATAAAAAATCGGTGAAAAATATTTTTCTATCTCTTCTTTTTCCGCAAGTTTTTTGGCAGAAATTAAAAATGGGAAAGCTTTATCTGGTTGATTGATAAAAATATATACTTCGATTAATTTCAATGATGCTCTTATTATCCTATCAACATCATCTATTGTTGTAGCTAATTCATAAGCCTGAGTAAATGAATTTATCGCCTTTTCGATCTGATTTTTTTGAAAGTAACTTAAGCCTTCATTTATTGAATAATCTATCTTCTTTTTAATATCATCTCTAATAGTGGGGTTTTTAGTAGAACAGCTAAGTAAAAAGAGTAAAATTAAGTTGATGATTATTAAAATTATTACTAATTTTTTTATTTTTTTCATAATTATTTCCTTGCTCATTACCTTCCCTGTGTTGTTGTCGTCGTTGTTGTTGAACTATTTTTTGGTATCAAAGGAAGATTTTCCAGAACATATTTTAGTTGCACCAGACTTTTATGAGTAAGTTCTAAAATTTCTTTAATCTGCTCTGGAAGGTTTTCTAAACCGACCAGAAGTTTTTCTATTTTAAAAGTAATATTATCAATATCAGAAGTTATTTCTGGCAGATCTGTTTTTAATTTTGATGTTATCTCTTTTGCATCTACACTTACATCTTTAAAATTTGCAAGTGTTGGATATAGAAGTTCTATAGTTGTATTGACTTTATTTAATAGAGCAAATATCTGTTTTGCAGTCTCTGAATCCCCTTTACCATTTAATGATAAAGCTAAGATTTTAAGTTCAGATGTAGTATCCCTTAAATTTAACAAGGTCAGATTTATAACAGGTCTTAATTCGAGTATCATATCTAAAACTTGTGCCGCTTTTACAGTCAGATCATCCTGTTTTGGTAGATTTTCAGATAGTTTAAAAAGTATATTCTGTCCTAAAGACATATCGGAAGATAATACCTGTGATTTATTGGGGAGGGTTAAACATTTCTCATTGTGGAGAAAATCAATTGTAAGACCTGAAGTTCCTAAAAGACTGGCTGACATTTTTATCACTGTGTCATAACGCATTAAACTTAAATATTCTTTATATATTACAAAGTCAACTCTCGTTCTATAATCAGGGAGTAATTCAACTTTTGAAACCTTACCGATGCTAAAACCCTTGAATTTTATCGGAACTCCAACGCTAATTCCTTTACTATCTTCAAAAAAGGTGTAGAAATGTCCTTTTTTTTCAAATGTGCGATTCCCTTTTATTATAAATGCAAATATTGCTATTAAAAATATAAATCCAAATATAATAAAAAAGGCAGCCAGTTTTTGTGTTTTTGAAAAAACAAATGGCATAAATTACCTCTTTAAATTTAATTAACCTAATATTTAATTATAAAATTATCTATTATAACTTAGTAAGTTGTTTTAATTCATTGTCTTCTATTTGATTTAATTTTAGCATATTGTCAGAGAACATTATTTTTCTATTTTTCAATATTATAACCTTATCGGCAAGTTTTTCAAATATACTAATTCGATGAGTAGCTATTATCAATGTGGATCCTAAATTTTTAGCTTCTTCAAGCTTTACAAGCATCTTTTGTATTAGAATTTGATCCAGTGTTTCAATTGGTTCATCTAAAATTAATAATTTTGGCTGGTGAGATATAGCCCTTATAAAACTAATTATCATCTGATTCCCATGGCTTATCTGTTCAGGTTTAACATCAAGTAAGTCATAAAAATCAAAAAATTTTAAATATGGATTTAGCCTTTTAAGAATTTCCTCCTGTGTAAAATTGGTATTGTATTTATAGTATAAAGATAAATTATCTAAGATATTTAAGTTATTAATTAAAGCGGCATCCTGGAATAAAAAACCTGTTTGTCTGTGGTAAGCAAGCATAGTTCTTTTGTTAAATGATGAAATAGGTATATTATCTATATAAATATTTCCCGAAGATGGAGATTTTAATCCAGCAATTAGTTTTAATAAAGTAGTCTTACCTTCACCAGATATTGAAGTTATGATATTGCAACTACCTTGCTCGATTTTTTCATCTATTGAATCCAAAATCAATTGATTATCATAAAAAAAAGACACTTTTTCCAGTTCAATAAATGACAAAATTATTACCTCATTAATTTACTATAATTTTTATCAATAAATAACAAAGTCTAATATGTAAATACCTATATTTAAATAAAAAACCTATATATAAATGAGAACAGTTATAATAATATCAAATATACCTATATATAAATGAAAACAGTTATAATAATATCAAATATAATTGTAAAGGTTATACATTCCATTACGGTCTTGGTTGTTGCCACAGGTATTAAGGTTGAAGATTTAACTTGAAAGCCATTATATATTGGAATAGCGCTTATAAATAGACCAAAAATTAAACTTTTTAGCAGACTAGAAAAAATATCTGAAAAAGTAATTGAAGTCATTATGTAGTTAAAAAATATATCGAATGTAAGATTAATAGTTATAAAGGAAACAAGAAATCCACCTATCAAGGCAATACCACTAAAGAAAATAGTTAGAACTATTAAAGCGAGTGAAACACCTATGATTCTTGGGAAAATAATAAAAGTTAAAGGGTCAACCCCAATCATCTCAAGAGCATCAACCTGATTTGTGACAACCATTGTTCCAATCTCGCTGGCTATAGCCGTACTTGACCTGCTTATTACAA
The DNA here is from genome assembly GCA_020722965.1 of Brachyspira murdochii. GTDB lineage: Bacteria > Spirochaetota > JAAYUW01 > JAAYUW01 > JAAYUW01 > Exilispira. The sequence continues at coordinate 3,636 of DYJT01000032.1, read as the reverse complement.
TAAATGCGGTAATTAGAGGTCCCAATTCTCTAATAATTACAAGTTTCATTATTTCGCCAATATAATCTTGTGCACCTAATTTTGAAAGTTGAGTAAAGACCTGAATTACCGTTACTGCACCCAAAGAAAGTGCAACAATTGCAACTAATCTAAAGGCAAGATTTCCCGTAAAATAAATTTGAGTTAAAAAATTTTTATTTATTATTGACCTATTTTGTCTTTCTTGAATATAAGCTGGAAAGCTAAATACTATTAAACCAGATACTCCTCCAATATATTTGAAAAAAAGTTTAAAATTAGTAGATATTTTATTTATAGTTTTTCTCAAACTCATATTTTTGCTTTAGTATATTCCTTTAATCTAATCTTAACATATTATTGCAATTTTTCAATTATTTGCTTGCAAGTTTTTGGCAATCATTGTATAATAATCAATCTGTTTTTACTGTATTTTTATTTGGAAATTGTGCTAATATCATTGATCCAAGCATCAGTATCGCTCCAACTATCCTATATAAACCCAAAGATTCTTTTAATATTAAAACTCCACCTAAAAATGCAAATAATGCTTCCAAGCTCATTATAATTGAGGCAACTACGGGATGAGCTTTTTTTTGGCCAAATATTTGAAGGGTATATGCTACTGAAATAGATAATATCCCACCATAAAGTATTGGATATTTTGCATCGATAATATTTTTTATTATCTGTTTACCTTCAATCTCGAATAAAAATGCGGTAATGATAGATAAAGCTCCGCAAACAAAGAATTGACCTATTGCTAAAATTAGATTATTAATTTTTTTTGAATAATAGCTTATTATCATAATATGAATCGCCCAAAAAAATGAACCTATCGCAACTATTAAATCCCCCTTGTTTATTTCAAATCTCCCTTCCATACTTAAAAAATATAGACCTGTTAAAGAAAAAATGGCTGAAACAAAAAATATTAATGGGGTCTTTTTCTTTAAGATAACTGAAAATAAAGGAACGATTATTACATAAAGCCCGGTGATAAAACCAGCATTACCAGCAGTAGTGTAGACTATGCCTATCTGTTGAAGATTTGAGGCTATAAAAAGAACAATCCCGGTAATTATTATTCCATAAAAATCTTTTAAAGTTATATCGATCTTTTTTAATCCGCTTTTAAAAACAAATAAAACCGGAATTAAGGTTAACGCGCCAAGTAAAAATCTTATCCCATTATATGTAAATGGTTTTAAAAAGTTCATCCCAACTCTTTGAGCTACAAAGGCGAATCCCCAGATTGCAGCGGTTATTAACAATAATAACTCTGAAAAAAACATCTTGTCTTTCATTCAATTATCCTGTAATTTGAGTTACCAAATAAATAAATATTACAAAATCGAATTGACAAGAAAAAAAACTTTGTAATCTTAATAAAAATATATGAAAAAAAAGAATATCTTTTCTTCTACCCTATATAAGGATAGATTAGGAGATTATTATATTTTAGATAATGCTGGTTCAATTATGCCAGCAGTTTCAGATAAGACATATACCTCTTTGTTCTGCTTTTCTTGTAAGCTTAAGCAGAACATTCAAAAAGATTTGCTTCAAATAGCATTAGATAAAACAGTAAAAAGATATAAATACCTTTATTGTATTCTTAAAAAAGGGTTATTCTGGTACTATCTTGAGGAAATTGACAAAAAAGTAAAGATAGAAGATGAAATAGAACCTGTTTGCACTGGGTACTCAATCTTTTCCTCACCACTTTTTAGAGTCAGGGCTAAGGGAAAAAGAATCAATGTAGAATTCTCGCATGCTCTTACAGATGGGACCGGTGCAATTGAATTTTTAAAAACACTATTATATGAATATTTTACACTAGTGGGTTACAATGTTTCATCTGAAAACATAATAACTTCTTCTACCCCTTTTGATGAAGAGGAATATGAAGATGCCTATAAAAGATATTACCAAAAGCAGATTCCAAAACCCGATCCATTACCAATTGCATTCCATATTCCTGGCAAATTGCTTAAAGAGCAAACATATAGAGTTTTGTTTGGTTACTGTAATGTAGATCAAGTTTTGAAAGTCGCAAAAGAAAAAAATCTTTCTCTTACCGAGTTTTTAGCAGCAATATATATCTATTCTTTACAGGAAATATATTTTTCGATAGAAGAAAAAAAGAGGAAAAGATTTTCACCTCATATTGCATTTGAAATACCCATTAATTTAAGAAAAATTCATCCTTCGAAGACTATGAGGAATTTCTCATTGTTTTTGATCTCTAAGATTGATTGCAGAATGGGAAGATATTCGTTAGAAGAGATCTTTGAACTTACTCATCATCAGATCCAGATCGAACTTAAGAAAAAAGAACATTTAAAAATGATCAAAAGAAATGTTTCAAGTGAATATATTTTTGCCTTAAGACTTATACCTTTATTTATTAAAACATTTATATTAAAATCTGCTTTTTACTATCTTGGAGATGGTTTAGTAACAAGTTTCCTTTCTAATATTGGACAAATTAATATATCAAAAGATTATTATGATTTAATAGAAAACTTTGATTTTATCCCTACCCCTGGTAGAGCTTCAAAAACAAATTGTTCTGTGGTCTCTTTTAATAATATTTTATCTATATCATTTGGCAGCCGAATTGAAGAAAGAGAACTAGAAAAGTACTTTTTTAAAACTCTAGTTTCTTTAGGGATAGAGGTTAGAGTTACCGATAAATTATAAAAATTCTTTTTGGAGAAAGGTATGCCTTATTGTTACAATTGTGGTGTTAAACTGGATGATTCTGCTACTTTTTGCCCACTATGTGGAGCAAAGGTACCAAAGAAAAACGATGATGCTAAAAACAATATTGAAAATAAAAATATTGAAGATAAGAAAAAAGAGAATTTTATTTACCCTTCTTATAGCAAATCTTCTGGTAGACAAAAAATAACCTCGATTCTTGAAATAATAAGTGTATCTTTTATAATTTCAATTATCTCTTTAACCTTGATTAATTTGATACTTGAAGGGAAGATAACCTGGTCAAAGGTCCCTTCTATTACAATATTCTTTGTCTGGTTAATTCTAGCATCAATTCTTGTTTTTTATAATAAAGTAGCCTATATTTTTATATTTACTTTTATTTCTATTTCTGGTTATCTTTTATCTCTTGATTCTACCGATAAAAAACTAAGCTGGTCAATTTCTTATGGATTAACAATTCTTTTATCAATATTCGTTATAATTTCAATTTTATATATAATCACAAGATTTACTAAAAAAAAGGGATTAAATCTTATAGCATATTTCCTTCTCGGTGTTTGCTTTATTTGCTTTGCAATAGATATAATAGTTAGATTTAATGTAGTTAAACAAATAGAAATAACATGGTCCAAATATGTCAGTTTCGCTGTTATTCCTATTTCACTATTTCTTTTGTATATTCATTATAGATTCTCTCGTCAACTTCCATCTAAAAGAGTATTCAGAATATAAAAGAACATAAAAAGTTGAAAAAATTAAAAAATAATATAAAATAAAACTATTGAGAAAATTATAAAAAATAAAAAAAATAGAAAAAAATAAAAAAATAAAAGAATAAAAAAAATAGAAAAAAATAAAAAAATAAAAGAATAAAAAAAATAGAAAAAA
>DYJT01000031.1:5263-14803 GCA_020722965.1 Brachyspira murdochii | reverse complement strand
TTTATTTATCTGTTTTTCAACTTTTCAGTTTGCTTTTCTTATAATATTTTTAATCAAATAAAAGAATTTCTCAATAACTAAAGAGAAATTATTCTGTCTTCTTGAAAAATTTCTAATTTTTTTAAATTTTTTGACTTTTAAATTTATGTTATAAATTTTAAAAAAGGATTATAAAAATATGAAAAATAAATTTATCGTAAAAAGATTGATAATTTTTACTTTCTTGATGATTGTGATATCTTTTTGTATTATTCAAATCAATGTTTTTATTAATAAAAATAGTAGTGGAATAGGATACATAGGTTATGGAGCCAATAAAACTATAAGTGGGTCATTGCATGTAATAAATATAGATGGTGAAAAGATAATTCTTGATGCAGGGTTATTTTATGATTCCGATGGGAAAAACAATAAAAAATTACCAAAAGGATTGATCAAAGATGTTTCCGCTATAATTGTAAGCCATGCTCATCTGGATCACATTGGTAGATTATTAGATTTAATTAATATGGGCTATAGAAAATACATATATTGTACGGAACCTACAAAAGAATTGATGTATGTAATGTTAAAAATGTCTTCAAAATATTCTAGTCATGGATTAGAAAAATTTTATTTTTCGAAATCCAGTCAATTATCAAACAAAGAGAAGAAGAAAAACACTGTAGTTCATATATATAAAGATTGTAAATATGGAAAATTAATAAAACTAGAAAATCTTAAGAATATAAAATCAAAAAGGGAAGATTTAGGAAAGCAGGGTTTTTATATATGTTCAGAATGCATAAATATAGATGTTCAAAGAATAATAAGTCAAGTAAAAATTTTACCATTGAATAGCATAACTAATATTTCCCCTAATATTTCGGTAGAAATATTTAAAACACCTCATTTACCCGGTTCGGTTATGATAAAATTAAATAGCAAAAAAACTCAAGAGAGCATACTTTTTTCTGGTGATTTAGGAAGTGGCCTTTCACCCTTTCTTCCAGAACAAGAGATTGTAAAATCTGCTAATTATGCTATTATCGAAGGAACTTATGGGGTAGACTCTAAGAAAATATCGATTTACGATAGAATTAAATTTCAAAAATATATTGGAAATTGCATTAAATCCAGAAAAAGAGTAATAATTCCCTCTTTTGTTTTAGATAGATCTCAGCAGGTATTATACGAAATTTCAAAAGGGATTGAAAATGGATTTATTCCAGAAGGCACACCTGTAAAGGTATTCAGTCCTACTATTTCTACAATTAATAAGATATATAGTCAGAAATTTACACAGGAAAAGTTCAAACCATTTTTTTCTTATACTTTTAGTATTAATGGTCCTTTTAAAAATATTTTTCAAGAATATTCGAAAATTACATATGTGGATTATGGTGAAATAGCAATTTCATCTTCGGGTATGGCTGATTATGTATATTCTAAAGAGTTTGTTAAAAATTGGATTGGTGATCCAAACACAGTATTTATATTTGTTGGTTATCAGGATTCAGAATCAATTGGAGGTAAAATTTTGGATAGCGAGGATTTTTTATCAAAAGAAATTGAAATAGATTCACGTATTTATAAAGTCAATGCAGAGATCAAAAAATTTATCTGTTATAGTTCTCATGCAAATTATGATCAAATTAAGAATCTTTTAAGAAATATTACTAACCTTAATAAAGTATTGATTGTTCATCTATTGGAAGAAAATATAGAAAAATTAATTGCTAATTACAAATTGGATTTTCCAAATATTCAGTTTATTGTACCAAAAATTGGGAAGTATATAAAACTATCCAATGATAAATAGAATTATTATTACCTTTTAAGGTTATAAAAAAAATTTCAACTTAAAAATCTATTTTTTTAAATTTTACAACTTTTAATTAATATTATATATTGTAAAAAAGGAGGAGATATAGATTTATTAAAAGAAAGAGCAAGTTTATAGAAAAGATTAGCAAACTATTTAATGATACAATAGAACTAACTTTAGGTTCTAGAATAATGGCAATTGCTGATTTATTTACGGCGATTGCAGAAACATGACCATAATAAATAATTATGATACAATCAAAAATTGCAGGGAAATCGCATTTGAACAAGCCATCAAAGAATTTGATGAATTTTTTAATATGGTATCAATTAAAAAAGAAAAGTTAGAAATTAAAACTTATAAGAGTTTTTAAAAATTATCTATCTTAATATTAATGTTTATTTGATTTCTTGATTTTTTATAAATATCAATTATTAATAAATTCAAGGTGTTAATTCCATCAGGGACCAAAATGTCTGATTATATCCTTGAAATAAAGAATCTATCTAAGATTATTTATCCATTGCAGGTATTGGATAATATCAATATATCAATTGAAAGAGGAGAGTTACATTCAATAGTTGGTGCAAAGGGTTCAGGTAAATCAACAATAGTTAAGATTTTAGGTGGAGTTTACCCCTGTAATTCATATAATGGTGAAATATTAATAGATGGAAAGATTTCACATTTCTTTTCACCTAAAGATAGTGAAAAAGCTGGTATATCTATTGTTTATCAAGATTCAAATTTGATAGATCAACTGTCTGTTTACGAAAATATTTTTTTAGGTAAAGAAATCCAATCCTTAGGCATAATTAACTGGCAAAAAGAGAGTTCAATAGCAGAAGATCTTCTTCATCAATTAGGATGTTATTTGAGAAATGATATAAAATTAAGTAATCTTAGTTTTGGAGAAAAGCAGATAGTCAAAATAGTCAAAGCTCTTTATAGAAAAACACCAATAGTGGTTTTCGATGAGCCAGCCACCGGATTGACCGTAAGTGAATTTGAAAAATTTATATTTCTGCTGGAAAAATTAAAAAAAAATGGTATTTCTTGTCTTTATTTTACTAGTATAGTTAAAGAAGCATTGAGTATTTCAGATAGGATAACTGTTTTAAAAGATGGTATAACTATATGTACTGATAAAGCAGAAGAATTTAGTGAAGAATCACTATTAAACATAATGATTGGAAGAAAATTAGATGGGATTAAATCTCTAGACTCCTTATTAAAAGAATATGGTATCACAAAGAGAGAAAAAGAGATTATACAATTTTTGGTTAAAGGATACAGTAATAAAGAGATATCTAACAGATTGTATATTTCTGTAAATACTGTTAAAACTCATATTGAAAATATCTATCAGAAACTTAACATAAATCAAAGAATAGATCTCGTCAATTTATTCATGAATAATCAATAAAAAAACTTTACAAAAAGGTCTTTAAAAAAAGTTTTCATTTAAATTTATTCAAAAACAGTCAAATACTTTGTCAAAATTTAATAGTAATCCATTAGGGTGATATAATTTTTTTTCTTTTCCATTGAAAATCACCCATCAAGGTGATTGATTTACAAATTTTAATTAACTATAAATAATTTAGCAATAATTTATCAAATTATTTATTAAAGAACATGTTTTGTCAAAGTGTTAATTTTTACAATAATTTTTACCACATAGAGATAAAGATAAATATGATGATAAATATAATAAAGATAAATATAAAGATTAATTATAAAGATTAATATTTAAATAAATATTTGAATTAATTAAAGAAAAAGGCCTTTTTCATAAATAAAAAATAAAAAAGGAGGTGATGACTAGAGCTAATTTTAAAATTATAGTTTTCGTTTTTCATTCCTTTTATTACAAGGAATATATCATTGGAAAAATTCAAAAAATTAAAAAGGAGATTGATTATGAAGAAGATCAGTTATTTGTTTTTCTTTAGCCTTATTTTATTGGTAACTATTCTATCTGTAATTCCAATCAAATCTGCCGACCAGGTAAAAATCGGTATTGTTTTGCCAACAAAAGATGAGCCAAGGTGGATTCAGGATCAGACCAGATTTCAAGATGCTCTTAAAGAAGAAGGAATAACAGCAGAAGTTCTTTTTAGTCAGGGCGATCCAGCAAGAGAAAGAGCCAATGTAGAAGCTCTAATAACAAAAGGAATCAAAGTTCTCATCATTTGTCCACATGACGCTTCCGCTGCAGCTGTCGCGGCTGATCTAGCAAATAAAGCTGGAGTCAAGGTAATTTCATATGATAGATTGATTCGAGATACAAAATCAGTAGATTATTATGTAACTTTTGATTCAGTAGAAGTAGGTGCAGCATGGGGTAAATTTCTTATAAGCAAGGCGCAAGGAAAAAATAATAATCTATATCTTTACGCAGGAGCTCTTTCAGATAATAATTCTTTCCTATTTTTCCAGGGAGCATGGGAAACATTACAGCCGAAAATTGCTGATGGAACATTTATTATAAGAAATTCTTCAGAAGCAGTAAAGCTAAAAAATAAAAAGAATCTCACAAGAGAAGAGATGGGTAAAATTATTGGGCAGATTACTACAAATTGGAATTTTAACGATGCAAAAAATTTAGCAGAGGCAAATCTTGCAAAAGTTGATAATAAAGCTAAAGGTGTTTGTTATATTGTCGCACCAAATGATGGAACAGCTAGGGCTATAGCTGATGTGTTCAGAGTAGATAAAAAAGTTACAAAATATTACATAACCGGGCAGGATGCAGAAAAGGCTTCAATTCAATATATTATTGACGGGAAACAATCTATGACTGTACTCAAGGATGTCAGAATTTTAGTTAAGGATGCCATTAAAGCTGCATTAATTTTTTTAAATGGTAAAATACCTGAAAAAACAAAAACATATAATAATGGTAAAAAAGATGTTCCAGCAAAACCTACGATGGTTATTATAGTCACAAAAGAAAATTTGAAACAGACAATATTCGACTCTGGTTATTGGCCAGCAAGTGATTTTACAGGTTTTTAAGATAGGCTGATTACTACAATTAATTACTAAAAGAATATTTGATTAAATTTAAGGTATGGAACTTTTAAATCAAGGTTCCATGCCTTATTTAATATTGCATTATTTTATATTTTTTAATTTTGAATATTTGTAATTTTTATTAATAAAGAAATTTGAAACATGGAAGGGATTATGGTAGATAATATTCTTGAAATTAGAAATATTACAAAAACTTTTCCAGGTGTTAAGGCTTTAAATCAGGTTAGTTTTAATATAAAAAGAAATGAAATACATTGTGTGGTTGGGGAAAATGGGGCTGGAAAATCGACATTGATGAAAATATTAAGTGGTGTATATCCTTATAACTCTTATTCCGGTGAAATAATTATCGATGGTAAAAAAAGGCAATTTAAAAATATAAAGGATAGTGAATCAGTCGGGATTGGCATAATATATCAGGAACTGGCTTTAGTTCCTGAAATGACAATATACGAAAATATATTTTTAGGCCATGAATTCAAAAAAGGTCTTGTCATTGATTGGTACGAAACATTAAAAAAAACAAAAGAGATAATGGAAAAGATAAGACTATCTGCTGATATCAATATAAAAGTGAAAGATCTTGGTATCGGAAAACAACAATTAGTTGAGATTGCAAAGGCGATGATAAAAGATGTAAAACTTTTAATACTCGATGAGCCAACAGCTGCTTTAAATGAATCAGATAGCGAAAATCTACTTAATTTACTAAAAGAATTAAAAAAGCATAATGTAACAATAATTTTGGTATCTCACAAGATTCGTGAAGTATTAAATATTGCAGATAGCATAACTATTTTAAGGGATGGAATGTCTGTTTGTACATTAGATAATACAAATGAAAAAATCAAAGAACCAGTTCTAATAAAAAATATGGTAGGTAGAGAAATTGATAATGTCTATCCAAAAAGATCAATAACGACAAAAAAAGAAGAGATAATCTTTGAAGTTAAAGATTGGAATGTGTTCTCAAGAAAATTAGGTAGATATATTTTAAAAAATATCAATTTTAACATTAAGAAGGGGGAGATAGTAGGTTTTGCTGGATTAATAGGATCAGGAAGAACAGAGCTAGCTAGAAGTTTATTTGGAAATCCAGACTCTTTTAAAATAAAAGGGCAAATATATTTAAATGGAAATTTAATACATTTTCCAAATCCCCAAAAAGCAATAACACATGGTCTTGCCTATGTAACAGAGGATAGAAAAGGCAATGGTTTAATTTTGATCCAGGATGTCAAACAAAATATAACACTTGTCAATTTGAAAGCTCTTGCATATGGTGGTATTATTAATTCAAACGAGGAGATAAAAGTAGCGGATAATTATATTAAAGATTTGAATATAAAAACTCCAAGTATTGAACAAAAAGTTGTTAATCTTTCTGGTGGAAACCAACAAAAAGTTTCGTTGGCTAAATGGCTTTTTGTAAAACCGAAAATACTTATCTTGGATGAACCAACACGAGGTATTGATGTTGGGGCAAAATACGAAATATATACAATAATGAATAAACTTGTCTCTGAGGGGATGAGTATAATAATGATATCTTCAGAATTACCAGAAATACTTGGCATGAGTGATAGAATTTATATACTTTCTTCTGGAACAATTTCAGGAGAACTATCAATTGAAGAAGCAACACAAGAAAAAATAATGCATTTAGCAACTAATTGAAGGAGAATCGAATATGTCAGATAAAAATGGAGAACTAAAAAAACTATTTAATCAATATTTAAGAGAATATGCAATGTATTTTGCATTATTTTTAATTACAATAATATTTACTATATTGACAAAAGGGATTTTTATATCCTCACGAAATATTGCGAATCTTTTAAATCAAACTGGATATATTGCTGTTCTTGCTGTTGGTATGACTTTAGTCATAGTTATTAGACATATTGATCTATCTGTTGGGTTTCTTGCAGGATTTTTAGGTGCTATTGTAGCGATAACATTAACATTTTGGAAATGGTCAATATTTATCGCTATTCCATTTGTGCTTATATTAGGAATTTTATCTGGTTTAGGAACGGCATTTTTAGTAGCAAAACTAGGGATTCCATCTTTTGTGGCAACTCTTGCTGGATGGTCAATATATAGAGGAGCTTTGCTTTTGGTTACCTTAAAATCTGGTACTATCATAATTGATGACCCAATATTCAATGCTATCGGAAACGGTTATATCCCAGATATATTCCCTGAAAATACAAGTTTTCTTCCAGGTGTCCATAAATTAACATTAATACTTGGTTTTTTAGCAATATTATATTATATTATCAACGAGATTATAGTTAGAAAGAAAAAACAAAAATATAAATTTGAAGTATTACCCAGAAATCTTTTCATATTGCAGCTAATTTTTATCGCAATTTTATTTGGTAGTATAACATGGATTTTTGCCGGTTATAATGGCCTTTCATGGACAGTTGTAATTGTCACAGTTATAGTGTTAATATATCATTTTATAACCACAAAAACAGTTTTAGGTAGACATATATATGCTGTAGGTGGAAATCCTGAAGCAGCAGAGCTTTCAGGTATAAGTGTAAAAAAGATAACATATATTGTTTTTGCATCTATGGGCTTACTCAGTGCCTTGTCTGGTATTTTATTCGCATCCAGACTTAGGTCAGCAACTACTACTGCTGGGACATTGTTTGAGTTGGATGCCATTGCGGCGGCTTATATAGGAGGTGTATCTGCCTCAGGTGGGATAGGCAAAGTTATAGGTTCGATAATAGGAGCACTTGTTTGCATGTCTTTAACAAGTGGAATGAATTTACTTGGTACAGATATTTCTCTACAATATATTATTAGAGGTGCTGTTCTTGCTATAGCAGTAATTTTTGATGTAGCAACTAGAAAAGAAAAAAAATAAAAGCAATTCTTTTAAGTATTTATAAAAAAGTCGGGTGCATTTGTTATGTTAGAAATAGAAATACCGGGCAAAGGGAAAATTAATATTGAAAATATTGTCTTTGATTACAATGGAACTTTAGCTTTAAATGGTAAACTAGATGAAAAAGCAAAAAGCTATTTACTTAAGTTAAAAGAATTGGTAGATATCTATATTCTTACCGCCGATACCTATGGAACCGTGATTAAGGAATGTAAAGAAGGTTGTTGTTCTAAATTGCTAAATTATGCAGATATTGTAGTGTGTTCGATTGATGATCTTTTTGGATTGTTTTTTAACACATCTAGAATAAAGGCTACCTTAAGAAGTTAGGATAGGATAAAAAAAATAGTGCAAAAATATTGACAATAGATTTTATTTGTGTATATTGTGCATATGCACAATTAAAGGATGGTGTTAATTTTATGAGTCAAGGTTTTGAAAAGATAATATTAGAAGGTGTTAAAAACATTATTGTAGTTGCATCAGGAAAAGGTGGCGTAGGGAAATCTACAGTAGCAGCTAATTTATCTGTCGCATTAGCAAGGAAAGGTTTCAAGGTCGCTCTTGTTGATGCAGATATTTACGGACCTTCTATCCCAAGAATGTTTGGAATAGAAGATGTACAGCCAGAAATAACAGTTTTTGGTGATAAAAAGATGTTCGTTCCAGTTGAGAAAAGTGGTATTAAGATTATTTCCATTGGTTTTTATGTTGGAAAAGATAAGGGACTTATTTGGCGAGGACCTATGGCTTCTAATTTCATATCCCAGGTTTATCAGGATTCACTTTGGGGAGAGATCGATTATATGGTTATAGATTTCCCTCCAGGAACAGGCGATATTCAGCTTACTACTATTCAAAAACTCAACTTAAAAGGCGCAGTAGTCGTTACTACCCCACAGGAGATAGCTTTAAATGATGTTAGAAAAGCGGCTTCGATGTTTATGAATCCAGATATAAATGTACCAATATTAGGAGTTGTTGAAAATATGTCATGGTTTACACCTAAGAATCATCCAGATGAAAAGTACTTTATTTTTGGTAATGGTGGTGGGCAGATGCTTGCATCCGAAATAAATACAGATCTTTTAGGGCAGATTCCTTTAGTTGCTGAAGTAGGAGAAGCTGCTGAGAAGGGTTTAAGTGTTTTTGATCAAACAGATACAAACATAATTAAATCTTTTGAAAATATGACTGAAAATTTGCTTAAAAAGATTAACTAGTTTATATGCACAAAAGGGCAGATTAATGCCTCGCTGTAAGAAATTAAGATATTGCAGATTGTTAGACTCTGAAAAGATATATAAACCCGTTACTATACCCTGGGCAAACTTAAAACTAGTTGAAATATTTATCGATGAGTTTGAAGCCGTAAGATTATGTGATCATGAAAAATTAAGTCAGATTGAAGCAGCGCAGAAGATGAATATTTCTAGAGGAACTGTTCAGCGATTATTAGAATCTGCAAGATCCAAAATAGTAGATGCATTATTAACTAATAAAGCTATAAAGATAAATAATAGATAAATAAAAGAATAAAAATTATTAAAAACAAAAACAATGAAGAGTAATAAGAATTAATTAAATAAAAAAACATAATAATAGAAAATAATTAAACAAGAAATCAAAAAGTAAAGAAAACTAAATAAATTAAAAAAATTAAAATAACAAAAGCTAAATAAATAAAAAGAAAGCAGAACAAAAGAAATTAAGTAATTAAAAGTAACAAAATAATAAATATAAGATAATTAAAAAATGTATTAATTAAATAATTGAAAGATACAAAATA
>DYJT01000031.1:0-5163 GCA_020722965.1 Brachyspira murdochii | reverse complement strand
AATAATTGAAAGATACAAAATAGATAATATAAGATAATTAAACAATGAATTCATTAAATAATAAAATAATAATATAATAAAGTTAAAAAGGAGATTTTTATGAGAATCTGTATACCAACCAATGGTGATAAGGGTTTGAAAGAAAAGGTTTATGATCATTTTGGATCTGCACCATTTTTTACAATTTATGATACAGAAACTAAATCTATCGAAGTTTTCAATAATACCAATGATCATAGTTCGCATGGTTCGTGTCAATCTATGGCAGTAGTTTCTAAGTATAATGTTCAGGCCATAATGACTGGCGGAATGGGAATGAGAGCCATTCAATTGTTAAATGAAAATGGAGTAAAAGTATATTCTTTAGGTGGTAATACTGTAGAAGAGGCTATTAAAAAATTTGAAGCCAATGAATTAATCGAATTTACATATGACAATGCATGTGCAGCACATGGTCATCACCATTAAAATTTTTATTTTTTAATTAAAAACGATGATTATAACAACCATTATCGAAAATATTACTTATGGGAAAAATCTATTAGCCCAGCATGGTTTATCGATATTCATTGGTTTAGGTGATTATAAAATATTATTTGATACAGGCCAGGATTCAAGTTTTATCAAAAATGCTAAACTTTTAAATATTGATCTATCCTCTATAAATGCGGTTATAATAAGCCATGGACACTATGACCATGCTGGAGGATTAAAATATTTTTGCAAAATAAATCCAAAAACTAAAATTTATTTAAAAGAAACTTTCTTTATTCCCAAATATAACAAAGATAATAATTTCATCGGTATTAAATATAATAAACATTTATATGATAATAGGATAAAGATAATAAACGGTCTAACCGAGATTTATAAGAATTTTTTTATAGTCTCAGATATTAAAATTAAAAACCAATTTGATACTCATTTTGAAGGGATGAAGATAAAAAAAGGCAATAGATACTTAGAAGACAAGTTTGATGACGAGTTGTTTCTCGTGATTAAAAAGGATAATAAAATAAACATTGTAACAGGTTGTTCTCATAGAGGTATAACAAATATAGTTGAAACGGCTATGAATTTATTTAATTTGCCTATAAATCTTTTACTAGGCGGATTTCATTTTAAAAATTGCGATGATAAAGATGTTGAGATTATATTAAAAGATTTGTTAAAATATGATATAGGAAAAATAGGTGTTTGTCATTGCACAGGTGTAGAAAAATATCCGATTATTAAGAATTTTTTCAAAGATAGGGCTTTCTATAATTTTACGGGTCAGAGTTTAAATATCTAATAAAAAAACTAATAATCTTTGCTAACTCGCAAAAATCAAGTATAATTAATTTAACTTACTATTGTTATCCAAGATTTAAAAAAAAATTAAGGAGAAATTTTATGAGTGGAATTTTAGGTATCATTACTTTAGCAATTGGTATATTGATGACAATTTTTAGTAAATCCACAATCAAAGTTTCTGCGGGCCAAAAATATAGTTCTATTTCTCAAAAAGGTGTTGGGATTGCAATAATTATCATAGGTGTCCTTATGATCCTGTTTAGTGCAATTACCACAATAAACGCTGGTGAAGTTGGTATCATGGTTGTTTTTGGTAAAACACTTGATAGACAGCTTTATTCAGGGATTAATATTAAAAATATATTTGCAAATGTTGTAAAATTTCCTATTCGTATACAGGAATTCACCATGTCTATAGCCCCAGATGAAGGAGATTTACAAGGAGATGATAGTATTTCTGCTTTAACAAAAGATCAGTTGATGGTTAAAATTGATTGTACTATATGGTGGGTTCCGGATAGAAATAAGATACCAGAGATTTATAAAGAGATAGCAAGAAGCCTTATAAATTTAAAAGATGCTGTTGTTAGACCTGCAATAAGAACTGCATTAAGGGATATTACTGCTAAATATACCTTTGTCGAATTAATAGAAAAAAGAAATCAATATTCAAATGATGTACATAAATTGATGGACACTCTTGTCAGTAATAAATATGTTTTTATAGATAAAGTTCTTGTTAGAAATATTTTACCACCAGACACTATCTTAAAAAGCATAGAACAAAAACTGGCTACCCAGCAGGCTCTTGAACAAAAAATATTTGAACTTGAAAAGGCAAGAAAAGATGCAGAAATACAAAAAGTTCAGGCACAAGGTATAGCAGAAGCACAAAATATTATTCAACAGAAGTTGACTTCATTATATGTCCAATATAAAGCGATAGAAATGTATGAAAAACTTGCAGCATCGCCTAATACCACTTTTATAATATTACCAACATCAACTTCAGGGGCAGGAATCCCTTTGATCTTAAATGCACCAAAATAGCAATAAAGGGAAATTTTTTTCAAAATTGAGAATGTATTTTTCAGAAAGTTAAAAAAATAAGAAGATTAGATCAAAATTTTATTTCATTTAATCTGAAAGAGTTTGTAACAACATTTATTGAGCTTAGAGCCATTGCAAATTCTGCTATTATTGGATGTAAAACGCCAAGCATCGCCAGTGGTATTGCAATTATGTTATAGAAAAAAGCCCAGAATAGATTTTGCTTTATTTTATCGAATGTTTTTGTGGATATGACAAATGCCTTGTAAATACCATAAAGGCTTCCTTTTGCCAGAGTTAAATCTGCTGATTCTATCGCAATATCTGTTCCTGTCCCTATTGCTATACCTACATCTGCTTGCTTTAAAGCTGGCGCATCATTAATTCCATCACCAACCATAGCTACAATTTCGCCATTTTTTTGAAGTTTTTTAATAATGTTTATCTTATCAATCGGTAGAAGTTCAGAATAAAAATCGTCGATAAAAACATTTTTTGCTATGAATTCTGCGGTAGATTTATTATCACCTGTTAGCATAATTAATTTTAATCCAAGAGAATGAATTTTTTTTATCGCTTCTTTAGAATCCTGCTTTATAGTATCGGAAATAGCAAATATTCCAACAAGATTTCTATCGATTGATAAACCAACTAAAGTTTTGCCTTCATTTAACCATGAGTTTATGGAGTTTTTGTATGTGTCAGATATTTCTATCTTCTGTTCTTTTAAAAATTTTATACTACCAAGATAAAAAGATTTTCCTTCTATTTTTGCAAAAACTCCTTTACCAGAAAAATCCTTAAAATCTTGAACTTGAAGTATTTTAATATTCTTGTCTTTATCTTTAATGAACCTAACAATTGCCTTTGCTAAAGGATGAGTGGAATTGCTTTCTAAACTAAGTGAATAAGTGAAAAATGTAGTTTCATCTTCACAAAAATAATCATTGACAGTTGGAATACCTTCTGTAATTGTTCCTGTTTTATCCAGTAAAATTGTTTTTACCCCTTTAATTTTTTGAATTGCATCACCTTTTCTTATTATTATCCCATTTAATGCTGCTTTCCCAATCCCGACCATTAAAGCTGTGGGTGTAGCAAGACCAAGAGCACAAGGACATGCTATTACAAGAGTCGCAATAGATGTAAACAATGCCATAGAAAGCCTATTGTCAGGAATCATAAAACCCCATGGAATTATGGTAGATAGTAAGTTAATTAATTTCATATCTATGGATGGGAAGAAAAACCAGAATAAGAATGTAAAAATTGATAAAGATAAAATGACGGGGACAAAAAATGCGGTTACCTTATCTGCTAATTGTTGAATCGGTACCTTTGATGCTTGTGCTTGCTCAACAAGTCTTATCACTTGAGATAAAAATGTCTCTTCGCCTATCTTTTCGATTTTAACCTTAATTATCCCAGTTAAATTGATAGTTGCCCCTAGTACATTATCATTTATAGTTTTATCAATAGGAATAGATTCTCCTGTAACCAATGATTCATCTATTGCACTTGAACCTTCAATTATGATACCATCTGAAGGTATCTTTTCTCCTGGTTTAACAAGGACAATATCGCCAGGCAAAAGTTTTGAAATATCAATATCTACAACATTATTTATATCATTATTCACTATTTTATGCGCATTTTTGGGTTCGAGTTGTATAAGCTTTTTTATGGCATTGCTCGCTCTCCCTGTAGAAAGTTGTTTTAAGTAATTTCCAATATGATTGATAGACATTATCATCGCGCCAATTATTGAGAAATCTTCTATCTCTATCTTTGCTAACTTTAATATGATTGTCAAAAATGAAGCTATAGTACCTATACCAATCAATGAATCCATTGTAAATGAAAGCATCTTAAAAGAGAAAAATGTTGCTCTAATTACGGGAAAACCAAGAATAAATATTATTATACTACTTATAATAAGATTGAAATATAAATCAATATTTGATGGAAATAAATATATATTAAAAAACATAGCAAGAATCATCTTTATAAATAATGGAATAGTTAAAATCCATGAAAGTATAAGCCTTGCTTTTTCTTTTTTGGCATAGCTTTCTTCTATATCTTTTTTAAAGTTTTTTTTTTCATCACTAACTTCAGCAACAGCATCATAACCAAGTTTTTTTATTGTATTTATAATCTGATCAATATCGGTTTTGTCAGTAGCATTTATATAACCGTTGCTATTGATAAAATTGATTTCGATTTTTTTAACGCCTTTAATTTTTTCTACAGTTCTTTCAATATTTAATGCACAGCTGGTACAATGCATCCCATTAATTTTTAATTTAATTTCTTTCATCTTCTTCCCTTTTTTATAAAATCATTCTCTTTATGGTTTTTGTAAGTTCCTCTATAACCATTAAATCACCTTCCTTTAATTGATCTAAAACACAGGTATTTATATGACCGTTTAATAACTCGAGTTGAAGGCCTGCAAGAGCAGATCTAATGCTTGTGATTTGATTTAATATATCATCGCAATAACGGTCATTTTCTATCATATTTTTGATCCCTTTTACCTGTCCATCTATTTTGTTTAGTCGTGAAATAAGTTTATCTTTGAATTCTCTTGAATGATGAGCTTTCCTGCATTTTTCCATACAACCTTCTTTATTCTATTTAAGGTTAATACTATTTTAAAATATTATTTTATAATCCTATTATAGGATAGGTATAGGGGGTATATCTATACAAAATTTAATATAATAGATAAAAAAGTCAAGAAAAACCTCAAAATATAAAGTTAAGAAAAAAGTACAACTATTTAAGGTGTATTTCTTCTTGTAAAAAGAATAA
>DYJT01000003.1:129429-165133 GCA_020722965.1 Brachyspira murdochii | reverse complement strand
ATTTACTTATTTTATAAAAAAGAAGGTTATTGAAAATGAAATTTTAAATTGAGCTATTATATTAAAATTGATGATTAAACAATTAAAGGATTGAAAAATAAATACAATTTATTAAATTATATTTTTTTAATATTCGAATTTAAAGATTATATTTTAACAATATGAGGTTAATATTATGAATAAAACTATATGGATAGTAAACGAATATGCTGGTTCACCATATCATGGAATGGAATTTCGACATTATTATATTGCTAAGGAATTGATTAAAAATAATTATAATGTTTTTATTATAACAGCAAGTTATTCTCATCTATTTAAAAATATACCTCAATTAAAAAAAGATTTCGAAATTCAAAAGATAGATGATATTAATTATTGCTGGATCAAAGTTCCAAAATACAAAGATTCAAATAGTAAAAAAAGAGTATTGAAATGGCTAATTTTCACTTTAAAACTTTTTTTATTACCAAAAAAACTTAAAAATAAACCAGAATATATATTTTTTTCTCCAATGCAAACTTTTATATTTTTCCCATTATATTTTTTATCAAAAAAATATAAGAGCAAATTGATTTTCGAAGTAAAAGATATCTGGCCACTTACCATAACAGAAATAGGGAATTATTCTAAAAAAAATTTATTTATAAGATTATTAAGGTTTTTTGAAATACTGTCAATTAAAAAAAGCGATTTAATAATATCTGTTTTACCAGGATATGGAAAATATTTAAAAGATCAGGGTTTTGAAAAAGATTTCTTCTATCTTCCAAATGGAATATCATTAGATGAAATGCAAAAAATTGAAAAATTAGATGAAGATATAGAAAAGTTAATCCCCGAGAATAAATTTTTTGTAGGATATGTTGGCACAATTGGGAGTGCAAATTCCCTAGAAAGTTTTATAGATGCGGCAAATATAATAAAAGAATATAAAAATTTTGATCAGATATATTTTTTAATAGTTGGTAAAGGTTCTGAAAAAGAAAAATTAATGGAAAAGGCTAAAAATAATAAAAATATAATATTTTTAAACTCTATACCCAAATTTCAGGTTCAAAGCATGTTAAAAAAATTTGATGTATGCTTCATTGGGTGGAAAAATTCATTATTATATAATTATGGTGTTTCACCCAATAAGATTTTCGATTATATGTATGCAGGAAAACCTGTTTTAGAAGCTATCAGCACTTCAGAAAGTCTTGTTTTAAAGGCAAAGTGTGGTATTCAGGTTGAAGCAGAAAATCCTGATGCTATCGCTGAAGCAGTTTTGAAATTTTATGATATGCCTAAAGAAAAAAGAGATGAACTTGGAATTAATGGTAAAAAATTTATCCTGGAAAATCATACATACGATAAGATAACTTTAAAATTGATTGATTTATTTAAAATGCTATAATTTAAATTGATAACATAATGCAAAATGTTAATTATGAGAAAAAAATGGCAAATTTTCAGAAAAATCTACTTTTAAGAAAGTTAAATAATATAGACAAAATTATTGAACACAGAAAATACATTTCAAGTATATATGGTAAAGAGTTGAAAAAATTAGGGATTTTGGTTAGAGAATTTCCCAAAGATTATGATGTCGTTTATTTAAGATACCCCTTATTGGTAAAAAATAAGGAAAAAATATTAAACAATGCTATTAAAAAGGGGATTGAAATTGGAGATTGGTTTGTCTCTGTGGTCCATCCTATAACTAAAAATCTTGAATTTTCCGGTTATGAAATTGGAAGTTGTCCCATAGCGGAAAAAATATGCAAAAATATTATCAATCTACCAACGCATGAGAAAATTAAAGAAAAAGATGTAAAAAGAATAGAAAATTTTATTAAAGATAATATTTATAGCTTTGATTTATAGGAAAATATTTTAAAAATGAGTTATTATAGTGAATAATATAAAATTATTAATAGTACTAGTTTTATTTTCAATAATTTCAATTTTAAATCTTTTCAACATATTAAATTTAAACTTAACAAGAATTTTTAATATTTTGATATTTCTAATATTCTTATTGTTAGAATTTTTGAACAATAAAAGGTTTAAATTAAAATATCTTGTCGTAAACCTTTTTACTCTTCTTATTTTCATTTATTTTACAGAGTTTTTATTCTTAAACAATCTTTTTGATTATTTTATTATCCTATCGATTTTATTTCTTATTATTATTTTTATTAAAAAAGAAGAAGATTTAAAATCATATTTTATTTATATTAAAAAACTTAAAACTACTTTTTTATTGTTTCTTTTTTTGATAATTTGGTTGATATATTCATTTATTGCTATTTTTTGGTCAAAATACAAATTGGAAGCAATACATAAATTGCAATTTATTATTTATGCAAATATAATATTTATTTTGTTTATTTATATCAAACTTACTGAAAATATGAATAAAGTAAGTCTTTCTTTATTTTATTTAGCAATATTCCTATTTTTAGTTTCGATTCTTGAAATCTTTTTCCCTGTACAATATTCTTTTTCAAGGTTAGGTAAACAAGGTATTTTTTCTATACCAAATGGAACTTGCTGGAATATAAATGATTTTGCTACTTTCTTATATATTAGTTCTTTTTTCCTGATTGCCTATATAAATATAAAAATAAAAAAAACCATAATATCTTCTTTGTTATCAATATTCTCGATAGTATTTTTTCTTTTCATAATTTATAAAACTGGTTCAAGAGCAAATTTAATAGGATTAATTATCAATTTAATTATCTCCTGTATTATTTTTATAATTTATTTAATAAATTTGCTTATTAAAAAAATAAATAATAAATCAAGAAAAAATATGTTTTTAGTTATATTTTTTGCTTTATTTATTATATTGACTATTCTATCGTTAAAAATAGTAGAAATGAAATCAAACTTTTTTGGAAAACAAATAAAAATTTTATCTAATATTTTGAGATTATCTTTAAACAAACAAATTAAAGATATTTACTCAGACACTATAAGAATCAGATTGATATTAAATGGTTTTATAATCTTAAAAGATACTTATTTTCTAGGAAGCGGACCTGGAACAAGTGAAATATTGATGAAAACATATTCAAATAAATATTATTATACAAAAAACATTACAAATCTTCATAATTTTTGGATGGAATTATTTGTGGAATATGGAATAATATTATTTTTATTATTTGTAATTTTTTATTTTTTTCTTTTAGTTAAATTAGTAAAAAAAATATTTTCAGATAACAAAGAAATAAAAAATGTAGGACTTTATATCCTATCTTTTTCTTCTTTGATTGGTTTTGTAGTCGCATCAATAAGTGTTTCTTCTTTGTTAACAAGACCTGTTGTCTGGATTTACCTGTGTTATATTACTTTTTTAACTGCTTCTAACAGTAAAAGTTTTATGGAAAAAAGGGAATTGATAAATCATGAAACGATTAATTGATATTTTTGCTTCCTTTTTAGCCTTAATTATTTTCTCTCCACTAATTATAATCATAAGTCTTGCGATTTTTTTTGATTCAGGTTTACCGATATTTTACTCTCAGAAAAGGCTTGGGAAAGATTATAAAGAATTTACAATGTATAAATTTCGTACCATGGTTAAAGATGCAGATAAAAAAGGTGCTTTAGTTACTGCTGGACATGATCCAAGAATCACAAAGGTTGGAAGATTTTTAAGAAGGACAAAACTCGATGAATTACCACAATTTTTCAATGTCTTAAAAGGTGATATGAGTCTTGTTGGACCAAGACCAGAAGTAGAAAGATATGCAAGATTTTATAAACCTGAATTTGAATATATATTATCAAAAGTAAAACCTGGAATTACAGATAATGCTTCTTTGCAATATAGATATGAAGAAAAGATTTTGGCAAACAAGGAAAACCATGAAGATCTATATATAAATGAACTTTTGCCTAAAAAGTTAATTTTAGCTAAAGATTATGCGGATAATAATAATATGTTTATGGATTTAACAATTCTTTTGAAAACTATATATGCCGTGCTATTTAAATAGAGAAGGATTTTTATGACTGAAACAAATAATAAAAAAAAGTTTAATATAAGTAATAATTTTTTTCTTGTTTTTGATATTATTCTAATCGTAGGTTCTTATCTTGTCGCTTATTTTCTTAGATTCTATCCTGATCTTACTAAAAATGCAGCTCATTTCAGAATAAAAGATATAAGTGTTCAACTACTCTTTTATATATTAGTTTTTTTTATGATGAAAATTTACAGGATTATCTGGGCATATTCGAATATAAATGATGTTTATAGGTTAGTTTTGAGTAATTTTATTGCTGCTATCTTTTATTTTTTCTATCTTTTTGCTTTAAATAAATCGACTTCAAGGCTTATGGCAATAATAAATTTTTTCTTTGTTATAAGCGGAACTATATTCATAAGAGCAATATATAGAGATTATTTTTCAAGAAGAAATGGAGAATTTAAAAAACCTAAGGATAAAGAATTAAAAAAGATTTTAATAATAGGTGCAGGTGAAGCAGGCAGAAACCTGATTGCGGAGATTATAAAAAGAGGTGAAGAAGATTCTGTTATAGGATTTTTAGATGATGATAAATCGAAAAAAGGTAAACTTTTGAATGGGAAGAAAATATTTGGTGGATTAAATAGATTAAAGCAGGTTATTGACGATAATGTAGTCAACTTAATATATATTGCAATACCATCTGCAACATCAGAACAGATCGGTAAAATTTCTTCTACCATAAGAAAAGTTTACCCTGACATAAGCGTAAAAATAATACCTTCGGTTTTTGAATTAACAACCAATCGCCCTTTACTTAATTCACTTAGAGATATTTCGGTAGAAGATCTTATAGGAAGGGAGGAAATTTCAATAGATATAAAGGCTATTTCAGAACTTTTTAATGGGCAAAGAATTTTGGTAACAGGTGCTGGTGGAAGCATAGGCAGTGAAATATGTAAACAACTATTAAAATACGATATAGATCAGTTGATAGCTATTGGAAGAGGTGAATATTCCATATATAAATTGATTAAAGAATTAGAAAAATATGGTGAAAAAAATGTTATAAATAAAAAAATTATCTACAAAATAGCAAATATAAAAAATTTACCACTGCTAGATTCTATATTTATGGATTATAAACCAGATATTGTTTTTCACGCAGCAGCGCATAAACATGTTCCATTGATGGAATATAATGAAGCAGAGGCGATTGCTAATAATATTTATGGAACCAAGAATATACTTGATTTATCTGTTAAATATAAGGTAAAGAAATTTATTTTAGTTTCTACCGACAAAGCTGTTAATCCAGTAAATATTATGGGAGCTACTAAAAGGGCGGCTGAAATTTTGACATTAAATTATTTTAATAAATACAATCTTTCAACTTCGATTGTTAGATTTGGAAATGTCATAGGAAGTAGAGGTTCTGTAATACCCCTTTTTATTGAACAGATTCAATCTGGTGGTCCAATAACTATCACTCATCCTGAGATTAAAAGGTATTTTATGACTATTCCAGAGGCTGCCACATTGATGCTTAATGCAGCAGCTTATTCCAGAGGTGGAGATATCTTCGTTCTTGACATGGGTAAACAATACAAAATCTTAGACATAGCAAATAATCTCGTTAGGTTTTTTGGGCTTGAACCACAAAAGGATATAAAGATAGAGTTTACAGGTTTAAGGCCAGGAGAAAAATTATATGAAGAATTATTTTTAGCAAATGAAACCATGATGAAAACTTTAAACAAAAAGATTTTTCAGATAAATCCCGAAAATATAATTATTCCCGAAGATTCAATAAAAATAATCTTAAATACAGATCCCGATGATTTATTTAAACTTTCTAGAAAAGAAATAAGACAATGGCTTGGTGATGTTGTTATAGAGTACTCAAAAAGTGAGCAAAAGATTAGTAATATAGAAAATAACAAATTTATAAGTTAATATTAAAGAGTTTAAAATTTATGAAACAAATCTTATTTATCTCCTTCTATTTCCCTCCAACAGGAATTATTGGGGCAATAAGGAGTGTTAAATTTGTTAAATATTTACAGGAATTTAAAGTTAATCCTATAATTTTAACCTGTGAAGAAAAAACTTATGGTGCAAAGGATTTTAGCCTTTTAAATGATATACCAAAAGATGTTAAAATAATTAGAGTTCCAGCTTTTTATATGCCCAATTTAATACCAAGATTTAAGTTTCTTAAAATTAATCAAATAATATCCTTTCTAAGCAGAAATTTTTTTTGGCCAGATCCATCTATTTATTGGGCAAAAAAGGCATTTTTAAGATCAAAAGAGTTAATTTTACAGGAAAATATAGATACTATCTTTACCACTGGAGGACCATTTTCCTCTCATTTAATAGGGATATGGTTGAAAAGTATTTTCCCAAAAATTTTTTGGATAGCGGATTTTAGAGACGAATGGACATCTAATCCTTTTATTAAATATATGCCACTAAGAAAGATTTATGAGAAATCTTTAGAGAAAAAGGTTTTTTACCTTGCAGATAAAATAATTTCGATTTCTAAAGAGATGAAAAAATCATTTATTAAATTTTATCCATTTTCATCTACTAAAATTGAAATTATTTACAATGGATTTGATGAGTCTGATTATAAAAATTTAAATTTTAAAGATTACGAAAATAATAGTTCCATATTTCAAATAGCCTATGCTGGTTCAATTTACGGATTAAAAAAGCCTGATTCTCTTTTTAAATCTCTAAGATTGTTACTTGATGAAAATCATTTAAATATTAAAGTTGATTTTATTGGTCATAATTCTTACTTTATAAGAAAAGGGATCAAAAAATATAAATTAAAAAATATTGTCAATATAAAAAATCGAATACCACATAATTTACTTTTTTCCCAATTGATAAAATATGATGTTTTGCTTTTAATTTTGGGTTCGGGAATCAATGCGAAAAGGATATTAACAGGTAAATTTTTTGAATATTTAAGGTTAAAAAAACCAATATTAGCTTTAGGACCTATAGATTCGGAGATTTCGGATATTTTAAAAGAAACCGATAGCGGGATAATAATTGATTTTAATGATATCGAAAAAATAAAAAAAACATTAATAGATTTAATTAATATGAAAAAAAATGGTATACTATATAGCAATTTCAAATTTATTGATGAACAGATAAATAAATATAGTAGGAGAATTTTATCAAGGAAACTTTCTGAGATTATTTTTAATAAGCAGTTAAGTTAATTAAATGATAAATATGTTAATAAAATAATAAAAAAGATTAAAAAAATTGATGCGTATCAGATTAAAATCATTGTTAAACAAAAATTTTATTCGGTTTTCAATTACTGGTGGTTTGGGAACAATTACAAATCTTCTTATTTTTTACATCCTTTGTGATAGATTAAATCTTTCTACAAACATAGGTGCAATAATTTCTTTTTCAATTGCTGTTACCCAGAATTACATTATAAATCATTTTTGGTCTTTCAAAGAATATAGTAAAAATAATAAAATTACTTTTTTATCTTATATAAAATTTGTTGCTGTATCTTTATTTGGCCTGGCTATAAACCTTGCAGTCTTAAATCTTATTCTACTACTTTTCAAACTCCCATTAAAAGTAATAGCCCAGGTTATTGGAATACTTGCTGGTTTTATATTAAATTATTTAGGTGCTAAGTTATTTGTGTTTACAAAAAAGAAAATAATGTTTATAGGTAATAAATAAAATAACTAGAAAATATTCTTTTTTTATGCTGATTAAATATTCAGATTAACTAAATTTGTAGAAACAAATTTATAGTAAAGGAATAAATAATAAAATGGAACTTAGAGGTAAAAAGGTTTTGGTAACTGGTGCAGATGGTTTTATTGGAAGCCATCTTACCGAAGAGTTAGTTAAAGAGGGTTCGATAGTTAGAGCTTTTGTGTTTTATAATTCTTTTAACAGCTGGGGTTGGTTAGATACATTAGACAAAGAGATAATTTCAAAAATAGAAGTTTTTCCAGGAGATATAAGAGATCCCTATCTTTTAGTAGATGCTACAAAGGATATAGATATAATTTTTCATCTGGCAGCATTGATAGCAATTCCTTTTAGCTATAAGTCTCCAGAAAGTTTTTTTGAAACAAATGTAAAAGGCACTTTAAATTTGCTTCAAGCAGCAAGAATAAATAATGTAAAAAAAATATTGGTAACATCTACTTCTGAAGTATATGGAACCGCTAAATATGTTCCAATAGATGAATCACATCCTTTACAAGGTCAATCTCCTTATAGTGCATCGAAAATCGGAGCAGACAAAGTTGCTGAATCTTTTTACCGAAGCTATAATTTACCTGTTACGATTGTAAGACCCTTCAATACCTATGGTCCTAGACAATCAGCAAGAGCAGTTATTCCAACAATTATTACTCAATTATTAAATGGTGTCAAAGAAATAAAATTAGGTAGCCTGCATCCAACCCGTGATTTTAATTTTGTTAAAGACACAGTTTCTGGATTTATAGAAATTGCCAAAAGCGATAATACGATAGGAGAAGAGATAAATATAGCTACAGGAAAAGAAATTTCAATTGGACAACTTGCTAAAGAGATTATAGATATTATCAACCCAGAAGCTAAAATTATTAGCGATGATATTCGCATAAGACCTGAAAAAAGTGAAGTCGAGAGGCTATTGGGTTCTAATGAAAAAATTATGAGATTAACAGATTGGAAACCAAAATATAATTTAAAACAGGGACTCGAGCAGACAATAGATTGGTTTAATAAACCAGAAAACTATAAAACCTATAAATCCGATATTTATAATACTTAAATTTTTTATATAAAATATGATTATATAAAATATAGTTAAAGATTAAAAAACATAAAAACATAGATGCTAAAAGAGTAAAAAGGGGCAAAAAATGAACGATAACAAAACTTTTGAAGATATTATTCAATTCATAAAAAAATTATATCCAAAAGACAATCCTGTTCCCCTACATGCCCCAAGATTTTTAGGTAAAGAAAAAGAATACCTTTCGAATTGTGTAGAGACGACTTTTGTCTCTTATGTCGGGCAATATGTAATTGATTTTGAAGAACATATAAAAAAAACAACTGGTGCAAAATTTGCAGCAGCAATTGTCAATGGAACAGCAGCACTTCAAATGCTGTTATTAGCTCTTGGTATTAAACCTGGAGAAGAAATTATAACTCAAGCCTTAACTTTTGCTGCAACCGCAGCAGGTATTAGACATGCAATGGCTGAACCTGTTTTTATAGATGTAGATGAAGAAACTCTTGGTATGTCAGCTGATTCATTAAATAAGTTTTTAAGTAAATATGCTAAAAAAGAAGGAGAAAATATAGTTAATCGTAAGTCTGGAAAGAGAATTGCTGCTGTTATGCCAATGCATACTTTTGGTCATCCTTCCAAAGTTGATCAGATTAAAAGCATTTGTGAAAGTTATAATATTCCTTTAATCGAAGATGCAGCAGAATCTCTTGGTAGTTATTATAAAGGAAAACATACTGGCACATTTGGTAAAGCTTCCATTTTGTCTTTTAATGGTAATAAACCAGTAACAACAGGTGGAGGAGGGATGATTATTTCAGATGATGAGACTCTTATAGAAAAAGCAAGACATCTAAGCACTACGGCAAAAATTAAACATCCATGGGAATTTTATCATGATATGGTTGGATATAATTTAAGAATGCCAAATGTGAATGCTGCTCTTGGCTGTGCTCAAATGGAATATTTTGATAAGATTATAGAAAATAAAAGAGAAACAGCTAATATCTACAAAGGATTTTTTGAAAGCATAAATATTAGATTTTTTAATGAGCCAAAGGATTGTAAATCAAATTATTGGTTAAATGTCATAATGTTAAAAGATAGAAAAGAAAGAGATCAATTTTTAGAGTATAGCAATAATAATGGTGTTCAAACAAGACCGGTCTGGAAATTAATACCAACATTGCCACCTTATAAGAATTTCCACTGCGAAGATATTCCTGTCGCAACACACTTAGAAGATGTTATAGTTAATATTCCCAGCAGTGTTAGGATTTAGTCATGCAGCCTATTGTTTTAATTGGTGGCGGTGGTCATTGCAGATCGGTAATAGATGTTATAGAGTCTACGAAATTGTATAAAATAGCTGGAATTGTTGATATAAAAGAAAAAGTAGGTCAAAGTGTTTTAGGTTATAAAATAATAGCTTCAGACGATTCTTTACCAGAACTTTTTAAAGAATATAAAAATGCCTTTATTACAATTGGACATATTGAGTCTAATCTTTTAAGAAAAAAGTTATTTGAAATCTTAAAAAATATAGGTTTTCATCTACCTGTTATTATATCTCCATTTTCGTATGTTTCAAAGTATTCTAGTATTGATGAGGGAACGATTGTAATGCATCATGCTCTTATCAATGTGAATGTTAAGATAGGTAAGAATTGTATAATTAATTCAAAGGCTTTAATTGAACATGATGCTATAATTGAAGATAATTGCCATATATCAACGGCTGCAGTTATAAATGGTGGAGTAGTAGTAAAAAAAGATACATTTTTCGGAAGCAATGCGACCTCCAGGCAACTTAGCGTAATTGAAGGTTTTATTAAAGCCGGGAGCATCGTAAAATGAATAAGAATTTTGATAAAACATTTATAATAGCGGAAGCTGGTGTGAATCATAATGGAAGTTTAGATCTCGCTAAAAAGTTAATAGATTCAGCAGCAATGATAGGTGCAAATGCCATTAAATTTCAAACATTTAAAACCGAACTTTTAGTCAGTAAATCAGCACCTCTAGCAAAATACCAGGAAAAAAACACAAAAAATATCGACAATCAATTTCAAATGCTTAAGAAACTTGAATTATCTTATGAGGATTTCTTAGAATTAAATAGATATTGTTTGGATAAAGGGATAGTTTTTCTGTCCAGCGCATTTGATTTAATGAGTATAGATTTTCTTTCTAAAATGGATATCCCTATATGGAAAATACCTAGCGGAGAAATTACAAACTATCCATATTTAAAAAAGATTGGAAAATTAAAGAAAAAAATTTTATTGTCAACAGGGATGTCTACTTTAGGTGAAATTGAGAATGCGATTAATGTATTTGTGGAAAATGGAACAAATTATAATGATATAACTTTGTTACACTGTAGTTCTGAGTATCCAGCTCCATATGAAGAGGTCAATCTTTTGGCTATAAAGACCTTAAAAGATGCATTTCATCTTGATACTGGATATTCGGATCATACACAAGGGATAGAGGTACCAATTGCAGCTGTTGCTCTTGGTGCAAAGGTAATTGAAAAACATTTTACTCTCGATAAAAATCTGGATGGACCAGATCATAAAGCCTCCTTAAATCCAGATGAATTTGCATTAATGGTAAAATCTATAAGAAACATTGAACTTTCCTTAGGCGATGGAATAAAAAAACCGAGTATATCTGAGTTGAAAAATAAAAAAATAGTAAGAAAAAGTATTGTTGCATCAAAAGATATTAAAAAAGGAGAAATTTTTACAGAGGATAATATTACCACAAAAAGACCTGCTAACGGACTTGATCCATTTCTATGGGATTTTTTAATTGGAAAAAAAGCGACAAAAGATTATGAAAAGGATGAAAATATTGTAATATGAATGGTAAAAGGAAAATTTGTGTTTTTACAGGTTCAAGATCTGAATATGGCTTACTTCGTCCTTTAATAAAAAAAATTAAAGATGACAGGGATTTAACACTTCAACTCGTTGTTTCTGGTTCTCATTTATCTTTAGAATTTGGTTATACTGTCAAGGAAATTGAAAAAGATGGTTTCAATATTGATGAAAAATCTGAAATCTTGCTAAGCTCAGATACAGAAGTAGGGACAATTAAATCTATCGGACTTGCTCTCATAAGTTATTCTGAAATTATTAGAAGATTAAAACCAGATTTGACGGTTTTATTGGGTGATCGATTTGAAACATTTGCTTTTGCAATAGCTAGCTATTATTCAAAAGTCAGGATTTGCCACATTCATGGTGGGGAGATAACCGAAGGATCTCTTGATGACAACATCAGGCATTCCATAAGTAAACTAAGTCATTACCATTTTACTTCATTAGAAGAATATAGGAAAAATTTAATACAGATGGGTGAAGATCCAGAAAAAGTTTTTTGTGTCGGAGCAATGGGTTTAGATTCTATTAAAGAATTAAATCTCTATTCAAAAGAAGAAGTAAAAAAAATAATAGGTAAAAAATTTTCAAAATATAATTTTCTTATAACTTTTAATTCTCCTACAGCTGATGATTTAAATATAGAAAATCAGATAGATGCATTGCTTAATGCCTTACGAAATATTAAAGATTCCTTATTTATATTCACAAAATCAAATGCCGATAAAGATGGAAGGTTGATAAATCAAAAAATAGAAAATTTTGCAAAAGAATTTCCGGAAGATACAGTTTTATTTGATTCTATGGGGCAACTTTTATATTTTAGCACGATGAAATATGTAGATGCGGTTATCGGAAATTCTTCAAGTGGAATAATAGAGGCACCAAGTTTTTCTATTCCTACGGTTAATATTGGTCTAAGACAAAAGGGAAGGTTAAAGGGAGAAACTATTATCGATTGCAAGGCTGATGAGGTCGATATAAAAAGGGCTATAGTTAAATCAATTTCAGCTGAGTTTAAAGATAAGATTAAACATTGTAAGAATATCTATGGCGATGGAAAAGCATCTGAAAAGATAATTGAAAAAATAAAATCTATTCCAAATACTTATGAAGCTAAAAAATTCTTTTTTTCAAGAGGAAAAGATGAATATTCTTAATGATATACTTATCGATAAAGGAAAAACAATAATTGAGGCGATGAAACAATTAGATAAGACGGCGAAAAGGATATTATTTGTCGTCGATGAGAATAAAAGTTTAATTGGTTCTTTAACGGATGGAGATATTAGAAGATACATATTAAAATTTGGTAAATTAGATGGCTTTGTTGAGCAAGCATGCAATAAAAATCCATATTTTGTTTTTTCTGGTTTTGATAAAGAGAAAATAAAAAATAATATGATAAGCAAAGACTTAAAATATATACCAGTTTTGAATGAGGGGAAAAAAATAATAGAAATACTTATCAATGAATCTCAGAATAATCAAATATCGATTAATCCAATTGAGAAAATTAATATTCCAGTAGTTATAATGGCAGGGGGGTTTGGGACAAGGCTTGAACCTTTTACAAAAATCTTACCTAAACCATTAATACCTATCGGAGATAAGACAATAATAGAAATCGTAATAGATAATTTTAAGCAATATGGGGTGTCAGACTTTTGGATCTCATTGAACTATAAATCTTCAATTATAAAATCCTACCTTTTAGATTTACCATATGATAAATTAAATTTTATTGAAGAACAAGAGCCTTTAGGTACCGCAGGAAGTTTGTATCTTATTAAAAATAAAATAAAATCAGATTGCTTAGTTCTAACAAATTGTGACATTATAATAGATGCCGATTTTTATGATATACTAAACTTTCATAAAAACAAGAAGAACGATATTACCCTAATTGCTTCACTGCAATCATATAAAATTCCTTATGGAATTTGTGAAATTAAAGAGGATGGAGTCTTAGAAAATATAGTTGAGAAACCAGAATATAATTTCCTTATAAGTACAGGAATATATATAATTAACAGGGAAATTTTAAAGTTAATTCCATCTAAGAAATTTTTTCACGCAACTAATTTGCTTTCAAAAGCAAAAAGTAGTGGATTTAAAGTAGGTGTTTACCCTATTAGTCAGAATTCGTGGAGGGATATTGGACAATGGGATGAATATAAAAAAGTCATAGAGAGGTTTAAAATTTGATAAACAATAAAACAATACTGGCTATCATACCTGCCAGAAAAAATAGCAAGAGATTACCAAATAAAAATTGCAAAATTTTCCATGGTAAACCTCTTATTCTCTGGACTATCGAATACGCAAAAAAATCCAGGTTTATCGATAATATCATAGTTACAACAGATGATCCTAAAATAATAAATATAGCAAAAAATGAAAATATTGAATATTTAATCAGGCCAGAAGAATTGGCTACCGATAGGGCAAAAACAACAGATGTCGTTTTGGATTTGTTATTTAAAATTCCTTCATTACCCGATTATATAATCCTTCTTCAGCCCACCTCTCCATTAAGAGATAATATTCATATTGATGGTGCTATTGAATATTTAAATAATAAAAATGCTGATGCCGTGATATCTGTTTGTGAAAATGAACATAACCCATTATGGAGTAATATCTTACCAGAAGATTTAAGTTTAATAAATTTTTTAAATCCAGATATAAAAAATAAAAGAAGCCAGGATCTTCCAAAATATTATAGATTAAATGGTGCAATCTATATATGCAAAACAAGTAGCTTCATTGAAGTAAAAACATTTTTTCTATCAAGTAATATTTATGCTTTTGTCATGGATAAATATTCATCGGTAGATATAGACGATCAGTTCGATTTTTATTTTGCAGAGTTTATATATGATAAGATAAAAAATGGAAAAGAATTCTAATTTATTATATTTAATTGAAAATTATCTTTATAGCAATAAAATAGATCCATCCATAATTAAAACTTCAAATATTTCTATCTGGCCAGCGATCAGGTTGAAATATTCTATCGATTACGATTCATTCAGAAATAAAAAGAAAAATGTAATTAAAATTAAGGAAAAAAAGATTAAGACTTTTTTAAATTACATTTTGAATAATTTAAAAAGGTTTGTAAATATCTTATATGGTTTTAACTATTTATTTCGTAAATATAAATATGTAATTTTTACATCAACTCTTGAAAATCGTTTAATCGATGACAGACAGATAAATAAGCTTTTTGAACCATTTATAAATAATGTTGATTCGGAAAATGTGCTTATTATTGAAACTCCATTAAAAACTTTTCATTATAAAAGAAGTGAATTAAAATATAAAAATACCGTATCTTCACAATTTTTTAAAAGTTTTGGGGATTTGATCCTTTTTTTTAATAAAAAGATTAGACAAAAAAATTTAAAAATTGAAAATGAATCTTTATTCAAAGAAATACAAAATAATTTTGGTTTTAAAACTAATTATAGATCTCATATTTCTCATATATTAAAATTGATATACACTTTAAAAATTTTTTATAAAATTTGGAAACCCAGGGCAATTCTTTTAAGTTGTTATTATATAGATTTAAATTATGCAGCAATTTATACGGCTAAAATTAATGGAATTAAAACGATAGAATTTCAGCATGGGATTATTAATGAAAATCATTTGGCTTATAATATTGAAATAAAAATGGATGATTCTTTTTTTCCTGATTATTTCTTGTCTTTTGGGAATTATTTTTCTTCAAAAATAGATAATGGAAATTTTATAGATAAAAAAAGGATTATACCTATTGGAAGTTATTATTTAAATTATATAAAAAATGAATATGTTCTGGGTGAATCCATAAAAATCCAGATAGATAAATTCAAAAAAAAATATAAATATATTGTGGCTTTTACTTCTCAATGGACAGTAGAAGCGAAGTCAATCGATTTTTTAAAAAAGGTTCTTTCTATTAGCGATCAGATTTTGATAATTTATATTCCAAGATATTTAAATAAGGATTATTCCTCTTTTGATCTTCCAGAATCTTTAATATTGATGCAAAGCATATCCTCAAAATTGGATGCTTATAAAGTAATGAAATTTTCAGATATACATTCTACCGTATATTCTACCTGTGCTTTTGAAGCTATTGCCTTAGAAAAGCCTAATTTACTATTAAATATTGATAATTTATCTAAAATTCATTTAAATGACCTTATTAAGTTAAATGTAAATACTTATTGTGTTGATAGTCCTGAAGAGTTTGTAAATATCATTGGAAAACTACAATTTTCAAAAAACAATTCAGAAATATTCTTTGAAGATAATAATGAAGATAAAATTAAAAAGATAGTAGATGAAATAATTAATATTTGAATTCTATTAACTCTTAAATTGGGAATTATATAAGTTTTTATAAAGTCCATTTTTCTCAAGTAATTCAGTATGCTTTCCTACCTCAACAATTTTCCCTTTATCTAGAACAACAATTTTATCTGCTTTTAATACAGTTGAAAGTCTATGCGCGATCACAATCAAAGTTTGTCTATGCATTATATTTTCCATAGCATTTTGAATAGCCCCTTCTGATTCAGAATCCAAACTAGATGTTGCTTCATCAAAGATAAGAATTTTTGGGTTTTTTAGTAAGGCTCTTGCTATGGCTATTCTTTGCTTTTGCCCACCGGATATCGTTAAGCCTCTTTCGCCTAAAATAGTATTATATCCATCAGGCAAATCTTTTATAAAAGAATCGGCATTAGCCAGTTTGCTATAATAGTAGACCTCTTCTTCTTTTGCAGTTAAATTTCCTAGCAAAATATTTTTATATAAAGTATCAGGGAATAGAACTACATCTTGAGGAACTAATGCTATATACTTCCTGATCTCACTTAGTTTTAATTCTCTATAATCGATATTATCAAAATAAATTGATCCTTTTAACGGATGCAATAAACCTGGTATTAAGTTTATAAAGGTACTTTTTCCGGCGCCACTCGGTCCAACAATGGCTATGAATTCCCCTTGATTTATGGATATTGAAATATCATATAGAGCATGCATAAGCTCTTTATCATTATCTTTTTTTGAATATGAAAAATAAACATTTTTAAATTCAATATTACCTGAAAAATTATCTAATTTATTATTCCCAAAGTTTTTTGATTCATCTTCCATTTCAAGAATTTCTTCAAGTCTTTCATTTGCACCTTCAGCATTATTTAACTGAAATAAAATTCTTGAAATATTCTGAATATTTGGAGCTAAAACTATTAGATATAGAAGAAAACCTATTATTTGATCTATGGTTAACTTCCCTTTCCAGAAAAGTAATGCTCCTGAACCTAAAATAAGAAGTAAAATAAATACCCCAAAAATTTCAGTGATTGGTTTTTCAAGTAGTGAAAGTCTTAAAAGTTTTTTATATGATTTAAAATATTGATTTAATAATCCTGAAAATTGTCTTTTTTCATATTCTTCGGTATTAAACACCTTTATGGCATCTATTCCATAGATCGTTTGGTTTATATAATTAGCGGTTCCAGCAAGTTTTTTACTTGATTGTATCACTTGATGTTTTACAAGTTTTGCAATCATATTTATAATAATTATTCCAAATATACCGGATATCATTAAGATTGTTGTAAAAAGATGGTTTTTAATAAAAAGCATTATAACACTAAATATCACCAATATTGGGATAAAAAAAAGTGTGTTGAATATGTTCATAGAGGCAATTCTAATGTTATTTATGTCACTTATTATTCTTGTAATTAAATCTCCAGACTTTGCCTTCTGTTTAAAAAAAAGTGATGGAAGAGCTAAAAGTTTTTCGAACATCTGTTTTTGCATATTAATACTTGCTTTAAAAGCGAGCAACGACTGCAAATAGCCCTGCATATATAGAAAAAATTTAAGCAATAGATAAAACAATATAAATAATATTGCTATAAAGATAATTAAAACTATTGATTTTTGCATGAATATAAAAGTCAGAAATTCCTTCGTGTTTTTAATTTTATCAAGGTTATTAAAAAGTATTATGAATGGATTCTTTTGATTTTCGTCTTTTATATCGGTTTCGATTATATTTGTTTTTTCAAGTTCAGCTTCTTTCGAAGAAGTTGAATTTATTGCAGAGAATAATGCCTGACCGATTTCTGCTTGCATCATCGTGAAAATCGCCGATAGTATCGTAAAAATTACGCTTATCAGAAAGACTGCCTTGTTTTCTTTCCACATCGTTGAAATTATTTTTTTTAAAATATTCATTTAATCCTCTAACGGGGTATTCTTTTATTTTTCTTTTATAATTTTAATCTTATCCTTTCTTATAATCCTATTTTTATTTTTATTATAACCTTATCTTTTATTATCTTTTATTATAATTTTGTTTCTTATTATAATCATATCTTTTATTTTAATTTTATATTTTATATAATCTTATCTTTTATATAACCTTATCTTTTATTGTCGTTATTATTATTAAGAAAAAGTTTTTATCAAAATTTCTTTAAGTTTTTCAAATTGGAAATTTCTTGAATATTGAGTAATTTTTTCATTATTTTCAGTTAAAAATCTGATATTCTTATCTATAATTTTGTATATCGATTTTATTAAATCCTCAGAATTTTCTATTAAGAATGAGTTTTCAAAATCTTGAAGTAATTTCCAGATAGCATAATCTTTTTTTACAAAGGCAAAAACAGGTTTATTTAATCCTATATAATCAAAAACCTTTGTGCCTAAAGCTGTTTTACTAAAATTATTCAATAAAAGAATATCAGATTCTTTTAGTTTCTTAATTAGATCAATTTGTGGTATCTGTGGTTGAAAGTTAAAATATATAATTTTGGCATCTTTTGACTTTTCCTTAAAAATGCTACTATCTTTTCCTATTGCGATAACCTCCAATTTTTCAGCTAAAATAGGGTCTATTTTTTCTATTTCAATTATTTTATCTATATCTTGGGGATTATAAAATGCAAATTTGCCGGCTATTGTTAATTTTAATTTTCTTTTTGTAAGTTCATTTTTTAATTCATTTTTCATATCACTTTTTGATCCATTTTTTATTTTTGTTTCGTAATTTTTATCAAAATTTTCTGTTAATTCTATAATAGCAGGATCATATCCATTTTTGATGGTGATAAATTTGTTCTTATATTTACTATAGATTTTTTGATGTAATTTAGTGTTTTCCTCTGTTACATCTATTATTAATGCGGCATGTTTGATATACAGTTTTTCTAATAATTTATCAGATATTTTGTTACCAATATCTTTGTATTTATTTAACTCAAACAAAGGATGTCTATACATTATGTCTCTAAAGTCTATAACATAAGGAATTTTGTATAGTTTTTTATATATAGCCCCTAATGGTAGATACCAAAATGGATCTGAACAGAAAAAGATAAAATCAATTTTATGGTTTTTAATTATTTTCTTAATTTCTTTTGATATTGCTAAGGTAAATTTAATTCTGAAATTTGCAGAATTTCTACGATTTCCAACAAAAATTGGTATCTGAATTATTTTTTCATTTAGTTTTAATCGGTCATCAATTGTATCATTGTAGTATCTATTGTCTGCTTTTATATAAAATATGTTATGTCCTTTTTCAGAAAGAAAGTTGGCTAAAAGAGAAACTCTTAATGCTGCAATTGCTGTATAAGGGAAACCATAAAAGGATACAAGGATAAAGTTTAATCTTTTCATTTATCTATTAATGATTAGCATAAAAATATTGATTTACAATAAATAAAAAAGAAAAAAAAGAAGCGTTATCAAGTTTGGTTAGAAATAGTGAATCAAAGAACATCTCAATAAACTGAAAAAGAACAAATATAGAATTTAATTCCAAATAAAAAATGGTTGAGAAAGAGTCTGGGTCGAAATTTCTATTTCTGGATTTGAGGTTGACTTGACAAAGTAATGAGTTTATATATAAAAAATATAAGAAAAAGGAAATTATTTATATTATCAATTTTAATTAAGGAGATGATATAGTAGAAATCAAGTAGGTGAAAGAAAATCCAGTTATAATAAAATTAAATTAAAATATTTAAAATTAGTTTAGGTAATAGGTTGAATTTTTTATTTGGGACAAAGATCCCGAGAAGGTATACTTATGATAGATATTGAAGAGCTAAAACAACTCATAATATTTTGATGAATTTTTCTA
Organism: Brachyspira murdochii; assembly: GCA_020722965.1. Lineage (GTDB taxonomy): Bacteria > Spirochaetota > JAAYUW01 > JAAYUW01 > JAAYUW01 > Exilispira. The sequence continues at coordinate 145,321 of DYJT01000003.1, read as the reverse complement.
TATTTTAGTAAGTTAATAGGAAGCATTATATAGTAAATTACAAAATAACCAGTTAAGCAGTCAAATAAAAAATTTATATAATTTAAACAAGTAAATTAGTTAAATAACCAAATAAGCCAATAATTTTAAATAAGTTAAATAAGCTATATAGTATCAAAAATATACATATGTAAATAAAATATACTTTGATAGACAAAAAATAGATATAGTAGTAAATACTTCAAATTTTATCCTTTTTATAAATAAGAAAGCCAGGAAAGATCGAAATTATTTCAAAATATTGACAATGGCACAATAATTGCAAAATAATAAATGCATATTGCATTTTGGAAGTAAATTAATATAAATACTTTTAATAATGAAATTGTTTAAATATTCCTATCTGGTTAGCTATTTGTATATTTAATTTGTTTTTGTATTTAATTTGTTTCTACATTTAGCTATTTTTAAAGTATTAGTAGGCTTTAATCTTATAAATAGTTAAATATTAATTTTTACCCTTTTTATCTTATCTGAGCATAAAAAGGATTGTAATTATCCAGCAAGATTATATTATTATATTATGGGAGGATTTAATGATTAGTTTTGAAAAAATGACAGAGCTTGCAGCAGATTCATTAAATAATGCTTATAATGAAACTATTTCTCGTGGTAATCCTGAATTAACAGCATCTCATCTTTTTTATGGTATATTAAAGGCTAAAGATCCATTGTTTTTACAGTATCTTTCATCTATTCCAGTAGATCCATCCTTTTTAGAAAGAGAGGTCGAAAAAAAACTGAATCTTTTACCAAAGGTATATGGCGAAAGTAAACCTCAACTCTCATATGTAGTCAATAAGATATTCGCAGATGCCGAAAAAGATGCTGAAAAAATAGGGGACAAATTTGTCAGCAATGAGCACTTTTTATATTCGATTTTGACAAATGAATCAGAACTTACTCCTTTGCTTAATCAGGCAAGGATTGATTTAAATTCCTTCCAAAAATTTTATGAAGAGGCAAGAAAAGGACAAAAAATTTCATCTGCTACATCTGATAAAAACCTGAAAGTTCTCGATCAATATACAATAAATTTAACTAAACTTGCAAGACTTCACAAACTTGATCCAGTAATTGGTAGGGATGAAGAGATTAGAAGGATAATTCAAATACTTTCCCGAAGAACTAAAAACAACCCCGTACTAATAGGGGAACCTGGAGTTGGTAAAACGGCAATTGTAGAAGGTGTTGCACAGAGAATAGTAAAGGCAGACGTTCCATCTTCATTATTAAATAAAGAAATCTTATCTTTAGATATGTCTGCACTTATAGCTGGAACTAAGTTCAGGGGAGAATTTGAGGAAAGGTTAAAGGCAATCTTGAAAGAATTAGAAATAAATGAAAATAAATACATTCTTTTCATAGATGAATTACATCTTATTGTTGGTGCGGGTAAAACAGAAGGATCATTCGATGCCGCAAATATGTTAAAACCAGCATTAGCTAGAGGGATGTTGCATTGTATTGGCGCAACAACATTAGACGAATACCAGAAATATATAGAGTCGGATGCAGCCTTGGAAAGAAGGTTTCAACCACAAATAATTAAAGAACCTTCTTTAGAGGACACCATAGCAATTTTACGTGGAATTAAAGAAAGATACGAGCTATTTCATGGAGTAAAAATTACAGATAAAGCCATTGTTGAAGCAGCTTATCTATCTGATAGATACATCACAGATCGCTTTTTACCAGATAAAGCAATAGATCTTATAGATGAAGCATGTAGTAGAATTAGAGTTCAGCTGGAATCTGTTCCAGAAGCAATAGATAAGAAAAATAGAGAGCTTATAAGATTAGAAATAGAAAAAAGAGCTTTGATTAATGAAGAAGATGAAGAATCGAAAAGTAGACTTAAAAAACTAGAATCTATCCTTGAAAAATTAAGAGGTGAGATTGAAACCCTAAATGCTTCCTGGAAAAAAGATATGGAAATAATGAAAAATATAAACGAGATTAAGTTAAGAATAGATCAGTTTAAGATAGAAGCAGAAAATGAACAGAGAAAAGGAAATTTTGAAAAAGCGGCAAAAATTCTATATGGAGAAATTCCATCACTACAAACAAAACTAGATGAAATGGAAGATGAAGCAGAAAATGCAAAAAGCCTGCTTAAAAAGATAGTAGATGAAGATGATATTGCACTAATAGTATCTTCCTGGACAAATATTCCAATCTCTAAATTATTAGAATCCGAGAAAGAGAAACTATTAAATATTGAAAATGAACTACGGACAAGGGTTGTCGGTCAGGATCATGCACTTTCTGCAATTGCAAATTCGATTAGAAGAAGCAAAGCTGGGCTTGCCGATGAAAACAAACCAATCGGTTCCTTTATTTTTCTTGGACCAACAGGAGTTGGAAAAACAGAAACAGCAAAAGCCCTAGCAAAATATCTTTTTGATACCGAAAAAGCGATGGTAAGACTGGATATGAGTGAATTTATGGAAAAGCATTCTGTATCCAAGTTGATTGGAGCCCCTCCTGGTTATGTTGGCTACGAAGAGGCAGGTGCTTTAACAGAAATAATTAGAAGACAACCATATTCGGTTATTTTACTTGATGAGGTTGAAAAAGCTCATCCTGATGTCTTCAATCTTTTACTTCAAATTCTGGATGATGGAAGACTTACAGATAATCATGGTAGAGTGGTAAACTTTAAAAACACTATTATTATAATGACCTCAAATATTGGTTCGGAATTTATCCTTGAATCTGATAGCGATGAAAATATTGAAAAAACCGTAAAACCTCTTCTTTTCAACTACTTTAAACCCGAGTTTTTAAATAGAGTAGATGAGATAGTAATATTTAAAAAGTTAAATCCACAAATAGCAAAAGAAATAACAAAAATACAATTGCATTTTCTAGCTTCAAGACTCGAAAAGCAGAAGTTCACAATTCAGTGGACCGAAAAAGTGGTAAACAAAATAGTTCAGGAAGGATTTTTGAAAGAATTTGGGGCAAGACCATTAAAAAGATATATTCAAAAAAACATAGAAGATCCACTATCTATTGAATTGTTGGCAGGTAAATTTCATGAAAATGATATTATAGAAATTGATATTGAAAAATCAGCAGATAACATGGAAAGATTTGTTTTTAATAAAAAAAAGAATTTACAACCAGTTAAATAATAATATTTTGAAATTTTAATTTTATCGATTATAATTTGCAAAAAGGGGAGGATTTAAATGGAGTTGAATCTTGATGATAAAGAAAAAGAATATTATCTTCAAATTGCTAGAAAGGCTATTGCAGATGAACTCGATGTTCCATATAATTTAAAAATAGAATCAAACTATTTCCCTCCCCATGGTAATGATTTATATGGTGTCTTTGTAACACTGACAAAACAGGGAGATTTAAGAGGTTGTATAGGTTATATTCGTGGGTATGAACCATTAGTAAACAGTATAAAAAAAATGGCAAAAGAAGCTGCTTTTCATGATTACAGATTTGCCCATTTGCATAAAGATGAATTTGATAAAATCCATATTGAAATATCCATTCTTTCTCCGATGCAAAAAATTAACTCAATCGATGAGATTAAGATCGGAAGAGATGGCTTGATGATTACAAGACAAAATAATTCGGGTTTACTTTTACCTCAAGTACCTATTGAATATAATTGGGATTTAAAAACATATCTTGAACATCTATGTCTCAAAGCAGGATTGTCTACAAATGCCTATAATCTTCCAGGTACCATTATTTATAGGTTTTCAGCTTACATATTTAGCGAAGATTAAGACAGTTTTTAACAATATTTAACCTTTTATGTATTGACAAAGCGTATTTTTGTATGTTAAATAGAGTTAGTTTATTGCCAATTTAAGGAAGGTTATGATGTTTAAAAACAAGATTTTGATATTAGCTTTTATCGTTTTAGTTTTATTCTTTTTTTCTGTGAATCTTCTGGCTCAGGATAACAATAGCTGGGTAGTTGAGATTAATGGTAAAAAATATACTATAGATGATTTTTTAACCAAATTTTATATATTTATCGAACTTACAGCACCTAGAGATCAATGGGATAAACTGAAAAAAGACAAAAAGATGATGAAAGATTATCTCGAGATTTATATTAATGAAATAATACTCTGGGAAAGAATTAAAAGAGATAAATTTGATTCACAAAACACAAGATTGTTAAGTTTTACAAAACAACAGGTAATAATTAATCTTTACATAATGAAAATCATCTATGAAAGTGTTAAAGACCCTACAGATGATGAGATAGCTTCTTTTTACGATAAAAACAAAGAAAGATTTAAAGGTGTTAAGCTTGAAACAGCAGCAAATCAGATAAAAGAATATTTAAAACAGCAAAAACTTCAAAGTGAATTAAAAAAGAGAATTGAGAAAATAAAGGAAAATATAACGATTCAAAGAAATCCCGATTATTTTGAAAAGGGTCAAAAAACAACATGGGTTTTAAAAATTGGCGATACTATAATTTCCTATGATGATTTTAATGGTTTGTTTGAAGATTATAAGCAAACTTTAAAAGATAGTGGTCAGGGAGCAATAATCGATCAGCAACCAGTTCTATTTCTACAAGATTTTACTAATAATTATATAAATAACTATCTTTTGTATAACTTTGAGATAAAAAAAACAGACTTTGAGAAAAAATTTTCCAATCAGATAGATTATCTTTATCAAAGACAGGTTATGGAACTTTATGTTCAGCAAAAATTAAAAGGTCAATTTAAACCTGTTTCTCCTGAGCAGGTTAAACAATATTATGAGACATATAAATCGAAATTTGCTAATATGTCACCAGAACAGGCATATCAGTATATAGCGCAGATGTTAAATATGCAATTATACCAGACAATGGTAAATAACCTTGTTCAGCAGTATAGAGATGAATATTTGATCAAGAAAAACTATAATCTTGATTTCTTACAAGACTAAAAATTAAAAAATTATTTTTAAATTTATTAAAAACGGGGAAATTAATCTTCCCCGTTTTTTTTGATTTTTTTATTTTTTTGACTATGATATATTTAAAGGGGAATTAAATGTCACCTCAATTAAAAAAGTTTAATAAAAATTCAATAATTTATTTTACTGGTGATACCGATCAAAGTATTTATATATTAAAAGAAGGTCAAGTAGTAATTAGCTATCTACCCCCCGATAAATTGGAAGAAGAAGCTTATGTTGTAAAACCAGGAGAATTTTTTGGATTGAAAAGTGCAATGGGTAAGTATCCAAGAGAAGAAACTGCCATGGCAGCCACTGATGTTGTTGCTGTTGTGATGAATGAAAATGAATTTTTAGCGGTAAATGGTAGAAATGAACAATTACTACTTAAAATATTAAAGGCTTTATCAAAAGAATTACGCGATACAGTAAAAAAGGTTAATCAATTAACCGGGCAGACAGAATCTCTGCCTGATGTAGGATTATATAATTATGGGATGTATTACTTTAAAATTAAACAATACAAAAAGGCTCAATATTGTTTCAAAAGGCTATTAGAATTATTTCCAGAAAATCCACATAAAGAAGAAGCAATGACTCAGATGAATGCGATTGAATCCCTAATTTACAATCAATCTTCATTGGATGAAACCGAGCAGACATTAAAGGAAAGTCTTACATCAACTCAGCAGCCGATTGAAGAGAATCAACAATCGAAAGATGAATCATCAGTTGATGAGAAAAAATACTTTGAAGCGGTTAATGCCGTTATAGCAGAAAAATTAGATGAAGGATTAAAACTTTTTAAGCAAATTTACGATGATCCAGCGACCTCGACAGAATACAAATCTAAATCTATGCTTGAAATGGCTAAGATATTAAAAAGATTAAAAAGTCTTGATTCCGCAGAGAAAGTATTGAAAAAGTTCTTGACCGATTTTTCATCGTCATCTCAAGTTAAAGAGGCTTTGTACGAGTTGGCTGAGTTATATAAGCAAAAATCCGATATAGATGGATGTAAAAAATTATTGGCCAAAATAATTTCATTACAACCCGCAGATGAGATTACTTCAAAAGCTAAAAGATTACTTGGTTCTTTACAATAAAGAGGTAGATTTATGACAACCGATCTGTTTTTAAAATTTGGTAAAACTTATACTAAAGGTGATATAGTATTTGCAGAATATGAACCTGGTGAAACATTTTATTTGATTCAGGAAGGGAAAGTTAAAGTCACCAAATTGATTGAAGGAAAGGAAAAGATACTAGATGTTTTTGGTTCAGGAGATATTTTTGGCGAAATGGCTATTATAGAAAAAAAAGCCAGATCTGCAACTGTTGAAGCCCTCACAGATTTAAAAGTTCTCGAATTCAATAAGGAAAATTTCACTTTTTTATTAACAGCGAATCCATCATGGATTGAAAAGCTGATTAGATCATTTTCAAAGAGAATTTATGAGGCTAAAAGAAGAGTTAAGATTCTTTTGCTAAAGGATCCAGAACTAAGGATAATGGATACTTTCTGCATGTTGGCTGAATGTAGAAACAATGTTTCTAAAAATTACTTTGAGCCTATAACTTTTAAGGAAACGTTTGATAGTATTGCAAATTGGGCAGGAATAGATGTTGATCAAGCTAGAAAAATACTCAAAGATTTTGAAAGAATGAATAGATTGACCTTTGGCAATGGTGAAATAACTGTAAAGAATATCAATGAGTTTTATAGAGTCATTGAAAGTAAAATAAAGGTGATGCAAAAAATGGGGGAATTGTGAAAACTCTTTTGCTTAACGGTGTACTTTTTGATAAAAGTCAGGAGTTTTCAGGTGAGAAAAAAGATATTTTAATAGAAAATGGTATTATAAAAGAAATTAGTAGCTCTATTGATTTAAATAAATCAGAATATTTTTCAAAGTATGATGATGTTAAGATATTTGATCTACATAATTTGTTTGTTTTTCCCGGTTTCATAGATTTGCATACTCATTTTAGATATCCTGGTCAGACCGATAAAGAAGACTTGCAAACCGGATCATTCGCAGCATTAAATGGTGGTTATACAACATGCATTGCTATGCCTAATACTAATCCTGCAATTCAAAACGAAGAACAATTTAAAGAGATAGAAATCTTATCTTCATATATAGATATCATACCGGCAAGCTCTATCACTAAAAATAGAGAAGGGAAAGAACTGGTTGATTTTGAAAGAAATGTAAAGGTTGGTTTCAAGTTTTTTACAGACGATGGATCCGAGGTAAAAGATCCCAAATTACTTTTTGAAGCATTAAATCTTGCCAAAAAATATAACTGTATAATAATGGAACACTCAATTTCAAATGATTTTTTCGATTCTGGTGTGATAAATTATGGGCAAATATCGAAGATGCTTAAACTTGAAGGTATTCCAGATGTCGCTGAAACATCTATAGTTTTTAGGGATATTGAATTAAACAGATTGGCTAATTCCAGACTTCATTTAACTCATTTAAGTACCGCAAAATCTATTGATCTTGTTCTTGATGCAAAAAAGGAGGGTTTAAATATTACCTTCGATGTAACACCACACCATATTCTATTAAATGAGCAATTTTGCAAAACAAAAGATCCTGTATTCAAAGTCTCTCCACCACTAAGAAGTGTTGAAAATCAGAATAAATTGCGTGAATATTTTATTGATGGCAAGATAGATATCATCGTTACAGATCATGCACCTCATCTTGAAAAAGAAAAGCATATAGATATTAACCTTGCTCCTTTTGGCATAACAGGATTGGAGGTCTCATTTCTTTTGCTTTACAACGAGTTCGTAAGAAATAATTTGGTTGCCCTGACCGACCTTGTAAGTTTATTTGCATCTAATCCAGCAAAAGCTTTTAATATTGAAAAAAAAGGGAAAATTGCTAAAAACTATATAGGAGATTTAACAATATTTAATCCAGAAGATTATGTAGAAATCAACAGGTCATTTTTTTATTCTAAAGCCAAATACTCCCCTTATATGGGAAGAAAATTATATGGTAGAATCACTCAAGTTTTCAAAAATGGCTCTGTTGTTTTTGAATACAATCCTACTGGAAATAAATTTTTTAGAAAGACAATAATTTAAAAAACAATAATTTAAGATTAAAGGTTTATATTTATGAATAAAGGCAAAATTGCTGATTTTGAAGGATATATAACTAAAAATGATAAGATAAATGAAAATTATTATTTACTTGGTATATCAAGACCTACAAATTTTAATGCCGAACCAGGACAGTTTATCAATATTAAAATTGAGCCTCAATCATTGGAACCATTTTTAAGAAGACCTTTTTCGGTTTTTTATATTGATGATTATGAAATAGGAATACTATATCAGGTAAAAGGAGAAGGAACAAAAGTACTTTCTACGAAGAAAAATGGAAGTAAATTAGATGTGATAGGTCCTTTGGGTAAAGGCTTCCCTGTTGAATTTGATAAGCTTTCTACCTTTGATGTTGCTTTTTTTATAGGTGGTGGGATTGGGATAGCTCCATTAATTTTTTATGCAAAAACATTAAAAGAGAGTCTTAATTTCCCAAATCTATTTTTGATTTATGGAATGCGCGACGAATCATATTTATTACCAGAAGATTATTTAAAATATTTTTTCTCTTCTATCTTCTTTTCCTTTGAAAAAAGGCTTTTCTATACAGATGATTATCTTACTGGTTGCAGTTGTCAAGCAATAGTAGGCAATGCAATAGATGTTTTGAAAACCGAAGAATTTAATAAATTACTTGAAAGGTTTAAAAACCCATTATTTGCAGTTTGTGGCCCGGATCCTATGCTAAAATCGTTTTTAAGATGGAATGAATTAAAAAATTATGAATCATTTCTTTCTTTAGAATCTTTCATGGGTTGCGGTTTTCATGCCTGTCTTGGTTGTGCTGTATCAAAAAAAAATGATGGTTATCTATATCTTTGTGAAGATGGACCAGTAGTTTATTATAAGGATATTCAACTGGAATAGACATAAATTAATTTATCGTAAAAAATAAACCAGTTATGTATTAGCTGGATTTTAAATTCTAGAGGAATTTTATGTCATTATTGGAAGTTAAAAACCAGAAGTTGATTTTGAAAAATCCTATTTTAACAGCATCAGGAACATTTGGTTATGGACAGGAATTCGAAACATTTTTCGATGTTTCTCTTCTTGGTGGTATAACCATAAAAGGTACGACTATAAAACCAAAAGATGGGAATCAACCCCCTCGAATATATGAGGTCCATAGCGGGATGCTAAATTCAATAGGACTAGCAAATATTGGTATAGATCAAGTATTAAAAAAATATTCAGATTATTTTAAATCGTTAAAAAATTCAGGTTGTTCTGTGATTATTAATATAAATGGCGAAAAAATCGAAGATTTTATTTATATTGTCGAACTTTCAGATCAAGCCAATTGTTTCAACTATTATGAAATCAATGTAAGCTGTCCAAATGTAAAAAAGGGAGGAATTGCCTTTTCTCAGGATCCCAGGACAATGGGAAAATTGATTTCAAAGATAAGAAAAAAGACAAAAACCCCTCTTATAATTAAACTATCTCCAAATGTTCAAAATATTGTACCATTTGTTAAATCTGCGCAAGACAATGGAGCAGATATAATTAGTATGATAAACACATTAAAGGGTGTATCAATCGATATAAACAAGAAAAAACCGCGATTCAAGAATATTTATGCTGGTTTTTCTGGACCTGCTATAAAGCCAATTGCTCTATATCATATTTATGAAGCTAGAAAAGCTACCAAATTACCAATCATCGGCATGGGGGGGATTAGCAATTTTAACGATGTTTTAGAATTTTTTTCTGTTGGTGCAGATGCAGTCGAAATTGGAACTATGAATCTCGTTAATCCATTAACTTCTTATGAAATTTTATTATCTTTGCAAAAATACTGTGAGTCAAATGGCAAGACAGTTGAAAAGATTAAAGAAAAATTATCGGCATGGATTTTTGACTAATATATTTAATAAATTTTAAATAAATCTTCAGGAGGCAAAGATGAGAATTGGTTTATTCACTGGAGGTGGAGATTGTGGTGGCCTTGAGGCGGTTATAAGGGGTGTTGTATTCGCCGCAAATAACGAGAATATAGAGGTTCTTGGTATTCCAAATGGTTATCTTGGCTTATATAATTTAGATAAAAATCCTGGTATTATTATCCCTTGTTCTCTAGTAGATAACAGGGCAAAAAAATGTGGCACTGTTTTAGGAACCTCAAGGGTAAAATTACATTCAATCCCTGATGGTTTTGAAAAGGTAAAGAAAAATCTTCAAGAATCAAAAATCGAAATCTTGATCGGCGCTGGTGGAGATGACACTTCTCTGGTTCTTGAACAGCTTTCTAATTCAGGATTTAAAGTTATATGGGTTCCCAAGACAATGGATTTAGATATTTTGCCATATTCAGTAGGAGGTTCTTCTGCAATAAATAAGATAGCAGATGCAGTTTATGAATTAAGGACAACTGCAAGATCCCATGATAGAATTATGATCGTCGAGGTTTTTGGAAGATATGTTGGACATACTGCATTATATGGGGGAGTCGCAGGCCAAGCTGATATGATCCTTATACCCGAAATACCTGTAGATGTTGATTATATGTATAAAATAATAGTTGAAAAATATAAGGAAAGATTAGAAAATTCGAGATTAAAAAAATCATGGTACATGATAGTCGTATCCGAAGGTATTAAAGATATTAGAACAGGCCAGTTGATAACATCTTCAACAGAACTCGATCATTTCGGACATGTTCAATTGGGTGGTGCAGGGGAATATATTGTCAGTATCATTAAAAAAAAGTTGAAAGAAGATGATGATTTAAAAGCATTTTTAGATAAAAATGGTGTTTTTATCAAAGGAGTACAAGAAACTCCAAGTGTTAGATCTGTAAATTTAGGTCATACTATTCGCGCTGGTATATCCGATGCTTATGATGCTACTCAAGGGCAAAAATATGGCGCAGCTGCGGTTGAGTGTGTTAAAAGAGGAATATTTGGAGTAGGAATCGCAGATGTTAAATCAGATAAAATTTTAACTATGCCTATTGGGAAATTAAGACAGCAAAGACCTGTTAACATGGAAACAGTAGCATTATATGAGAAGATGGGTTATAATTTTGGAAGAAAGCCGATTGAGTATAAACCTGAGATTCGTTCTATAAGTGAATCAGAGTTATCAAGAATTTTTTAAAATTATTGTAAAAAGAATTTAATCTGTTAAGTTAATCAAGAGTATTATGGACATTAACTTTTTGAAACTAGTATGATATTTTATTTTCAAGAGGTGATTTTATGGTTAAAAAGGGTGAATGGGTTAAGATTGAAAAGATACTTTTAAAACCTGAAGAAAGAACTGCAAAGATACCAGAAGAAACAAAAAAGGTTCCCTATATAGTTCATATATCTGGTTTTCTCCAGGAAGATGCCGAAATTGGCGATGAAGTTACCATAGTTAGTAGAATAGGAAGAAAACATAGTGGTAAATTAATCGAAGTTAATCCAACTTTCAAGCATAACTTTGGGGATTTTGTCCCTCATCTTATCAATATAAGCATAGAACTTAAAAAAGAAATCGAAGAGATTAAAAATTCAGAGCAAAGAGGTTAATTATGGATAAGAGCTATAAAGCAGTTATGAGTAGAAAAAATGAAATAATGAAGAAGGCTCTTGGTCTAGATTATGACAAATATAAGATTACAGATATGTCATTTGACTATGAAATGATGATGGATGATGTTGGTTACTCGATACATGAAATAGCAGATATACAAAAACAGAGCAAGGTTGGTAATACCCCAATCTATTACCTTTCAAATATTACTAAACTTGTTCGTAAATATGCACCAAAGGGGAAAGGGGCAAAGATCTATATAAAGGATGAAGCAGCAAATGCTTCAGGTTCATTTAAAGCCAGAAGAGCTTCGTTATCTGTTTATGAGGCAAAGAAGAAGGGTTATAAAGGGGTTATCGCTGCAACTTCCGGAAATTATGGTGCAGCGGTTGCTTCTCAGGCGGCTATGAGAGGACTTAAATGTATAATTATTCAGGAAGTATTTGATTCGAAATATGTTGGTCAACCAGAAATTATAGAAAAATCAAGAATATGTGATGCAATGGGAGCCGAAGTCATCATGTCATCAGTCGGTCCTGAGTTATTTTATTCACTTCTTTCTGCTTTAGAAGATACAGGTTATTTTAATGCCTCTTTATATACTCCATATTCTATAGCTGGTATTGAAACACTTGGCTGGGAATTATGTAATCAGATAAGACAACTTGAAGGAAGAGATCCAGATTATATTTTAATTACCCATGCTGGTGGAGGCAATTTAACAGGTACTGCACGAGGTGCATTAAAATATAAACTTGAATTCAAATCCAAAAATAATACAGAATTTATCGCATGTTCCGTAGACTTAAGTGGACTACATATGGCTTCTGATATAGATTTTAATAAAAAATCCTTTACAACAGGGCATACTGGCTTTGGTATTCCATTTGCTCAATGGCCTGATAGAGCAGATACGCCGAGAAATGCTGCAAGACCATTACGATATATGGACAAATATCTTTTGGTAACACAGGGTGAAGTTTTTTATGCGACAGAGATGCTTGCCGCTTTAGAAGGGATAGAAAGAGGTCCAGCCGGAAATACTTCACTGGCAGGAGCGATAAATTTAGCCATGAAATTAGATCAAGATCAAATAATTGTCGTTCAGGAAACTGAATATACAGGTGCAGGTAAACATCCTCAAGCACAGCTTTCATTTGCTGAAAAAAATGGAATAAAAATATTACGAGGAACTTCTGAAAATTTTGTAAATGGTAAAAATATAGTACTACCTAATAATCTTAGCGATTTTCAATATAAAGAAATTGATTTAAAAAAATTAAAAATATCTTATCTAGAAAATTTAATAGATAATTATCCAAATTACAAGATGATTGAGGAAGATTTTGAATTTTTATCCAATGATATAAATGAAGAACCAAAATGGATTAAAGAGAATATTTTTAATCTATTATCTGAAAGATCCAAAAAATCTTAAATCAAGGAGCTAAAAATGAAATCAGGTTTAGAGAGAAAAGATGATTTTGAAATTAGAAGAAAGCACCTTGCGTCATTGTCAGATGAACAACTTAAAAAACGATTCTGGGAATTAACGACGCAGATAGTTGATCCGATGATAGAACTTGCAAGAAAATATACCTCTCCTTCAATAGAGAGATCTGTTTTGTTAAGAATGGGTTTTAATTCTCTGGATGCAAATAAGATAGTTGATCTACTTCATAAGAAAGACCTGTTGGGACATGGAGCCGGAAATGTCATATTAAAAGTCAGCAAAAAAGAAAGAATAGATTATATTTCTGCCGGTAAAAAGATTATTGAGGGTTACCCATGTGAAACTTTATTTAATTTATAAAAAAATATAGGAGTAAATATGGAACTTAAACCAGATAAAAAGATAGATATAGCCCAAATATTAAAAGGGCTGGAAAATTATAGGGCTAAAAAAAGAGGGTGGGTCTGGAGAAAGGCTGTTAAAAATATGAAGTTGGGGGACCATGTTTTTTATGATCATTCGGAAAGTTTAAAAAATTCGGTTCCTCTACCAGCAGCAAAATATTTCGATTTCATAGATCCTCAGCCCCAGCCTGTAATTACAACTGAGATAGCCTCTGGAAGGTTTGAAGATGATATTCGAAGAATGCGAATGGCTGCATGGCATGGAGCAGATCATATAATGGTTATAAGGACTACCGGGCAATCCCATATAGATGGCCTTATTGAAGGAACTCCTGAAGGGGTTGGAGGAGTACCGATAACTCGTAAACAGATTAGAGCGACCAGAAAAGCCCTTGATCTTATAGAAGAAGAGATAGGAAGACCTATAAATTTCCATTCTTATGTTTCTGGTGTCGCAGGTCCAGAAGTCGCAGTTGTCTTTGCTGAAGAAGGAATTGCGGGAGCTCACCAGGATCCTCAATACAATGTCCTATATCGTAATGTCAACATGTATAGATCATTTGTTGATGCGGCAGAAGCAAAAAAGATAATGGCTGATGCAAATATTTTTCAGATAGATGGTGCTCATAATGCAAATGCGACGGCAAAAAAAGCATGGAAAGTCAGACCAGAATTGATGGTTCAACATGCAATCAATAGCATGTATTCTTTAAAGTCTGGAATGAAAGGTGAAAACATTGGGCTTTCGACTGTACCGCCAACTGCTCCACCAGCACCAAAATTATGGTATGATCTACCATATGCAGTTGCATTAAGGGATTTTTTTAGCGATTTTAAGTTTAGGGCTCAACAAAATACAAGATATGTAGAATCTGATACCGACGAAGCACAGATAACTCATGTCATTGATACTTTGATATCTACTCTTACATCCGCAGATTTACAATCTACGATTACCCCAGATGAAGGTAGAAATGTTCCATGGCATCAGAATAATATTAGAGCTGTTGACGCTACCAAACAGGTGTTTAATGCTCTTGATGGGATAAAACAATTTGTAAAATTAGATCTGGATGGACCATTGGGACAAATAGTAAGAGAACTAAAAGAAAGAGCAGTATTGTTTTTAGAAGAGATAATTGAAATTGGTGGTTATTTCGCTGCCGTAGAGAAGGGTTACTTTGTAGATTCAGGTTATTATCCAGAACGAAATGGGGATGGTATAGTTCGAGAACAAAATGGAGGGGTAGCTTCTGGCTCTATTATTGAAAGAAAAAATGATTACTTCGCTCCTGTTTGTTCACATTTTGGGATAAATCATGTTCCAGCAGAATTTAATAAACCCTGTGATGCCATTGATGGATGTACCCTCTGCAGACCAGAAAAAATTTCATATATAGATGAATTGGATCCCGAAGATAATGTTGAAAATAGAGTTAAATCATTAATTGAAGATGAGAAAAATGGTATAATCAAACCTGAAGTTGAATGGCATGGAGATGGCATCGTTACAGTGGAGATGGTATTGCCAACTTTTGAAGAAGCCGCTGAGGCTGCCGCAATTGAGATTGCAAAAAAAATGACTTTAAATGATCCACAGGTAATCCATAAAAGAGTTTTACATCCAGCAGAAGGAACAATGCTTTTGGTAAAAGGAAGAGTAGATCATTTTGTCAATCTTAAAGACATTAAGATACCTGAAAAAGTCATCTATCTTGCAGATGATATTATAGAAAAATATGTTAAAGAATATGATTTGAAAGTTGTTGGTGCGACATTGGGCGAAGATGAACATTCGGTGGGACTTCAGGAAATACTTGATATTAAACATGGTGGAATTGAAAAATGGGGATTTAAATGCTATTATCTAGGAACCTCTGTTCCGGTAGAAAAACTTGTAGATGCAGCCATAGAAGTAGGTGCAAAAGCAATACTTGCATCGACAATCATAACTCATGGAGATGTTCATAGAATAAATATGAGAAAGCTCGATCAGGTATGTAGAGAAAAAGGGATAAGAGATAAAGTAATATTAATATCAGGTGGTACTCAGGTTACAAATGAGATGGCAGTTGAATGTGGGATGGATGCAGGCTTTGGAAGAGGTTCACATGGCATAGATGTTGCAGATTTTATCGTAAAAAAGCTTATGAAAACAAAATAAGTAATTTGAAAGTTAATTAAAAGGGATTGCCTGGAAATTCTGGCAATCCTTTTTTTATATTAAAAATATTAAAAAATGAGATAAACTTCATGAGTTTTTTTGAATGTTGTTAATTAAATTAAACAAATAAATCTGGGTTAAGAAAAAAATATGACTATTTTGTGGTATTTTCAAACCCAATCTACATTATATAGATAAATCTTTAATCTTGCATCGGGGAGGTGGTCGGGGAAGAGGTTGGG